>JAEXUD010000010.1 GCA_023453025.1 Bacillota bacterium
TTTTATTGGAATTTCAATGATTTTATAAGATTTACCTAAAATACCATTTATCAATTTATAATAAAATATTTTAATTCATAAATATGAAAACCCGCTAAAATAGCGAGTTTGTCATTAATCTGAGCAATAGCCTAAACTATTGCTTTTTTATACCTTTATTCAAATTTTGCTTATCTGATCGGACAAATTCCTGAATCGCAGCCATCATTTCCAACATCAAGCTCTTCTTCCTGTTTTTCATATTTGCTTAATAAGGATGGTATAAAAGGCTTCATTTCTTTTTTAAGCTTGTTGTATTCCTCTTCAGTAATTGATTCATACGGCATCAGCTGATAGAAGCTGTCGTCCAGTGACAGAAATGAAAGTGCAACCACATCATCCCAGTTATCCCAAACCCACTGTTCAACCTGCTCCCACTCGTTGTCTCTGACATGTACAGTAATTGAACAGTTGTGATCAACATAATTTTCCATGAATAATTTATAATTTTCAAGCTGTTCAATTGCATTGACATCATACTTAGTTTTTCCCTCAGGCGCCTTTACAGGAAATTCTATAACCTTTGTAGTGCAAGTCTTTAATTCCTGTCCAACCTCAGGGTATATCTTGTAACCAAGCTCTTCGCATACCTTAACCAGCGGATCATGGCTGTTTATTCTGACCCTCCTCACAAAGTACGGAGAATGTGAATAATGTACTCCGCTGGACACTCCGGGAAGCTGTGACAATGTTCCTTCCGGCTTAATTGTTGTTACGAGAATCGGTGCGCTTTCACCTATTTCACTTGCATAGCGTTCTGATTCGTCCCTTGCCGCATCTCTTAATTTTCTTAAAAGCTCAGCTTGCTGATCTTTATTAAGATTAGCAGCATTAACCATGTCCTGCCATCCCGTCAATGAACAGCCTGTAATCTTATCTCTTTGTTGAACTCTGTCCCAGTTTGAAAGCTCCAGCTCAACGCATGTCATTCTGTATGCGGCTCTTGCAGAAAGACGCTGCGCTTTTAACAAAGCTTTTTCATCCAAATTTCCCTGCTCGTCAACAAAAGCATAGACATTCATAGTGGTGAGGTTGCATAATCCCTTATTGTCCAGCAAAATTTCACCGCATGGGTTTACTCCGTTCATATTAGGTCTTCTTTTACTTCCTGCAACTTCATTTACCCAGCCCGGTTCACCTGAATAGCGCATTTGTTCAATTTGCCATTTTAATTGTTCTCTGCTGGGTTTTTTTCTGTAATAAATTGAATTGTTGCTCATCGAGCGGTGTATTATATCCTTATCAACTATCCACTGTCCGTCTATATTTTTATAAAGCTTGCTCTTTGCTTCAATGCAGTCCTTGTCGTCGTAGTCTATCAGCATTATTTCAGCTGTCCTTCTCACACCGCCCACAACAACATTTTCTCCTATAATATTAGCTATATCCAGACAATCAATGGGTTTAAGCTTGAAGCGGTCCTTTCCTTCAACAGTACTGCGCTTTTTAATTACACTGTCTATCTTTGTAAACATGTTTTTCAGACTTGAATGACCGGAAGCAGTTCCGCCAAAGGTTTTAAGTGTTTCTCCTTTTGGTCTTACATTGTTGTAGTTTATAATAATTGTATTGACATTTCTATATTCGCTTGAATTTATAAAGCTGAAGAAATGATCCAGTGCCTGCACCCAGCCTTCCTTGCTGTCACCAACCGTTATTTTAACGGTATTGTTGTGGTTGAATTCAACTCCTGTATTATCTTCTCTTTTTGATTTTTCCACAGGAGTGTAATCCTCATGTATTATTTTGAAGTTTCCTCTTATTTTAGGAAGCTGTGCTACATCATCTCTTAAAATTCTTACTCCGACACCTGAGCCTATCATTAATAAATAAAACAAATCTCTGAACGAATGATAATCATTAATTATTTCAAATGCACAGTTAAAATTTGCCATAGGATAATTGTATGAGACAGGAGTTCCTCCTACCCAAAAGGTTCTTCCTGATAAAAATTGTCTTAAATTAAATATATTATCATATAATTGCTCTGCTTCTTCCTTCTTGGTAGGAACAAGGCTGCAGTTGTATTCCACTGCTCTTCTTACGGTTTCCCACCAATATTCTCTTCTTCTTTCTTCCGGAAGCCACCTTGAATAAGTCCTGTAATACACGAAATTGCCCAGCTGATCCATTGGGGAACCGATATGTTTGTACTTGCTTATAAATTCCTCGCTTAAAAGCTTATAATCCTTTCTTTTACGCGAATCTCTTGATTTATCCCTTTCATATCTGTACAATATGTATTTTTTAGCAACATCTTTCCTCTTGCTGTCCATCAGCTCATTTTCTACCATGTCCTGCACAACTTCAACAGCTACCGGAAAGCTTTTATGCTCTAAATCCTTCTGAATTTTCAGACTTATTTCTTTTGCCAGGTCCTCATCAACACCATCTTTTGTTTCCTTCATCGCTTTAATAATCGCATTGGCAATTTTGTCATAGTTAAAGTCCACAAAATTTCCGGTTCTCTTTAAAATTTTTATCATAACCCCTCTTCTCCCTCATAATTATCGTCTTCACAGTCGTACTACATATTGTAGCATCAAGCATAAATTATGTCAATAAGATACTATATATAGTTATATCGCCTAAATATATTACAAAATACGCATTATATAAAAATTATTGAATTTTGTCATGTGAAGAAAAATTTGTTATTATTGATATATCAAGGAATATTATATTTCTTAATAAATCTTAATATCTTTTGGCATGTATTCCATTTAATAGATAAAATCCATATTGCAAATAAAAGTATCTTTAAAACGTTCATTGTCTGCAAGCTCATAATGAACAGAATTTTTTTTTATCTTATTACATTTTTCTGTCATGCTTTTATCAAGCAAAAACATTGCCGCACCTTTGCCGGCTCCATTACCGATAAATTTTATTTTATCATATGCATTTGGAAGCAATCCAATATAAATTGCATTATGTAAATCAATATAATTTCCAAACGCACCTGCGACAATTATTTCATCTATATTTTCGATATCTTTACCTATTGCATTTATCAGTGTCATGCACCCTGTATATATGGAGCTTTTGGCAAGCTGAACCTGCCTTATATCTTTTTGATTGATATAAATATTTTTATTTCCCTCATATAAAACAAAGCTGTTAATTCCGTTTATTTCTGTCAATCTGTCTTTTAACTTCGAATATGGCTTTATTTGTTCAAATTCATCATAGGAAAGAATTCTTCCGGTATTGTCGATTATATTGTTTCTTAAAAGCTCGGCAACTGCATCTATAATTCCCGAACCGCATATGCCTATGGGTTCACCATTGCCGATTACCTTTATATGAACATCTTCGCCCTCTATTATGACCCTCTCAACAGCGCCTTCAGCACCCCTCATGCCACAATCTATGAATCCACCTTCAAGAGCTGGGCCGCAGGCAGTTGATGCTGCATAATAATTATTAATGCTGCCGGCAGCTATTTCTCCATTGGTTCCCAAGTCGATAATCAGCCTATCCTTATTGTCATCACTAATTGTCAGAAGAACTGCCGTAGTATCAGCTCCGACAAATCCTCCCAAAAGAGGCAGGAAAATTATTTTGCATCTGCCAGCACACTGTAAGTCTGTATCTTTTCCGAACAATTCAACATAACTTTTTGTAATGCATGTGAATGGGCTTGCTCCGAGACTGTCAGGACGCAGTTCCAAAAACAAATGCTGCATGGTACTGTTGCCGCACAGGGTAATATTATACAGGTTTTTTATTAAATTTGGTATTTCAAATTCTGCTCTTTGCACCAAATTATTCAATGTAAACATTATTTTTCCGTTAAGCTCGTCAAGTCCTTCTTTACTGTCCGCATAGGTTATCCTGCTTACTACATCTGCTCCAAAACATATCTGACTGTTTGTTGAAGAATATGTACCGGCCAGTGCCCCGTTGTTTAAGTCATACACATACAGCACCACTGTTGTTGTTCCTATATCAACTGCTGCTCCATAAAGAAATTTTGTTGTATCCCCAGGCTGAACATCAATTATTTCATTATTGTATAAAACAAATGTAATGCCCCTACAGTCATCTCGGTTGATTAATTCCGAAAAAGTCCTTAAAACATTTATATCGCAGCTGGGTAAAAATTCATGCTGGCATTCATTCCTGATTGTCAGTATATCCTTGTACTCTTTTTTTAAAAAGGGATTGAATTCATAGTCCGCGTTGCAGGAGTAATCCAATATCTGAGCTTTTTTGTTATAATCCTCATCTGTTAAATAAATGTTTAGGTCACTGTATATTTTGGTTTGACAGGCCAAGACGATTGTTTTTTCATTATTAACTTCAGTTTCTATCTTACATTTGCCGCATGTTCCTTTTCCGCCGCAAACCAAGTCGGGCAAAAAACCTGCTTCATTGCATATTTTAGCCAATGAAGAGCCTTCGACTGCTTTTATTGAAATGTCTTGATTTATAAAGTTAACGGTATAATTTTTCATTTTATTTCCCTGTATTGACAATCTTGATTATCACAAAGACTGCAGTTACGACTGTCCTGTTCGTTCTCGACACCCTTTGCTAATCCAAATATATAAAGCAGCGTATTTTCAGGAACCAGGACATTTTCTTCATTTAAATACGCTTTTATTTCTGTTTCATTTTTTAAAATATCAAGCAATATCTTCTGTGCATTCAAGCTTAATGAGCCATCACCGGGTGCATATCTCCTTGATAATCTGTACCCGCTGTCTTCCGATTCCTTCTTTATACTATTGTTCACTTTATTTGAGGCTGCAAAAACTACATCAACTGCCATTTCGTGCAGAAGATATCCTTTCATATAGCTGCCGTCAGTTATCATGGTATGAGACAGCTCACTTATATCATCATCTGAAGAAATAAAACAAATAATATGCTTTTCAAAATCATCTGTTCCTTCAAGCTTTAAATCGTCTGTAATCATGTAGACCGCAGTTATCTTCATTTTATTTTTTATTATACAGCACAGTTCGTCAAAAACACCATCTGCGTTATTGAATGCTTCCGTACCTTCTTTGATATGAAGTTTTTTAAATATTCTCTCTTTATTTATTATCGTCTGTAAATTTAATATATTTATCATTTCTGCACCGTTATATTTTAATTTTTATATTATATCATTTAACCTCTTGTTTTTATACAACAAAAATATAAAACTCTTAGGTCTCCCCAAGAGTTTATTATATTGCTTTAATTATTTCTTCCTTGAATTCCGTAGTGCTTAATCTGCCTCCGATATCTTTGGTATGAAGCTCCTTGTTCTTCAAGACCTTGATGAGAGCATTTTCAATTTTTAAAGCAGCTGTTTCTTCGTTTATATATTTAAGCATCATGATGCCGGATAAAATGGCGGCTGTGGGATTTGCAATATTTTGCCCTGCTATGTCAGGGGCCGAACCGTGAACCGGCTCAAATATGGCGGCATTGTCTCCTATGTTTGCGCTTGGTGCCATTCCTAATCCGCCTATTAATCCGGCAGCCATATCAGACAATATGTCCCCATATAAATTGGGAGCAACAATGACCTGATAATCATGGGGCTTCATAACAAGCTTCATTGACATTGCATCAACAATTACATCTTCGAACTTTATGTTTGGATAATCAGCCGAAACCTTGCGCCCTGACTCTAAAAACAATCCGTCGGTAAGCTTCATGATATTAGCCTTGTGAGTAAGGGTTACCTTGATTCTTTTTTCCTTTTCAGCAAGCTTAAAAGCAAAGTCCACTATTCTTTCACTTGCGCCTCTGGTTATAACCTTGATGCTTTCAGCAGCGTCCTCAGTTACCATGTGCTCAATCCCCTTGTACAGATCCTCTGAATTTTCTCTTACAATAACCATATCCAGATTTTTATACAGAGAATCTATGCCTTCATAGGACTTAACCGGTCTTACATTGCTGTATAAATTAAATATTTGCCTGAGCTGTACGTTTATGCTTCTGAAACCCTTGCCCACCGGAGTTGTTATGGGTCCCTTAAAGGCAATTTTATTTTTTTTAATACTCTCTATCGTTTCCTCCGGCAATAACTCGCCACATTTTTCATAAGCTGTGTATCCTGCAACAGTTTCTTCCCACTCGATGTGGTCTGTAACTGTGTTTATTATTTCTTTTGCTGCATACATTATTTCCAAACCTATTCCGTCACCGGGTATTAATGTAATTTTTCTTTTCATATCTTCCTCTTATGCTTTCTTCTGACTCATATAATTTAAAAGTCCGCCGTATTTTAACATATCAGTTTGTCTTGGAGAAATTGCAAGCTCCAATTCATAGATCTTGTTTTTTGTTTTGTTTGTTACTGTAACTGTTTTATTTTCAATTTGCGAAAGCAAATCGCTTATTGCAATTTCATCCATTTCGTCAATATCATCATAGTCATTTTCATTAATGAAGGTTAAAGGAATTATCCCGTTGTTTATCAAATTGCTTTTATGAATACGTGCAAATGACTTAGCCAGTACTGCTTTGATTCCCAGGTACAGCGGAGCTAATGCAGCATGCTCCCTGCTTGAACCCTGACCGTAATTTTTACCGGCAACTATTATGCCGCCGTTATTTTCCTTTGCTTTTGCCGGAAAATTCTTATCGACTAACGAAAAGCAATATTCCGACAAGTATGGAATATTTGATCTATATGGAAGAAGCTTTGCATTTGACGGCATGATAGCGTCGGTTGTAACATCATCTTCAACCTTAATCAAAACCTTGCCTCCGGTTTCATTTGACATTACATTATTTTTAGGGAACGGTTTTATATTAGGTCCTCTTACAACATCAATATCAGAACCGTCCTCTGCAGGACTTATTATCATGTTATCCTTAATTTCAAATCTTGCCGGCATTTCTATATTTAAATTCACATCATCAAAATCATCGACATCTGCGATAAATCCTTTAACAGCCGAATATGCAGCCACCTCAGGACTGACAAGATAAACATCGGCCGAACTTGTTCCGCATCTTCCCTTAAAGTTTCTGTTAAAGGTTCTTAGAGAAACACCATTGGTGCTTGGTGCCTGACCCATACCTATACAAGGTCCGCAGCCGCTTTCAAGTATTCTTGCACCGGAAGCTATAATTTTAGCAAGAGCTCCGTTTGAAGCTAACATGGTAAGCACCTGCTTAGACCCGGGCGAAACAACCAGTGATACGTCTTCATGCACTGTATGACCGTCTAATATATTTGCGACCTTCATCATATCTGCGTAAGAAGAATTAGTGCAGCTGCCTATAGCCACCTGACTAATCTTTGTACCTCGTACCTTGCCGACAGAAACTACCGCATCAGGTGAATGAGGAAGTGCAACATTTGGTTTAAGCTCGCTTAAATCTACTGTTATCTTTTCCGAGTATTCTGCATCTTCATCAGCCTTTAATTCAATAAACTCACTTCCTCTGCCCTGTGCTGTCAAAAATTCCAGAGTTCTTTCATCAGAAGGAAATATGGAGGTTGTGGCTCCAAGCTCGGCACCCATATTGGTTATTGTTCCTCTTTCGGGAACTGACAGTGATTTCACGCCTTCGCCTGTATATTCAAAAATTTTGTTTACTCCGCCCTTGACGGTAAAATGCTTCAAAACCTCCAATATAATATCCTTTGCAGTTGAAAACTTGTTTAAATTTCCTTTTAACTCTACATTTACAATCCTCGGCATAACTATATTATACTCTCCGCCGGCCATTGCAACCGCAACATCCAGACCTCCTGCCCCTATTGCCAGCATTCCCATTCCTCCACATGTGGGAGTATGGCTGTCTGAGCCAAGCAATGTATCTCCTGGAACTGAAAATCTTTCTAAATGAACCTGATGACATATGCCGTTTCCCGGCTTTGAAAAATAAATTCCGTGCTTTTTGGCAACAGTCTGTATATACAAATGGTCATCTGCATTTTCAGGACCGGACTGAAGCATATTGTGGTCAATATATGCCACTGAACGTTTAGTTTTAACCTTATCTATATTCATTGCTTCAAATTGCAGATAAGCCATAGTTCCTGTCGAGTCCTGTGTAAGTGTCTGATCTATTCTAATTCCTATTTCATTGCCTGTCTTCATCTCACCGGTAACCAAATGATTTTTTATTATTTTTTCTGATAACGTAAGTGCCATAAGTCCTCCTATATTGCTGCTTCCTTATATTTATTTTCAAATACGTAAACACTGCTGAACATTTTCATTTCTTCTGTTGTAATATTGGTTGTTCTGCCGTTTTTATATTCGATATCTATCTTATCCTTTATAGGTATTAACCGACTGTCATTTTTTTGCAATTTATCATTTCCTTTTAAATTAAAGTAGCTGTTTATCCAATATGCAATACTTGATATGCCTGAATATGAATTTATTGCAACCAATGGCGGCTTACCCAATATTTTTCTCGTATCAAAGCTGTTATAAATTTCTTCATCCTTAAGAAGACCATCCGCATGTATTCCTGCTTTGGTTACATTGAATTCCTTTCCTACAAATGGAGTTTTTGGAGGTATCATATAATCAAACTCTCTTTCAAAATAATCTTCTATATCATTTAATACTTCCAAATTCATGTTTTTAGTATTGCCCTTTATTTGTGCATACTCAATTATCATTGCTTCAAGAGGGGTATTTCCTACCCTTTCGCCTATACCAAATAATGTTGTATTGACAGATGCCCCTCCGTACAGCCATGATGTTGTGGAATTAGTAACAGTAGCATGATAATCATTGTGACCATGCCACTCAATTGATTCTGAAGGAACACCGGCATAATACCTTAATCCGTGGATAATAGCAGAAACTGACCTGGGAAGCTCAACACCTGCATGAGAAATTCCTAGCCCAAGCGTATCACATGCTCTGATTTTAACATTAATATTGCTTTGTTTCATCATATCCATCAAATTTTTTGCAAGAGGCAATACAAAGCCATAAAAATCCGCTCTGGTTATATCTTCAAAGTGGCATCTTGGAACTATTCCATTTTCCAACGCCGAATATGCAACATCCAAATACATTTTCATTGCTTCCTGTCGGTTCTTATTAAGCTTGTTGAAAATATGGTAGTCCGAGCAAGACATTAAAATTCCTGTTTCCTTTATTCCCATGGATTTAACCAGCTTGAAATCTTCCTTATTAGCCCGTATCCATGATGTTATTTCGGGGAATTTGTATCCTTTTTTCATGCAAGCTTCAACTGCATTTCTGTCTTTTTGTGTGTAAAGGAAAAATTCAGTCTGTTTAATTATGCCGGATTCATTATCAAGCTCGTGAAGATAATCAAATAATCGCACCATTTGTTCCGTATGCATATTTGTCATTGATTGCTGGCCATCCCTGAAGGTTGTGTCTGTAATCCAGATATTCTCAGAAATATTCATGGGCAACTGAATATTATTAAATTTTATTTTCGGAATTTCGTCATAAGGAAAAACATCTTTGTACAACTTTGGCTTTAATACTTCTAATGGACTATGTTTCATGCTACACCTCCGGGATAATTAACATCATTGTATGTGAATTTTATTTATTTATAGTTGCATTTTTATATTTAATCATTTTTTCTAATTTATATTGTTTATTATAATTTAACATTGATAAATAGTCAAGTTTTATTTATATTTCTTTTATTTAATATTTTGTTTATTTGACATTTTGCAATTTATTTTGCAACACTTTCATTTATTGTTGCATATAAAAATAAAACAAAAGCTGAGATATACTCAGCTCACTCAACTTTATCCCAACCAGTTAATTAATTTCATTGTATCTTTGAAACAGTTATTTTTCAAAAAATCATCCTCGTATTTTTCAGAGCACATCATAGGATGCCTGCTGATATAAAATTTTCCTTGTTTGATTAATTTACTTTTTTCTTCGGCTTGCTTCCCCCACAAAAACCAGCTAACCTCACTGTTTTGCTCTGATATATATCCAAGAAGCCTGGTGCTGAAATGTTCCCATATTGCTATATGACTTCCCGTAATTCCATGCTCAACCGTAAGGTATGTGTTTAATAATAAAACACCTTGCTTTTCCCATGACTTAAATATTTCGTACGGAGGTGCGATATTGAACCTTCCTTCTTTTATTTCTTCCTGAATTTCGGAGAATTTCAAAATTTTATCGTATTCATCAATATCGTTATAATTTTTATGCAAGAGTCTGATAATGTTTTTTAATGACACCTGCCTGAATTTGTCATTCCATGAATTAAGGTCCCCCACTTCAAACGCTCTTCCTGTTGCCCTTCCTTTTTCCGGATAAGGATCCTGTCCAAGTATTACTACCCTTATTTTATTTAGGTCGCGTTTTAAAAAGCGAAGAACATTTTCATAGTCAGGGTTTATATTCTTTCCTATTTTCTCATCAATAATCTTTAATTCATCACGTATATCATCACACAAAAACTTATCCCATGATGAATGTGCATCTGTTGGTATTAAGCTCATTTTTCATCCTTTCTAGTATGGCTGCTTGTTTTCTTTTGTCAGTTTATCTACCCAGATTGTTTTCATAATTTCAAGTTCTTCACTGTAATCGTTCTTGGATTCATCCTTGTCATATTTAAGGTTTTCCAATACTTTTATTTCAAAATTTTCAGCCTTATATTTATTCCAGTCTTTTTGCAGTTCCTGGTTCCTAAAACTTCCTGCTTCTAATTGGAATTTGGTACTGTTAATTTTACCTTTTAAATTTTGAGTTGTTTCTAAATAATACTTGTTGTTTATTTTAGACTGTACAATAAATATACCCATATCAGGCTTCATTTGTTTATACATTTCTTTTAATTCTTTTTTTCTGTCCATAATTCTCACCGCCTTTCAATATTCACCGTTATATCAATAGCCCATTTCCTTCAGTATGCGAGAAAGAGTTCTCAGCCTTTCACCAATAATTTCACTGTCATCGCTTAATGCCTGGTTGAACAATTTAATATCCTCATCAATTTTTTCATTTTCTATGCACACCTCTACAGTCATTGCATCTCCCTGCAACCCTACTCTGTCAATTTGAGGGTTGCTTGGGTCATATAATTTTTCATATCGGTATGCTTCTCTGAAATACAGCTGTGACCTGCAAATCAATATGGCCAAATCCAACACTCTGTGAAGAGGAAGCTCCTCCGACTGTCTCGACCATTTTTCCCCTGTATATCTCCAAACCTTGGCAGATATGTCTACCTTTCCTCTGTCATTCCATTGTGCGAGACCAAGCGAAAGTCCCTTTGCATCTGTGTTATATGCATTTCTTCCATCAACATTTTCATAGTTTTCTGTAACTATTACAGGTTTATGTTTTAATATAGTTGGTATTTTCATAATTACTCCTTATATATATTTACTTGTTTACTTATTTACTAAACTACTAAATATGATAATATAATCTTAATGATTTGTCAATATGATTATTAATGCAAAAAGCCTGACAGTGAATACCGTCAGGCTCAGGTTATTGGCAACTTTATTATTGAGCTGTTTTTTTCTTGAACAATACAGCTCCAAGTACGATTGCAGCAACTGCTCCAACTGCAATAACTATTGGAGATACTCCTTTTTCTTCCTCAATCGGAGCATTGATAATCTTCGCATCATCAGCTAAATCTTCAGCTTCAGAATCAACCGGAGCGCTTACAACCCCTGCTTCCTCCACATCTTCCTCTGTTTCGCCTACTATTTGAGAATAATCTGCTAATTCAGACGGATCCATAACAACTCTCGGATCTGGATTTTTATCATTCAATTCAGGATTATACTCCAATGTCACAGCCATCATTCCTTCAACAACATTAACAGTGTCATCTGCTAAAAGTTTAGCTAGTATATCTGCATTCTCAGGAGTATACGGTGTTATACCAACTTCTATATAGCCTTCACTCACTCCTGTGTGAGTAATGAATACATCCTTTTCTTCTAAATCCTTGGCATACTCCTCAAACAGAAGCTTATCTATTTCAGCCTGCTTTGCATACAATTCTTCATCAACTGCAGTTACTTCAATGGAAACGGGTTCATCCATATTTTTATTTGTATCAGCAAATGCAAAACCCATGGATGCTATTGATAAACTTAAGCTCAGTGATAATATTTTTAATAATTTTTTCTTAAACATAATTCTACCTCTTTATATATCTTTAGATTTATTTCCTATGGCCATTCAGGATATGTTATATATACTTAGACGACTTTTTCATAAATATGTTTCATGGCAATATATGGCTGAGAAATAAAAAGATTTGACTACGTCAAAATCAACACCCCTGCCCCTCAATCTTGAGGGGTAGTTTTTTTCTCCGTTTAAGTCTTTTCTTTTATTCAAATTTATTGTATTATCTTTTTTATGAGCAGATAT
>JAEXUD010000024.1 GCA_023453025.1 Bacillota bacterium
ACCTACCACAGCCAGCGTGAGTCTTGGCGCGTGACGGCGTTCGGCGAGTTGCGCTTCTCTGATTTCATGAAGAAGAACCTGCTCTCCGACATCCTCGGTCGGCATGTCTTCACCGGCCTCATCAGCGGAGACCGCGTCGACATCGAGCAGCGCAACTGGTTCCTCGCGGCGGCCGACATCTCCTACGGTGTCACCAACCGGGACAAGCTGCTCCGCAACCGCGGTGCTAACATCCTGACCTATATCGGCGACCCGGTCATCGAAGCTCATGGTGCCTACCTGCCCCGCCTGACCGCGCTGCAGGTTCCGACTCCCGGTTCCCTCCACTGGTTTGATTCGACGTGGAACTCGTCCGTCAATCCGGGCGACCTGTGGATCGACCAGTACGGAAATAACAGCACCCAGTCCGAGAATCCTGCCAACTACGTGGGCTGGACCAACCGGCCCATCGACATCATCAGCGAATATGCTGGCGACCGCGACAGCTTGGTCACCAATGCCTCGCTGCGTCGCACCAAGCTCAAGTCGAAGGCAGTCTCGATGCAGAGCTACTTCTGGGACGGCAATATCGTTGCCACCGCTGGCGTTCGCCGCGATGTGCAGCGGTCTTGGGCGCTCAATCAGGGCCCGAAGAATCCCGATGGCTCCGAGACGATCGATCTCTACAGCCCGGATTATCGTCTCCCGGATTCTGGCGAGAAGGTGAGCGGCACCTCGAAGAGCTACAGCATCATGCTGCACACTCCGAAGGAGATCCGCCGCAAGCTCCCCGGAAACACCGGCCTCAGCCTGTTCTACAACAAGTCCGAGAACTTCCAGCCGGCCTCCGGTCGCGTCGACGCCTTCGGCAACCCGCTCGCTTCGCCGAACGGCAAGACCCGCGACTACGGCTTCATGATCTCCACCTTGGATGACCGGATCTCCTTGAAGGTGAACTGGTACAAGACCGAGGTGTTCAATGCGGCTCTCTCGGCGTTCAGCGGCGACTATATGCTGCCGGCCGCCGAAGCTTGGGGCTATATGTTTGCCCGTCGTAACCTTGAGCGCTTTGGCTCCTACGGCACCTCCAATGAGGGGCTTGGTGGTTACAGCCCCATGGTGGGGCAGTCTGTGGCCGACGCCGTTGCTGCTGGCGATGCCGTTTGCAACGCCTACCTCGCGAACCTCAACTCCGACCAGTGGTTCAGCAACTGGGGCATCGACAAGAATCAGTGGAACGGCTGGATGAACTGGACCACCCCTCAGGGCTGGACCATCACCGGCGACACCACCTCGAAGGGTGTTGAGTACGAACTCAACGTCGCTGTCTCCAAGAACCTGAACATCATGATCAACGCCTCCAAGACGGAAGCCATGCGTACCAACATGGCCGAGTCCTTGGCGACGTACGTCGAAGACCGCTGGGCGCTCTACAACACCCCGGTCATGCTCAACGGAGTGCAGGTCGGCTACATCGGTGATGTGCGCATGTGGAACGAGAGCTACAACCCGGGCGAGACCATCCGCGGCAAGTTCGGCCGCGAGTTCATGTCCGGCTACACTCTGTACCGCATGCAGGAGAACTCCAATGTGCCCGAGCTCCGTCCGTGGCGCTTCAACTTGGTTGCCAACTACAACTTCGACGAGGGCATCCTCAAGGGAGTCAACCTTGGTGTGGGCTACCGCTGGCAGGACGGCGTCGTCACCGGCTACAAGCTCACCGAGGCGATCAACCCGGATACCGGCATGAAGGACTTCGACCTCGACAACCCCTACATGGGGCCGAGCGAGACCAATGTCGACATGTGGGTTGGCTACAGCCGCAAGCTGACGGACAAGATCGACTGGCACATCCAGCTCAATCTCCGCAACATCACGACCAAGAAGGAGCTCATCCCGATCACGGTTCAGCCCGATGGCACCATGGCCGTCGGCCGTATCCCCGAGACCTTCACGTGGACGCTCACCAACACCTTCAAGTTCTGATCAGGTCTAGCGCCTGATTCGGAACACTGTGTTGATTCGGTTTCGGAGCCGGGACTTCGGTCCCGGCTCTTTTTTTGTGCCCGACAGGCCTGTTCTTGGGGGTGTACGATCGGCGCGGCGACCGGAGTGGCAACCGGGGCTGTTTGATGGCAGCCCGGGGGTGGCGCCGTTTCGGTCGAATCGGCGGCGGAGCCCCCGCGCCGGAAAGCGCTCGCGGTCAACCGCGCCGCACCGCATATCCACCGCATGCCGCCGTTGCGCCTGCTCTTCCTCGGTTCCGACCCGATCGCCCTTCCGGTGCTGGAGTATCTCGCCGGCGCCGGACGGGAGCTGGCGACGGTCGTCGCGGTGTACACCCAGCCCGATCGGCCCCATGGGCGGGGTCAGAAGGTGGTGCCGGGCCCGATCAAGGAGTGGGCGCTGGCGCACGGTCTGCCGGTCTACCAACCCGAGCGGCTCGGTCCCGACGACACCGCCCGCGTGCGTGAGCTCGGCGTCGATGCCGCGCTGGTGATGGCCTTCGGGCAGCTCCTCAAGGACGACTTCCTCGCGGCGCTGCCGCTGGGCGTCTTCAATCTCCACACCTCGCTGCTGCCGAAATACCGCGGGGCCTGCCCGGCAACCGTGGCCATCGCCAGCGGCGATGGCGAGACGGGCGTCACGTTCATGCGCGTGGTGCGCAAACTCGATGCCGGCGCGATCGTCGACCAGGAGCGGGTGCCAATCGGCCCGCACGAGACCACCGCCTCGCTCGAGGCCGCGCTCGGGCTGGCGGCCGTGCCGCTCACCGCGCGCTGTCTTGCGGTCTTGCGTGCAGGCGCGCTCGCCGCGCGCGAGCAGGACGAGTCCGCGGTGAGCTACTGCCGCCGGTTGGCGAAGACGGACGGCGTGCTCGATTTCTCGAGACCGGCCGTCGAGCTGGCCCGCCGGATCAACGCGCTCATGCCCTGGCCCGGCTGCGCGATCGAGATCGGCGGAGTCATGGTGAAGCTTGGTCTCGCCGAGGCGACAGCGGGCGGCGGCGCCCCGCCTGGAACGGTGCTCGTGCCGGATTGCGATGCTCTGCCGGTGGCCACGGGCGAGGGGACTCTGCGTCTCCTGCGGCTCCAGCGGCCCGGAGGCAAGATGCTGCCGGCCACGGAATTTCTGCGGGGTTTCGCGGTGCCGGCGGGCTGTGTGTTGGCCTCGCAGCCGATGCCACCGTTGGTGGCGCGCGAACCGTTTCCGAGGAAGTCGTGAATTCCGGGCGGAAACGATTCGCGCGAGCCAACGCGCTTGTTTTTGCCGGCACGGTTTTGCATGCTGCGGCCATGAAACTGGTGCCCACGCTGATCGTCGGATTGCTCGCGGCCACCCCGCTGTTCGGTCAGCGGGCCGATCCACGCGCGGTCGAGCTCGCCAACCTGCGCGAGGACGTGCGCCTGCTCCAGCAGACCGTCGGCGAGTTGCAGGCCTCGCTCGCCGAGCTCCAGCGGGACAACGCCGCGCTGAGTCAGCAGGCCGAATCCGGCCGCGCTGCCAACGTCACGCTTGCGCAGCTCAACGACGCGCTCGCCCAGCTTCGGCAGACCACCGACACTGCGCTGGCCGAACAGAAACGGGACACCCTTCAGACCGTGGCCCTGCAGATCGCGAAACTCGCGAAGGAAACCAATGCCGCGATCGCCGCCGTGGCTAAGGGCCAGGCGACGCGCCCGACCATCAGTACCGAGTTCAGCGACGATTTCCCCAAGGAAGGCGTGACGCACACCGTGCAGGCGGGGGAGACGCTCTCGACCATCGCGAAGCGGTACGGCGTGCCGATGAAGAACATCCAGAACGCCAATCGCATCGCGGACCCCACCAAGATTCACGTGGGCCAAAGCCTCTTTATTCCCGGATCAACCGGGCCGCTGATGCCGGCTCCGCAGGTCCGACCCTCCAACTGACATGTCTACTCCGAAAACCCAATCCCGCCTCGGACGTGGCCTCGGCGCCTTGATCGCGTCGGGGGCCGGCGCGGCCAAGAAGAGCGATGCTCCCGTTGCTGCGGCTTCGAAGCCGTCTGCTGCTCCCGGCGCACCGGTCGCGCCCGCGCTGCCCAAGCCGGATGGCTATGCGGAGATCCCGGTGGCGGCGATCGAGCCCAACCCCCACCAGCCGCGCAAGGCCATCGAGCCGGCGGCGCTGGCCGAGCTCGCCGAGAGCATCAGCGCCGAGGGGCTGATGCAGCCGATCGTCGTGCGCAAGGTGGGCGAAAAGTATCAGCTGATCTCCGGCGAGCGCCGCTGGCGGGCGCATCAGCATCTCAAGCTCAAGACCATCGCGGCGAAGGTCGTCGCGGCCAACGACGCCTCCTCGGCGGCGATGGCCCTGATCGAGAACCTCCAGCGCGAGGACCTCAACCCGATGGACGAGGCCTTCGGCTACGCCCGCCTGATGCGGGAGTTCGGTCTCACGCAGGAGCTGGCCGCCTCGCGCGTGGGCAAGGCCCGCGCTTCTGTCGCCAATGCCCTGCGACTGCTCCAGCTCGATCCCGAAACCCAGGGCTACATCTCCAAGGGTCATCTCAGTGTCGGCCACGCCAAGGTGCTGCTCGGGCTTGAGAACGCCGCCGAGCGCCAGCTGCTCGCCCGCCGCGTCATCGAGGATGGACTCAGCGTGCGTGTGCTCGAACAGCTCGTACAGCGCCACCGGGTTGCCGCGGCCGCGCCGGGCGCCTCGGTCGGGGCCAACGGCGGTCGCGTGGTGCCGCCCGCCGAGGCTACCGCGGTGGCCAACATCGAGAAGAAGCTGACGTCCCACTTCAACGCCCGCGTCTCGCTCAAGCACTCGCCCAAGAAGGGCAAGATCGTGATCGAGTATCAGGGCAACACCGACCTGCAGCGCATCCTCGACCGCCTCGGCGTGAGTGTGTGAGGCGCCGCTTCGGCGTGCGGTTGGGGCACGACTCGCCCGCCACGCGTTGACGTGGCCGGACACGGGCGCTGGCGCGGGGGACGGGACTCGAACCCGTGACCGACGCTTTAGAAAACCGTTGCTCTATCCGGCTGAGCTACCCCCGCGGAGCACTGATTACCAACGAGTAACAAGAGACTTTCCGCCGGCTGAAAACTGAGTTGTCACCCTGTTTTGTCACCGTAGCCTTGCGGGCGGATGAAAACAGCGACGAAGCCGGGGCGAATCGTTTTTCAGAACGTCGGACCGAATCTGTACCGATTGGAATCAACGGGCGGTTACTATGCTTTGCTCAAAAAGGGCGCCAAACAATTTCGGCGCTCCCTCAAGACCAAGGACCGCAAGTTGGCCGAGCGGAAGCTCGCCGAGTTGCGCGACAAGGTAGGCGGCTTGACCACGGGCGAAGAGGCGCGGGCGACGTTTGAGAAGCTCTCGCGCCGGTGGCTGGAGTTGGCCCGGCCGTCGATGAAGCCGAACGCGTGGCTGCGCAAGGAAAGCTGCGTGAAGGGCCTCGCGCCGTTCTTTGCCGGTGCGGTGGTGCGCAACATCACGGCGGTGCAATGCGAGCGCTGGTTGGCGGAGCGAGGCGCGAAGCTCTCGGCGAGTTCGTTCGTGCAGGAACTCGGCGCGCTCAATGGGATCTTCGAATACGCCGCGGAGCAGGGGATCGTTCTCAAGAATCCCGCTGCCTCGATCAAGCGGCGGCGGGTGGTTCAGGCTCCCATCGTGATTCCGACGCGTGAGCAGTTCCGAAGGCTCATCGAGACCATTCGCGAGTCGGACGGCCGTACTCTGAGCAAGAAGCTCGCGGCACCTGGAGCCGACCTTGTGGAGTTGCTGGCCTACTCCGGTTGCCGAATCGCCGAGGCGACCGCGTTGACGTGGGCTGACGTGAATTTCGCGAAGAACACCCTGACCGTAACGGGAGGAGAGCAGGGGACCAAGAACCGCGAGTTTCGCGTGGTGCCGATGACAAGTGCGCTGCGTGGGCTGCTGGATCGACTGAAGGCCGACCGCTCGCCAAAGCTGGAGGATCGGATTGCGCTGATCGGAGATGCGAAGCGATGCCTCGCGCGGGCAAGTCGCCAGCTGGGCCATCCAAAGTTCTCCCATCACGATTTCCGTCACTTTTTCGCTACCACCTGCATTGAGTCGGGAGTGGATATCCCGACAGTCAGCCGTTGGCTTGGACACAAGGATGGAGGTGCGCTAGCAATGCGTGTGTACGGACATCTACGAAACGACCATAGCCTAGCCGCCGCGAGTAGAGTAAGTTTCTAGCCAGTCCCTGTATCTAGATCTGTCCGTATTTCCTAAGTACTGCGAGGAGTCGATCTAGTTTTTCGGGGTCCATCGACGGGTCGATCTTGATATCTATCGCCGCGGTTTGGCC
>JAEXUD010000025.1 GCA_023453025.1 Bacillota bacterium
ATAGTATACACTATAACGGAGAAAAAGTGGTTGTCGTTAGCCATCTTTTTTCTTTTTTTGCAAAAAAACACTACCTTTTTATTCTGGTAGTGTTTTTCTTAGGGGGCTATTTCCCGACTGCCCCTTAATATATTGAATATTTAAAAAGCAACATAATTTATATATCTTATCTAAAAATATGCTGTGCAATTTTACAAAATGCTTTTTATCGTATCGATTATTGTGCCGTCCCTGTAAATTACATTGCCCACAACCTTGTTACCAAGCGTAATATTTTTAGGAACTCCCGTTATTTTGTCACCTATACTTTTCAAATCATGTATATCAATAACAGGCAGCCTTGCCTCCTTCAATCTTTCTTTTAAGTCATCCCTTAAAGGATTAACTGCTATACCTCTTTGTGTTACCAATATATCCACGGTTTTCCCGGGCGTTGAAACACAAAGAACCTTGTCGACAACAATGTTAAGCCTTGCTCTTGTGAGAGGTGCAACAATCATTGTCAGCTTTGCTCCTGCGGCTGTATCGCTGTGTCCTCCCGAGCCTCCCATTATGTATCCGTTAGAATCTGTATGGACGTTGACATTAAAATCAGTGTCAATTTGAGTTGCTCCCAGAATAACAACATCCAGATTGTCTACTATGGCACTTTTAGCTGTTGGAGAAGCATAATGTGACGCAGTAACCTCTCTGTGCTTCGGATTTTCACGTAATGAATGCACCGCTCTTAAATCAAAGCATTGAACATCCATAAGAGTTTCAAAGCATCCTGCTTCAAGCATATCTACAAGGTAGCCGGTTATGCCTCCCATTCCAAAGCTTCCTTTTATATTGTCCTTCAGCATTAATTCCTTCAAGTACTTGGCAACAGCCAATGAAGCGCCTCCTGCACCTGTTTGGAATGAAAAACCGTCTTTTAATAATCCCGAATGCTGTATTACCTTTGTAGCATAGCCGGCCATCATTAGCCCGACAGGATCTCTTGTTATCTTAGTTGTGCCTGAAACGATACCTGCGGGGTCTCCTATCTTATCAACGCATACTACATAATCCACATATGTTTCTGATATGGAAAAATCATATAAAGGATAATCAACCAGGTTGTCAGTTATTACTACAACCTTTTTGGCATGCATCGCATCAACAAATGCATATCCCAATGAACCGCATGCCGATTTGCCGTACTTTCCTGAACAGTTACCCATGCTGTCGGATGAAGGGGCCGCTATGAACGCCACATCAACAGGAGTTTTTCCTGATTCAATGTGGCTTGGTCTTCCGCCATGGCTTCTGAAGTCTACAGGCTTTTCCATTATGCCTGACGAAATTTCCCTGCCTACCGCTCCTCCCATATAATTGACCTCAAGACCTGTAATCACATTATTTTTTATATGATTGACAAGAGGTGCATGTATGTCAAAAACAGAGCTTGCATTTACAGTCAAATCCTTATATCCCATACCTGCTATTTCATTCATCACCATATTTATAACATGATCTCCGTTTCTTAAATGATGATGAAATGATATGCGCATTCCGTTCTTTAACCCGCTTAACTGTATTGCTTCCTTTAATGAACCTATAACCTTACTCATTAAAACCACCTCCCAATGCTTCAGCCATTTCCAATGCCTGTCTTGCTCTTGCAACAATCGGAGCGTCAATCATTTTTCCGTGAAGAGAAATTGCACCCTTGCCCTGTTCTTTTGCAACTCTGATAATATCCATTACCTCTTTGGCATATTCAATTTCCTCAATAGCAGGACTGAAGACCTCATTTATGGTCATGACATGTCTGGGTGATATTGCCGCCTTTCCTGTAAATCCAAGACTCTTGGCAAAAATGGCATCTTCTCTTAATCCTTCCTCGTCCTCCACGTCTGTAAAGGGAGTGTCATAAACGTCTATGCTTGCTGCTCTTGCCGCGGTAACTATTCTTCCTCTGGAGTAGAAGATTTCATCACCTCTTTTGGTTCGCCTGCATCTTAAATCTGCGGTTAAATCCTCCGCACCCAGGAAAATTGCCTTCACCCTGTCGGAAGACACCGCTATTTCAAATGCATTTTCAACTCCGAGAGCCGTTTCAATAAGCGGTATAATATATGTCGGTCTTTCTATGTTATATTTTTCTTCAACTTTTTTTATGTAATCTGCAACTGTAAGTACATCCTTAGCGCTGTTCACCTTTGGAGGCATAATTATGTGGGGTTTCATGGGAATTATTTCATCTAAGTCACTTTTCCAGAAGTCAGTGTCAATGGAATTGATTCTTATGATTATTTCGCAATTGCTGTAGTCAAGAAACTTAAGTGCATTTCTTACCAGAATTCTGGCTGAGTCCTTTTCAGCCGGCGATACCGCATCTTCTAAATCCAAGATAATACTGTCGGCTCCCAGCGCATCAGCATTTAATAGCATGCCGGCCGAGTTGCCCGGCATAAAAAGCATACTTCGTCTCATTATTCATTCACCTCTTCTGCTCTTTTCAAGGCTGTTTCAACTCTTGCACGAATTGCACACTCCACTGCCCCTCTGTCCTTAAGCTGTATTTTTATGTTTGTTACATTAAAATTATTCAGTACTTCTCTGACTGTTCTTTCAATTTCTTCACCGAACTGTCCATACACAATTGATTCAAGCTCCAGCTCGATGCCGTCTTCGTTAGGCTCTACCACTACATAAACATCGCTGGATTCCAATGTGCCTGCTGCAGCCCTCTTTTTTATTTTCATAACAACACCATCCTTTGAAAATCAGGGACAGCCTTAATAATATGAATCAAAAGGTCAGCCCCTTTATAATTTTTATTTTTGTTTCTTTTTATTTTTTTCACGAAACAGCGGCTTTATACCGCCTGCCTCCAGAATTTCCATTGCATATCCACCAATTTTGTCACCGCTAATTATTTTATTGCTGCTTAAAATTGTAACTGTTCCTTCCTCAATATCAACTTCAATTTCGTCACCGTTCTTTAATTCCTTGCTTATATTTTTGCATACAATCAAGGGAAGCCCCAAATTAATCGAGTTACGGAAAAATATACGTGCGAATGAATCAGCCAGCACACAGCTTGCACCCATATTTATCAATGATATCGGAGCATGCTCCCTGCTTGAGCCGCATCCGAAATTGGTGCCGGCAGCAATTATATCACCATTTTTAAAATTCGGGGCAATACTTTCATCAACTCCTGCCAGGCAGTGAGTTCCGATTTCCCTTGGGTCAACAAGCTCCAAAAACCTTCCGGGATATATCTGATCAGTATCAATATTGTTTCCAAGTACAATTACTTTACCCTTTAATTTGGTTTTCATTATGCCTCCTTCTGTAATTCACACGGATTTGTAAGATACCCTGTCAATGCTGATGCTGCAACTGTAGCAGGTGATGCCAGATATACCTTTGATTTATTGCTTCCCATACGTCCGGGGAAATTTCTGTTTGATGCTGTAACACATACTTCATCAGGTGCAAGCACTCCCTCATGAGCACTTAAGCAGGGTCCGCATCCCGGTGTTGATATGGCAGCACCGGCATTTATTAAATCCTGTAAATATCCTTTTGCCATACAATCCATCATAACCTCTGTTGATGCGGGGATAACAATTAGCCTTACATCCTTGGCAATTTTTTTGCCTCTTAGTATATCGGCTGCCGCCTGAATGTCCTCTGTTCTTCCTCCTGTGCAGGTTCCGACAAAGCACTGATTTACTTTGACCTTCTCAACCTGGGCAATTGGAAATACATTGTCCACCGAATGAGGAACCGCAACCTGAGGTGTCAAGTCTGATATATCAAATTTATATGTCTCACTGTATTCAAAATCATCATCTGTATACTGAACCTCATAAGGCATTACAGTTCTCTTGCTTACATAGTCAAGAACTTGTCTGTTTGGCTGCATATATGCTGTCTTTGCACCCATTTCAACAGCCATGTTGCATATAACCATACGTCCCGGAACATCCAGCTGTTCAATGTAGCTGCCTGTAAAATCAATTGCCTTGTAAACTGCTCCGTCTGCTCTTATTTTGCCCATAAGATACAAAATAACATCCTTTGGCATAACTCCCTTTTTAGGAGTTCCGTCAATTCTTATTTCAATTATTTCAGGAACTCTGAACCACAGTTCGCCGGAAATCATGATTGTAGCCATATCTGTTGCTCCCACTCCTGTCCCCATAGCACCAAATGCTCCATGAGTAGTAGTGTGTGAATCTGTTGCAACAACAATCGCACCCGGATATATCAAGCCTGCCTCCGGCATTACCTGATGGCATACTCCCGCGTTTATGTCAAAATGATATTTTAAATCATTTTCTTTTGCAAATTCTCTCATCTCTTTGTGAATCTGTGCTGATTTTATAGTCGGTGCAGGAGCATAATGGTCAAAAACAAATGCCAGTCTCTCCTTGTCCCAAACCTTTGTTCCGTTCATTTCCCGGAAAGAATAAATTGTTTGAAGATATAAATCATTCACTTCCGCAAAGTCAACTTTTGCGGTAACAATTTCACCGGCTTTAACAGCTGTCTTGCCACTATTTTTAGCAAGTATTTTTTCAATAGCATGCATATTAAATTCTCCTTAAAATTAATGACATAAGCCCACCTTGAAAAGGTGAGCTTTAATCTTATTTCATATGTTAGAAAAATATAGGTATCAGGAATGTTGCCAGAAGGATGATAAAAGCTCCTCCGAGTCTTGATGAAATTTGAGCAAACGGCATTAATTCCATTCTGTTTGAAGCCGTCAAAACTGCAACGTCTCCTGTTCCACCCATGTTTGCCATACACAAGCCTGCTGTGATTGCTGCTTCTATCGGATAGAAGCCTACAAGTTTTCCTACCAATGCAGTTCCTACAACCGCACCGAGAACAACCAAGAAGCACAATACAAGATATGCAGGTGTAAATGCTGATATAACCTGACCAAGGTCGGTGTATGCAATGCCTATACCCATCAGCAGCGCACCTGTCCAGTTTCCTGCAACAAATTTATACCAATTTGAACATGCCTTTTCATACTGCTGCGGAACAATGTTTAAAGCTTTTGCAACCGCAACTGATATAATCATCCACGCATATGTGTGAATATCAATTCCTAAATAATTTTTAAACAAATATGCCACTATTGCCCCGAAAGCAAAGAATGTTGTTGCAATTACAATACCCATTCCAAAATCCTTAAGATTAAATGATTCTTTTACTTCTTTTTCTATTAAGTCATCTTCGCCTATATCCATAAGTTTCCCATTTCCGGTTAACTTAGGATACTTTTTACCAAGCCTGTCTAAAAGACCACCGAAAACAATTGCCACTGCATTTCCTAAAGCTACTGCAGGTACAAGCCTTGATAATATTGTTTCAGCTGACACTCCTAATCCGTTAGAAAAAACCTCTGCAATAGGAACTGCTCCTGCACCCATACCGCCTCCCATTATAGGAATCGCAATATATGCAATGGATTCAGCAGGTGATTGACCAAACGCCAGACCGCCTACAGCAGCAAACAGCATCGCCACTACAACACCGCCCAGAATTGTCGGGAAAAATCTTATTGCTGCTTTTATAAGAAGTTTTTTGCTCATTCCTAATATTGAGCCGGTAATTAGTGCAGCTATATAAAAATCAAGAAATCCTCCGCCTTTCATGAATGTTGTAACATTTGCCGCTACGGATTCAGGAATTAATTTATAGTAAACAAGTGCTGCCGAACCAAATATAATTACTATCGGTCCGCCTCCAAAGTAGGTTTTGACAATCGGAGTATGATTACCTACTACATCCAACAGTGCACCAACTATCATCATAAATGCAAAGGCACCTATCATACCTCCCGGCAATACATCAAATATCATTGCAATAATAATTACAGCCAGTAATGTGAAATAAACCGGCAAGGTTAATCCCATTATTTTAAATTCTTTCATTCTTTCCTCCTAATAAAATTATTATGTTAATCTAGTAATAAAAAAATTTACAGTCTTGCCACACCTGATTTTCTTGCTGCTTCAGAGATAGCCTTAGCAACTGCGCCTGCGACTCCCTTATCCAAAGCGCTGGGAATTATGTTATCTTCATTTAATTCCTTCTCATCAATGTAGTCTGCAATAGCTTGTGCAGCTGCAAGCTTCATTTCTAAATTGATTTCTTTTGCTCTTACGTCTAAAGCCCCTCTAAATACTCCTGGGAATACCAGTACGTTATTTATTTGATTTGGAAAATCCGATCTGCCTGTTCCTATAACTCTTGCTCCTGCTTCCTTTGCCAGGTCAGGCATAATTTCAGGAGTTGGATTTGCCATTGCAAGTATTATGGCGTCCTTGTTCATTGACATAACCATGTCAGGCTTTACAACATCTGCAGAAGACACACCGATAAATACATCTGATTCTTTCATTACATCAGCAAGTGTTCCTTTTTCACTATCAGGATTAGTTACTTTCGCAAGATCATTTTTTGCTTCATTCATTTTTTCTCTTCCGATATATAATGCTCCTGTCCTGTCACAAGCAATTATATTTTTAGCGCCTGCTGCCATTAACAAATTTGCAATAGCAGTACCTGCTGCTCCGGCTCCGTTGATGATAACCTTTAAATTTTCTATTTTCTTGTTTGTTATTTTCAATGCGTTAATCAGTCCTGCCAATACAACAATTGCGGTTCCGTGCTGATCATCATGAAAAACAGGAATATCCAGCTCTTTTTTCAATTTTTCTTCTATTTCAAAGCACCTTGGAGCAGATATATCTTCAAGGTTGATACCGCCAAGACCCGGAGCAATCAGCTTTACAGTCTTCACTATATCATCAACATCCTTGGAATCTACACAAATAGGAAAAGCATCAACATTTGCAAATTCCTTAAATAAAATTGATTTGCCTTCCATAACGGGAAGAGCCGCCTTTGGTCCTATGTCACCTAATCCGAGCACTGCCGAGCCGTCAGTTACTACTGCAACTATATTTCCCTTTGAAGTATATTTATAGGCGTCTTCCTCATTTTCATGGATTTTTCTGCAAGGTTCAGCAACTCCTGGTGTATATGCCAAGCTCAGATCATCCCTTGTTTCAACCTTAATTTTTGAAATTACTTCAATTTTTCCTTTTGACTTTTCGTGCAGCTTTAAGCTTTCTTCAAAATAATTCAAAATCGTTTTCCCTCTTTCATCATAATTATTTTTGCTTGTTTATGTTAACATTCCATATTTAAATTGTAAATATTCTGGTAATTAAAAAAGTTTTTGTTCATAAAAAATACTTTGATATTAAAATGACAATAAAAAAAGCCTAAAACGAAATCCAGGCTTTACTTAATTAATCTGTATTTGTGCTGAGGTCTTCCTATTTTTCCATATTCAATCAGCTTTTCAACTTTTCCTTCTTTCTCCATAAATTCAAGGTATTTTCTGACGGTAACTCTGGCAACTCCCGACTTTGCTGAAATATCCTCAGCTGTTGCATATTCACTTTCATAATTGATAATTTCCTTCCATATCAACTTATAAGTATATTTGTTAATACCCTTGGCCATATCATTTTCATTGCTTTCACCTTCAGCATCTGCAATATTTCTTGAAATAAACTTATCAAGAACCTTTTGTTCAATTGTATCGAAATTATTAATCTTATGATATCTTTCCTTGTAGCTAGCCAACGACTCTTTAAATCTTTCAAATGTAAATGGCTTTATAAGATAATCCACTGCCCCGTATCGGAACGCATCCTGTACCATGCCGCTGGTCTTGTCTGCGGTAATCAATATCACATCTGACTCAATCTCTTCTTTTCTGAGCCATTTCAAAAAATCAATACCGTTTTCCTTTGGGAGGTAAATATCTAATAGAATCAAATCCACCGGATGTTCGATTGTAAATTTTTGGGCTTCTGTTATGCTTGAGGCTGCCTTTGAAAGATGAAATTCATCTAACTTCTTTAAAAATTTCGCATTGATTTCTCTGACCATCGGGTCGTCTTCAACAATCATTACATTAATCATATTACTCACCGTCTTTTTTTGGAATTTCTATATGCCAGGCAGTTCCACCGTCAGTTGACAAGGAAATAGAGCCGTTGGCATTTTCTATAATGGTTTTTACAATATACAAACCATATCCTCTCTGCCCTGATTTTGTGCTGAAGCTTCGCTCGTATATTTTCCCCACAATATCATCTGGTATTCCTGGACCATTGTCTTTAACATCAACAATCAGTTTATCGTTGTTTCCGAGTATTTTGAAAAATATTTTTCCTGTTCCGTCAACATTGACTGCATCAATGGAATTTTCAATTAAATTTCCTATAACAGACCCCAGATCCTCATCATTTATCAGATTGTCAACTCCGTTCAAATAGGATTGTTTGTCTATCTCCAAACTTATCCTCATTTCTTCCGCTTTATAGTATTTTGCAAGAAGAAGCGCAGCTATGTTTACACTTTTGATTTTTCTTGTTATTATACCTGCTATATCATTTCCGCTGTTTGCTGTCTTTGAGATATATTTTAGTGCTTCATCATATTCTTCGAGCTGTATTAAACCGGATATTGTATGGAGCTTATTCATAAATTCATGATTTTGGGCTCTTAATGACCACGCCATTTTTTTAATTCCCGTCAATTCATCCGCCATTTTTTTTACTTCTGTCAAATCTCTGAAATTTATAACCTGGCCGATTATCTTATTTTTATCATTTCTCAAAATATTGTACCTGCACAATATGGTAACACCGGGTCTGATTTTAACTTCAAAGTCATCTGAGCCCTTCGTATCATTTAATGAGCTGTAAAGATTATTTTCTTCAAAGTATTCAATGAAATTCATGTTCATATTTTTGCCGGTCAATCCCAGAATTCTTGCCGCTTCCTTATTGTATTGTATAAGATTCCCATTTTCATTCAAGGTTATGATGCCTTCCTTTACATTTTCCAGAATAGCCTCCTTTTCCTTGAACAACAAGGCGATTTCGTTTGGCTCCAGACCCAGTATTTCTTTTTTAATGTTTGCCGCAAGCATATATGCACAGTAGATTCCCAGAAACAGCGCAATCAGAATAAACGGTGTAAACTGCTGTGTCTTCTTATACATTTCCTTGCTTATTTCATTAATTGTGCTTCCTACACATACGGCTCCTATTTGTCTTCCTGCATGAAAGACCGGCGAGAACGCTCTTATTGAAATTCCAAGTGTACCTCTTGCTTCAGATATATACTGCTGCCCGCTTAATGCTCTGCTCTCATCTCCTCCTACAAACTTCTTTCCTATGTTTTCTTCAACAGGATGTGTAAGTCTTATACCGTTCATATCAAACACAACTATGAAATCTACGGCTGTCTGCAGTCTTATCTTCTCTATATGCCCGTTAAGATTAACAGAAATACTATTGTTCCCTGACAATGCATCCTTCACCAGATAATCCTCTGATGCATAATTAGCTATATACATAAGCTTATCTTCCAGCTGTTTGTTAAAAATATCCTTCATTTGATAATATGAAAGTATCGCCATGCTTCCCAGAGAAAATATTAAAATTATAATAAAAAACAGTGTTATCTGTGTCCTTAGCTTCATAATTCCGCCCTTTTTTACTAATTCAGTATAACAAGACAGGATTTCTCTCCCCGTCTGAGCTTAATACTCAACATCCTTTAAAAACAACGCTTTGGCAGGAACCATGGGACCCGCCTCAGCTCTTTTTTTAGCATTCAGAATGCTTTCAACATCATTCTTGCTTAATTTACCTTTTCCTGCTTCAATCAATGTGCCAAGTATTATCCTGACCATGTTCCATAAAAATCCGTTTCCGTTTACTTCTATTTCTATTATATTATCTTTTTCTTCAATGTTAATGTAATTTATGGTTCGAACTGTTGACTTTGTTTTTGACTTCAATGTTGTAAAGCTTTGAAAATCATGTGTTCCAATTAAACATGAAGAACACTTCCTCATTTTATCCAGGTCAAGCTTTTCATTTATATTATGAATATATTTCCTGTCAAATACGTTTTTTACCTCGCTGTTATTTATTCTGTACAGATATGTCTTCGACATTATATTGTATCTGGCATGAAATCTTTCGCTTGCATTTTTAACAGACAAAAGCGATATGTCATCAGGCAGGCTCTCAATTAGAAATTGCTTCATTTCTTCTATACTTTTATTTGAATCTGTATGAAAATTAGCCGTATAATTTAAAGCATGCACTCCTGCATCTGTTCTGCCGCATCCCACAAGCTGTATATCCTCTCCAACCATACTGCTTAATATATTTTCTAATTTCCCCTGAACCGTATTTATATTTTCAGTCTGCTTCTGCCAACCCTTGTACCTGGTTCCGTCATACTGAATAATCATTTTTATGTTTCTCATATTATTCTCCGTAATTTAATAATAACTTATTATATATTATTTTATTAAAATTACAAAGGGTTAATTTACAATAAAAAAGGAAAGCATATACCTTCAGCTGCTATTCGCGGTTACTATACTTGAAGCCTAAGAAAAATAAGAAAAATATATAGCGAACATTTGCAGGGCACGACTATAATTCTTAGTGAATGGAGGTTAAAAATCCGTTAAGCAACTTGCACTGTTTGAGCGTCAGCGAGTTTGCAAGCTGTAGGATTTTTAGCCGCAGTGAGCTTTAGAATTATTCGTGTCCGAAACTGTGAGCGAGTATTTTTTTTATTTTTCGCCTTCAATTTGTAACTGTGAAAGCAGCTGTTTCCACTTTCCTGCAGTTTTTATGCGATTGATTCTTCTAATGAATCATTCAGGTTCAATTTTAAGGTATTTAATTCTTTCCTCAGTTCCTTTGGAAGTGTATCTCCGATTTTTTTGTAAAACTCTTCAATATTCTTTATATCATCCAGCCAGGAATCTATATCTATTGTAAGTAAATCCGTTAAAACATCATCTGCAATACCCAGCCCTTCTGTATTAATATCTTCTTTCCTGGGTATATATCCTATTTGAACAGAATCAGCTGCAACCCTGTTATCACATCTGTTTATTATCCATTCAAGAATCCTGAAGTTTTCTCCATATCCCGGCCAGATAAATTGTCCCTCATTATTGGTTCTGAACCAGTTTACATGGAATATTTCGGGTGGATTGCTCATTTTCCTGCCCATTTCAAGCCAATGCCCAAAATAATCTCCCATATTATATCCGCAGAAAGGAAGCATTGCCATTGGATCCCTCCTCACAACTCCTACTTTTCCTGCTGCCGCTGCAGTTGTTTCTGATGCAAGAGTTGAGCCTACAAATACACCGTGCTGCCAGCTTCTTGACTGATAAACAAGCGGAGCAGTCTTAGCTCGTCTGCCGCCGAATACTATTGCTGATATGGGCACTCCTTCCGGTGATTCCCATTCTTTAGATATGCATGGACAGTTTTTAGCCGGTGCTGTAAATCTTGAATTTGGGTGTGCACCCCTGTCTCTTGAAATTTTTCCGTTCCATGGATTTCCCTGCCAATCCAGAGCATTTACAGGAGGTTTATTGTTCATTTTTTCCCACCATATGGTATCATCGTCCAGATTGTAAGCAACATTTGTAAATATTGTATCTTTCTTAGCAGACATCAATGCATTATAATTTGATTTTTCACTGGTTCCGGGAGCTACTCCAAAAAAACCTGCCTCAGGATTGATTGCCCAGAGCCTTCCATCTTCCTTAATTCTTAGCCATGCTATGTCATCCCCCACAGTCCAGACCTTGTATCCCTTTTTTTTATATATTTCAGGAGGTATAAGCATAGCCAGGTTAGTTTTCCCGCATGCCGACGGAAAAGCGGCTGCTACATATTTTACTTCACCCTTCGGATTTTCAATTCCGAGTATAAGCATGTGCTCTGCCATCCATCCTTCCTTCCATCCCTGGTATGAAGCAATGCGAAGAGCAAAGCATTTCTTTCCCAATAATACATTTCCGCCATAGGCCGAATTGCAGGACCATATGGTGTTGTCTTCAGGAAAGTGAAATATATATCTTTGATTAATATCCAATGTACATTTTCCATGTAACCCTCTTACAAAATCATTTGAATTACCCAGTACATCCAATACCTTTTTTCCAACTCTTGTCATAATATTCATGCTTAAAACAACATAAATTGAATCTGTAACTTCAAATCCTATTTTTGAAAACGGAGAACCTACAGGTCCCATTGAATAAGGAATTATGTACATAGTTCTGCCGTTCATGGAATTTTTAAAGATTTCCCGGCCTAATTCATAGGCTTCCTGCGGGCTTTTCCAATTGTTTGTAGGGCCGGCGTCTCTTTTATTCGCAGTGCAAATGAAGGTTTTATCCTCCATGCGTGCAACATCATCATTTTGTGAACGATGATAATAGCATCCGGGATATTTTTCTTTGTTTAAAGCAACCATTTCACCTGTCCTGCATCCCTCCTGGCGAAGCTGATTTAATTGTTCTTCGCTGCCATCAATCCACATAATACTTGCAGGCTTCGTTAATGACACTATTTCATCTATCCATTTTAATACATTTCCATTTGAAGTTAAACTTTGCATCAGATACACTCCTATACTAACTAAAAATTATATATGTTATATTATATCGCAATTTTAAGAATATGTGTTATAATATATGTTTGCCAAAATTATTATATATCGCCTTTACAATACTTTCAATAACCAATATTTTTTTCGTTTTATTTAAGCTTTTGGCAAATAATTCTTCATCAAGTTAGGTAATATATCTATAAACTTTATTAACCAAACTTAGTTTCATATAGTAAAAATGTTATAATAAATACTGTTTTAGTAATCGGATGACCCGAATATTATATCTTATATTTTACTTCAAATTATTTTTCATTTTAATCGAATTTCTGGTTTTTTAATGGCAGCATAAAAACAAATGAGCCACAAATTGTGGCTCAGATTGATGACAAAGTCATCAAGATGACAGGCTGTTGAAAAAGTTCATCCTGCAAGGCACCGGAAGGCAGGCAACCGGAGCGTATTCAAACATACGTGAGGATTGACTGCCTGAACGGTAACGCAGCAGGTGGGCTTTTTCAACAGCCTGAGCCACAAATTGTGGCTCTTAGATTAATAAATTATATTTATTTGATTTTTAATCTTACTCACTGTTATATCTAATTCACTTTTTTCATCCTCGGTAAGCTTTGTGGATATTATTTCTTTTACTCCGTGCTTGCCAAGCTTAACCATCATCCCTAAAGAAACCTCACTGTAGCCCAGTTCTCCTTCTAAAGGAACAGAGCATTCAATTATTTTTCCGCCGTCCAATGCTATTGCTTCTAACATTTCTGTCAGCGTGACAGCTGATGTCCAGCCGCTGGTTCTTTTAGCATCCAGTCTTTGGAATTCAATAAACCAGTTAACCAGTTTATTTTTAATCCTGCTCATTAATTCATGTCCGACTTCAATTTTTCTTCCTTCATATTTTACATAATTCATAAGCGGCAGCTGGCCTTCACCGTGCTCACCAATACAGTAGGCTTCAATCTTATTGAAGTCAAGGCCCAATTCCTCCGAAAGCGCCCACCTTAGTCTTAAACTGTCATTTGAAGCAAAACCCAGCATTTTCATTCTGTCTCGTTTCAATTCTTTATAAAGGTAATAATTGAATACATCAATAGGATTTGTTGCTGTTATAATAACTGCATCTTTATTATACTTATTTATGCTTTCTCCTACTTCTTTTACAACCCTTATGTTGTCTTTTATATACTCTTCCCTGGAAACAACCACTCTTTCCGGGGCTGCAGCTGTTATAAGTATTACTTCACAATCATTAATATCATCATAATCAACAGCCGTTACCTTTGTTTCAGAAAAAGGCATAAGTGCATGCTCCATATCCATGGCATGATGGGTGGTTACATTTTTCCTTCTTCCCAAAAGCTTTATTTCATCAAATATTCCCTTTTGTGCGGTTAAAAAGGCTGTCGTAGAGCCAAGAAGCCCGCTTCCGCCAATTATAGCTAATTTCATTATTTGTTATTGCCTCCTCTGTTTAATTTTTCAATATCCTTAGGTTTTTTATATAAGCTATACATAATTGCCATGCTTATCAACGGACAAACATAGCACAAGACTGCATATGGAGCATATTGTGCAGCTGTTATACCCATAATAGGTTTTATTAAAAATGAGTTTATGTTCCAGGGCATCAGCGGTGCAATAATTATTCCTGTATCAGAAATAGTCCTTGATAAAACTGTTGTATCCAGATCTAATTCCTTGTATTTTACTTGAAGAACCTTGGATGGAAGTATTATTCCTGCTGTTTGATCACAGGTTGCAACTGTAAGCAGTGTGCTCATTATGCCTGTGCGCATAATCAGGGATATCTTTGTGTTAATACCCTTAACCAGCTTTTCCATCAAAGGCATTAATATATTTCCTTTTTCAAACAGCTGAACAAGTGCATAGGCGCTGATTACAATAATAATTGCTTCAATCATAGCAACCATTCCTCCACTTACCAGCAGCGTATTCAATTCAACCGAAGGTGTGCTTCCATGATATCCGACTAATATGTATTTTAAAATTCCGGATATGGATGCCCCTTGAAAAACAATGCTTAATATGGAGCCTACTGCTATACCTATTGAAAATGTAAGAATTGTATTTAATCCGGATATGGATAAGCCCAGAATAATTACAGGCAAAATTAACAATAATGGAGATATATTAAATCCGGAAGCTATTGCTTCTTTATACAATACAAGATTTGAATAATCTCCCGACGTGTATCTCATCCCTAAGATATAATAAATAACCGCTGTTACAATTATTGTGGGTATCAAGGTTACTATCATGGTTTTGGAAATTTCTTTGTAGCTTTTATTTGTTGTAGCCATTAATAAATTCATCAGTCCTGACAGCGGTGAAATTTTATCTGCAATGAATGCTCCGGAAACAAGCATTCCTACAACCAGACTTTGGGGTATTCCAAGTCCTAATCCTATGCCGCTCAAGGAAATGCCGACTGTACTTATGGTGCCTATTGCTGTTCCCATAAACAAAGAAACGGCAGCCATTATTAAAAATGCTGCAAATAAAAAATTAACTCCCTCCATATATGTGAATCCATAATACATAATGGTAGGCACAACTCCTGAGGAAAGCCAGATAGAAGTTGTTGCACCTATGAATAATATAACAACTATCAGGTTTTTTATTTCCAAAACTGAATTTGCTATTGTCTTAAGCAAATCTATCAATTCATACCCGCTCTTAACCAAGACTGATGAAGTAAAAACTATACTGGCTATAAAACCAATATACAATGGAATTGATAATATTATTGAACAAATTATAAATCCCACGCTTATAGACATTATTGTCATGGGGCTAAGCAACAGTTTTTTATTATCCACATTACACCTCTTTTAATTAACCAGAACCTTGAATTTGGAAGCCAGCATATTAACCTTGAAATTCTATTATTCCTTAACAATAAAAACAGCATGGAACCGGCATTTATGATAATTAAAAATCAAAAACAAACTATCAACATGCAGATTCCTGCTATGAAAAATATTTTTATTGATTAAGAAAAAATGGCACATCTATTTTTAATCCATTGATTTGAGTTTTCTATACACTGTATTTCGTGAAATGCAAAGTTGCTCTGCTGTTTTTTTCTTATTTCCGTTATTTTCATTTAAAGTTTTAAGAATAAGCTCTTTAGTAACTTGTGACAAAACCTTCTTATCACTGCTTTTAGTTTCGCCGCAATCTTCGGCAACACATAATCCTGCTTTGACCAAATTATCTTTTGTAATATAGTCACCTTCGCAATAAAATAAAGACAAGGATATTATATTTTCCAATTCTCTTATATTACCGGGCCAGTTATAATTCAACACAAGTTTTGTTGCCTCATCATCAAAACCGCGTATACCTTTCATAGAATCTTTTGCGCACTTTTCGATAAAATAATTGCTTAGAACAAGCACATCATCGCCTCTTTCTTTAAGAGATGGCAGTCGCAGATAGAGAACTCTCAGTCTGTAATACAAATCTTCTCTGAATTTTCCCTTCTGTATCATCTCCTCAAGATTTCTATTTGTAGCTGCAATTATTCTTATATCAATGTCTACTTTTTTATTACTCCCAATTCTGCTGAGACTACGTGTTTCGATTATGCGAAGAAGCTTTGCCTGTAAATGAATGTGAAGCTCTCCAATTTCATCAAGAAATATAGTACCGCCATTTGCCAGCTCAAACTTTCCGATTTTACCGCCTCTTTTTGCTCCCGTAAAAGCTCCTTCCTCATATCCGAAAAGCTCGCTTTCAAACAAATCTCTGGGATAACTTGCGCAGTTTATTGCTACAAAAGGTCCGTTAATTCTTGGACTGTGATTATGGATGGATTGAGCAAGGAGTTCTTTTCCGGTTCCGCTATCACCGATTATCAAAACATTTTTTTCACTTTTGGAAAATTTTTTTGCGATTTCGATCGTATCCTTGAAGTTTTTACTCTCACCGATGAAGTAGTTAAAATCATAATTTGCGGTATGTCCCATGAGGTCTGAGGCAATTTTTATAGATTGAGTTTTTCTTTTATAAATATCCACTGCACCTAGCAGATTATTTTGACCGTCAAAAACCGGATACGCTGAATTCATGAGCTGAATAATGTTATTTTTCAATTCAATTATATATTCTACATCCAACACAGCTTTCTTGGTTTTTACGGCTTTAACCAAAATAGAATTTGAGATAAAGGTATTTAAATCCTGATTGAGAACTTCCTCTTTTGTTGAATATACCATATCGCATGCAGCCTGGTTAATATATGTGACGCGGCAATTCGTATCACATGCTGAAATTCCTTCATTGACAGAATCAAGGCAATTAAGTAAATGCGAAAAACTTTTGCTTATTTTGGAGTAATGTGCGCTTAAATTCATCAAACTGATTTCCAGTTTTTCAATAATTTCTTGAAGGATATTCTTATCTTGTGAATATGAGGAAATGAACAATCTGTATAAACAATTGTCTATACTTACATCCGAAACAATTGATTCGATATTTGTATCGCCACTTCCGGACTTTATATCTTCACGGAGTTTGGTTGAATCAGTAATGTCATTAGTTGAATGCTCAAAGATTATATCTCCATTGCTGTCTGCAAGATAGATAAATATGTCATTAAGCAGAATCACAGAAACGATATTCTCAAATAAAAGTTTAATTAAATTATTATCGTTTGTAATTTCATTTGAAATTATTTGAGTTGCAAAGATTCCGTCCTTTTCAGCTTGAGAAAACATTTCATGTACCACCCTCCTTATTTGCAACATGTCACAAAAAGTCACATTGCAATTTGCAATAAAATACTTCAAATACTAATATTTCCAGCAAATTTCAACATCAACAGAAAATATAACCCTTGCAGAATGTTTTCATATATTTTCAAAATAAAACTGTGTAACAAATTAGTACATACAAGTTAAATTATATACTTGAAAAGCTTTAAAGTCAATAATAAACAATTCAAAAATCAATGCAATATTATACATAACATTCTCTGAAAGCAAGTAATTTAAACAACTTCAGATACTCATACTAAAAAACCTAAAATGCTATATCTGGAATGATGAGAGTTGGCTTGATAATTGCAAACATTAAAAAAGTCATAGAAAAAGGAGGTGAATTATGGTTCCTGAAGTAAAAAGCAGCATAAAAAATTTATACAAAACAAGCTATGCAAAAGAAGCAATACATACCGTTAATACAGCCGGTTTTATGGATTGTTCAAATGGCATTAATCCTTTTGGGATTTCGAAAATGGCAGAAAGCTCCTTAAACAAGATTAATATCAAGGATTTAAATAGCTATCCTAAACCAGCTGACGGCTTGAAACATGCTATATGTGACTATTGGCATACTGTCGCTGAAATCGATAAAACACAGATAATACTTGGAAATGGATCTATAGAACTTATATATAAGATCAATAAACTTTTTCTTGATTGTTCATCCAAAGTGTTAGGATATTCTCCTCAGTTTTCAGATTTCGTGGATGATGTAAAGTCTAATGGCGGCTTTTATGAAAGTTATTATCTGGATAAAGCAAATAATTTTAAGTTTAATCCAGAGAAGTATATTAGCAGAATGAATACAGGGCATTCTATGTTTTTCATTGATAACCCAAATAACCCTACAGGGCAGGTAATTAATGCTGATTCAATAGAAAAAATTATTTATCATGCAAATCAATTGAATCGACCTATTATAATTGACGAAGCATACGGAGATTTCATGAGCAGGGAAAATTCTGCAGTATCATTGATAAATAAGTACAAAAATCTAATTGTTATCAGAACATTATCCAAAGGATTAGGTCTTGCAGGTCTTAGGGCTGGTTATCTTGTGACATCAGAAGAAATTGCAGACCAATATCATAAAATTTCTAATCCGTATGAAATGAACAGCATAGCCAGGCTGGTGGCAGAAGCTGCTTTAAAAGATGATAAATTTATGTCAGATTGCTGCAGCTTAGTCAGTTTATACAAGAAAAAACTTATTGATTCATTGCAAAACCTAGTTGTTTTGGAAACCGACGTATCAGTACCAATAATGACTCTAATGCATCCCCAAAATAATGTAGATTTTGAAGAACTGCTGCTTAGACACAAGGTAATATCGGTCTCCGGGAGAGGCTTTGAGGGACTTGGTAATAATTTTGTTCGTTTAATGGTAAATGCTGATATTGAGCGCATGATTGAAGTTTTTAGAAAAGTTGAAAAAGATATATGATAGTTAATTTAAAGGAGAGTTTGACTTGATGTATGACAAATGTATGGAAATAGTAGAAAGAGATTCCAAAATGTATTCAAAATTTGCCAGAATTCCATATTACCCATTAGCAATAAAAAGAGGTAACGGAGCAACAATAGAAGACATGGATGGAAATCAATTTATTGACATGCTTTCAGGTGCGTCTTCACTTAACACAGGGCACAGCCATCCTAGCATTGTCAAGGCTATCACAGACCAGATTAATGCTTTTATAAGTTACACGGCCGCTTACACTTATTCGGAGCCTTTAGTAAAGCTCGGCGAAAAGCTCTGTCAAATAACACCGGGAAACTTCGAAAAAAAAGTAGTCTACGGGCTTTCAGGTTCAGATGCAAATGATGGAATGATAAAAATGGCAAGGGCTTACACAGGAAGAAGTAAAATTATTTCATTTATAGGCTCTTATCACGGTTCAACCTTTGGGTCATTGTCATTGTCTGCCATAAGCTTGAATATGAGAAGGAAAATAGGTCCGTTGCTGCCGGACATTTCACACATCAAATATCCTGACTGCTACAGATGTTCCTATGCTAAAGATGAGAAATCATGCAATTTAGAGTGCATGAACGACTTTAAAGAGAGTTTGGCAACATACCTGCCGCCGGAGGAGATAGCAGCTGTTGTAATGGAACCAATTGCAGGTGACGCAGGTCTTATTGTACCACCTAAAAAATATGTAAAAGAAATCTTTAGAATTTGTAAGGAAAACGGAATACTTTTTGTAAGTGAAGAAGTGCAGCAAGGCTTTGGAAGGACTGGAAAATGGTTCTGCATTGAGCATTTCAACGTTGAACCTGACATTATTGTGATGGGGAAATCAATGGCTTCCGGAGTACCGTTGAGTGCAATAGTAGCAAGAAAAAATATTTCTGATTCACTGGAACCTCCTGCACACTTATTCACAATGAGCGGCAATGCTTTGTCATGTGCTGCTGCGATAGAAACGATAAACGTAATAGAAAATGAAAATTTGATTGTAAAATCAGCGGAACTCGGGAAGTATGCCAAATCAAGATTTGAAGAAATGATGATGAAATATGAGTTAATAGGAGATGTCAGAGGAAAGGGTTTATCAATTGGGGTGGATCTTGTAACGAACAGGAAAACCAAAGTTGGCAATAAAGAAGCTGCTGCCAAAATATGCTACAGATGCTGGCAGAAAGGTGTCATAGTAATTTTTCTTGCATCGGGAGTATTAAGAATACAACCGCCGTTGGTTATCAGCAGGGAAGAGCTTGATAAAGCGATTAATATAATTGAAGCTTCCATAATAGAGTATCTGAATGGTGAAATACCGGATTCAATACTTAATGTAGCAAAAGGTTGGTAATAAATATGAGGAGGAATGAAAAATGAATTTCATTAAGAGTGAAAGTTTTAAAAAGTATTTTGTACCGGGAATAATATTTCAATCTGTAGTAATAGCAGGAGGTTATGGTACCGGAAGAGAAATTGTAGAGTTTTTTCTCAGCTTTGGAACTGTCGGAGGATTAATTGCAATGCTGGCTATTTCAGGCGTGCTATGGGGAGTAGTATGTGCAGCGACCTTTGAATTTTCAAGAGTTTTCAAAGCTTATGACTACCGAACATTTTTTAAAGAATTGTTGGGAAAGGTTTGGTGGTTATATGAGCTTTGCTATGTGATTCTGCTGCTTATAGTATTGGCTGTAATAGCTTCTTCTGCAGGAAGTATATTGAACGAAGTGTTTGGACTTAATTACTATATAGGTGTTATAGCAATGATGATAGGTGTAGGAATACTTGTACTTAACGGAACAGAAGCAATTGAAAAGTTCCTGTCATATTGGTCATTTTTATTATATGCTGTCTACATAGCCTTCTTGGTTATGATGTTTACAAGATTTGGAAGAGAGATTACAACAAACATATCTAGCGGAGCCATGGAATCGGGATGGGTATTGGGTGGTCTCAAGTATGCCTTTTACAACTTAGGGATTATTCCTGCTGTACTGTTCTCCGTTAAGCATGTTGAAACCAGAAAAGAAGCAATAGGAGCAGGATTTATTGCAGGTCTGATAGGAATAATTCCTGCCGTACTCTTATTTATTGCTATGAGTGGTTTTTATCCGGAAATAATTTCAGAAGCTGTGCCCACTGTATACCTGCTTAATGCTATTGGTTCCCCTGTACTTACTGTAGTGTTCCAGATTACTTTATTCGGAACTCTGGTTGAAACAGGAACAGGCTTTATATATGCGGTAACCGAAAGAATAACCGCTGTATATAATGAAAATAACAAAAAAATGTCGCGCTGGATTATACCCGGAGTAACAACCGGATTATTAATGCTCGGTGTATTTATTGCACAGTTCGGATTGATAGGATTAATTGCAAAGGGATATGGAACCATAACATGGGGATTCCTGATATTTTATGTAATTCCTATAGTTACAATAGGCATATATAAAATACAAAAAAATACAATTGTCAGTATAAAAAGCACTGACAACTAAGATAAAAAGGATCTGTGCATCTGCAGATCCTTTTTATAAATTATAATGTATTATTTTAATGCACCGTAATTTATCCAAGATTATCCTAACTTCCGATTATAAGATAATAAAGTATTGGCAAAAATATTGCAGGAAGCATGTTTCCTACCTTAATACGCTTAATTTCAAGAAAATTAAGACCTATCGCCATAATTAAAACACCACCTATGGCAGTCATTTCATTTACCACAACATCACTTAACAATGATTGCATAAACTGTGCCAGCAATGTTATGGTTCCCTGATATAACAGTACGCTTATACTTGAAAAAATTACACCCACTCCCATGGACACTGCCATTGTTATGGACATTATCCCGTCAAGAAGTGCCTTTGAAAACAATATTTCATGATTGCCTGTCAGACCGCTTTGAATTGCTCCCAATATGGACATGGAGCCCACACAATAAATAAGGGTACATGTGACAAAACCAAGTGTTATATTGCTGTTTGTGCTTTTACTTTTTAATTTACCTTCCACCATTGCGCCCAGTTTGTCCAGCCTTCCTTCGATGTCAATCAGCTCGCCAATAGCTGTTCCAATAATTATGGACATTATTAGCAGTGTAAGGTTCTCACCGACTAAGCTCAATTTAACACCCACTGTAATCACTGCAAGGCCTGAAGCTTTAAGAAGAGCTGCAGTTAATTTCTCCGGTATTATACTTTTAAATAAAATCCCAATCATACCGCCTGCTAATACTGCTAATGAATTTACAACTGTCCCTAACATAATAGCCCTCTCAATAATTATTTATAAAATTTTTTATTTCTAATGAAGCCTTATATGCTTCGTTTTTTGAAGCCAGCCCTTCTTCTACAACTTCATTGACTGCCTCCTTTAAAGAATAATCTTTATGGTACAATTTGTCAAACAAAATTCCGTGTATGCTGACATTTGAATTGTTCTGTTCTTTTTCTTCATAATCATTGTTGAACCCCACGATTACATATTCCCCTCTTTCAACATCAGCATGGTTATTCAGCTGATTCAAAACAGAATCAACGCTGCCGTAAAATGTGTTTTCATGAAGCTTGGTCAGCTCCTTGCACACACATACTGTAGCATTAGGCATATGTTCCTTCATGTTTTCGATTAGATTAATTACTCGTTTTGGGGATTCATAAAACACAAATGTCCTTATAATATTATCTTTAACCTTTTTCATCGCCACGTCAAGCTCGCTTTTCTTTCTTGGAAGAAAACCGTAAAAAGCAAATTGATGTGTGTCTATGCCGGAAATTGAAAGTGCAACCGTAACAGCTGAGGCTCCTGCCAAACCTATTACTTCAATGCCCGCTTCTCTGGCATCCTTAACAAGCTCGTAGCCCGGGTCTGAAATACATGGCGTCCCTGCATCAGTTACCAACGAAACATTCTTATTGTCATCAAGAATCTCATTTATAATTTCTTGGCTTCTGCTTTTTTCATTAAATTTATGGTATGAAACGAGATGTGCTTTTATGTCGAAAAAATTCAAAAGCTTTTGAGTATGCCTTGTATCCTCGGCCAATATCAAATCGCTTTCTCTTAAGGTTCGTATCGCCCTTTCAGTCATATCACTCAAATTGCCTATGGGTGTGGGCACGATGTATAATTTACTCATTTTTTCTCCTTTTACGGGGACATTCCTCTAATCCTCAGAGATTATCCCTAGTGAAGAGGTGTGTCCCTCTTCACTATGTTTGCATAGGGCAAATTTAATTTCAGTATATGTAATTTCAGGAGGCAGAGCTTCCTTTATTGGTTTTAGCTTATCCCCGCCTATTTCTTTATATACTGTTATTATAAGTTTTTCTTTGTCTTCTGAAACAAAATCCCTGTAGTTTATTTCGTAGCCTGATTTTGCGTAATCTGTCAGATGTCTTTCTACTGTAGTTATGGCCAGCTCTCTTTCTTTGGCTATTTCACCGATGCTCTTTCCTTCTTTATATAGTTTATAGGTTATTGACCTTGTATCTTCTTTATCTTCTTTATTAACCTTTTCTTTTGCGTCTTCTTTTAATGCCTTATTTTCATCTGAATTTTGCATCTTTTCTATATTAATGTTGTTGTTACTAATATAATTTTTAATAGCATCCATAAACCTGCTGCCGTATTTTTCAGCCTTGACCTCTCCAACGCCTGTTACTTTTAAAAACTCATTTTTATTTAACGGATATTTAATGCACATATCCTTTAAGGCCGCATCTGAAAATACTACAAAAGGCGGAACTCTTAAGCCGTCCGCAATTTCCTTTCTTAGCGCTCTCAATATCTCAAACAAGTCATTATTATAGTCAACAGATTTATTGTTAACTTCACGTTTAGCAAATACTTTTTTTATTGTTACCTGCTGCTTTCCTCTCAGTACATTGTGACCTGTATCAGATATGTTCAGTACAGGGTATTTATCTCCGGCAACATTTATATATCCGTCAGATATTAAGCACGAAATCATTTCTTTCAATGTATCCTTGTCATATTCCTTCATTAAACCGTATGTGCTTAATTTATGAAAATTCAATGACTTTATCCGCTGATTAGAGCTTCCCTTTAAAACATCTATGACAACATTGCTGCCGAATCTCTCTCCCATCCTGTAAATGCAGGATAAAATCTTCTGGGTTTCAATTGTTATATCCCTGCTTTCAATGTCGCTGAGACAATTGCTGCAGTTTTGGCAATTCTCTGTATTGTAGCCCGGATCAAAATAACTTATGAGATGCTTTCTGAGACATTTATCTGTATTGCAGTAATTGGTCATAATTTTAAGTCGTTCATATTCGTTAGATTTTGTTACTGCGTCACTGATGCTGTTTTCTATCAGAAAGTTGTTCATTACTATATCCTGAGGACTGAACAATAAAATACAATCAGAGGGCTCTCCGTCCCTTCCTGCTCTTCCTGCCTCCTGATAGTATGATTCTATATTTTTAGGCATATTGTAATGAATCACATATCGTGTATCAAGCTTGTCAATTCCCATACCAAAGGCATTTGTTGCAACCATTATGTCAGCATTGTCGTAGAGAAAATCATCCTGATTTTTACTTCTTTCTCCATCACTCAGACCTGCATGATATTTTACCGCCTTATAGCCGGCACTTACAAGCCTTGCGCAGACATCATCGGTCAATTTTCTGGTGAGACAATAAATAATACCTGATTTGCCTTTATGTTTTTCCACATATTTTAATACATATGGAAATTTTTTATTAGCTCTTATAACTTCAAATTTTAAATTTTCCCTGTCGAAGCCGGTGATAATTTCATAATGCTCATTCAAGCCTATTAAATTTATAATATCTTCTTTGACTTCTGGCGTTGCTGTTGCCGTAAATGCAGAAACCACCGGGTTATCACTTGATATGTCTCTTAAATTTCTGACTTTTAAATAGCTTGGCCTGAAATCATGGCCCCACTGGGAAACGCAGTGGGCTTCATCAACAGCTATCATGGAAATTTTAATATTTTTAAGCATCTCCAAAAAGCTTTCGGACTCTAAACGTTCCGGTGCAACATACAGCAGCTTGTACTTGTTGTTTCCGGCCTCATATATGATTTGTCTAAGCATTCCCATTGATAATGAGCTGTTAATAAATGCAGACGACATGCCCATTTGCTGCAATGTATCTACCTGGTCCTTCATCAGAGAAATAAGAGGTGAAATAATTATTGTGGTTCCTTCCATAAGCATGGCGGGTATCTGATAACACAGGGATTTTCCTCCGCCGGTAGGCATTATTGCCATCACGTCCCGACGAGACAAAATATTTTCTATTATTTCTCTCTGTCCGTCCCTGAAGGAATCATACCCGTAATATTTTTTTAGTAATTCAACAGCTTTATCCATTTTTTCACCTTGCTTAACATTTATTAATAAATTATAACATGAATTCATTTAAATATAAAGACATAATCTATATACGCATTATTTGCTGTTTGGGTCAGATGTCCAGTTGTCAAGAACAGATTGATTTCTGAATACTTTGATTTTACCATTTGACTTATGCAGATATATATCTTCATCAGGATAATAACATGTATCCTCTTTTTCAACTGTTCCCACATCCAAAATCACAAGAACATCCTTACCGGAATTATAAAATTGATGGGCAATATCCTTTCCCGGGAGCTTAGAAATGAAATCCCCCTTTTCGACAGTGTACTCTTCATCATTCAGCCTCAACGTACCTGAGCCGTCCAATATCATAAAAAATTCTTCCTGTTGAGAATGGCTGTGATATTTTGTGCTGAATGCATTTGGCGGAACCCTGTCGATATTTACGTAAATTCTTTGACTGCCTGCAGCAGCGCCTAATAACTGTGTAACAAGCCCGACATTATCCTTCCAAATAAAGCTTTTATCCAATTGACTTACATTATAAATTTTCATTTTAATCTCCTTCCAACTATTTCATATGATTTATATCCATCATCCATCAAAATATAATATAAAAAAGCAGATTGAAAAAGATATGTCTTTATCTTTTTCAGTCTGCTTTTTTTAGTGCCGTAGAAGGGACTTGAACCCCCACGGTGTTGCCACCAACGGATTTTGAGTCCGTCACGTCTGCCATTCCATCACTACGGCTAAGTCACTTAAAGATAGTAACATATAAAAATATAAAAATCAAGTTATTTTTTTATGTTTTTTATTTATTATGATGGTAATTTTTATTTTTCATTTACATCATTTTACAAATCATGTTTATTAAAACTAATTGTCGGCAAGTGCTGTACCCAATTTATCCTGCTCGTCAAAGTCACTCATTTCAACCTTGGATATTTTATCAAACTTCTTTTCTATTTTATTTGAAGTGATATGTATTTTGTCCACATCATCTGACACTCTTTTAATATCCTTGGCCAGGGAATCCCATCTGTCCTTGTAAAGCTTGAACTCTCTTCCCAGATTATTAAGTTCTTCATGAATAATTGATGCATATTTTTCTCTTTCCAAATTCCTCAAAACAACCTGCACTGTTGACAAAACAGACATCAGTGTTGTAGGTGAAGCAATCCACACCTTTTTAGAGCTTGCATAATCAATTAAATCCTGATGGTATGCATTTATTTCTGCAAATATGGCTTCTGCCGGAAGAAACATTATTGCCTGCTCCGAGGTCACACCATTTATTATGTATTTTGATGAAATATCATTAATGTGTTTTTTTACGTTGGTCTTAAAATCCCGCTCGTATGTTTTTCTTTCAGCTTCGTTCATGCTTTTGTCAATCATGCGCTGATAATTTTCCAAAGGGAACTTCGAATCAACGCAAAGCATTCCCACAGGATCAGGAATATGAAGTACGGCATCTGATATCGTTCCGTTAACCAGCTTTTTTTGCAGCTCATATATTTTGTTGTTATTATCGCCGAACACTGTCGCCAATATGTGATTAAGCTGAACCTCACCAAAGGTTCCCCTGCTTTTTTTATCAGTTAAAACATCCTGAAGCGATACAATATTTGTTGAAAGGCTGTCTATTTTTTTCTGTGCTTCATCTATTTTGGATAATCTCTCCAATATATTCACAAAGGTTTTGTTGGTTTTTTCAAAGCCTTCGTTTAATCTTTCTTCAACCCGCATGTTTATTTTATCCAGATTGGAGCTTACCCTGTCATTTAAAGCTAAAAAATTATCATTTAAAACTTCTGTAATTTTAGCAGTGCTTTTTTGTAATCTTTCCACTGTTTCAAGCTTATTTGTCAGTATTTCTTTAAGCTGCTTCTGTTCGGAATTTGCTAATTTCCCGGAAAACTCATCCAGCAAATTATGATTATTTTCACTTAAGTTTATTTTTAGTTCTGAAATAATGTGATTTTTTAATTCCTTGTCAGATGACCTGATTAAAAGAATTATATTGATTATCAATGATATCGCAAGTAAAATAATTATTATAATTTCCATAAAGCTCCTCCGTCTCAATTAAATACTAGCACAATATCGAACATTTGTACAGATAATTTTGTATATAATCACATGCAAAAAACGGCCGCAGCCGTTCTTTTCAATTTGATATATTAAATTAAGCCTTCCTTTACAAGCACTTCTGCTATTTGAACCGCATTTGTTGCCGCACCTTTTCTTACCTGGTCGCCGCAGCACCATAGTGCCAATGAATTGTCACTGCTTATGTCTTTTCTTACTCTGCCTACATAAATTAAGTCCTGGTCTGATGTATCAAGAGGCATAGGATATTTTTTATCAGCTAAGTTGTCAACCAGCTTAACTCCATCTGCTTTTGATAAAAGTTCTTTTGCTTTTTCCGGAGTTATTTCTTTTTCAGTTTCTATAGTTATGGATTCAGAATGACTTCTGTAAACCGGAACTCTCACACATGTGCAGTTAACCTTCAAGTCAGGATTGTGCAAAATTTTTCTCCCCTCATTTTGCATCTTCATTTCTTCCTGGGAATATCCAATTTCATCAAAATCACCTATTTGAGGTATGACATTGTAAGCAATCTGATATTGAAATGTTTTTATATCGATCGGATTATGCTCATTAATATTTTTTATTTGCTGGTCTAACTCTTTTATTCCGTTTACTCCTGCTCCTGAAACTGCCTGGAATGTAGATACTATCATTCTGTTGATTTTAGAATATTTATTCAATTCATTTATTGCCGTTAATGCTATAATTGTTGAACAGTTAGGATTTGCTATGATTCCGTTGTGCTTTTTAACATCCCCGGGATTCACTTCCGGAACTACCAACGGCACATCATCCTTTAATCTGAACGCCGAAGAGTTGTCTATAACAACCGCCCCTGCCTTTACTGCCGCAGGCGAAAGTGCTTCACTTATATAGTTTTCTGCGGCACATAAAACCACATCTACGTTTTCGAATGAATTTTCTGAAGCCTCTTCGACAGTATATTTTTTTCCCTGAAATTCAACTTCTTCTCCTGCACTTCTTTTGCTTGCCAATAATTTCAGCTCATTGTACGGAAAATTTCTTTCCCCAAGCACCTTGAGCATTTCCTGTCCGACAGCTCCTGTCGCTCCCAAAATTGCTACATTATACTTTTTCATAATAATTCCTTCTTCCATATATAAATTTGTAATTATAACATAATATTATTAAATATATAAAACTTATTATAACAATATATTTATGGTTGTCAAGTTTTTTGTTTTGTAGCTCATTACACCAGTGTATGCTTTGCGTACATTAATGGTGAAAAAAAGGAGAACATAAGTCCTCCTGAAAATTTATTATTAATTGCCTGAAGCTGTATCGAATTCTGCTTTGATTTTCCATATGTTGTTTTCTTTGACTGCGTTCCATTTAACATTATCTTTTTCTATTACATTTTTTGTATCACCGTCAGTAACTTCTATCTTGTAATATAATTCAACTGTAGCCGACTCTTGGCTGTTCGGGTCCATTTCATAGCTGTATACCTTGTAATTCAGCAGTTTAATATTTGAAGCATCTTGTAGTTTTGCATATTCATCAAAATATTTGACTCTTTCTTTAACAGGCTCCATTAAATACATGTAACTGTATCTGGATTGAAGCATTCCTGTTAAATATTTGTCTGCTGCATCCTGAGGTGATTTTTCTCTGTAGTCCAGTTCTCCCTTGTCAAAAGGATAAGTCGTCTTTTCTTCAACGTCACCAGGCATAAATGCATATGGGTCATATACATTGCTTGGATTCCAAATCATATATTCTTCTATTCCAAGCTCCTTTGCGGCTATTATCTGATCTCTTACCTTGTCGGGACCATACACTATGCCTGCCCAGTCAAAATCCTGTATCCAGGGTCTTATAACAGGCGGTTTTTCCATGGATGAATTTTTTTCAACTGCTTCTTCCATTGCACCTTTAACAACAAGGTATGGATGAGCATTTGGATTTTCAAGATTATACCAGCCGGTTGAATAGTGGCTTGGATAAACCATCGGTGCCATATTGTCAACAAATTCTCCCATCAAAATCCATGTCTGCCCAATATCCTCCGGGTAATCATCCCATGTTCTCGTAGTTATTCCGAATACATCTGCTCCTATATTTACATTGTAAGGTTCAAGCTCTGTTTTTGCGTAGCTTAAAAACTCTGCAATTGCTTCATCCTTATCTCTGTTGTTTCTGCCCGGAAATTCAGTAATCGGGTTATATTTTTTAGCTCCGTCAGGGAATCTTACATAATCAAACTGTATTTCATCAAAGCCTAATAAGGCTGCTTCTTTTGCTATTGCAACATTGTAATCCCATACATACTGGTCAAAGGGATTTATCCACGGTATATTCCCGCTGTTGGGGTCAAGCCAGGTCCCGCCGGATTTTAATTGTATGGAATGCTCCGGACTCTGCACGGCAAAATTTTTATCTTTAAATGTAACTATTCTTCCTATTGTATAGATGTCATAGTCCTTTAATACCTGCAGCATATTTTTAACATCATCTATAGGTATAGGTGTATTCTCATTCATTTTTTTAACTACTTCCACATTACTTTCATAGGTTATGAAACCATTGTCATCTTTTACGTTTATTACCAGACCATTGATTTCCGTTCCTACTGCTATACCGATAATTCTTTCAAACTTATTTGCTTTATCAGCTTCAGGCAGCAGTTCTTTTGCCTTTGATGCATCCTTATCAGCCAACGCTTTTATGAAGGCTCCGTAAGCATCTATATTTTCTTTATTTAATGAATTGCCCGCCGTGTGTCCAGTGGCATATAATGCTTTAACTATGGTGTTTTTCTTTTCTCTTTCCTGTCCTACCGGAACAAGGGGTACATAAAATTCTTTTTGTTCTTCCTTGTGCTGTTTTTCTAATTCTTCTCTTTCAGCTAATTTTTTTTCTAATTCAATCTGTGCTTTTTCTTCTTCCGAGATTTCCGGTTCTGCAGATGCAGGCTCAGCCTCAGATTGTGACGGTGTTTCTGGGGGTATGGGTGTATTTGCATTGGCCTGACTTGTACATCCTGCCAATGTTGTTGTCAGTAATAATAGAATTATTGCTTTTTTTGCTTTATTGAACATAAGTCCTCCTAATATTTGTGATATGTATTCCATACCCAATTAATGTTTATTACTTCATTGTATAAAACATGATTAATTTAATATAATTCTAACATAAATATTTCTTACAATCAACAAACATTACAGGGTTTTTCATATTTCGACGCATGTAATTTTTAACAAAATATACAAATAAAAAATACAAACGAAAAATTATTCCTTGACATTAATTTTCGTAAAATATATAATTCTTTTAGAAAATAAAAGGAGGCTTTTATGCTAACTGCAATAGTAGGAATCAATTGGGGAGATGAAGGCAAAGGCAGAATGGTTGATTTACTGGCTGCCGATTATGACATTGTATGCCGTTATCAAGGTGGTAACAATGCCGGCCACACTGTCGTAAATGAATCAGGTAAATTTATACTTAACCTTCTTCCATCAGGTATTTTAAGACCTGAAGTTGTTAATATAATGGGAAATGGTATGGTTATAGACTTAGAGCACCTCCACAAGGAATTAATTAATTTAAGAAACTCGGGAATTAAAATTACCCCTGAAAATTTGAAAATCAGTGACAAAGCAATAATTTGTCTTCCATATCATGTTAAACAAGATATACTGGAAGAGGAACGATTGAAAGATATGAAGTTCGGATCTACCAGAAGAGGTATAGCTCCGGTTTATGGAGACAAATATCTGAAAAAGGGTATTCGTGTAGGTGATTTGCTTAACAAGGAAAATTTAAAAAAACGAATAGATCAAATAGTTGAATGGAAAAACCTGATGATTGCAGGCGGATATAAATCAATAGAATTTTACGCTGAAGACATGTACAATTGGCTTATTAAATATGGTACAGAAATTGAAGAATATATATGTGATGTCGGATTGTATCTCAGCAATGCTGTTAAAAAAAACAAACAAATTATGTTTGAAGCACAGCTTGGAGCATTAAGAGACATAGATTTCGGAATATATCCATATACATCTTCTTCATCGACGATTGCTGCATATGCTCCTATAGGTGCCGGAGTACCCGGACAGAAACTTAACAACACAATCGGTATTATGAAGGCATATTCTTCATGTGTCGGAGAAGGACCTTTCACAGCTGAAATGTTCGGTGATGAAGCTGAAGCATTAAGGGAAGCGGGCGGTGAGTACGGAGCTGCAACAGGGCGCCCCAGAAGAGTCGGACCTTTTGATATTGTTGCATCGAAATACGGCGTAAGAGTACAGGGCGCTGATATGCTTGCATTGACAAAGCTGGATGTTTTGTCTTATCTGGATAAAATTCCGGTTGTAACCGCATATGATGTTGGCGGAAAAATTATGCATGAATTCCCAATGGGTGTGGATTTGGAAAATGCAAAGCCCGTTATCGAATATATAGACGGATGGAAATGTGATATTAATAAATGCAGAAATGAATCAGAGCTGCCAAAGGCTGCATATGACTATATCAAATATTTAGAAGAAAAAGTGGGCTGCTCTATAAAATATGTTTCTGTGGGAGCCGAAAGAGAAGATTACTTGGTTATGAATTAAGCAGTAGTATAATTAAGAGGTTGTTGAATCAAGCATATTCATGTCATTCGCAAGGATGAGATTCTTCGGGCTGATGCCCTCAGAATGACGAATTAAAAAATGCTGGTACAGCAGCCTCTTATTTTCTCTTTATTTTTGGTTTGATGTTATTTATATAGCTGTTGATGAATATTGTAAATGCGTAATCATATATTATAAACATCACTTGAGCAGCCAGTAACATCCACCATGTCACTTCTATGGCAATAAATAATTTCACTATGAAATACATTGCAGTTAATGCAATATTAAAATATATTAATTTTAAAACAGTCAAAATTACTTTTTTGTTTATATATATTTCAAGTATATGTTTGATAATGCTGTACAAACCAAAGAACAATATATATGTTATAATCTCGATTTTATTGAATGTCAAAAAAAATCCAAGAATACAGGATGCAATGTAAAAAACAAGTCCGCTTTTCCCCCCGAATTCAACTATTACTATACCAACAACCAATGCTGCTGCAGCAAAAAGAATTATCGTATTTGTTTCTATTACCGACGAAAGAATTATAAAAAGCTGATTTAACCCCAACAGAACTCCCAGGTATGCTATATCCTTGCTTTTTAGCAGCATGAAATCAAATCTCCTCCCAAACATTCACATAAGCAATCTGCACAAATAAGCTGTGTACAGCAATCCACACTTGAACCGCCTCTGCTGTAATTATATGCTCTGCTTTGATAAGAATTCTGCATATTCATAATTTGATTTAAAAAATTCCTGTATTCAAAGTTACTTGGATCCATTCTGGCCGCATTTTGAACATATTGCATACCTTGTCCAATTGAACCCATATTAACATAGCAAACTCCCACCAGGTAATTCCACTCTGCATTTCTAACAGACATGCTGTTTAATGCACGTATAGCTTCCTGAAATCTTCCTGTTTGAATAAGCTGTCTTATGTTAAAATAATTGCCTGTGCCGGTATCACTGCTGTCATTATAGTCTTGATATGAACCTGATGCATTACCGTTCATTATTTCATCGTATGCCCATTGAATTTCCTTGAATTTTTCTTCTGCTAAATCCTTAAGGGGATTATTTTCATTCATATCAGGGTGGTATTTTTTAGCCAGCTTTCTGTATGCACTCTTCACTTCATCTTTGGAGGAGCCTCTTTGCAGGCCAAGCACTTCATATGGGTCTTTCATTCGTATTTCTCCTTTTGTCCAATTTATTTAATATACCTGAATATATTATATTATCAATTGTTCCCTTGTCCTGTACCAGGGGAAGTTTCTCAATTTCATCGCTTAAAAAAGATAAATTAAGCATTATTAAGTCTCTTGCATATTGCTGTTTACTATCTGTTTTCAAATTGTTAAATGGATTATAAGAGTTATTCTCCTCATCCTTTTTCATATCCTCGAAAGCATCCAGATAGTAAATGAATTTACCTAAATAAAAACCTATTTTTCTTAGGTTTTTCTCCCATTCATCTTTCTTGTACAATATTATTTCTTCCATCAGATGTCCGAATTCGTTTGATACGGCATCAATATCATTTGTATTATCTTTTTCAAGCCTTGTTATATTCTCCAGTCTTTCTTTTATAATTAATGATTTTTCGGGAAGCACAGCACTTGCTCTTTTAAATTCTCCGGTCAGGGCTTTCATCACGACAAGAGATTTATAGTCCCTGTCGTCCTGCCAGTTATCCAGCATATTATAATAAGAAAGTATTATGTTTAAGGAAGCTGCGTACTCGGTAATCTCATTTTGTATTACAAGCTGCTTCTTTTCAGGGTGTACTATGCATCTTTCATTATATATTTTATTTTTCACCTCATAAAGCGAGCTTAGGACTAATATAAGAAATGTCATGTCATAATTCAATGTCATTCTTGCCTTGTTGCTGTACTTTTGTTTAAGGCATTTGCAAAGACCGCAGTAATACCCCTTGTAGCTGTAATATTCCTTGAATTTCAATTCCATTTTGTTTATTGTTACATAACCGAACATATTACACTCATTTCTAAATTGATACACGTTATAATTGTATCAATATTATTTTATTTTATCAATATAAATTTACACTTTCCGCTACCCCAGAATTCTCAAAACATTCTCAACTTGTAATTTCACTCCAATTTCCAAGCATGCCTCATCAATCATAAATTTACTTGAATGGATAGGAAAGATTGCATTGATACTTTCATTTCTGCAGCCAAGATTAAAAAAACAAGCCTTTGTATTTTGACAAAAATACGAAAAATCTTCTGTTCCCATATTGGGATATTCAAGAGTTACCACATTGTCTTCTCCAAGAATTTTTATGGCAGCTTCTTTGACTGAATCAACAGCTTCTTCATTATTAATCAATGCTCCGTAGCTTTCTCTTATATAAAGTGTTGCTTCTCCTCCCAAGGCCTTAGAAACACTTTCAATAACTTCTGCAATTCTCTTTTGCATAAATTCACGTGTTTCAGGATCCAATGTTCTTAGAATCCCGATCATTTCAACCTCATCGGGTATTATATTGCCTCCCGTGCCGCCGTGAATGCTTCCAATTGTAATTACTGCTGAATTCAATGGTGATATGCTTCTGCTTACAAGAGACTGCAATGATACTATAATATTTCCCGCAATGACAACAGGGTCAATACCATTGTGCGGATGTGCTCCATGCGTTGATTTGCCATATACTTTTATTCGCAGCTCATCTGATGAAGCCATCATTTTGCCGTATTTAATGCCTATTTTCCCGGTCTCCAGGCCAGGGTCAACGTGAAGTCCAAAAACATAATCGACATCAGGATTCTTCAGACATCCTGCCTTAATCATTCTTTCTGCTCCGCCGGTTGTTTCTTCTGCAGGCTGAAAGAAAAATTTCACGTTACCATTTAATTCAGCTTCCATTGATTTAATTGTTTTGGCCGCTCCAAGTGCCACAGCTGTATGTGCATCATGACCGCATGCATGCATTATTCCTTCATTCATTGATTTAAAATCAAGGTCTGTTTCTTCTTTTATCGGCAACGCATCTATATCTGCTCTGATTCCAACACATACTGATTCTGAGTTTCTTTTCCTGCCACGGACCATCGCTACAACTCCGGTATCAGCGACGCCTTTTTGATATTCGATATTCCATGAATCAAGAAATGAGCAGATAGTATCCATTGTTCTATATTCACTGCCGCCCAGCTCAGGGGTTCTATGCAATTCCCGTCTTATTTCAATTAATTCATCTCTGTTGACAGCATACATTATTTTATACCTCGTACATTAAATTTTTCTTTATAATATATTAAAAATTAATTAGCAGGCTTCATCTCCAATTTATCTGCTCCCTGCCGCTCGCACAAATTGGGATTGCGCTGCATAAGACCTACCGCCATTTTTCAGAAAAAGCACTATGAAAAATGGGGTTAGGGCTATAGCAGGCTTCATCTCCAATTTATCTGCTCCCTGCCACTCACACAAATCGTACTATAAAAAAATGATAGTAATCTATACTATCATTTTTATAATTTTTGTTCAAGGCTATTATTAATAAATGGAAATCTGATTGTAACCACAGTTCCTTTGTTTTCTTTGCTGTCAAGCTCAATTATTCCGTCATATAGCTCCGTTATATGCTTGACAATTGATAATCCAAGCCCTGTTCCTCCGGTTTCTTTTGAGCGGCTTTTATCAACTCTGTAAAATCTTTCAAATACTCTGCCCTGGTGTTCCTCGGCAATACCCACACCGGTATCCGTGACTATTAAATATATAGAATCATCCTTATTATAAATTTCAATATCTACAGATCCTCCGCTATGATTATACTTTATGCCATTATCAATCAAATTGTATAGCAACTCATTGATATAATTTTTATTAGCCTTCATATAAACGTCATCCGCTTTTAAATTTATTATAATATTCAGGCTTTCTGCTTTTAGTTTGAGTATTGAGATAACATAACATGCAGTCTCTTTTAAGTTGATAATACTGTTTTCTTCCAGGTTGACTTTTTCTTCTATTTTAGTAAGTCTCATTATATCTTCTATCAGAGAAATGAGTCTTAATCCTTCCTTATTAATCATGCCGCAATATTTCTGTATACTTTCCAGGTCTGTAATCAAGCCTTCTTTAATCATTTCAGCAAAACCGTTTATAGTTGTAAGCGGTGTTTTCAGTTCATGAGAAACATTGGCTGAAAATTCACTTCGCATTATTTCCGCATTTTTTTGGATTGTAACATCTTCTATTAATACTAACAGACCCGCAACAGACAAGCTTTTCAGTTCCTTTACAGGACTTAAATAATATCTGAAATGTTTTTTGTTGCTTTCCAAATCATAAATCAGATGTTTGTTTTCATTTATGGCTGTTTCAATTCCTTCTAAAATTTCATTGTTTCTTGTGAGCTCTAATATATTCCTGTTATTTTTATTTTTCAAATCAAATTTTTCATTACCTATCATACGCCTGCCGCTTGTATTTATTGAAAGTATATTTTTATCACTATTTATAAGAATAAAACCTTCTTTCATATTTTCGGTAATAAAGCTTATTGTATCTCTTTCATATTTAAGCTCTTCTATATATTGGTTGATTTTAACTTTTTGTTCCTGTATTTTAAAGTAAAGCGGTTCAAATTCGTCGTATATCTTCAAATCTTTTTTTTCATCACCTTTGAGCATATCATCCAGAGTCTTACTCATTTCATTTATTGGTTTAAGTATTCTTTTGGTAAATAAACTGGCAGCAACATAAACAATCACTATTAATACTATAAACAAAACAAAGAGCATTGGGATCACGCTGGTAAATACCGAATTAATACTGTTAATTTCCCTTGATACTCTTAAAACTTCATCTTCATTTATTTTAACCGCATAGTAATACATGTCTGAATCTATAGTGTCTGAAAATCTTGTATACTCTCCCGAACCCTCATCAAAGGCCTGCACTATTTCCGGTCTGTTTCTGTGGTTCTCCAGATCTTGGTTTTTAGCCCAGTTATCAAATATAACATCTCCATCTATATCAACAATGGTGAATCGTATACTATAATCCGTTGAATTTAATATTTTATTTATTGAGCTGTTAATTTTAGCTTCATTTTCCCAATTGTCATAATCGGTTTCCAGCTTTAAAATTGTCTTAAGTTGATTTTTAGCATCTGTTACATAGAACTCATAATATATCAGTGTTGTCACAATACTTGAAACCAATGCAGCACTTACAGAAATCAGCATAACCATTAAATACAATCTCTTTTTCATTCGTCAACCGACTCCTCTAATTTATATCCTGCACTTCTTACTGTTACAATATGATTTGGACACCCTGCTGCCTCAAGCTTCTGCCTGATTGTCTTTATATGCATATCAACAGTCCTTGTTTCGCCCTCATAATCAAATCCCCATATTTCTTGAAGTATCTTATCCCTGGACAAAACAATGCCCTTGTTCAGCATCAGATAATGTAAAAGCTCAAATTCTTTATATGTCAGTGACACGTGAGTATTGTTGTATAAAATTGTTCGCTTACTGTAATCGAGTATGATGTTTTTGTATTCAACAACTTCATCGCTTTCTGCCTTTTTTGTTGATCGCCTTAAAACTGCCTTTACTCTTGCAAGAAGCTCCAGCACTCCGAATGGTTTGGTAATAAAATCATCCGCTCCGGATTCTAATCCTTTTACTTTATCCAGTTCCATTGATTTTGCAGTAAGAATTATAATCGGAATGTCCTTGTAATTTGTGTCCTTTTTCAACTGCTTCAAAATAGACATCCCATCAATTCTGGGAAGCATCAGGTCAAGGAGAATCAAATCAGGAATTCTTGTTTTTAATTCTGAATAAAATTCTTGTGATTCTTCAAATCCCACTACTTCAAAATCGGCTGTACTCAAAGCTAATGTTATCAATTCTCTGATACCCGCTTCATCCTCTATGCAATATATTAAGTTCATTTTTTCCTCCTATCTTGTTTTATGTTCACCTGTAATAGAAAATATAACCCATTCCGCTATATTTTCAGCATGGTCTCCTATTCTTTCCAGATACTTTGCAATCATTAAAAGGTCAATTGCCTGTTCGCCATTTTTTGTATTTTCTTGAATTTTTTCTATTAATTCTGTTTTAATAATCCGAAATAAATCATCTACAATGTCATCATAACGGCAAACCTCCAGTGCAAGTTCCTTATCCTTGCTGACAAAAGCATCTACAGCTCTTTTAACCATACTTATGGTAGCTTCTGCCATCTGCGGTATATGAACAAGATCCTTAATGAATTTCTGATTTACAAGGAACCTTGATATCTCAGCTATGTCCTCTGCGTTATCTCCGATTCTTTCCATGTCGGTGATAATTTTAAGCGCAGTGCTTATCAGCCTTAAATCAGACGCAACCGGCTGCTGTTGAAGTAAAAGCCTCAAGCAATGGCTTTCGATTGTCTTTTCCATTTCATCAATTTCTATTTCTAATTCATTTACTTTGTTGATTAGTTCTAAATCTTGGTTTATCAGGGCATTCGCACTTATTTCAATTGAATTTTCTATCAAGCTGCCCATTTTAATAAGTTCAAGATTTAAATTTTCCAGCTCTGTATCAAATCTGTTTCTCATTTTTACCCCCAACTTATAATTTTAGCCGAATCTTCCGGTTATATAATCTTCTGTTTTTTTATTTTTTGGTATAGAAAACAATTTATCCGTATCATCAAATTCTACAACTTCCCCATGGAGGAAGAAACCCGTTTTATCAGAAATTCTTGTAGCCTGCTGCATATTATGTGTTACTATAATTATAGTATAATTTTTCTTAATATCAACTAATAAATCTTCTATTTTCATAGTTGATATGGGATCCAATGCAGAAGTTGGCTCGTCAAGCAAAATTACTTCCGGATTTACTGAAAAAGCTCTTGCAATGCAAAGCCTTTGCTGTTGTCCTCCCGACAATCCCAAAGCATTTTTTTTCAATCTGTCCTTTACTTCATCCCACATAGCCGCTGCCCTCAGGCTTTGTTCAACTATTTCATCCAGCTTAGCTTTAGATTTTGTACCATGTGTCTTAGGTCCATATGCAACATTTTCATATATGCTCATTGGAAATGGATTTGGTTTTTGAAATACCATTCCAACTCTTTTCCTAAGCATTGTCGGATCCATATCATTGTATATGTCGACTCCGTCTAATAGCATTTTTCCTTCTATTTTTACACCTTCAATCAAATCATTCATTCTGTTCAATGATTTCAGGAGTGTTGATTTTCCGCAACCGGATGGTCCAATAAATGCTGTTATTTTATTTTCTTCAATTTTCATATTCACATTTTTGAGTGCATGAAATTGGCTGTAAAAAAAATTCACATTTTCTATTACAATTTTATCCTTATTTGTCATTTCCAAACCTCCCAAGTCTTCCCGCAAGCTTTGTAGTCGCAAGATTTACTAAGAATACTATCAATATTAATATTGCACCTGTTGCAAAAGCCATATCCTTTGAATGAGGAAGACCTTCACTGGCCAGCATGTACATATGAATTGCCAGAGTTCTTTGTGAAGCAAACAAATCTAATGTAGGTTTTTCCAATACATTAGTGCCGCTGGTAAATATCAATGCGGCAGTTTCTCCGACAATACGACCAATTGCCAGAATAACTCCTGACAGTATCCCGGGCATTGCTGCCGGCAAAACTATTTTAAATACAGTCCTGAGTCTGGTTGCTCCTAAGCCAAGGCTTCCCTCCCTGTATATGTCAGGCACTGATTTGATTGCTTCCTCTGAAGAGCTTATTATAACAGGCAATATCATTATTGACAAAGTACATATGCCCGATAAAACCGAAGCTCTGAAACCAAGCATATTAACAAACAATATCATGCCGAATAATCCGTATACAATTGAAGGTATCCCTGCAAGTGTATCAACCGCAAGTCTTATGACCTTTGCTGCCTTGTTTCCTCTCTTTGTGTATTCTGTTAGATAAATTGCGCAAAACACACCTATGGGAACTGCAATCACCAATGAAACTATAACCATTTCAACTGTGGTAACAATTGAAGAAAAAGCAGAAAGTGTATCCGAGTTATAGTTGCCCAGCAAAAATTCCATACTTATGTTAGGAATTCCTCGAATCAATATAAAACAAAGTATATATATTAAAATTCCAACTGTCAAAATTCCGCATAGCCAGACTGATGCTTTCAGAACCAGGGAATTTATCTTCCTTTTTCTTGAAATTTTCTCAGCAATAACTAATTCCATATGTTCCTCCTAGTTTCTTACTGTCCTTGATTTAATCCAGCTTAAAGCAGTGTTCAGCATTATTATAAAGACAAAAAGCACAACACCTGTTGCTATAAGCGAAGATTCATGAAGCCCGGATGCGTAGCTCATTTCTGTTACTATGTTTGTAGTTAAAGTTCTTATAGGCTTTAACAGCTTTATTTTATCCAGAGGCATAACGGCATTGCCTGCTACCATAACAACTGCCATAGTTTCTCCGACAGCTCTTCCGATACCAAGAATTATAGAAGTGAAAACACCTGATTTTGCGGCAGGAACTACAACCTTGAATACTGTTTCTTCCTTTGTCGCTCCAAGACCAAAAGAACCTTCCTTATAGCTGTGTGGTACTGCTCGTATTGATGATTCACTTATAGATATTATTGTGGGAAGTATCATTATCCCCAATATAATAGAAGCCGACAATATACTGAATCCGTTGCCTCCAAAGATTTCTCTCACATATGGCACAACTATTTCCATACCGAAGAAACCATATATTATAGAAGGAATACCAGCCAGTAAATTTACTGCAGGCTTAACAATTTTATAAATGCGCGGAGGGCAAAATTCAGCAAGAAAAATTGCACACATCATGCCTATCGACACTCCTATTAATATTGCTCCTCCCGTTACATAGAAGCTTCCTGCAATCATTGATAAAATTCCATATGATGGAGGAGTATTAGTCGGTGCCCATTTTTCATTAAAAATAAAATCCATAAATCCTATTTCACCAATAGCAGGTATTCCTTTTAAGAGCAAAAACAGACAGATGGCAATTACTGCTATAACTGAAATCAATGCAGACAGAAAGAAGACTATCTGCATTAATCTCTCATTTATATGAGATTTTTTACTAGTTTCCATTATTTAACTTCTGACCACTTAATAATTTCACCGGTATATATGCTTGTTATATCTTCTGAAGTCAGATTTTCAGTTGGATTTTCATTGTTGACTATTACTGCAATGCCATCAATTGCAAGTATATGTCTGTTTAGCTCTGTCGCTTCGTCTTCTTTTAATTCTCTGGAAGACATCCCTATGTCATATGAACCGTCAATAGCGGCCTTTATACCTTGAGAAGAACCGTTTGACTGCATTTCAAATGAAACATCAGGATTTAACTGCCTGTATGATTCTTGTAGTTTTTCCATTAATGGCGTCACAGATGTAGACCCTGCAACCTTAATTGTTCCTGACATTCCTGAAGCAGTATAATCTGTCGGGGCTTCTGCCGCACCAATAAAATTCATTTCAGTCGTTATTTTTTGACCTTGATTGGATTCTGCAAACCTCAAAAAATCACGGACCAAATCACTCTCAGTTCCCTTGGTTACAAGAAGGAAAGGTCTTGCCACCAAGTAATCACCGCTTTTTACATTTTCAACCGTTGGTTCTGTTCCATTTACAGAGATTGCTTTTGTTCTATCGCTTACTGAACCTAAAGAAATATAACCTATACCATATTTATCTCCTTCAACAGCTGTTACAACCTTATCGGTGCCATCAAACTCCAGCGCTCCCACAACAAGATTATCAACCTCGGTATCTCCTTGTTTTTGAACTATTCCCATTATTTCATGAAATGCTCCTCTTGTTCCTGAAGCAGCATCTCTTGCTACTACCGTAATATCATTTTCGAAATCAAAATCTGTTTGATTACCTGTAGAAGCTTTATTTTTTTCACATCCTGTGAAAGCTAAAGTCAACGCTAAGACCGATACTATTGCTGACAATAATTTTTTATTTTTCATAAATTTTAATTCTCCTTTAAATTTTTTACCTTGTCCTCAATATAAATCTCAAAAGTAAAGAGAACACTGTTTAAATGTAAAAAATATGTAAAGTTTTTACACTCTACATATTTTCTTCACTAAAAATATTTAATTACAAATTACTATATTTCTGTTATTGTCCTTTGCACTGTATAAATTCTTATCTGCTTTTTTAACGCCATCTATAAAGGACAGGTCCTTATTATTGTATTCATGCACCCCAAGGCTGATTGTAACAGATACAGAAACATTCTCTTCTAATTCAAATAATTTATTTTCAACCGTTTTTCTTATTCTTTCAGCAACATCAACAGCTTCAGGTCTTCCCAATCCCGGACAAATAAGAAGAAATTCATCTCCGCCGTATCTTCCTATATAGTCAGTGCTTCTTATGCATTTTGAAATAATATCCGCCAATATGCTAAGAATCTTATCTCCCATCACATGACCGTAAGTATCATTTACGGATTTAAAATTATCTATATCTATCATTGTTATACTGAATTTGGAATTGTTTTCCTTGTACTTGTCAAATATGATTTCCCCCAGCTTCAGGATTTCAAATTTGGTTAAAAATCTTGTCAGATTATCGTACATTGCAAGATACTCTACCTTTTGATATGAGATAGCATTTTCTATAGCTATGGCAGAATAATTTGCTAAAATTTTCAATGTATGCAAATCATTCTGATCAAAGGCATTTTCTTCATTGCTTTGCACTGTCATTAATCCTACGACTTTATCGTTAATAATCATAGGTGTATAAATTAATGAATTTATGCCCGGCTTATCCTTATCCTTAAGCTCACCAATCATTATAGGCTGATTTATTATATACTTTTTGTATTCTTTATTGACATTACCGATTATAACGTCCTTTTTATTTTTTATGCAGTACCCTCCAAAGGTTTGGTTTTCATACTCTTCAAATTTATCAACCTCTTTTACTTGCATATCTTTACCGACAAAATAATATGTTACTTGATCCTTTTCATGCTCATAGACCGTAATACCAAAATAATCCGTATCAATAAGCTTGTTGATTTCTTCATATATTATAGCAACAATTGAACTGATATTGAGATTTGATATAATTTTCTGACCAATTGTTGATAGCAGTTCAGTTTTATCATAAAGAGATTTATATTGGTCTGCTTCTCTTTTGGTATGCTTCAAATTCATTTTTGCCATAAGCTGGTTTTGCTCATAGTCATACATTTCATCCTCGATTAAAATGTACTTTTCAAGAAATTCAAGAGCTTTGTCAGGCATATTCATGCCCTTGAAAATCGTATAAAGTATATAATATGCTTCTCTCAATAAAATACTTATTTCCTTATCTGAGCAAATATCTATTGCTTTGTTAAGCATATTTATTGCTTCATTCTTTCTGCCTATCAAAATATGCAATTTCGACCATTCCACCAATGAACAGCATTTTTCAAAAAAATAATTATGTTCATCACAAAAGTTATAAGATTTTTTAAATGCTTGCTCTGCAAGGTCATATAATCCCAATTTTACATATGCCATCCCTCTGAGTTTATATATTTCACATATGTCTGCTGTAATTTTAAGTTCTTCTTCAATTTTTAATGCATTATCAATATATGAAAGTGCTAAATTGGGTTCTCCGATATTTATTTCTATTTCTGCCAAAGCTAAATGACAAGAAATTTGTTGCGACTTCGTAAGTTCACAGTCCATCATTTCAAGACTGTGAAATATTTCTCTTCCCTCAGTAAAATATTTCATTTGGATATAATTTATACCGGTGTTTATAAGAAGTACAGCAAGTGCTTCCTTATCGCCTGTATCTTCGCATAAGGAAATTCCTTTGAGCCCCCACTCATTTGCCAGCTTGAATTGCCCTATTTGACAATAAACGTTAGTTAATCCGTTGCATGCATAAATTAAGCCTGTACAGTTTTTCATCAGATTAAAAATATCATTTGAAATCAAAAAACATTCTGCTGCTTTATCATAATGTGATTTATCAAAATGAAACCAGCCTAAATAGTAATACGCCCAAGCCTTCGTATCATTAAGATTATTTTCCTTTGAAAAAAATAACAATGCATCAATAGCTTCCTTCATAGACTCCGGATTGCTTCTGTTAGAAACCAGCTTTCGGAAGAATTCCATATTGTTTTCATTTTCTTTCAATTTGTTTAATTCATCTGCATACTTATGTAGAAAATCCATACGTCCACCCCTGACATAACTTTCTTGCATGAATTTTTATTACCTATATAATATAATGAAATAGCTGTAATGTCAAACAGAAACGGTATTCACGCTTATAAAATTTATTCTTTTCTTTAAAAATAACCTTGCAGATTAATCTGCAAGGTTATTTTATAGTTATTTATATTAAATTTCAATTATGCATTAACGCTGTTTGCTTTCTGATAATTCATTATATATTCTTCCAGTTCTTTTGGCGATTTCTTATACTTCATTGGGCGTATATATTTATCGGAAGCAGGATCTTCTTCCAATGTCATAATTGTAACTCCCATGAATGCGAATAAAACTGAAACTATTGGACTTAGCAGGTTGAAGAAAGCATATGGCATATACGATATCGTCGGAACTCCAAGGAATGTGGACATTGTAGCACCACAAGTATTCCAAGGAACCAATGCTGAGGTAACTGTACCTGAATCTTCAAGAATACGTGATAAATTCCTCGGTGCCAGACCCCTTTCAGCAAATGTATCTTTGTACATTTTACCAGGAAGTGCTAGTGCAAGATATTGGTCTCCGCAAAGTATATTTACAAAAAGACAAGTTACAGCAGTTACAAGAATTAATGACCCCGTATTTTTTGCCATCAATAATAATTTGTTTGCTATAGCTGACATCATGCCGGTTTTCTCCAGAACGCCACCAAATGTCAATGCACACATAATTAACGAAATTGTCCACATCATGCTTTGCAAACCACCGTTTGTTAACAGTTCGTCAACAACAGCATGACCGGTTTCAGAAACTGTACCATTTTGAGCTATATCCAATATATACCCGAAGTCTCCACCTTGAAATGCCGTGCAGATTGCTCCAAGAACACATCCTATAATCAAGCCCGGAATAGCCGGAATCTTCATTGCAACCAAGACAATTACTATTACAGGAACCAGCAGTAATAACGGATTTACAACGTAAGCCTCAGATATGGCGCCTAATATACCGTTTATTTCAGTTGTATCAAGAACTGCTCCTCTGTACTGCAGTCCAAGAATTATAAAAATAACTAATGTAATACCATATGATACGGATGTCGTGTAAAGCATGTGCTTGATATGATCAAACAGCTGAGAACCTGCCATTGCAGGTGCTAAGTTAGTTGTATCAGACAACGGAGATATTTTATCTCCGAAATATGCTCCGGATATAATCGCACCTGCTGCCAACGGAACGGAAACTCCCAATCCCTGCGCAACTCCTATAAGTGCAACACCAACTGTTCCGGCTGTTGTCCATGAACTTCCTGTAGCCAAGGATATAACGCTGCATAGCAACACAGATGCCGCCAGGAAAAATGTCGGTGACAATATCTGCAAACCGTAATAAATCATTGTAGGAACGATACCACCGCCTATCCATGTACCAATTAAAATACCTATTATTGCAAGTATTAAAATCGCCTGCATGGTACTGCCTATTGAATCAACAATACCCTGCTCAATCTCTTTCCACGTAAATCCCAGCCCAAATACTGCAATCAATGTTGCTACTGCTGCTCCAATCAAGATAGGAATATGAACCTCTCCGTCATATACAATAATCGTTATTCCCAACAATGCAACCGTTACAATTACAGGTATGATAGAAATTCCTAATGTCGCTTCTTTCTTTTGTTTTGGAACATTACTCATAATTATCCTCCATTAATATTTGCGTGTGCACATAAACATTTAATTTAAAGGATATAATATAATAACCCATACAACTCATTTAATAACCCTTATTAAACCCATTAAGCAAACCTTTTTTAAATGCTCATATATACACATTATATTTTGCATAAAAAATATTCCAGATTAAAATATACGTGAATACGTTTTTACGCAATATAATATTAGCATAAATTATGCTGTTTGTAAACAACAATTTATTAACAATAAAGTAATTAATAGCATTTTGAATAATTTTATAAGGTAAAAATTGCAAATTATTACAAAAAAAAATCAGAACTTTTATTCTGATTTAAAATATTTCAATTTATTAAAAAATATTATTTTTATACTCTATATACAGCCCTCTGATTTCTGTCATCTTTTCATTCATTTGCTTTTGCAGATCAGAAGCTGTATCATAATCACCCTCGCTCAGAGCTGTTTTGATTTTTGTGAATATACATTTTTTAGTCATGCTGTCCTTCATCAGCTTTGTTTTTAAATAAACTATTTTTTCCCAGTTAACAACATCCAGATCAGTTGCATGGTCTAGTTCATTGTGAAGCTTTACAAAAGTTTTTAAAAGCACGATGTTATCATGTATAATTCTGCCCTTCAGCTCGTTTTTCCATTTCTGCAGTGTTGATTCCTTAAAGGAGTTAATCAGCTCATCTGTGAAAGCATCACCTGATTTCAGAACCTGCTGTTTCATTTTATTGGATTCAAATCCACTTAAATTTTCCCAAACTGTTGCAGGGGCAGTACCATATAGTTTGTTTCTCTCTTCTTCTGTAAATTTTTCAAATACGTCTTCTTCACTTCTGTATTCTCTGTATTTTTCCAGATATATAGCTTCGTCACCGTATTTTTTTGATATTTCCTTTTCTAAATCATCACATTTCAGACCTGCATCTGTAACATTTTTAATACCATCAAGCATAGCCTGGTATGAAGAAGCAATAACTAAGTATGTGTTTGAGTACGGATTTGGAGATCTGAGTTCAAATCTTATGGCATTAGGATTGTTTATATCTCTTATTACCCCTACAAGAACCGAACGGTTTCTTGAAGGTGCTTCTTTGGTTCCTCCTAATGATGTAACTATACATACAGGCGCCTCAAACCCTGGTTTTAACCTGTTAAAAGCATCATTTGTTGCAGTGACAATCGGATTGATTACTTCATAATTCTTCAATATACCCATAAGAGCTCCGTAGCCTATTTCACTCAAATAATCCTTTCTGATATCCTCCGGTGTAAACAGATTGAGCCTTTTTCCGTTTTTAAGCCTTATGGCAACTCCAAGGTGTGTATGCTCTCCATTTCCTGCAACACCCTCAATCGGTTTCGCCTTGAACAAAACCTCAAGACCGTGATGTCTGAATTGGTCTTCAATTAATTCCCTTATAAATATCTCATTATCTGCAGTTTGAAGTGATTCTGAAAACCTCCAGTCTATTTCAAGCTGCTCCATTACATGTGTGATTCTGCCTTTGGCATCTATTTTATTTGCAATGCCCCCAACTTCCTTATGTGCCATTTCCGGTTTTAAATCATAGAATTCAAGTTGATCCATTATTTTTTCAAGAACTGTCCTTACAGTTCCCATTGTTCTTTTCCAATATTGTTCCTTCAACACCTGCGAAGTATGAAGTTCTTCAAAATCGGCACTTTGTTCAGGAGTTTTTACCCACATTTCCAATTCTGTAGCTGAAGTCAGTAAAACCTCTTCAACATCCTCAAATTCAAAACCATAGCCTTTTAGTATCTGAGGGTTCTTTTTCAAGATTTCCATAATTTGAATTTTAAAATTTGTTGTTGCTCTTTTAAGAATTGACCTTGAGCAAACCTGCTTACCGCTATGTATAATAAAAGACGGAATTTTTAATGTACCTACAGGCAATCCGTTTTCATCGTTATAATGTTCATAATTGTAATCCACAAACCAATTGCAGTCTAAATCCGGCAATATGTCGACCCTTGCATCATTTAAATCAGCAATCCCCTGAAGCTCAACGCTTGATCCGTCTGTTTGAATTCCAAACTTGAGCATATCCTTCATATCTTTTATAAATAGCTTTACAGGAATTTTTTCGTCAGTACCGTTACCGCCTATATCAACACCCATAAATGATACAAATTGTATTTCAGGATGTTCTTCAAGTATTTTGGTCAACTCTGTTATCTTATGATAATCAGGCTTAATTGTATAAATCATAACCTTAGCTTCCTCCTTAATATTTTAACTGCATATATCAATCAGCTCAGTCGGTTCATATATAAGATATTCAGGCTTATGCTTCCTAAGGCTTTCAACGGTATTATATCCCCAGGCAACTGATGCAATATGAATACCTGTATTTTTGGCAGCATGTATGTCTCTTATTTCATCTCCCACATAAAGCACATCTTCTAATGCAATTTTTTCTTTTTTAATAATCTTTTTCATTTTTGATTCCTTGCCAAACATAGAAGAGCTTAAAATAAAGTCAAATATGTTCGCATTTTGTTCTTCAAGAAATAATTGTACATTTGTTTTTGAATTGGTTGTAATAATCGCAGTTTGTATTCCCATGTTTTTAAGCATTAAAACTGTATCAAATATATCTGTTTTGCATGGTTTTATATTTTTAATGTCCTGTTTCAACAGATGTTTACCTCTTTTAAGAAGAAAAGGCAGATATCTTTTTTTCAGTTCAACATATGCCATTAATTCCTTTGCGCTCATTTTCTTAATATGCCCTAATTCATCTATGGTAATATTCCTTAAGTTATATTTTTCAGCCAGCTTCTGATAAATAACAAAATTCACTTCTTCGGTATCGGCCAATGTTCCATCAAAATCAAATAAAACATATTTATATTTCACAATAATCCATCCTTATTACTAATCTATCCATAAATAATAGCATATTTTAAGTATATGTTTCAACTATAATATATTTTATAAGTACAGTCAATTTTAACTTTTAAAAAAACTCCTTATTACAGGAGTTTCATTTTATAATGATTTCATTATTTTACTGCAGCCGTTTTTTATAAAGCTCATATATTCACGCTCTTCAATAAGCTGAGGATAAATAACATCAGGAATATTATCCTTTAAAAATTCATTTATTTTTTCTTTGGATTTGCTTATGCAAATACCCTCAATTTCCTTTAAATTGATTTCTGAATTAAATTCTTCAATATCTTTAGCATATTTCTCAAAAAAGTTGTTTATAGCTTTATTATCATAATTCCTCAGAATTGATTTAACCGCTGCTCCAAGCTCCTCATCTGTCAAATCTATATTATTATGTATAGTCAGCTTGCTAGCATTGAATTTATAGTATTCATCAAACCACAAATGGCAGTAATATCCCAATATAAATGATTTTTGAATTAAATCAAGATTTTCAAAATTAAATTGCTCATAAAAATCACGGACATCTATATTACCATCTTCATCAAGAGTATGAAAATCATCAAAATCATCTTTATTTATTGTATCAGGTGATATCATCCCTATGAGAAAACCAGGTATGTGGATTTCTTCTTTTGAATTTTCTATAAATAATTTACCAAAGTGCATATTAGTACTTATTGGCGGCATTTGTTTTTTAACTCCTTTTTAAGGTTCTTGTCTATTATAACAAATTTATAAATTTTTGTACAGAATTTTTTATGATAATACTATTTGCGGCGGTTCAGTTGTGTCCCCGGTTTTAGGGTTTACAAATGCTAACCAATAGCCATGTTTGTCATTGTTTTCCTTGCTGCTGTAGGACCAGTTTTTAAAACCGGTAACTCCCTTGTAAGGCTGTTCTTCCTTAGCAAACTCACCCGGAACTCCATAAATAAATTTTACTATTTCTCCCTTTTCCTTATAAACACCAAAAATATAATGTCCGTATTTTTTCATAAGACCGCTGCAGGTTGTAACACGATTAGACATCGGATAAGGATAATAGGAGCTTATAATTTGATTATAATAAGGCAAAAATCCATTTTTTATGCCTGTTTCATCATATGGTATGAACCACCAGTCAAAATTCTTGATTTTTACTGATAATGGTTCCACCTGTTTATAATCCTTCAATACATTATATAAACCTTCATCAAATCTATTTCTGTATTTGCGTGATTGAGACTGTGCTTGTTCTTCCTGCTCATTTTCCGGCTTAGCTTCTTGCTCAGCTGCTTTTTCATGTATATCTACTGCTGAAGATACAGATGTTTTTTTAATTTTTTTGTCTTCAACAGCTTCTGCAGACTCGGGTACTTCATCTTGAATTGTTTCCTCTTCAGATTTAGTCTCTTCCGCTACTTCCTTCTTATCTGCAATCTTTTCTCTCTCTTTAATCTCCTTAAAGGCTTCAAGAGCTTCTTTTTGAGGTTCTTGCGTCTCATCGGCGATATCTTCTAACTGCTCAGCCTTCTCAATTATTGTTTCTTTATCATCCATTTCCAGTTTTTTTATTTGTTCCAGGCTGGATGTATTAAACAAATTTGAATACATTACAATTTTTTTATCCTTTACTACAGCACAAATGTTGTAATCCTCTATGGCATTATTGCTGCCAAAGGTCAGGAGTTTTTTTATCATGCCTTTTTTGCTGTTTATATCCCCTAATTTGATTTTATTTACCCTATCCTTATACAAAAATACTTCGCTTGTTGTTTTAACATCTCCTAAATTCTCAACAGAAACTATTATATTTCCTTTGATGCCTCTTATATCCAGACGAACATATCCTCTGGATTTGTCCTGTTTATTAATTGGTTCAAAAAATTTCATTACTCTATAGTTTTTATTATTCATGAATTCCCTCCTACAAAAATACCTGTTATAAAAATATATGCCGATATTTTTGTAAAATTACAGTTTTATGGCAAGCATATATTATAATACTTTATCAATATCATATAATGAGCTTAGTACCAGCCAATTTTGCGGGAAGTATCTCATTATATTCCAATATCCTATTCCTTCAAATCCATATTCTGAAAACAAATCCAGTTTAGCTTTTATGCTTCTTGCATCCTCAAACCATACCTCATGCTCCCTGCCCTGGTTATCATGGTAAATAAAATACGGTGATTGTGCCTCTTCATCATACACAATTGAAGCCCCTACATCGGCGGCAAGCTGAGCAGCTTCCACATTAGAAAGAGAATTCGCTTTAGAGACACCCTGAACATATGGCAATATAAAATCATAACCGTAGTTTGGAATTCCCATAAATATTTTATCTCTTGGTATTTCCGTTACTGCATATTCTAATACCTCTCTCACCCTGTTAATCGGAGCAACTGCCATAGCCGGTCCATATGTGTATCCCCATTCGTATGTCATAAGAAGATCCCTGTCTGAAACTTCTCCCAGTGCGCCATAGTCATGAGCTTCATATAACAAACCAGCCTGGTCTGCGGATATTTTAGGTGCCAATGCCGTCATTACACTGTACCCCTCCTGGTTAAGCCTGTCTGTGATATTTTGAACAAAATTTATAAACTCCTCTCTGTCTTCCGGAGGAATATACTCAAAGTCTATATCAAGCCCTGTGTATTGTTTCTCTTGCATGATTCTTAAAATGTTTTCTATCAAATTATTCTGCGCATCAGGATTATTAAGTATTTGACTTACCAGCTCGCTGTCAAATGAGCCTCCGTCACCTATATTGGAAATTAACATCAACGGAGCAACTCCATAATCTCTTGCTATGCGTATCAGCTCTTCATCGTTAATGTCAATTAAACCACCATCCGGTGTAACCATATAATTAAATATTGTTAAGTAAGTCAAATATGGCAGTGTCTTCATAAGAACTGTCCTGTCAATATTGGGATATGCATATCCTAAAACAGAAATAGGACCTCTTTTATCCTGGTCAAGCGATATGGTTATCTGGTCTCCAGGAAAAATGTCATCTGCATAATCAATTTGGGGATTGTACTGCAATAGCTCCACAACTGTTGTATTGTATCTTGAAGCTATGTTTTCCAAGGTATCTCCCGGCTGTACCGTGTGAACCTGGTCAGGAACAAGTATAACAAGAGTTTGGCCAACTACAAGCTCATTGGGATTTCTAAGCTCATTATCTGTTATTATTTTTTGCGGAGTTGTATTGTATTCATTTGCTATGTCGTATATGGTATCTCCTGGCTGAACTACATGGATTATCATAATTTTTCTCCTTTCTTTTTCTTTCATTAGTATATGCATTAACAATCCATTTGTTAAGTTTTGTAAAGAATCCGGTCGGAAAAATTGGGTTAGGGCATACACAGGGGAATTCAACAAATTTTTAACTCGCTGCCGCTCACAAAATTTGGGAATTCTGTGCGGTTGACCTACCACAATTTTTCTCTCCCTTACGGTCGGAAAAATTGGGTTAGGGCATACAAAAAAACACACCCGAAGTGTGCTTTTTTGTAATAATCCTATTAGGAGGATAGGTTTTATTTATTTATTTGACTACACGCTGAACAAAAGTTCACCGTATGTTGGGTATGGCCAATATTTTTTTGCGGTATTTGTTTCAAGTTCATCAATAACTGCTCTTAATTCCTGCATTGCAATAAAAACGTTGTTTCTGCTGAATGTGGCACGTTCTTCAATATTATTGCAGTTCTTTATCTCAAGAAGTTTATCTTCCAATACCTCAGCCTTATTGTACAGCGAGCATGTCAGCAATGACAACTTTGTTACCAATTTCCTCTCTGCTGCACAGTCTGCATCAGGCACAAACATTTTTGCAGAATTTGCAGTATCACTTAATACTTTAATATATGCTGCAACTGAAGGAATTATTTCTTTTTTTACAATATCTATATAAGAAAGGGCTTCAATGGATATTTCTTTACAGTATTCATCAAGTACAATTTCTGTTCTTGAATACATTTCTTTGCTTGATAATATATTGAATTTTTCAAATAATTTAACATTCTTCTCCAGCATGAAATAAGGCAGTGCTTCCGGTGTGGATTTTAAATTCAACAAACCTCTCTTTTCTGATTCTGCAACCCATTCATCTGTATAATTATTTCCGTTAAATATTATCCTCTTATGATTTTTTATGGTTTCCTTAAGCAAGTCATTTAATGCTTCATTAAAGTTATCTGCCTTTTCAAGTAAATCAGCAAATTGAGAAAGTTCTTCTGCAACAATAGTATTAAGCACCATGTTAGGCCCTGCAATTGAAAGCCTTGAACCAACCATTCTGAATTCAAATTTGTTTCCTGTAAACGCAAATGGTGAAGTACGGTTTCTGTCTGTTGTATCCTTAGGAAATATAGGAATAGCATCTACCCCGACTGCCATCTCTCTGCTATACTTTTTGTCGTATACGCTGCCTCCTTCAATTGATTCAAGAACGGCTGTAAGCTCATCTCCTAAAAATATTGAAATAATTGCCGGCGGAGCTTCGTTTCCTCCAAGTCTGTGGTCGTTGCCTGCAGTTGAAACGGATACCTTGAGCAAATCCTGATATTCATCAACTGCTTTAATAACTGCACAAAGGAACAATAAGAATCTTGCGTTTTCACGAGGCGAGCTTCCCGGCTCCAGCAAATTGGAACCATCATTAGTAGAAATTGACCAGTTATTGTGCTTTCCGCTTCCATTTATTCCTGCAAATGGTTTTTCATGTAACAGACATGTCAATCCATGCTTTGATGCTACTCTTTTCATCAATTCCATAGTCAGCTGATTGTGATCGCAGGCAATATTGGTATTAGTAAATATGGGAGCAAGCTCATGCTGAGACGGTGCAACCTCATTATGCTCTGTCTTTGCCAATATACCAAGCTTCCATAGCTCTTCATTTAAATCATTCATAAATTCAGCAACTCTAGGCTTAATTGCTCCGAAATAATGATCCTCCAGTTCCTGTCCTTTTGGCGGTTTTGCTCCAAACAATGTTCTTCCTGTATACACCAAATCCTTTCTCTTATTAAACAGCTCCGAATCAATTAAAAAGTACTCCTGCTCAGGACCTACAGTAGTTATAACCCTCTTTGTATCTGTGTCTCCAAATAATTTCAATATTCTTAATGCCTGAACATTCAATGCTTCCATTGACCTTAACAGAGGTGTCTTTTTGTCAAGAACTTCACCTCCGTATGAACAAAATGCAGTCGGTATACATAAAACCTTATTTTTTATAAATGCATTAGAAGTCGGATCCCATGCAGTATAGCCTCTGGCTTCAAAAGTTGAACGCAGTCCGCCTGAAGGAAAGCTTGAAGCATCCGGTTCACCTTTAATTAATTCCTTGCCTGAAAACTCCATTATAACCTTGCCGTCAACAGTTGCTGAAATAAAGCTGTCATGCTTTTCTGCCGTAATGCCTGTCATTGGCTGAAACCAATGTGTGAAATGAGTTGCGCCCTTTTCAACAGCCCAATCCTTCATCGCATTTGCCACTACATTTGCAACATTCAAATCTAAACTATCACCGTTTTGCATTGTCTTTCTCAATGCTTTATATGTTTCCTTCGGCAGTCTTTCTTTCATAACTTCATCATTGAAAACCATGCTTCCGAATATTTCTGATATATAACTCATAACGACCTCCAAAATTGCAAAAAAGCGCCGTAGGTAAAAAACCTACAGCGCCTTTGCTGTTTTATGTAAGAATTATATACGGCAAAACAAGTATTGTCAATAAGAAATTTTCATAAATATTTTCAAAACTTATGCAGAACAAACAATCACTACTGTCTTCTTTATTTACACATTGCTTGATATTCTATTTCATCTGCATCGCTTCATCAACTCTGTTAATCACTTTTAGCAATTTGTCTAATCCTATTATTATTTTGCAATTAAAAAATCTATAAAAAGTTTTGCGATACTTGGATCAAATTGCGTTCCTTCATTCTTTTTAAGCTCACAAATAGCATCTCTACTGCTCATAGCATTTCTGTATACCCTGTCATTTGTCATGGCATCATATGCATCAGCAACCGAAAGAATACGGCAAGGGAGGGGAATTTCCATTCCTTTCAACCCTCGCGGATATCCCTTTCCGTCCCATCGCTCATGGTGTGACAATATCAAATCCGCCACAACCGCAAGTTCCGGCGTTGCCTGAGCAATACGATAACCAATTTCGGGATGATGCTTCATCTCATCCCATTCCGCAGGAGTAAGCGAACCCGACTTTTGCAAAATATTCGGGTTGATACTAACCTTTCCTATATCATGCAGAAGAGCAAGTAAGGAAAGCTCATCCATCTCCTTGGAAGAAAGCTGAAGCTCTCTTCCTATGGAATGACAGTATGCTTCAATCCGTTTTGAATGTTCCTCTGTTTCGTTACTTTTTTCATAAAGAGTAGCAAGCAATGTGCTGATAATAGCATTCCTATAGCTCTTTCCATCCAGCAGCTTTTGCTGATACATATATTTTTCGGCTTGTTGAATTGCATGCTGGATACTTTTTTCTTCCGTACACTTACATGCACATCCAAGGGACAAACTAAGAGACAAACTACTTCCTTCTATTGCAATATGGGCATCCTTAATTCTTTGTATAACTTCTTCTGCCGATTCAAGTGGCGTCCGTGGCATGATAATAACGAATTCGTCTCCACCATATCGGGCAATCACATCCTTCTCTTCGCAACAATTATGCATCAGTTTGGCTACATTTTTTAGCAATGCATCTCCGGTTTTATGTCCGAATACGTCATTCGTTATTTTAAGTCCATTGACATCTGCCATAATAACAGAAATCGGTAAATACTCCATTCTATTCATATGAATTATTTTTTCCTCAACGTAATGTCTGTTATACAACCCGGTTAAAGCATCGTGATAGCTTAAGAATTTTATTTGCCTGTGATGTTCTTTTTCGTCACTGACATCGCGAAATACCATTACAACACCAAATGTACGTCCGTCTTCGGCTTTAATTGGCGCGGCACTGTCCGCAATTGATATATTCCTATGTCGTGTTACCAACTCGGTATGATTTGCAAGACCCACGATTAACCCTGACTCCAGAACCCTTTGTATAGGATTTTCCACTATATGGCCCGTATCCTCATTTTGCAGAATAAACACATTAGCAAACGGTCTGCCAATCGCCGACCCGTTATCCCAGCCCGTCAAGTTTTCCGCTACGCTGTTCATACTGGTGATTATGCCCTTATTATCCGTTGTGACTACACCATCTCCGATGGAATTCAATGTCGTCCTGAGAAGTTCTTTTTCCTGCAGCAGCTCTTTCCGGTATCTCTCCTTATCGGTTACGTCAAAAAGTATAACATAAAGTAGCTTGCGCTCCCCTTCCATGATGACGGAAGCATAAGCATCCAAAAGTCGTATTTTACCGCTTTTGAGACGATATGGAGCGGCAGAAAACAGGATGACCTCGGTTAATTCAGCTCGATATTTTTCGGCCGCTATTTCGGCAGGAAGAAGATTGAATTCCTGTGCTTTATGACCCAACATTTCCTCTCTTGTATGTCCGAAATAGTTTAATATGGCCGGGTTAACATCCATTATCTCCCTTGTTGCAGCATCTACAACCAGCATTAAGGCACTGTGCTGATTAAACATCGCTTTAAAACGACGTTCATATGCACGATTGCGCTGCTGTTCTTCTTCAATTTTCTTTCTGTTGAAAAAAAACATCATTAATACAACGACGATTACTGCCGCTGCCGGCACAATTATATTTATTATGTCTGCCATATTAACACCCCCATCAACATATAATTACATAATTTACCTAGATGTCTGCTTGAGCTGTTTCCTCGTATAGTTTAAATTTACTGACTTCCTCTCGCAGCGCAACAGCTTGTGCCGACATTTCTTCGCTTGTAGCTGAATTTTCTTCCGCTGTAGCAGCATTTGTCTGCACAACATCAGAAACTTGATCAATTCCTTGTTTAATTTGTTCAATTGCTTTGGTTTGTTCATAAGATGCCTGTTCAATTTTAGCAAAACTTTCAGTAACTTTGAGAGCACTTTTACCTACATCCTGCAAAACCTGCGCTGTTTGTAAGGCTATCTGTGTTCCTTTAGATACAGTATCAACGGAATTGTGGATTAAATCCGAAGTCTGTTTGGCGGCCTCTGCAGATTTCGCAGCCAAATTTCGCACTTCATCCGCCACAACTGCAAAGCCCTTGCCGGCAGTTCCTGCACGTGCCGCTTCAATTGCGGCATTTAACGCAAGTATATTTGTCTGGAACGCAATATCCTCAATTACCTTTGTAATATTGGCAATCTGATTTGATGCAGAGCCGATTTTCTCCATAGCTCCTGTGAGCTGCTTCATATGCTCATTTCCTGCATTTACTCCTGCACCTGCCTCATCGATGTAACGTGAAGCAAATTTGACGTTAGAAGAGTTTTTTGCTGCCTGTTCTGCAATTTGTGTAACAGAAGCATTCAGCTCCTGAACAGAGGATGCCTGTTCAGTAGAACCTGCTGCAAGCTCCTGCGCTCCGCCGGAAACCTGAGCAGCTCCAACGCTGACCTGTTCTGCTGCACTGTTAATAATTTGCATTGTATTGTTCAAAGTAGAAACGGTATTTTCGATTGTTTTCTTAAGGACTGCAAAATCACCAGGATAAACCAAATCAACTTGAATTCTGAGATCCCCATTCGAAATTTTTGTAAACTTCTCAATAACATCTCCAAGTATAGTGCTTTGTAACTCATTGGTATCCTGAATAAGTTTTGCCATCTGTCCAAGTTCATCACGACTTTCATATTTAATTTCTGCTCTCATGTTTCCCTTGGATATTTCGCGGTAGGTGCTCACAATTTCATTAACCGGAGTTAAGATTGACTTTCTGATAGCTAGCACTACAATAATTGTAATAAAAACCGATACAGTTATACATACAATCAACATAACCCATGCAAAAGCCGAAGAGGCATCAGCATCTTCACTTTGTTGTGCGGCATTTTCTTTGGCATTTGTTGAAAATCCAAGTAAAATTTCCATTGCCTTATCAATTCTTGGTTTGTATTCATTTTCATATAAATTAAGTGCCCTTTTGAGATTTGCATCGGAACGATTAAGCACCAATTCGCTGATTTCAGCTCTTTCAGCTGCGGCTTCATTTATAATTGTTTTTAATTTATCAATATCCAAATCTCTGTCATTATTACGTTGGTTGTTTTTATATGCTTCCAGTTCGCTTACAATTATGCTGCCATAATTACCTGCTTTTTCCAATGATATTTTGGACGACTGAGCGTCATCCGTTATTATTGCTTCAAGCAAATCGTGTAAAGTTTGCTGCATGCTTACCTGCATGCTTCGTATATTCTCTGAATTAGGAACGGTGTATTTCCCGTACAAACCAATTTGCTGACTAATATTATTAATGTTGTACAGTGACAGCACTGCTGACAATACCAATAAAACAAGTATAATACCAAACCCAAAGCTTAATTTTTTGCTGACAGTCATGTTTTTTATAAAGCTGCCTTTTTTCTCTTTTGTTTTGCCAATATTCATAAGATTTCCTCCACCTTAAAATTTAATATTTCGACATTTCTATATCCCCAGGCGAATCAATTCATCGTCATTCAAAAGCCTTTTACAATCAAGAATAAGCTTGACACTACCCTCGGACTTGCCAATACCTTTTATATATCCATGACCTCCATGATTAATATTCGGGGGAAGTACAATCTCTTCATCCTTAATAATTATTACTTCTGAAACACCGTCGACAACCAAACCAAGAGCAATATCATTTGTATCAAGTACTATAATGCAGGTTTTGCCGTCATATTCTCTGACAGCCCTTTTAAAGCGCATACGTGCGTCCATAACAGGTATAATTTTACCGCGAAGATTTGTAACGCCTTTTACATATTCCGGCATTTCAGGCATCCCTGTAATGGGCTGAACCCCTATTATTTCGGTAATATACCGTATCTCAATACCATAGAGCTCGTTTTCCATAGTAAAGATAAGATATTTTCCTCTCAAGGTATCCTCGTTTTCTGTCAGGTTTAACATATTTGTTTCTGCCATTGAGCACCCTCCTTTAATTTTTCATATTTACTATTTTTAAGGCATAGTATGCAGGTAATAAAATAAAATCTCGTGTGCTCCATGCCTTTTATAACGAATTGCCGAATACTATATAAATAATGTGTGTATTATTTATTAGATATAAATATAAATCCATATGCAAAATATCTGCCATAATATAACAATACAGCAGATATTTTTAAATTCATACCTCAATATGTGGTAAATCGACATTTTTCGTCAAAATTCTTTTAATTTCAACTCGGATCTTGAATGAACATCAAGCTTGCTATATACATTTCTGAGTGTGGACCTGACAGTCATTTCAGAAATATAAAGCTTATCAGCAATTTCCTTGGAGCTTAAGCGTTCTTTTGCCAGTAAGGCAATTTCCCGTTCTCTCGGTGTCAGAGGAGATTTATCATGAGCGATTGCCTTTCTTATAATACTCACACCTCTTTTCTGACGCTTGCAGAGTTCCGTTAACTTGATGTAGCTATTTTTTTCACCTTGTATTTTAACACCGTCATAAAAACTAGTGCTCAACTCAGGAAGAAAATCCGACATGCATTCATGTTGAGCAAAAGGAAGATAAATTTGATCCGGCAGTGCTATGTTAAGTGCCTCTTTCAGATACTCCTGTGCCTCAAGATATCTCCCATTATTTCGTTTTGCTATGGCAAAGAAAATAAGCTGGTATACCTTAGGCATCACATATTTAATATTTCCCGTGATATTATCGGACATATTCAAGGCATGCTCACATATAGCGTAAAATTCGTTATATCTTTTTTCCCTGATGAGGAGCCACATATGAAGTAATTGCGCTTGAGGAACAACAGGAGCATATACTGTTTTTTTTATACTCTCCATATCATAAAACCAAGGAGAAACATACTCCTCAACATCCAACACAAAGCTTATGATTGATATGCAATGCTCTACCATTCGTAGTATATAAAGCTTGGAGTTTTTAGCAGAATAGCTTTTAATTCTTTTTATTGTGCTGAAATAAGCCTCCACATCCCCTCGCAAGATTGCAATTTGGGCAAGAATCAGCTCTATGCAAAGACAAATATCTGTTCGTTTATAGCTGCGGGCATCCTGGAGAGCTTTATAGCATAAAATTTCAGCCTCATTATCCTCACCTTTCATGAGCATTATTTCCGCCTGCATCGTATAAGGAACACCAGTACTATGACTTCGGATAGAACTTCGATATAAGAATCTTTCTTCATCAATTTGCAACGATATGTCCTTTAGCTTACCTGCTTCGCTCCAAAGCATATTCAGTACGGAAACACTGCCAAATAACCCGGGTATACTCACCTTGTTCATATCAACGGGTGTACCCAAAAGCTCTCGATATTTATTTCGACCTTCTTCCATTTCAGTAATATCATTAAATTTCCCCAATATCTCTAAAAGGGCATATTCGTGCTTTAATCTCATCAGTTGTTCCTGACTGTAACCTACCTCGTTTTGAATTACGTAAAATAAAAGCTTGCAAAGCTTTCTATACTCATCATAGTATCCTTCCATTAGGGTCATATGTCCAAATACTGTCATGGTAAAAGGATGTCTGCATAATATTTCATTTGGGCACTCCCTAATTAACATCGCACAAAATTCCGAATAAAGCTTTTCTTTTTGCTCTTCTAAATACTCCAGTGTAAAAGGCAAAGATAGAATTGCATCAAAATCTCGGACTTTATAATAAAATTCTGACGAAATACAATATTGTGAATCAGCAGCACAAGCCTCTCCTGCTTTCAGATATATACGATTTTGATAATCATTAGATGTCTGATTATAAAAACGACTTCTGAGATAATCCCGTAAAATACCGTGAAGACTGTATAGAAGCTTATCCGGCATGTATTTTATGAAATCATTATTTTTTAATAACTTGCGGATTTTATTTGGTAAAATTTTTTTGTTCATCATGACTATAGCCTGACGTATCGTAAAGCTATCCAGTACCGAAACCGACAGTAAAAGCTCTTTTTCCTCCGAATCAAGACGATCCCAAATAGCATGTTCCACCAGATGCTCAATATCTGCGTCAAGTATAAGCGAACCTGTTTTCATAAAACTGATCATTTGTAAATGGATAGCCGCAACCCATCCTTTTGTTCTCATAAATACCGTTTCCGCTTCATACTCTGTAAGTCTGATGCTCTTCATGCGAAATAATTTTTTTATACCTTTCCTATCAAACAAGAAGGCATATGAGTCAATAGCATGTATATTGTCGTTACAAATTGAAATTTGTTGTCTGTCCTCTAGATGCTGAGTAATAAATATAATATGCAAGACAGGATTCTCATGCATAGAAAAAGCAACAACTAACTCACGAGAAATTTCCAAGTCCGCAAGCTGGTAATTATCGATTACAATATAGGCCTCATTATGACAGCGTATGTTCCTGAGACAGGATATTAAGTGAAACAATGTATCCATGGTAGGTATCTTCAGGTTTTTCAGATCATCCGCAGTTTTGTCATCTAAGTTGGAAAACAGCTCGCAAGCACCCTTCCAAAACATAGAAGGCGACTCGCCTAAACAAGTATACCAATATTCATACGCACCATCAGGCAGGTTTTCTTTTAAATATTCTCTTACTGCAGTTGTTTTTCCAAAACCAGACGGTGCCGCAATAACGGTCAAAGGATGCTGTGATATCTGAGCAAGCTGCTTTTTAAGCCTGTCCGAAAAATAATATTTTTGCCGTTTGTCTGATTTTTTGTGCATTGAATTCCTCCATTTCTATAGAAAATTACCTGTTTAAAATTTCAATATCTTAATCAGATTATCTTTTTACTAAAAATAAGTTTACCTTATTATAAATAATAAGTCCAGCTTTTTGTATATTATAAGATAAACTTGTTAAAATATATTAACAGGGAGGTACATAAAATGTATAATCTTCGCTTATTGCGTGAGGAAAGAAAATTGAGTCAGCAAAAGCTGGCAGATGAATTTGATATTGCACAATCACA
>JAEXUD010000032.1 GCA_023453025.1 Bacillota bacterium
GGTTTGTTCAGTTCCTTTATTGCCGTCAACACACATGGAGTATGTATTTTAATGACCTCATATCCGTCTTCCAGTGCCCTTTTAACGGTAATTGATTTCATATCATCTTCTATTTTAAAATCTGTCACATATGTGACCTGAGGTAATCCTAATTTTTCGGCAATCTGCGGTCCTACCTGTGCGGTATCTCCGTCTATGGCTTGTCTTCCGGCAAATATTATATCAACCTCTCCTATTTTTCTTATTCCTGCTGATATTGCATTTGATGTTGCCCATGTGTCTGACCCGCCCAATGCTCTGTCAGATAAAAGTACTGCTTCGTCTGCACCCATTGCCATGCATTCCATTAACATATCCTTGGCTTGAGGGGGTCCCATGGTAACAAGTGTAATATGTGTATCAGGATATTTATCCTTAATTTTTAATGCTTCTTCAAGTGCGTTCGCATCATCATTATTTAATATGCTTGCCACGCCTTCTCTTATGAGAGTTTTCTTCACAGGGTCTATTTTGATTTCATTAGTGTTAGGTACTTGTTTTACGCATACAATTATTTTTAATGCCATTTCTATTTCCTCCTTATTTAAATATGTCACCAGAAATGACCATCTTCATAACTTCTGATGTACCTTCATATATTTCTGTTATCTTTGCATCTCTGAACATTCTTTCCACAGAGTAATCCTTTATATATCCATATCCGCCGTGGAACTGAACTGCCTTTGTTGTTACATACATAGCCGTCTCTGAGCAATAAAGCTTTGCCTGAGCTGCTTCCGTTGTGCTTGGCAATCCTTTTTGTCTTCTGTCTGCTGCACTGTACAACAATAATCTGGCTGCATCAATTCTTGTTTTCATATCAGCCATCTCAAATGATAATGCCTGGAACTTGTCCAGTGATCTGCCAAACTGTTTTCTTGATTTCATATATTTTACTGTTTCGTCAAATGCTCCTTGAGCTATGCCCAAAGCCTGAGCTGCTATTCCAAGTCTTCCTACATCTAAGGAACTCATTGCCACTTTAAATCCTTTGCCTATTTCCCCTAACAAGTTTTCCTTAGGTAATTTTACATTTTCGAATAACAGCTCTGCCGCTACTGAGCCTCTGATTCCCATCTTGTGTTCTTTCTTGGGTGCCGTAAAACCTTCCATTCCTTTTTCAACTATGAACGAGCTTATGCCTCTTGTGCCCTTGCTCTTATCTGTCATTGCCATAACTACATATACATCGGCTATACCACCGCTGCTTATAAATATTTTGCTTCCGTTCAGCAGCCAATAGTCACCCATATCTACTGCTCTTGTTTGAATTCCTGCCGCATCGCTTCCTGCTCCGGGTTCGGTTAATCCAAAGGCTCCTATCTTCCTGCCCGAAAGTAAATCGGGTAGATATTTTTGTCTTTGTTCCTCTGTCCCGTATGTCATTATCGGCCACGCACACAATGCACAGTGTGTCTGTACAATAACTCCTGTAGAGCCGCACACTTTTGACAGCTCTTCAATAGCCATGACATATGATATATAATCAGAACCTGCTCCTCCGTATTCTCTTGGGAACGGCATTCCCATCAGTCCCAATTTCCCTGCTTTTTCTATTGTTTCCAGTGGAAATCTCGCTTCTTCATCAATTTCTGCTGCTATCGGTTCAACTTCATTAACGGCAAATTCTTTTACCATTTTTCTGACCATTTCTTGTTCTTTCGTCAAGCTGAAATTCATTTCTTACCTCCTGTTATAGTACATTTCATTATGTTTCTTTAGTCATTATAGTTTTAACTTACTGATATATAAAGCAATAACCATGCCATAAAAACTTTTTTTGAAAAATTTAATTAAAATATGTTCAGCCTTTATAATTATTTGAATTTTGAACTGTTTTAATTTAAATATATTTAACTTAAGACAAACATTTCAACGATTTTTGACTATTTCATTTATGCATTTCGTCCTTAGATGTAATTATGCATCTAAATAATAAATGACAACCACAACGCAAATCCGGATTGCTGTTAGTTTCGGGAATATTATTATTTTTACAGTCAAAAAAATAGAGAAAGAGTATTTTCTTTCTCTATCCATACTAAATATTTTATCTTCCCATCCATCCTCCATCGATTAGCAAAACAGAACCATGGACATAATCGGATGCATTAGATGATAAGAAAATAACTGCACCAATCATGTCTTCAGGAGTACCGTATCTGCCGGCCGGTATACGATCAAGTATTTGGGCATTCCTTGTTTCATCAGCCTTAATCTCAGCTATATTATCAGTATCCATATAGCCTGGAGCAATGGCATTAACATTGATTCCTTTAGCTGCCCATTCATTTGATAAAGCTTTAGTAACCTGTGCAATTCCACCTTTGCTTGCAGCATATGCAGGTACGGTATAGCCGCCTGAAAAGCTTAATAGCGATGCTGTATTTATAATCTTGCCATATCCTTTTTTTATCATAACTTCTCCGGCTTTCTGGCTTAAAACAAAGGCGGAAGTAAGATTTACCTTCAATACCGTTTCCCACTCTTCTAAAGGAAACTCTACCGAGGGATGACGTATTTGCATGCCGGCATTGTTAATTAGTATATCTAAGTCCCCTAATATATCCATTGCTTCATCGAATGCTTTAATGACTTTTTCTGTGTTTCTGAAATCAGCAATAACACCCTTAACAGGTGCTTCATCCGTGCTCATTTCCTCAGCCACTGTCATAACTTTTTCATTGGTTCCCATAATAACCAGTTCTGCGCCGGCATCATGAAGTCCTTGGGCCATACCTTTGCCCAAACCTCTGCTGCCTCCTGTGACAATGGCTTTTTTCCCTTTAATATTGAACAAATCAATCATAACAATCTCCTATTTCATCATCTGGTTAGGCAGCCACATTGTAATTTGCGGTACAAAGGATATTATTAACAATACAATTATCAGTACTATTATAAACGGCATTATGGCCTTGCACAAATCTTCAAACGTAACTTTCGTTATACCGCAGGCAACAAAAAGATTTACGCCAACCGGCGGAGTAATGAATCCAACCGCAAGGTTTACAACCATTAATATGCCAAAATGAATTATATCCATTCCTGCATATGCGGCTACCGGGACAAGTATCGGTCCTAAAATCATAATAGCAGCCAACGTCTCCATAATACAGCCGACAAACAATAACAATAGGTTCAAAAGTAAAATTATAACAACCGGGCTTTCGCTTATACTAAGTATACCATTTACTATTTGATCCGGAATTCTCGCTATTGTTAATACTCTCGCAAAAATTGTTCCGGTTCCGACTATAATCAATACCGTACCAACTGTCAGTGCAGAGCTGGTCAGTGAATTCCAAATTTTTTCTAAAGTAAGTTCTTTATAAATAAACTTACCGGCAATAAAACCATATACTACTGAAACAACTGCAGCTTCTGTAGGTGTAAAAAAGCCTCCATAGATTCCGCCTAATATTATAACCGGAACAAAAAGCGCCCAAATTCCCTCCTTTAATGCTTCAAATACACGCTTGAATGAAAATTTAAGGCCGTTTCCCTTGAATCCTTCTTTTTTACAAATAACATAGCTTAAAGTCATTAATCCTCCGGCGAATACAATACCGGGACCAAAACCTCCGATAAACATACTGCCTACTGAAGCACCTGTCGCTACACCATAAATAACCATAGGAATACTAGGAGGAATTATAACTCCTAAACATCCGCTTGCTGCTATTACAGCAGCTGAAAATTTCTTAGAATAACCTCTTTGCAGCATAGCCGGAAACATAATCGAACCTATTGCAGCTACGGTAGCAGGTGCAGAACCGGATATTGCTCCAAAAAATGCGCAGGTAATTATTGTTACCATTGCAAAACCACCGGTAAAATGACCAACAAAGCTCTCGGCAACATCTACCAGCCTTTGTGACAGTCCTCCGCCTTCCATAAGAGCACCTGATAACATGAAAAACGGTATGGCCATCAGCGGGAAATTGTCAGCTGATGTAAACATATTTGTTGCAATAAATGACATAGGCAGCGCGCCTGTTGCACCAATAAATACTAACATACTTAAACCAATAGCAATTCCTATCGGCAAATTCAATATAATAAATGCTGCAAAACTACCAAAAATTAATAATGCGTCCATTAGTTATTTACCTCCTTTTCACTTTGTTTTTGTTCTTTAAACAGTAAAATCGTATCTTGTACTAAACGAAACATTACCATTAAAAACCCAACCGTATAAGAAGCATAAGGAATAACCATAGGAATTTGTATTGCAGGAGAAGTTTGTCCCATTTCTCCTAATTGTTTTAATAATAAAATTCCATTATAAGAAATTATTAAGGCAAATACAAAAAATAAAATATTTGAAATTACTTGTACTATGAACTTGCCCTTTCCCTTAAATAATAATACAACTGCATCAACCTTTATATGTGCTCTTTCTTTAACACCATAGGAACAGGCAATATATATCAGCCATACAAATAAATATCTGGCAATTTCCTCTGTCCAGTCTAATCGTGATCCGGTCCATCTCAGTATAAGTTGTAATGTTATAATGATAGTCATAGTTGACAGTAATACTGCACATACCGATTTTTCTAAATTTTTATTTAGCCAATTTAAAAACTTCATTAAGACACCTCATTCTTTCAAGAATAAAAAATTTTATCCAAATTTTACTAAAAATCCAACTCCAAGAAATCTCGGAGTTGGCAATATTATATTATCTCATTGAATCTACTTGTTTTAAGAATTCATCCATATCTGTAACAGGTTTTCCTTCATTTCTAAACCAATCGTATACAGAAGCACTTGCATCTCTGAAAGCTTCTCTTTCCTCTGGTGTTAAAACTTCAATCTTGGTTCCTCCGGCTTCTACGTTTTTCTTTGCTTCAGCTTCATATTTTTTAGCTTCTTCTCTTTGGAAAGCTGTAGCTTCTGCAGATGCTTTATCAATTAAGGCTTTTTCTTTTTCACCAAGGCTTTGATACCATTTTTCATTAATTAAGAAGCCTGTGAAGTCAAATACGTGCCCTAACTCTGTCATATATGGCTGAATTTCAAAGAACTTGTTTGTAGAAACTATTGCATAAGGATTATCCTGACCGTCTATAGTTTTTTGCTGTAAAGCTGTATAAAGCTCTCCGAAAGCCATCGGCATAGGATTTGCTCCCATTGCCGTAAATAAATTCAGATATAATGGATTCTCCATAACTCTGATTTTTAACCCGTTTAAATCAGCCGGTGTTCTGACCGGACGTGTTGCATTTGTTAGCTGACGAATTCCGTTTTCCCAAAAACCAATTACTCTGACTCCTGTAATTTCTGCTACATTGTCTGCCATTTGTTTTCCTAATTCACTGTCAGCTACTTTAAAAGCGTGTTCTCTGTTGTCAAATAAGAATGGTAATGCCAGCAATGAAAACTCATCTGTCCAGCTTGAAAATGGAGCTATGGTAGTTTCTCCCATCTGAATGTTTCCTAATTGAACAGCTTCAACCATTTCACGCCCTGTTCCAAGCTGTGCATTTGGATATACTTCTACCTGCATTGCCCCGCCTGATTCTCTTTCAATAATTTCTTCAAACAAATATTGAGCCTTAGTTATAGGATGTTCATCCGGAACTGTACCACCAACTTTTATAGTCATTTTTGCATACTCAGAAGCATTGGAATCTGAATCTGCTTCTTGATTGCTGCTTGGAGCATCGTTTCCTCCGCATGCTGTTAAAAAAACTGACATTGACAATACCATAGTTAATACAAGTAATAAAGAAATTCCTCTTTTTAAATTGTTCATTTTTTCCTCCTAAATTAATTATTGAATAAATTTTTTATCCTAAAAAGTGACTTATAAATCACTTCTGGGGTCACTGTAAATGGCATTTTATGCGCATTAGGTCCTGAATTGCAAGTTGCTGCTGCAATATTCATCAATACTTCGCTGCTTGGATTCACAACTCCTAAATCATTTAAGGTAAGTGGCAAACCTACTGACTTATAAAAGCTAACCACCTCCATCCATTCTGAATCATTCCATCTTTCATTTTCCAGATATTCTGTAACTAATTGTACAATTGTTCCAAAAGCTACTCCTTCGCCATGCATAACCGGAAATGGTTTTATAACAGCTGTCATTCCATTGTATATGGCATGTGCAATCGCACATCCGTTATTTTCAAATCCGACACCGCTTAAATATATGTTTGCTTCTACAATCTTTTCAAGATCCTCTGACCATTCTTTCTTTTCAACAGACGCTTTTGCTTCAACGCCATGCTTTAACAGGATATCATTACATAGCTTTGTCAATGCATAAGCTGCCTCTGTATGTTTTCCTCCGGTATAATTAGTTGTTCCGGATTGATGACAAGCTCTTGCCTCATAGTATGTTGCAAACGCATCCCCCATTCCCGCAATAAGAAGCCTTACAGGTGCATTAGCAATTATCATTGTATCTACTATCACCACATCAGGATTTCTCTTCATACGGGAAGAAACCAAAAATGTTCCATCCTCATCATAAATTATTGAAGCAGCACTGCACGGTGCATCAGATGCAGCTGATGTTGGTATAACTACCAGGGGCAGGCCGCATATGTCCGAAACCAACTTTGATGTATCAATAACCTTACCTCCGCCAACTCCTATTACTCCATTTATATTTTTACTCTGTACTATTTCAGCAATTCTATTGGCTTCAGATTCAGTAGATTCATTGTTAAAAAGAATAAATTCATATTTCCCGTCTGTATCCAGAAAGCCTTTTTCAATCTTATCACGAACCAATTCAAATACTACTTGATCAATTAATATTGCAAAATGTCTGCCAATAAATTTTATATATGTATATAAATGCTCTACAATATCCTTACCTTGATAATACTTGCCGGGTGTTACTAAACTTTTATACATCTTGCCTCCTTTTTAATTTGATTAATCTACACAGTTATATAATGCAATCGTTGTGCCATAATTTAAAAAATAATAATAATTTTTTAAATGTTGAAAAAATAACAATTTATGATAAATTTAATTATTATGTTTAGTATATTCTTATAGGATTATGATGTAACGTTACTTGATTATGCCAAGATGCATCAAGCAAAGCTCATTGTCGTATTCAAATTTTAAAAAAACCGAAGTTATATTACTTCGGTTTACTATAAGTTATACTTTTTCAATTTTCTTACAATAGTTGATTGGTCAACGCCTAAGCTTTCTGCAATTGCTCTTGTTGTCTTGTATCTGATTTTAGCCTTTTCCAGCATGGTTTTTTCCAATAGCTCTGTTGCTTCCATTAATGTCAGATTTTCCGTATCTTCCAGCATACTTACTATTTTTCTTCCTGTATTTTTTTCTTTGTTCCACGGCAAATCTTCTGTTTGCAAATATTCATTATTACTGACCACAACCATATTTTCTATTACATTTTTTAATTGTCTTATATTTCCCGGCCAATTATATTTTTCAAGTTCCTTAATTACATCCATTGTCAATTCTTTATTCTGATTATATTTTTTATTATACTGAAATAAAAACATCATGCTGAGAGGAGCAATGTCTGCAATTCTTTTACGCAGCGGCGGCACTTTAATTCTTACAACATTTAATCTATAAAACAAATCATCCCTGAATGTACCTTCTTCAACCATTTTATCCAAATCTCTGTTCGTAGCCGCAATTATTCTTACATCTACTATTTTTCCGTCAACTGCACCAACTCTTCTTACTTCTTTTGTTTCTAAAAAACGCAATAGCTTAACTTGTAAATCCAAAGAGGTTTCTCCGATTTCATCCAAAAATACAGTACCGCCATTTGCAATTTCCAGCAAGCCTGCTTTGCCATATTGATTTGCACCGGTAAATGCACCCTTTTCATATCCAAACAATTCAGATTCTAACAAATTTTCGGGAATTGCTCCACAATTAATCGTTATAAACGGCTTGTCCTTTCTAATACTGTTATTGTGTATATAGTTTGATACACATTCTTTTCCTACTCCGGATTCTCCCAATATCAGAACTGTTGTCTGAAAATTAGCTACTCTTTTAGATAATGCCAATATTTCTTGCATTGTATTGCTCACAGCAAGTATACAGTTACTGTCATATTGATTCTTTTCTATAAACTCTTTATAATTTTCCAGATATGTACGATTTAATTTTTTCTCTCTAAGCAGTTCTTCTCTCAATTCATATATTTCACTAATATCTCTGGCATTTATTACTACTTTTTTCACTTCACCCTTTTTATCAAATATGGGCATCCCGGTTACAATTATGTTTCTCCCGTCTTTAGTTACTTGTCTTTTAGAAACTGCTTGTTTTTGTTCAACTACTACATAACAGACAGAATTGGGCATCCAAACAGGATTAATTAAATCCCTCATTGTCTTGCCCCACATATCCTCTCTTTTTATTGCAGCAACCCTTTCATAAGAACTGTTAACCAGAAGAATCTTGCCGTCGTTATCAGTAACAAGTATTCCGTCATATGAACCTTCCAATATTTCATTCAGTTCATCAATCACTTCTTTTTGATGCTTTACTTCGTATTCTAAATGACTTATTCTTTCTAATTCAATTATTATATAAAAATTTATTATTGAATCATATTCTGTTAATTGTAAAGGTACGACATAGTAATGAATATCGTTTTCTCTTATCGAAAATAATTTTCCGCTATTTAATATTACAGATTGAAAAGAGGGAATTATGTTAAATAAATCCTTATCAAATATATCTTTCTTTTTAATATCGAATAAGTTTTCAGCTTTTTGATTAATATAAATTATGTGATTTTTATTATCTGTAGCTATTATACCATTTGGATTTTTATGTACAAAATCCTTTACAACTGTTTCCTTTGTTAATAATTCCTCAATATTCAAACGTATTCCTCCTATCAACTATAATAATATTATTATAGCTTAGTTAATTTTAAGACACAAAGTATTTTTTTACCACATTTAACATTTTTTTACGAATATTAAATTAGTCATTATTACTCTTATTTAAATTTTGTTTAAATAAATTATCGTCTAATTTTTCAAAATCCTTAATGCTGTTCAAAATTATCTTATTATTACAATTTAGTAATTTATGATTTGAACATGCACTTAAACAACCGTTCACTATTAAAACAGCATCATATTGTTCACCTTCCTTAACCGGTTCAAAACAAATTTCAAGATGCCTGTTAATTATTTTTTTAACAACTTCTGTTCTGTTATATGACGGGTTGCATCCACCGCAATATTTAATTCCTATTTTCATGTATAATTATATTTCCTTATTTAATATTTTTTTAGCTAATGTTATTAAATCTTCACTTATGCTTTCTGCAAGAACAACTTTATTTACTCCTTGCACATGCTCTTTCACTTCTTTTTCAATTATATATTCCACGGTAAATTTTCCTGACGGACAGTTACTGCACTGACCTGTAAGAGCAACCTCTAATATTCCCTCTTTAAATGAAATAACTGTAACATCTCCATAATGCTCTGAAAGCTGAGGTCTTACATATTGATCCAATACCCTTTCAATATCATTAATCATTTATATCTCCTTTTCTATAAAAAGATTCCCGGAACCCGTTATAAGCTCCAGGATTGAATTTATTATATTATTTTAGCAATTGCTTTTGCAAGCTCTTTTTTATTGTTTATATTTCCTTGCCTTGATATCATTATTCTTTGTGCCTGTGGTGAACCTGCACCATGCATTGATTCAGTTCTGTATCCGACTGCTGCAGTTCCCAGTGACAAGTTTTCTATTAATCTTAATATTTTTAGCCTGTTTTCAACTGAAACGCCATTTGCACCCTGTAAATACTTATTAATATATTCTCCCAGAACAGGGGCTCTTAAATCTTTCTCTGATGGAGCGGTTACCATTAATCCGCCGGCTATATCCTCAGCTATTCTGACTATTTCATATGGAAACCTCGTAACATTTTGTTTACAAACATTAGCTAATAACAAATCAATTATATAATTACCGGAATCTGTTTTATGTCCTTCTGCTGAACATGCAATACCGCAGCTGAATAATGTTTCATTTAGGTGTGTCATCTCTATAAGCTTGTCTTTAATATGAGAAGCCTTTTGCGCTCCGTTATAATCAGCCGCCAATGCTGCTGCGCCTATAAGAACATCGCCGACTCCTACCTTGCATCCACCATAGCTCTGCCTGTGATATCCGGCAAATCTCTCAACCATCATACCTGCAAAATCAGTTTCACCGTTTAAAAAAATCCTGTCATTTGGTACAAATACATTATCAAATATAGTTAATGCCTCAACTCCGCCGTATTGACTGTTCCCAACATCTATAGATGAGTTTTCCAATTTTCTCGTATCACAGGACTGACGGCCAATAATCATTATAATTCCTTCCGAATCAACAGGAACAGAAAATGAAACAGCATAATCCTTATCTTCAGGATTTAATGCAATAGTTGGCATTACTAACACTTCGTGCGAGTTACAGATTCCTGTTTGATGTGCTTTGGCACCTCTTACTACCACACCGTCTTCTCTTCTTTCAACTATTCTTAAATATAAATCGGGGTCTGCTTGTCTGCTTGGTGATAAAGACCTGTCACCTTTAGGGTCTGTCATTGCACCATCTACTGTTAAGTCGTTTTCTTGAACATATTTCATGAAATTTACGAAATTTTCAAAATAATTAGTACAATGTACGGCATCAATTTCAAATGTTGTACTATAGACTGAATTGAATGCATCCATACCTACGCATCTTTGAAAGCAAGAAGCGGTTTTCTGTCCTAGCAGTCTTTGCATCTTTACTTTTTTTATTAGATCTTCAGTACTTTGATGAATATGAGTAAATCTATTTATTTTTTTCCCTGTGATTGAAGAAGTTGTAGTCATCAGATCTTCATATTCAGGCATCTGTGCTAAGTCATATGTAGCTTTTACAGAATTTAATGATGGTCTTAGTATTGGGTTGTCAACAGGATTTTTAACCTTTTCCCCAAACATATAAATCTGCATGTTCATTTCTCTTATACTTTCTACATACTGTTCTCCGGTTTTTAAAGTCATATTAGTTATCCTCCAATATATATTATATACTTTTCAATGCAATTACTATGCCAACTTTTTAAGAGCGGAAAATAGGAAAGTATCAACAATTTATAGATAGTTTAATTTTACTTTGATGCAATTTTACATAATTCGTGTAAATTAAAATCAACAAAAAAATATATAAAACAGACTGAAACCGCAATTGACCGGCGGTTTCAGTCTATTATTATTAAGCCTCTTATAATTTAGCCTGCTGTTTTAACATTATGCTGTCTTACTTCAGTATCTTTATTTCGTTGCCTCCGTCAGATGCTAATTCCTTTTAGTCATTGATAGCGATGTTGAATAATTCCACGTATTCTTTCTTAGTCATAGGTCTTGAGTTGCTTGGTGTAGAGCCGTTTTCTTCTGACATCTCCGCCAATCTGTCTATATCTTCCGCTTTTATTCCTATATCTTTTAATGTAGGCAATTTTATGTCCTTAACCATTTGCTTAACTATTTCTACTGCATCCTTTGCAGCCTGTCTGTCATCTGATGCTTCAGAACCCATCACTCTTCCTATTCTTGCATATCTTTCAACCGCATGATCAAGGCTGTATTCCATAACGTAAGGAAGAAGCCCTCCTTATTATAATTTTATCCTTTGTCTGCTATCTTTATCTTTTCCTATTTTGTGAATGCTTTTTTGATTCTCTCGGAGGCATCATCCAATTGTTCATATGTTATTACTACAGGAGGAGCAAACCTTATTGTTTTTTCATGAGTTTCTTTAGCAAGAACTCCATTCTCTATTAATTTTTTTACATAGGGTGCCGCGTTTACTTTAAATTCAACACCTATTAACAGACCTTTGCCTCTTATTTCTACTATTTCATCATTTTTTATTTCTTTTAACCTGGCCATGAAATAATTTCCTTTTTCTTCGGCTTGACTTGAATAATGATCTCTTACCAGTATTTCCATAGCCTTTATAGAAACTGCCGCTCCTAGCGGGTTTCCGCCAAACGTAGAACCGTGTGACCCCGGCTCAAAAACACTAAGAATATCTTTGTTTGCAGCAACAGCAGACACAGCGATTATACCGCCGCCTAAAGCCTTGCCCAGCACATATATATCAGGCATAATGTCCTCATATTCGCACGCAAACATTCTTCCTGTCCTTGCAAAACCTGTCTGAACCTCATCAGCTATAAATAATACATTGTTTTCCTTACATACGTTATATGCTTCCTTAAGGAACCCTTCCGGCGGAATAATTATGCCTGCTTCTCCCTGAATAGGCTCAACCATAAATGCAACTGTATTTTCATTGATTGCCTCTTTGAGCTGTTCTATATTTCCATATTGAATAATCCTGAACCCGTCAGTGTAGGGTCCATATCCATTTTTTGCAACAGGGTCTGTACTCATGCTTACAATTGTAATTGTTCTGCCATGAAAATTATTTTCACATACTATAATTTCCTGCTTTCCGTCTTCTACGCCTTTAACAAAGTTTCCCCATCTCCTGGCAGTTTTTAAAGCTGTTTCAACTGCTTCAGCCCCTGTATTCATTGGAAGAACCATATCCTTGCCTGTCAGCTTGCAGAGCTTTTCCATCCAGTCGCCTAAAATACTGTTATAAAATGCTCTTGATGTCAGTGTGACCTTATCCAATTGATCTTTTGCTGCTTGAACCAGCTCAGGATGCCTGTGTCCAAAATTCAGTGCCGAATAAGCGCTCAACATATCGTAAAGCTTTTCATCTTCGGGTGTAGTAACTATAGCCCCTTCCGCCTTATCAATTACAATTTCCTTCGGATGATAGTTGTGAGCACCGTATTGCTCAGTCTTTTCCATAATTTTTTTCGATAATTGCATTTCAAATCCTCCCAAAAATATTTTTTTGCTGTTTCTTATTATTTTTCCGGTTTTTGTATATTTTTTATGGTGCCTCCTTCCTTCAAAAGATACAAAAACACCCGTATTTCCTAGACGAAAAAAATACAGGTATAAGATAACTCATATTACCTAAAAAAATATGGAATATTTTATTGTCCTATATATTATTTTTCGCAGGAAAATAATAATACACACACGTTTAAACAAGTATTCTGGCTTAGCTTCACAGCTTCCTCCGCCTTCCCGCTTGAGCAGTGGCATAGTGGAGTTCACTCCGCAACACAGTAACCTGATTGCCCAGGATTCACACCTGGTTCCATAATTTAAACGCTATTATATGTATGACTTCTGCCTGCAGATGTATTATCTGACTGCAGGCAGAAAGTTCATGCTTTGTGAGTATGCCTGATTGTGTTTATTTCAAACAAAAATCTCACATTTAGTCATTGATAGCGATGTTGAATAATTCTACGTATTCCTTCTTAGTCATAGGTCTTGGGTTGCTTGGTGTAGAGCCGTTTTCTTCTGACATTTCAGATAATTTTTCTATGTCTTCCGCTTTTATTCCAATATCTTTTAATGTAGGTAATTTTATGTCCTTAACCATCTGCTTAACTATTTCTACTGCATCTTTTGCAGCCTGTTTGTCATCTGCTGCTGTTGAACCCATTACTCTTCCTATTCTTGCATATCTTTCAACTGCATAGTCCATACTGTAGTCCATAACGTATGGAAGAAGTATTGCATTGCATACACCGTGAGCCGCATCGTACAAGCTTCCCATTGCTTCTGCCATACAGTGAACTGAAGCCACATCAGAATGGCTGAATGCAATACCTGCAAGTGTGCTTCCTATCAGCATACCGGATCTTGCATCCATATTTGTAGGATTGAACACTGCTTCACGGATATTTTCGGCAATAAGCTCAATTGCATATAATGCACATGCATCTGAAATAGGTTCTGACACTGTACATGAGTATGCTTCAATAGCATGAGTAAGTGCATCTATTCCTGTGGCAGCAGTTGTTCCTGCCGGTAATGAAACCAGCATTTCAGGGTCAAGCAATGCCACCTTTGGTCCGAAGTATTGGCTTTTTACTGTCTTTTTGAATGTTTCAGCAGTATCTGTTATTACTGAAGAAAAAGTAACTTCGCTTCCTGAGCCTGCTGTTGTAGGAATAACTATAAACGGCTGTACGGGTCCTTTTACCTTCCATCTTCCGTAGTAATCTTTAAGTGATCCGCCGTAGCTTATTATTGCTGATGCTGCCTTTGCTGCATCTATAGGGCTTCCTCCGCCAAGAGCAACTATACCGTCAGTTCCATTTTCAATTGCAAATTTAGCTGCTTCTTCTACATTGTAATCTTTTGGATTTGCTTCGATTTTGTCAAATACAGCATATTCCATTCCTGCTGCGTCTAAATGCTGTGTAGCTTTTGGTAAAAGAATCTTTCTTGTGCTTCCGCTTCCTGTAATAAACAATGGTTTTTTTACGCCTAATTCTTTTAATATTTCAGGTAATCTTGCCACACTTCCTTTGCCGTACTCAATTTTTGTCGGCATTTCAAATGAAAATGGACTTGTTATGTTTTTATTCATGGTAACTCTCCTTAGAATATGTTTTATTTTATATATGTATTTCTTAAGCAGTATATACTCCAAGACTGTACCTTGAAATATATACTGTATACACCAATTTAATATGCTTTTCTAATATATGAATCTATTCTCTTCACGGCTTCTTTTAAATTCTCATCAGAGTTTGCAAACACCATACGAAGGTACCCTTCTCCCATTTTACCGAAAGCAGAGCCGGGTACTGTAACCACGCCTGCGTTTTTTAACAGTTCCTCTGCAAATTCTTCTGATGTCTTACCGAAGGATTTTATATTTACAAATGCATAGAAGCTTCCCGGAGATTTCTTGCATGTTATTCCCGGTATGTTGTTCAGTCCGTCAATCAATATGTCTCTTCTCCTGAAATAATCGCTGTACATTCTGTCAACTTCTATACGGCTTCCTCTGATAGCTTCAAGAGCCGCTTTCTGTGTAAATGTTGAAACGCATGATACAAGTCCTTCCTGCAGCTTTGGCATCACGGATATTATATCTTTATTCCCAAGAATAAAGCCAATCCTCCAGCCTGTCATTGCATGAGTTTTTGAAAAGCTGTTTATTACAATTACTCTATCCCTGATTTTAGGAATCCTTGCAATGCTGAAATATTCTATTCCGTCAAAAATCAGCTTGTCGTACACCTCATCGGAAATAACTATTAAATTGTGTTTATCAGCTATTTCGCCTATCTTTAATATTTCATCCTTTTCCAGCACGGAACCAAGCGGATTGCTTGGAGAATTTAATAAAATCGCCCGTGTTTTAGGAGTTATTGCTTTTTCTATATCTTCTGCTCTTATATTAAAGTCGTTTTCTTCATAAATAGGTACTGAAACCGGTACAGCTCCTGCCATCATAACCTGACCGATATAGTTCGGAAAGCATGGGTCCGGTATCAAGACTTCATCTCCGATATTTACCGTTGCAAGCAGCGATAAATAGATAGCTTCCATACCGCCTACAGTTATCATGACATTTTCATAATTGTAGTCTTCAGAGTATTTTGTGTATTCTTCAGCTATGGCCTCTCTCAGCTCCTTCAGCCCGGCATTTGGACAATAGTGAGTGAAACCATCATCAATAGCCTTCTTTGCAGCCTCCTTGATATTAACAGGTGTATCGAAATTCGGTTCTCCCACTGTAAGCTTAATGGCATCAGGATATTTTTCCGCTAAATCGAACATCTTCCTGATACCTGAAGCAGGATAAAACTTTGCTACGTTAGATAAATAATTCATTAAATCCTCCATGAAAATTATTATAGTTATGCTCCGGCACTTTCAGTTTCCTGTGCCATTCTTACATACCTCTTATATCTGTATTCCGCATCCTTCTTAGCCTTTTCGAACAAGGTATCAGCTATTTCAGGGAAAGCTTTATACAGTGATGCGTATCTTACTTCGCTCATCAGGAATTCTTTAAAGTCCTTAGTAGGCTCACCCGAATCAAGGGTAAATGGATTTTTGCCCTGTTCTTCAAGAAGAGGATTATACCTGTACAATGTCCAGTATCCCGCTTCCACAGCATCTTTTTCCTGAGCCTGCGATTTACCCATGCCTGCTTTTAATCCGTGATTTATACAAGGTGAGTAGGCAATAATCAAAGATGGTCCCGGATAGCTTTCTGCTTCCTTGATTGCTTTGAGTGTTTGATTTTTATTGGCTCCCATAGCTATCTGTGCCACATATACATATCCGTAGCTCATAGCCATCATGCCTAAATCTTTCTTTCTTGTTTTCTTACCGTTTGATGCAAATTCCGCAATGGCTGCCGTCGGTGTTGCTTTAGAGGACTGTCCGCCTGTATTTGAGTAAACTTCTGTATCGAATACCAATACATTTACATTTTCTCCCGCTGCAAGCACATGATCCAATCCGCCGTAACCAATGTCATAAGCCCATCCGTCTCCGCCGAATATCCAATGAGATCTCTTAATCAGATAATCCTTATTGTCATAAATATCATTCAAAAGCTTAATGTTTCCTTTTTCTTCTTCCAAAGCATTAATTACTTTTTCTGCACGATCTCTTGTACCTTCACCATCTTCAAATCCTTCAAGCCATTCCTTCAGAGCTTCTTTAAGTTTTGCAGAGCCCGTAGTCTCAATAGCCTCAACTATCTTATTTTTTGTAGCATTTCTTATTTTATGAGCTCCCAGGAACATACCAAAGCCGTATTCGGCATTATCCTCAAACAGCGAGAAGCCCCATGACGGTCCCTGACCCTTGTGGTTTGTAGTATATGAAACCTGTGGTGAACCTCCCCATACTGTAGAGCAGCCTGCAGCATTGGAAATCATCATTCTGTCGCCGTACAACTGAGTTACTAATTTTGCATATGGTGTTTCACCGCAGCCGGCACATGCACCGGAAAACTCAAGGAGCGGTTTCTTAAACTGACTCCCCTTAACAGTTTTTTCGATATTAGCCGGAATTTCCTTCGGAATTATATCCTTAACAAAATCCCAATCCTTGATATATCTTTCTCTGTTTGGAGCCAGCATCTTCATTTCTATAGCTTTTTCCTTAGAAGGGCATATATCCACACAGTTTCCGCATCCTGTACAGTCCTGAGCAGATATTCCCAAATGATATTGCATATCCTTAAGTCCGATAGCTTTTACTGCAGCAAATCCTTCAGGAGCACTCTTCAGTTCTTCTTCTGTAAGCAGTGTAGGTCTGATAACACTGTGAGGACATACAAATGAGCATTGATTACACTGTGTGCATTTGTTTGAATCCCACAACGGAACGTCTATCGCAATCTCACGTTTTTCATATGCAGTAACTCCTAACGGGAATGAACCGTCTTCACGGTTTGTAAATGTACTTACAGGTAATTTATCCCCTTCCTGTCTGTTCATCACACCGATGATTTTATCTATAAATTCAGGCATTTCCGCAGTCTTTCCTGCATCTTTGTCTACAGCGTTCTTCCATGACTCAGGTATACTTACTTTCTTAATGCTGTCAAATCCCTTGTCAATTGCAAGGCAGTTCATGTCCACTATATTTTGACCCTTGTTTCCGTATGATTTTTCCACTTCATACTTCAGATACTTTGCAACATTTTCAACAGGAATAATATTAGCAAGTTTGAAGAATGCAGCTTCCATTATCATGTTGATTTTTCCGCCGAGACCAATTTCTTTAGCAATATTAACGGCATCTATTATATAAAATTCTGCATTACTGTCAGCAATACTTTTCTTCAGTGAAGCAGGAATATGTTCCTCAAGCTCCTCTTCGTTCCATATGCAGTTAAGCAGGAATTTTCCGCCTTTCTTTATTCCCGCCAGCAAATCATACTTATTAACATAAGCCTGATTATGACAAGCAATAAAGTCTGCTCTATTTATAGTATAAGGTTCTTTAATCGGAGATTTGCCAAATCTAAGATGTGATATAGTAAGCCCTCCGGATTTCTTTGCATCATATTCAAAATATGCCTGGGCATAAAAATCAGTATTGTCACCGATTATCTTTATTGCAGATTTATTGGCGCTGACCGTTCCGTCCGAACCATATCCCCAGAACTTGCACGCAATTGTTCCCTGAGGTGTTGTGTCCACGCTTTCTGCAGGTAACGGTAATGATTTAAATGTAACATCATCAACTATACTTACGGTAAAGTCATTCTTAGGATTGTCAAGCTTCAAATTGTTGAATACAGATATTACATCGTCAGGCTTGAAATCTTTTGAGCCTAAGCCGTATCTCCCGCCTACTATAAGCGGAGCATTTTCTCTATTGTAGTATGCATTTTTAACGTCAAGATATAATGGCTCTCCGTTTGCACCCGGTTCTTTTGTTCTGTCAAGAACAGCTATTTTTTTAACTGTTGCAGGAACCTGGCTGATCATAAATTCAGCGCTGAAAGGTCTGTAAAGGTGAACTTCAAGAAGGCCCACTTTTTCTCCCTTTGAATTCAGATAATCAACAGCTTCGCTTATTGTTTCACAGCCTGAACCCATTGCAATAATTATATTTTCTGCATCCTCGGCACCGTAATAATTAAACAGTTTGTAACTTCTTCCTGTCAACTTATTGATTTCATCCATGTATGACTGAACGATTCCCGGAACTTCATCATGGAATTTGTTTATTGCTTCTCTCAACTGGAAGAATACATCAGGATTCTGGGTTGTACCTCTGAGTACCGGATGGTCAGGACTCAAGGACCTGTTTCTGAATGTTCTTAAAGCTTCATAGTCAATAAGATTTGCTAATTCTTCATATTCCAAGACTTCAATTTTCTGCATTTCGTGAGATGTTCTGAAACCGTCAAAAAAATGCAATACGGGGAGTCTTGATTTTATTGCGCTTAAGTGAGACACCGCTCCTAAATCCATAGCCTGCTGAACACTGCTCGAAGCAATTAATGTAAAACCTGTCTGTCTTGTAGCCATAACGTCCTGATGGTCTCCGAATATACTCAGTGAATTGGATGCTAAAGAACGTGCACTTACGTGAAATACTGCCGGCAGCAATTCGCCTGCTATTTTATACATATTAGGAATTTTTAAGAGCAAGCCTTGTGATGCTGTATATGTCGTTGTAAGTGCTCCTGATTGCAATGATCCATGCAAAGTACCGGCAGCACCGCCTTCTGATTGCATTTCTTTAACTAATACTGTTTCTCCAAATATGTTCTTTTTTCCGTGTGATGACCAATCATCAACACAACCTGCCATCTGTGATGACGGTGTTATAGGGTATATTGCAGCAACATCGGTAAATGCATATGATGAATATGCCGCAGCCGTATTGCCGTCCATTGTTTGAGTTCTGCGTTTTGTCATTTCATTTTCTCCTTACTGATATTTTTTTAATTATCCCTCAATTTTTGCAATTGATTTTGCCAGCTCTTTCTTTGCATTGATATTACCCTGTCGTGATATCATTATCCTTTGAGCCTGCGGCGAACCGGCACCATGCATTGATTCAGTCCTGTACCCCACAGCTGCGGTTCCCAGTGTGATATTCTCTATAAGTCTCAGGATCTTGAGTCTGTCCTCAACTGAAACTCCTTCTACGCCTTGCAGATATTTTTCTATATATTTTCCTATCATAGGGTCCTTAAGGTCTTTTTCAGAAGGCGCAGTAACCATTAGCCCGCCTGCAATGTCTTCAGCCAGTCTTGCTATCTCATACGGGAACCTTGTGATATTCTGCTTACATACATTTGCAAGCAATAAATCTATTATATAGTTACCTGATTCTGTTTTGTGACCCTCTGCAGAACATGCAATTCCGCAGCTGTACAATGTTTCGTTAAGATGAGTCATTTCAATTAATTTATCCTTAACGTGAGATGCCTTCTGCGCACCGTTATAATCCGCAATCAACGCTGACGCTCCTATTAATACATCTCCAACTCCGACCTTGCAGCCGCCGTAGCTTTGTCTGTGGTATCCCGCAAATCTTTCAACCATCATACCTGCAAACTCTGTTTCACCGTTTAAAAATAATCTGTCATTTGGAACAAACACATCGTCAAATATCAGTAATGCTTCCATACCTCCGAATTGACTGTTTCCCACATCAATCTTTGAGCCTTCAAGTTTCCTTGTATCGCATGACTGTCTTCCTATAATCATCAGCACTCCTTCCGCATCAACCGGAACTGAAAATGCCACAGCGTAGTCCTTATCGTCAGGGTTCATTGCAATGGTAGGCATTACCAAAACCTCATGAGAGTTGCATATACCAGTCTGATGTGCCTTGGCGCCTCTTACAACCACTCCGTCTTCTCTTCTTTCAACTACACGCAGATATAAATCAGGGTCTGACTGCTTGCTTGGTGATAACGACCTGTCTCCCTTAGGGTCTGTCATGGCACCGTCAACAGTCAGGTCTTTTTCCTGCACGTAATTTAAGTATTTTACAAAGTTATCGTAATAGTTGGTTCCAAACTTTTTATCAATTTCGTATGTTGTGCTGTATACGGCATTAAATGCATCCATACCGACACATCTTTGAAAGCATGAGGCAGTTTTTTGCCCCAGAAGCCTTTGCATTTTTACCTTTTTTATAAGGTCTTCTGTGCTTTGATGAATATGAGTAAACCTGTTTATTTTTTCTCCGGTTATAGATGATTGGGCAGTCATTAAATCCTCATATTCCGGCATTTGAGCAAGATCATAGGTTGCCTTCACAGAATTTAATGATGGTCGCAGAATAGGATTGTCAACAGAGCTTTCCACCTTCTCACCAAACATATAAATCTGCATATTCATTTTTCTGATACTTTCTACATACTGTTCTCCAGTCATTAAAGCCATTTTTTACACTCCTTATTCTTTTATATTTTTATATAAGCAAATTCCATGCCAAAAGAATAAAAAAAGGTATATTTCTAATGACATTGAAATTCAGCCCTTAGCCATATACTTTTAAAAAGCGGTTTTATAAATATGTTGCATTATTGCAACGCCTGATTTTATGGAAATTTTATTTTTGATATTATGCTACGTTTATAACGGAATTCCCGTGTTGCATTAACGCAACGATTTGTTGCATTATTGCAACACGGGAATTCCATAGTTTAAAGATATTTTTTCCTCTTTCTTACGAATGTAGATGGGTCTATACCTAATTCCTTCGCAGCACCTCTCACATTGCCGTGCTTCTCGTAAGACTTGAAAATCATATCCTTTTCCAATCCTTCCAAAGCCTCTGACAATTTTGGCATGTAGCCGCCTGCATAATTCCCGTGTTCATATTTTTCATAATCATCCCTTGCTATATGTGCCGGAAGATTTGCTTTGTTAATAGTATCATCCACAGATGTTACCACAAGCATTTCAATTAAATTACGCAATTCTCTCACATTACCCGGCCAGCTGTATTCATATAAATATTTCATAGCTTCTCTTGAGACAGTTCTCTCCATATTATATTTTTCATTATAGATCTTCAAAAAATATTCTGCCAATGGTATTATACTGCTTTTTCTCTCCCTTAAAGGGAGAACATTAAGCTGAACCACATTAAGTCTATAGAATAAATCTTCCCTGAACAGCCCCTTTTTAACCATTTCCTCTAAATTCCTGTTAGTTGATGCAATTATTCTGACATCAACCTTTATTGTATCATTGCTGCCCACCCTTTCAAATTTGCCGTCCTGAAGTACTCGCAGCAGCTTTACCTGCATACTTAACGGTAACTCTCCGATTTCATCAAGAAGCAAGGTTCCTTTATTCGCCGCTTCAAAAATCCCCATCTTTCCGCCTTTTACCGCACCTGTAAACGAACCTTCTACATATCCAAAAAGTTCTGATTCTATAAGATTTTCAGGTATGGCTCCGCAGTTTATTTTAATAAACGGCTTATTTTTCCTAAGACTGTTATTGTAAATATATTTTGCAAATAATTCTTTACCGGAACCGGATTCTCCGATTATGAGTATTGTCGTATCTACTCTTGCAACTCTCTTTGCCAGCAATAAGAGATTAAGCATATTCTCATCTTCGGCAATTATATATTCATCACTTGCCAATTGTAATTTTAGTTCTTCAATAATACCCTTGAATTTAATATTTTCATCTTTTCTTTGATTTTCCTTTTCCTGCAGCTCTTTTAACTCGGTAATATCTCTCACATTGGTTACAATCATTTTTATTTCGCCTTTTTTATCAAAAAATGGCGTACTTGTCACCAATGCGCTTTTTCCGCTTTTGAATGATTGATAAACTGTCTTGGCCTTTTTATTTTGCAGTACCCAAAAAGAAGTTGCTTCAGACATTGTGCCATTGCTGACCAGCTCTGACATATTGCGCCCCATAAGGTCTTCTCTTTTTAATCCTGTTATTCTTTCGTAGCTCTTATTTATCAATATTGTATTGGCGTCGCCATCTGTCACATATATACCGTCAAATGATGTCTCTATTATTGTTTCAAGGGTGTTGATATAATTTTCATCCTTAGTTGTTATTTCCATTTTATTACCTGTGCAGCAGTACGCGCACCCTTTCCTGATATAATAATAAAGTAATTCTTAACAGCTTAATAATAATCGACATTCCTGAAATAGTCAAAGATTCTTCAACCGGTTCTGCAATAAAACCCCCACAATATCTGCAAATCTTTCCAAGTAGTTTATCCTTACAAAATTGCGGCCATAAATACGTTTGGCAGATGCAACATCCTCATCTTCTCCTGTAAAAACACAAAGTATTGCATTGCCCTTCATGACACCTCTTTTTACTTCATAGGCAGTGTCATTTATACCTTTTATCCCTGAATATTCAGTCTTTAAAGGGATAATTCCTGTTCCCGGATTTATCTCCATATCAAACGGCTTGCAGTCGGATAAAACTATTAATATTTTATTTTCGCTCTGAGTATTTTCCATCATGTTAATAGCCGTTCTGACAGCAAGACCGTCACGGTTAGAACCCGACGCTCTGTAATTAAAAATTTTATCATTTCTGTCTGTTTCCTCGTAATCACGGAAAAGATTGATAATAGTATAGCCTCTCAGACTGCTGAAAGAATACACCTTGGCAGGTATTTGACACCTTGTCAGGCTTTCAGCAATTATGTAGCCCTGAGTTGCAATAATTTCCTGTCTCTCGCACTGAGAGGCAGAGCTGTCGAGCAAAATATCAACAGTTATATTTCCAATATCATTTTTTATATTTTTATTGAAAACCTTGCTGTCGTTGACGTGCATGTTTCTCCAGATTCTGTTTGCATCAAGCTTTCCGGATTGAGCTCTGACTAAAGAGTTTTCAAAATTCACAAGCATTGTGTTTCTGATTTTATTGGTTAAATTCACAATACTGTTGTTATTTACTGAATAGTTATCATAATAATTATTAATGTTTGATTCTCTTTGTTCCTTGGCAATTTTACGAACATATACAGCATCAGGATCATTGTCCGCTGAGTGGTCGAATTCTCCTCTGGTAAAATGCAGTCTTGATTTTTTGTGGTTGCCCGTGCATAATATTTGTTCAAGTGCTTTTACTTTATGTTCAGGAAGAATTGAAACGCCATAATATTTTTGAATATAACTTCTGTCCGCGTTAATTTTTTGACCGCTTAACTTGTGAAGATCTAACTTTATATTCTTGTATTCTTTATTTTGTTCAAAGTAGAAATCCCTGGTAGTTTCAGCGGACTCAATAATCAAGTCGTTCATTACAAGGTATTTCAAATCATCTCTTTTTTCTTCTTCCTGTTTTTCTAAAATCTGTCCGGATGACGGCTTTTCAGTTTTTAAGGGTTTATTAGTTTTTACTTCATAGCTGCCTGCCCTGAATTTAAAGTATTTTTTAATTATATCATCCATTTTAAGAATAATTTCTTTAGTGTTCATTTGTTCACTAAATTCAAGCTCATCTAAAATTTTTAATACCCGGGCTTCTGCATCAGGTTTTTGCCCAAGTGCTTTCTCATAGTGAGCTTTGTTAATTTCATTTAAAATAGCTCTTTCTGATGGCGTTATTTCTCCGCCCAATACCTTTTTCGAATATAATTCTCTTAACCTTTTAAGCACAGGGCGTTCCTTCTTAGCTTTATGATAAGAACTGTTTTCTAATCCAATCCAGAAGAGACACTCAAAAAATTCATAATCCGAATCAGTTTTTAAATAGTTAAAATAGCTTTTCAACAAATTATAGTCATAATATTTATAAACAGCACCTATTATATAATTAAAGTATAAATCCGCTCTTCCGTCTTCGTTATATACACTGAATTCAGGCTGAAAGGAATAGTCATCTGATGCATTCCAGATTATATTAAGAGCTCTCTTTTTTTCATCTCTTTGGCTTATCATATCAGTTAAATAAAAATTTCATTCCTTTCAAGTTTATTAGGTATTCTTAATCGAATCACATCTTCAACCAGTTTTCTTTCAAAATCATCAAATGATTTATTTGTCAGTCCCATTTCCAGTGCCTTGTTTGCTTCAAGTCCCTTATCCATCAGATGTATGGCAGAAATCAGTCCTCTTAAGTCTACAGACTTAGTAGAAATTTCTGAATTTTCACTTTTGAGCCTTAAATCCTGAAAAAGCCCTATAAACTGTTCTAAAGTATCATTATTAATATTGGGGAATTCTTTTAATAAAAGCTTCCTTAAATTATCAGATGAAATAGCCGGCATATTTATTACCATAAATCGTGAAGTCAATGCCTCGTTAAGCTCTCTTGTTCCTGCATATCCATAATTCATTGTTGCAATAAATCTGACTGCATCATCCAATGCTATCTTATCATAGCCCGGCACATCGATTATTCTTCTGTAATCCAATGTAGCGTGCAGTACCGCCATAGAATCATTCTTCGCCATATTTATTTCGTCTAAAACTCCGAATCCTCCACTTTTTGCACATTCATAGATTGGTCCGCTTCTGAAAATAACCTGACCGTTTTTAAATGTGTCAGTTCCTATAAGTGTCGAGGAATCAGTGTTTACGTGAAATGAAATATCCCACTTAGGTCTGCCGAAAACCACCGCAAGGTTTTCTGCCAGCACATTTTTGCCTGTAGCCTTAGAGCCTACTAAAAGAATATTTTCTCCGCATAGCAGAGAGATTATTGCCTGTTCCCATATTTCATTGCCGTAATAGCTGTATTTAGGCTCAGGTATCCTGTAGTCATATTTTGAATCAACCTTGTAGAATTTTCTGAATTTCTCTATTTCAACAATCAGTTTTTCACTGATTCCTTCTTGTCTTAAAAAGTCTAGCATCTTATCACCTTTCAACCAGTATAAATTATTTAAAGCTTTATTATATATTACCAAAGATATTGTCTTAAATCAACATCTTTAAACCAATCCATATAAGACGGTTATTACTGATCTAACCTTGCATTAATCTTAAATTGGTTATAAAATATGTAATAAAATATAAAGTTTATGAAACAATTTATGCAACGAAAACGTCTAATTATATATGAAAAAAAGGGAGGTTATGAGTATGAAAAGCAAAGTAAAAATATTATTTATGGTTTTTATAGTATCACTACTTTCATCAATTAATGCTTTTGGCGCTGAATATGTGAATGTAACACTGCCTGAATTTGAAGTCAGGATAAATGGAATTGAAATTGACAATAAGAACAAAGAATATCCTTTAATAGTGTACAAGGGCATTACCTATTTCCCTATGACGTATCACGACAGCAGATTTTTAGGGCTCGAGACGAATTGGGATAATATCAGTGGTTTAAAAATTAACAGAAGCGATGAATCCGATGCCTATGTGGATACATACTCTGCAGTCAATAAAGAAAAATATACTGCTTCTATTCCAAGCTTTAAGATTGAGGTCAACGGTAAGGTTATAGATAACAGCAAGGAGCAATATCCGCTGCTGTTGTTCAGAAACGTTACTTATTTCCCTTTAACATGGAGATTTGCAGTTGACGAATTTGAATGGAATTACAATTTTTCAAAAAATGACGGTCTTGAAATAAGCAATACCTATACTCGAAAAGTGAAAATTAAAGAGGTAAAACTGCCCATAGTTGAAAGAGACAGCTTTTACGACCGTGCTTTTACCGTTTCCGGAGACTATTTCTATTATGAAGGAGAAAAAGGGATAATTTATCAATCACCCATCAGCAATCCTTCTCAAAGAAAAGCTGTATATGAATTACCGTTGTGGACATATGGTGACGGTGAAGCTTATGTGATGGCAGGTCTTAAAACCGTTGACGAAAAGGTCAGATTGTCTTATCATCAAGGCGGTGCTGCCATGGGTACCGATTATGAAATAATTATTAATGAGGACGGTACCAATGAAATTTTTGATCAGGGATATTCTCACAAAGTAGATATGGGCTACGCTGCCGTGCGCGTTGACCAATGGGCACCTCCGTTCCCTAACAATTTAGCAATAAAGCTTAGTGGAGAACAGGAATACAGACCGATCGGCGACCCGAAGTATTATTACGGCTCTTTCAAGTCCGGCTCAGGCGGCATAAGTCCCAATGAATACCTTGTATTGACAGGAGATACCATATATATTATGGCATATGAATTTGAAAATAATAATTCATCAAACGGAATATATAAAATTGATATTAACACAGGTGAAACTGTAAGATTGTGCGAAGAATCAGCAAAGAAGTTTATATATAACTATGACATTGTTTACTTTATGGATTTGGAGGGCTATTTATATCAATATAATACTCGCATTGCGGGAAGCGCTGCAGAAAGACTGACTGATTTTAAGGTCAGTGACTTTACAGTTCTTAATAACATTGTTTATTATATTACAGAAGAATCAAAAGGGCTTGAGCTGTTCAGATTAGGAGAGACGGACTCTGCAAATCCCGGCGGACAAGTAAAACGCATCATCAACAACCACGGATATCTTTGCTTCATTTTTGATAAAAACAGTACCTCAAATTATAAAATGATGGTATTTGACGAAGCCGGAAGCAATGTTTTCAAAACAGATAAAATTATTAAGCATGTGAGCATTAATGAGGAAAGACTTTTTTATATAAGGTAAGGTTATGTTAAAAAAGCTGATAATTTTTATAATCAGCTTTTTTATATTCCTCAGGCATTTCATAGTTTTCTAAAATAACAAATCCAATACCTGTCTGATATTGTTTACGGGAATTATTTCAATATTTTTTATGTCCTTCATGGTATCATTTGATTCTGCTATTATTGCTCTTTCAAAACCCATTTTTTGTGCTTCCATAAGTCTTTTTTCGATGGAATTGACCCCTCTTATTTCTCCTGTGAGACCGACCTCGCCTATCAATATGGTTTTGAAATCCACAGGAATTTCCTTGAAGCTTGAAGCGATGGCACAAAGTATAGCCAGATCTGCCGCAGGTTCTTTCAGCTGTAAGCCTCCTGTAACATTTATGAACGTATCCGAGCTTTGAATTGCAAGTCCGGCTTTTTTTTCTAATATGGCAATAAGCATTGCCGCTCTGTTTTTGTCTATACCTGTTGTCACTCTGTTTGCAAATCCTGCCGGAGAATATGTAACCAGGGCCTGAATTTCTATCAGCACCGGTCTTGTGCCCTCCATTGCCGCAGTTACCACTGTTCCGTATGCATCAACAGGTCTTCCCTTTAAGAAAACCTCCGAAGGGTTTTCTACCTCTACCAATCCTTCTTCTCTCATTTCAAAAATACCTATTTCATTGGTTGAACCAAAACGGTTTTTTACAGCCCTGAGTATTCTGTACGAAAAATGCCTTTCTCCTTCAAAATAAAGGACGGTGTCAACCATATGCTCCAATACTCTCGGTCCTGCTATTGCCCCCGATTTTGTAACATGACCTACAATAAAGGATGCCATATTTCTGACCTTGGTCATGCGCATTACCATTGCCGTTACTTCTCGTACCTGACTCACACTGCCCGGAGCAGAAACAATTTCAGGACAATAAATGGTTTGAATTGAATCAAGCACTAACAAATCCGGCTCTTCTTTTTCTACAAATTCTTTTATAACATCAATGTTGGTTTCAGCAAGTACATAAAGCTCTCCGTCCGATACTCCAAGACGGTCTGCTCTTATTTTAATTTGTTCTCCTGATTCCTCTCCCGATACATACAGAACCTTTAAATTGTGTTTGGAAACATGATCAGCAACCTGCAAAAGCAATGTTGATTTTCCGATTCCGGGATCTCCGCCTACAAGCACCAGGGAGCTTTTTATAATGCCTCCGCCCAGAACCCTGTCCATTTCCTTGCTGCCCGTAGAGTATCTTTCTTTTTTAGTAGATGTAATATTTTGAATTTTTTCTATTTTGCCGTTGCTGATACCCCTTTGGCCCTTGGTATCACCTGCTTTGGATTCTATTTCCTCCACAAATGAGTTCCATTGGCCGCAGGACGGGCACTTGCCAAGCCATTTTGCAGTTTCATATCCGCACTCCTGACAAACAAATTTTGTTTTTATCTTGGCCATATTTCACCTGCCTTTATTTAATATTATAAATATATCTCAATGGTTGTTTTATGTCAATATTTGAAAAGAGGAGATTCTGCGATTCAGAATTGCAGTGTGTATAGTTTGAAATGACAGCTCGAGCTCCTTCAGAATGACAGCAATGCTGCTCTAAAACAGCAAAATGTTTAGTAATATTAAACTTTAAATATTTGTATTGATGTTATGTGCGTACATTAATTACAATTTTGTATATTTTAATATTGACATTCAAATTACACGTATGTATAATAAAAATCAAATTGAAAGTTTAATAACTTTAAACTTAAAGTTTAATAATATAAACAAATTATGAGGTTTTTATGGATATCGGTGAAAATTTAAAAAGGTTAAGAACTGCCAATTCTCTCACTCAGCAGGAGCTTGCTGACAGATGTGAACTGACAAAGGGATACATATCACAGCTTGAACGAGATTTAACATCACCTTCCATCGCGACTCTTACAGATATATTAGAATGCTTAGGCACCGATTTAGGAAGCTTTTTTAATGAAGCTGTGGACCAAAAAATTGTATTTAAAGAAGAGGATGTCTTTGTAAAGGAATCTGAAGATAATTACAAAATTAACTGGATAATACCAAATGCTCAAAAATACAAAATGGAACCTATTTTAGTCGAGCTTGGGGCAAACAGCAGAACAAAGGAAGATGAGCCTCATGAGGGCGAGGAGTTCGGGTATGTACTGGCAGGGTCTATAATGCTTAATTATGGCAGCCAGGTATACAAGGTCAAAAAAGGCGAATCCTTTTATATTAAAACTAACAAAACTCATTTTATTGAAAATACAAGTAAAAACCCGGCACGTGTAATATGGGTTTCTACTCCACCAAATTTTTAAATCAGGAGTAAAAAATGGACAACGCAATTATCGAATTGAATAATATTACTAAAAAATTTGACGGTGAAATAGTTCTTGATGATATTACCTTATCCGTTAAAAAAAATGAATTTGTTACATTGTTGGGACCAAGCGGATGCGGTAAAACAACAACCCTCAGAATAATAGGCGGATTTGAAACTCCAGATGAGGGAGATGTATATTTTGACGGTCATTTAATAAATGATGTACCCCCATTTAAAAGGCAGCTGAATACTGTTTTCCAAAAGTATGCTTTGTTTCCTCATATGAATGTATTTGAGAACATAGCATTTGGCCTGAGAATAAAAAAGATAGATGAAAGACTTATCAACAGCAAGGTTGAAAAAATGCTTGAATTGTTCAATCTTAAAAATTACGGCAAAAGAAGAATTGACCAACTAAGCGGCGGACAGCAGCAGCGTATAGCAATAGCAAGAGCTTTGGTAAATGAGCCAAAGGTTTTATTGCTGGATGAACCCTTGGGAGCTCTTGATTTGAAACTGAGAAAAGAAATGCAGCAAGAGTTAAAGGCAATGCAAAAGCAAATAGGAATCACATTTATATATGTTACACATGATCAGGAAGAAGCATTGACCATGTCAGATACTATAGTTGTTATGAATGACGGGATTATTCAGCAGATGGGTTCGCCTATCGATATATATAATGAGCCCGAAAATGCATTTGTTGCAGACTTCATAGGAGAAAGCAATATTTTAGATGGCGTGATGCACGATGATTATCTTGTAGAGTTTTTAGGGAAAAAATTCGAATGCCTGGACAGGGGATTTGGAAAATGTGAAGAGGTGGATGTTGTAATACGTCCCGAAGATTTAGACTTGACCGTCAAAGGAGAAGGCAAATTAGAAGGGGTTGTAAAATCCGTTACTTTCAAGGGTGTTCATTATGAAATGCGAATTGTTGTCAGAGACTATGAATTTTTGGTCCACTCCACCGACATGGCAAAGGTAGGCTCAACAGTTGGATTAACTTTGACCCCCGATGATATACACATTATGGAAAAGGGGGATTGACGTTGAAAAACAGAACAAAATATTTTGCTTATCCCTATATTGTATGGATGATAATATTTATTGTTTTCCCATCTTTCCTGGTGCTTTTATACAGCATTACAACGAAGGAATCCAATGGCCTTACAACCATACAATTTACTTTCGGCAATTTCAAAAAATTTTTTGATCCGCTTTATATAAATATTTTATGGGATTCAATATTTCTTGCTGCCCTATCAACAGCAATATGCTTGTTGCTTGGATATCCGACAGCTTATATAATATCAAAGGCAGATTTATCTAAAAGAAATACTCTGTTATTTCTTTGCATATTGCCAATGTGGATGAATATGCTTCTCAGAACCTATGCATGGATGACAATACTGGGAAACAACGGTATATTAAACAATCTTTTCAGTTTGCTTGGTATGCCAAAAGTAAACATGCTTTATACAAGAGGGGCGACAGTAATGGGGATGGTTTACAACTTTCTGCCCTTTATGATACTTCCGGTCTATACTGCTCTGAGCAAAATGGACAGAGGTATATTAGAAGCCGCTGATGATTTAGGAGCAAACAAATATACTAAATTCAGAAAAATAATCTTTCCGTTAAGCATGCCCGGTGTTATATCAGGCATAGTTATGGTTTTTATGCCTGCAGTGAGCACATTTATTATCCCGCAGTTGTTAGGCGGAAATAAAAGCATGATGATAGGTAATTTGATCGAAAAATTATTTATATTGAACGGAGACTGGAATTTCGGCTCTGCAATTTCAATTATTATGATGGTAATCATACTTATATCAATGTCAATTATGAATAAGTTTGATGTTGATAAGGAGGGAGGAGCCAGACTATGGTAAGAAAATATTTATCCAGAATCTACATGGGCTTGATATTTTTATTCCTTTATGCACCTATAATTGTACTTGCTGTTTTCTCATTCAACGAATCAAAGTCGAGAGGTAACTGGACAGGGTTTTCATTGAAATGGTATGTTGAATTATTTCACGACACTGATATACGCTCTGCATTTTATTACACCATAATTATAGCCGTAATATCAGCTGTGGTTTCTACAATTTTAGGTACGATAGCAGCAATAGGAATCAATGTAATGAATGGCAAAATAAAATCTGTATTGCTCAATGCAAACTATCTTCCTGTTGTAAATCCTGATATAGTAACCGGTATTTCATTGATGATACTGTATATATCCTTTAATATTAATTTTGGTTTTAACACAATATTAATTTCGCATATAGTGTTTAATACTCCATACGTTATTTTGTCAATACTTCCAAAGCTCAAGCAGCTGGATGTAAACATGACTGAGGCCGCAATGGACTTAGGAGCAACTCCGATGTATGCTCTCAGAAAGGTAATAATACCTGAAATTAAACCGGGAATAATTACAGGCTTCTTAATGGCATTTACATTGTCAATAGATGATTTTATAATAAGCTACTTTACCAAGGGCGAAGGCGTTACCAACCTTTCTATAGTAATTTACTCAATGGCAAGGAGAGGAGTACGCCCTACAATAAATGCATTATCTACAATAATGCTTACCGTGGTATTATTGTTGATGATATTAATAAACAAAAGGTCAAACGGAACTGAAAAATCTAAAAAATCAATAAAAAGTGAGGTATTTAAATAATGAAAAGAAAATTAATCCTGGCAATATCCATCTTAAGCTTAATCTTGGTTGCTTTAACAGGTTGTTCTTCCGAAAAGCAGCAAACCTTGAATGTCCTGAACTACGATATATATATTGACAAAAGCTTAATCAACGAATTTGAAATAAACAATAATGTTAAAATAAAATATGACACCTACTCTACTCCGGAAGAAATGTATATAAAGGCAAAAGCGGGCGCATCAAATTATGATTTAATTATTTCAAGCGAGTACATGATTGAACGCATGATTAATGAAGGAATGGTTAACAAATTGAATTTTGACAATATCCCAAATTATAAATATATAGATGAAGCCTTTAAAAATCAGCCTTACGATCCAAACAACGAATACGCTGTTCCGTATTTCTGGGGAACTGTAGGTATTCTTTATAACAAAACAACCGTAGATGCATCTTCCGACAGCTGGGAAATGCTGTGGGACGAAAATCACAGCCAAAGAATTATAATGATGGATTCTCAAAGAGATGCATTTGCTGCAGCACTTAAATTATTGGGATATTCGTTAAATACTGTTGATGAAAAAGAGCTTGATGAAGCAAAAGCATTATTATTAGAACAAAGACCGCTTGTTATGGCTTATATAACAGACGGCGCACCTGACATAATGATCAATGAGGAAGCGGATATGGCATTGGTTTGGTCAGGAGAAGCTGTTTCAGCAATGTCTGAAAATGAAAATCTTGACTTCGTAATTCCAAAGGAAGGAAGCAATATCTGGATAGATGCAATGTTTGTCCCATCTTCAACTAAAAATCAGGAATTGGCCGAAAAGTTTATAGACTTCTTATGTACAACTGATGCTACATTGAGAAATATCGATGAAGTATGGTATTCAACAGTTCATACTGAAGCTATTAAACAGGTTGATGAGGAATTATTAGAAAATCCTGCTTTCAACATACCACAAGAGGACATAGATAAAATGGAAATGTTCAGAGACCCACAGGAATTTATAGAACTATACACCGAAAGATGGACTGAAATAATGGCTGAATAAAAACAATCAGAAAAATAGACTCCTTCTTAGTTTATTTACAAATTTAAAATTTGTATCTTTTCAAAGAAGGAGTCGTTTTATTCCCACATATTCAAAACTTTATTACACGCTCGTTTTTTCCAAAGATGCAATCGCATTTGGATTTATTCCTCCCCCATATATCCTAAGGCTCTAATAAGTGTTCTCATTCTCTATTCTTCATTAATTTCTCTGTTAACCCTTTAATAAAATAGATTTGGTAAAAACATTACTATATCCGGCAATAATGTAATTAATATTAGCCCCATCATTAGTAGCATAACAGGTACTATAACAACAGGTATTAATTTCTTTAAAGGAACATCACAAATCCTTGCAGAAACATACAGTGTCAATGCAACAGGCGGGGTGACCAAACCAATAGCAAGATTAGCTACCATTAAAGCGCCAAAGTATACAGGGTCAATGTTAAAGCTTATAGCTACAGGAAGAAGCAATGGAGCAAACAATATTAATGCAGGAGATGGATCCATAAGCATTCCGGCCAATAATATTATTACGTTTGATATCATTAAAAACATTAATGGACTATGTACATTTGACAGCATAACCTTAGATATCATTTGTGGTATTTGCTCTCTTGTTAAAACCCATCCAAACATTACAACACCACCTACAACAAACATAATTGTGGAAGAAGTTACTGCGCTGTTAAGAAAAATTTTAGGAAGATCCTTTAGCTTTAAAGTTTTATAAATAAATAAACCAACAATCAATGCCCATATGACTGCTACAACCGCAGCTTCTGTTGGTGTGAAACGCCCTGAATAAATTCCGCCAATAATAATAACAGGTGTTAAAAGCGCCCAGAAGGCATCTTTAAAGCTTGTTAAAACCTTTTTAAAATCAAACTTTTGTATACTGCCATAATTATATTTCTTTGATATAAAATACCCGTAGCAAATGATAATTGCTCCAAATAATATACCTGGTGCAATACCTGATAAAAGCAGTTGCCCAATAGATGTATTAGTAGTTGCACCATATACTACCATAGGAATACTTGGTGGAATTAAAATTCCAAGTGGTCCTGCTAATGCTATGATGGCAGCAATAAAGGTTTTATCATATCCATGCTCTTCGACCTCCGGAGATATAACAGCACCTATTGCTGACGCAGTCGCTGCGCCAGAACCAGATACAGCGCCAAACATCATACATGAAACTGTAGTGACTGTTGATAATCCTCCTTTAAAAGAACCTGCTATACTATTTGCTAAATTTACCAATGCTTTAGATGCCTTTCCATTATATAGCAAATCACCTGACAGAACAAAAAGAGGAATGGCTAACATTGTAAAATTATTTAGCCCTGAAAATATTCTTGAAGCAGTAATATTAATTAACGATATATTTCCTGTTAATATTAAATAAAACACGGAAGACAAGCTTAAACAAATTGATATTGGCACATTTATAAATAATAATAAAAAAAATGATAAAACAAACAGTAATATAATCAATTGTCAAACACCTCCCTGATATGCATAATTTTATAAACTAATTCTTCTATGCTTATTAGACATAATATAAATCCTGCTATTGGAATAGCTGCATAAACTAAAGTCATTGGGAAGCTGCCAAAACTCGCAGTTACACCTATGCTTGAAATGGTATAATCAATTCCTGTAATAAAGAGTATTATTGAAAAAATCAAAATTGTTATTTCGGATAAAACTCCTACAATTACTTTAGCTTTATCATTTAAACCATCTACCAAAGCATCAACCGATAAATGCAATTTTACCTTAGATGCCTTAACCGCACCAAAAAGAGAAACCCAGACAAAATTATACCTGCCCATTTCTTCAGTCCAAGCAGCCGGGAGATGAAGTATAAATCTGTTTAAGACCTGGAAGCTTATCATTATGCACAATGATATGATTAAAACAGTAATTAAACGATCTATTGCTTTCATAATAATATTGTTAAAATTAGACAATACCTTCAAGATGTTACCTCCTTATAATTAATAAACCTAATTGAAATCTAATTTTTTTTAAAATTCTATTTATAAAAACACCTTGTACTATTACAATTTTATTAACAGGCTGCGGCAATATTTTTTGACGCAGCCTGTTTCATTATTTTGCAGATTTTATTTTATTAACCATTTCTGCCCATTGTGGATATTTATCATAAACAGGTGCAGAAGCGTCAATCCAAGCCTGTTTATCTGGTACTGTATAAATCATACCACTATCTATTAAGTATTGTTTATCTTCACTGTCTGCTCTTTCCGCATCTTCTCTTTGCCATACAGCCGCTTCATGTGCTGCCTCAAGGAAAATCTTTTGATCTTCAGGTGACAAAGAATTAAACGTATCATTACTCATCATTAGCGGTTCAAGTAAAAAGTTAATATTATTTTCGCAAGTATACTTTGCCACTTCCTCATGTTTGCTCTTTCTGACATTTATTGGTCCTTGTATTTCAGCATCAATAGCCTTTAACTGCAATGCAGAATAAATTTCACTAAACGCCAACGGTGTTACCACAGCACCTAATAACTCACCTGTCGCTGTAAATACTGCTGAAGATTGAACTCTAAGCTTTACACCCTTTAAATCTTCCGGCGTATCTATCAGCTTGGTGGAAACAATATTATAAAGTCCATTATTGAAATTTGTGAGCACCTTAATTCCCTTTTCTTCTACCCCTTTAAATAACTCGTCCCCTATTTCACCGTCAACTACTGAATATACTTGCTTCCAATTATCAAATATAAACGGAAGTGAAATTACTCCCAAATCAGGATCATAACTTTCTAAAACCCCTTGCCATGCTAAACAAAATTCAAGTTGATTTGCTGATACCATCTCAGCCAGCTCTGCCTGTTTTCCTAGTTGTGAATTCGGATATACAATTATTTCATATCTACCATTTGACTTTTCATTAACAAGGTCTGCAAATTTTAGCGAACCTAAATGATAGGGATGGTCTTCTGGCATTTCGTGCCCTAATCTAAAAGTAATCTTCTTTTCTTTTCCCGATTCAGAATCCCCTGAAGCCTTTGATGGTGATGAAGCACACCCGCTTAGCAATAAAGTAACACTTAATAACAACGCGATGAATCTTGTAATTTTTTTAGTGTACATTTTAGTCTCTCCTTTAGTTTTTATAAATTATATCTTTTATTAAGCCTATATTTTATCATAAAGTAATTCACTATAATTCAAAGTATAAGCCTAATATTAAGGTATCGTATTTAAATCATTTTTCTAATTTTATTGGAGCAACCATATCTTCAGGTTTTACAATTTTATCAAACTCTTCTTCAGTCAATAAACCCAATTCGATTGCTGATTCTTTTAATGTAGTTCCCTCTGCATTTGCTTTTTTTGCTATCTTGGCAGCGTTATCATATCCAATATATGGATTCAATGCAGTTACTAACATTAATGAATTTTTCAAATTATATTCAATTTTTTGTTTATTGGGGGTTATTCCCACGCAACAATTGAAATTGAATGAATTGATAGAATCTGTAAGTAATTCAACTGATTTTAAAAAGTTATAAATCAATACAGGCATGAAAACATTCAACTGAAAATTTCCTTGTGATGCTGCAAACCCTACAGCCATGTCATTGCCAAACACCTGACATACAACCATGGTCAAGGCTTCAGCTTGCGTTGGATTTACTTTGCCCGGCATAATAGAACTGCCCGGTTCATTTTCCGGAATATTAATCTCCCCAATACCACATCTGGGACCACTGGCCAGCCATCTGACATCATTAGCTATCTTCATTAAATCAGCCGCCAATGCTTTTAAAGCTCCATGCGTAAAAACTAACTCATCTTTAGATGTTAAGGCTTGAAATTTGTTTTTAGCTGTTACAAACGTTTTACCTGAAATTATACTAATTTCATCAGCAACCATATTCGCAAAATCCGGATGAGCATTAAGTCCGGTTCCCACAGCAGTTCCTCCAAGTGCTAACTCTTTAACTTCCTCAATTGATTTTAATATCATCCCTTCTGACTTCTCAATCATTCTATACCATCCACTAATCTCTTGTCCCAATGTTAGTGGAGTTGCATCCTGAAGATGTGTTCTGCCTGTTTTTATTACATCCTTATTTTCAGCAATTAATTTTTCAAATGTATTTTTTAATCCCTCGATTGCAGGTATTAACTTGTCTTCTATAGCTATTACCGCTGATATATGCATTGCTGTAGGAAATGTATCATTTGAACTTTGAGATTTATTAACATGATCATTTGGATGAATTAGTTTTTCACCTAATATTTCATTGCCTCGATTTGCAATTACCTCGTTAACATTCATATTAGATTGTGTACCGCTTCCTGTTTGCCAAACAGCCAATGGAAAATGTTCGTCTAATTTACCTTCTAATATTTCATCAGACACCTTTGAAATAACTTCTGTCCTTTTATTATCAATTAATCCTAATTTATTATTAGTTATAACCGCTGCCTTTTTCAGAATAGCAAATGCTTTAATTATTTCCAAAGGCATCTTTTCTTTACTTATTTTAAAATTACCAAAACTCCTTTGTGTTTGAGCACCCCAATATTTATTGACAGGAACTTTTATTTCTCCCATGGTATCCTTTTCAATTCTATAATCCATAATTCTACCTCCTATAAATATCTATCATTTATTTTTCTTGTCGCTTCTTCCTTTAGTTCTTTGTATATACTTTTATTATGAGTATCCATACCAACAACAAGAGGTCCGAATTTCTCAGCATTTAATACCCATAATGCTTCCGGCATTGCCATATCAAGCCACTGAACTCCGTCTATCGACTTTATTCCTTGTGCCAATTTCACAGCACAGCCCGGTGCAGCCTGTAAATATACATATCCATATTTATTACAAGCCTTTAACGTTCCTTCAACCATTCCTCCTTTCCCTATTACTGCCTTTATACCAAGCTCACCAACCATTTCAGCATATGGTTCCATGCGTATACTTGTAGTAGGACCAATAACTATTAAATCCCATCCTTTTTCAGTTTCCATTGCCACCGGACCTGCATGAAAAATGGCTGCTCCATTAAAATCAACAGGTAGCTCAGCTCCTATGTCAAGATATTCTTTAATTCTGAGATGCCCCATATCCCTGGATGTATAGATTTTTCCCTTTAAATAGATAACATCTCCGACTTTTAATTGTCGCACATCCTCTTCTTTTAATGGTATATTTAGAATTTTATCACTCACTTTTAACTCCTCCTAAAAAATTATTTCTTTCCTGCCATCAGAGTAAATCCTTACTCCCGCTCTACGTGTTACCCAACAATGAAAGTTAATAGCTACAGGAGCTATCGCTGTATGAGTATGTTTTCCACCAATCTTTACCGCAAGTGCCACCGTATCTCCACCAGTTCCGGCTGCTCCAAGACCAAGAGAATTAATCTCTTTTAACAGTTCTTTTTCAAGACTATTATATAATTCATCCGGGTTTTCATCATTCCATAATCTGGTGCTTATAGCTTTTCTGCTTAGCTTGCTGGCTACATCCATCTGACCACCTAATCCAATGCCGATTCCAAACGGCGGGCAAGGTTTTCCGCCTGCGTTTACTACAGTTTCTAAAATAAACCTTTTCAAACCATCATAATTATTTCCCAACTGTGCTACTGTGAATATTTTCATGGCATTTCCAAGTTCAGCGCCGCAACCCTTAAAGCTAATTATCATCTCCAAATAATCATTATCCGGCACATACTCAAATTCAATATTCGGAACACCTTCCCCTGTATTGTTTCCCGAATTTTTTCTTGTCAGCGGATGAACCATACTTGGTCTAAGCAAACCCTTAGTTGTAGCTTCTACTAATGCTTCTTGAAACATTTCACGAATATTTCCAAGCACGGTTTCATCACCATACGTAATATATATTGTTGGATATCCAGGTGACTGGCACACAGGTTTTACTTGTTCGCTAGCTAAATTTGAATTTTCTATCATAGCGCTAAGCATACTTTTTGCAGTTTCATTGCTTTCCTTATCTAGTGCTTCTTTTAATAATATCTTTGTGTCATATGAAATATTAGTTGCTGCACGATTAACTAAATTAAATACTTCTTCTCGAAGCCTTGTTTGATCTATCATATATTTTACTCCTTAAATAAATTTTGCGTTTTTTATTATCACCGTGTAATTTAAGATATCCGTAATCTCCTAAACAAGTCATTAATATCCTTAAACTCTTCTAATTCATGAATCATACTTATAAAATTTTCTACCTCTGACTCTGATAAATAAGGTGATACAAGCATTCTGAATTTATTTTCTGTCATTTTCCAATCAAATGGGTTATTTGCATCTCCAAGCGGATATTCTATTCGTTCCTTTAAAACTCTTCCGTCTGTAGTTTCAATTTCCAAATCATGAATCCACTTTTCCGGATTTTTAATAAACTCATCATTTATATCTTTATCCTCATATACTTTGATTTTTTTCATAGTATCTTGCACAAGAGGATTTACAATTTTTTCTTCGGTAAATATATTCTCTAACAAATTACCATATACTAAGCAAGCAGCAATACAATATTGTAAACTAAATTTATGAGCATACACTGTCTGAGGATTTGCATTATCAGTTATATTCAATGCTGTTTTGTAAGTTCTGTCTATAATGGTCTTTACTGTATCTGCTTTTATTCCATGCTTTTTAACCATTTCTTCTATTGCATAATTAGCAGAGTGGGTATGCCTGCAACATGCATACGGTTTGAATGATGTCTCCATTATTTTATATGGTCTGGCATAATCTGATGTCAATTTATCCAATTTATATTCAGAAGCTACGGCCTTTATCAAGCCCTTATTACCCTCTAGAATATGTGAGGCCCCTGTAAATCCAAGCGAAGCTAATTCCGCAGATAAAATTCCATTCATAGAAGCTTTACCTACATGCAGTGTTTTTGTCATCGCACCATCGTTTGCGAATTCCCATAAACCGGCCGCTTGGCTTCCTGCGCTGCCAAAACAATGATTCATTTCATCTTCATTTAAATTCATCAGATTTCCGGCAGCTGCCGCTGACGAAAAGTTTCCGGCAATAGATGTTGTATGCCAATACCAATAAGATGAAGGGTTTATGGCTTCTCCTATTCTTTCTGCTACATCATAGCCGGCAACTATTGCGGCAATAATATCTTTTCCGCCTTTCTGCTGATGCTCTCCCATAGCAAAAGCAGTAGGTATCGTAACGACACCAGGATGAATTATAGATGAATTATGTAAGTCATCCATATCTAATGCATGTCCAAATGCAGCATTAATGCATGCCGCATATGGATAATTAGTTTTTGGGAATCCCGGCCTCAAAATAGTTGCTTCGTACTTTGAAGTTATTTTGTCATTTAATTTTCCCCATATTAAGCTAGGTTGTTTATCGCATCCTGCTATAGCGACTCCTATGAAATCCATGATACATTTCTTTGTAATATCAACTGTATCATAGTTTAAATCTTTATATTTGATTTCGGAAGCAAACTTTGCTAAACGCTTGCTATACATCAAATTTCCTCCTTTACCCAAGCTAAATAATTATTATATTCTAGCTACTCTGGTATCTCTGGCCGCTTTGGCAACTGCATCCGAAACTGTTTTTCCAACCATTTTATCAAAAGCATGCGGTAAAATGTAGTCCTCATTCAACTCACTATCAGGTACTAAGCTTGAGAGAGCATAAGAAGCTGCCAGTTTCATTTCCTCATTAATATCACTTGCACGTACATCTAATGCTCCTCTGAAAATACCCGGAAAAGCTAATACATTATTAACTTGATTAGGAAAGTCTGATCTACCTGTTCCAACTATCCTGGCACCCGCCTCTTTTGCTTCATCCGGCCAAATCTCAGGGACCGGATTTGCCATTGCAAATATGATTGGATCTCTATTCATATCAGCTATCATTTCTTTTTTCAGAACGCCGGCAGCAGAAACACCAATAAAGATATCTGCGTTCTTTATAGCTTCTTTCAATCCTCCGGTAACCTTTTCTTTGTTTGTACTAAGTGCAAAATTTCTTCTTATCGGGTCCAATTTTTCATTTTCCGAATCAAGAATTCCTTTGCTGTTACATACAATTATATCTTTAACACCTGCGTTAAGTATAAATTTCGAGATAGCAATTCCAGCTGCGCCGGCACCATTTACCACTACTTTTACATCTTTAATATTCTTTTTAACTATTTTTAAAGCATTTATTATTCCTGCATAAACAATTATTGCAGTTCCATGTTGATCATCATGAAAAACCGGAATATCCAGTTCCTTCTTTAGCCTTTCTTCAATCTCAAAACATCTTGGAGCAGATATGTCTTCTAGGTTTATACCTCCAAATGTTGGCGCTACTTGCTTTACAGCAAATATTATGTCTTCAGTTTCTTGACTTTCTAAACATATTGGAAAAGCATCAACATTTCCAAAAGATTTAAATAAAACAGCTTTTCCTTCCATTACCGGCATACCCGCTCTGGAACCTATATTCCCCAAGCCCAGTACTGCGGATCCATCGGTAACAACAGCAACCATATTACCTTTATTTGTATAATCGTAAACAAGGTCTACGTTTTCTTTAATATCCTTACACGGTTCCGCTACCCCTGGTGTGTAAGCAAGGCTTAAGTCCTGCGCATTATTTACAGGAACTTTACTGATTATTTCAATTTTACCTTTGTTCTTTTTATGTAATTCTAAAGTTTCATTTCTGAGATTCATATAATCTCCTCCTATTAAGATTTTAATAATATATATTATTATAAAAAAACTAGTTCGTATTTAAGTTTATCCTTATATAGTCGACCCCAAAAGACAAACGATTTTCTAATGATTAATTTTAAACTTTAACCTTTCATAAGAACATTTACAGTCTGGTATTATCGGTATTACTGGTATTACTGGTATACCACTAGCATATATAGTAACATACTATTTATAATTTGTAAATAGTATAATAAAAAATAATTGATAAATAAACTGAATATTTTAAAAAAAATTTGCTGAAAACTACGATGAAGAAAAGCTTGTATATTAAAAAGAGAGAAAATTATAAGCATTGGTCGTGGAACTTTCAACATGCTTTCTATTTCTCTCTCATTTATGCAAATTATAAATGTTATTCTGCTTTCGGGAAAAATACAGTTTTTAATTATTTTATATGTATTTTTCGGTAATTAATTCTGTGATTTTATGTTATAATTACTAATGCAAACAAAATTAATATTACTGTTATATTTTAGTCTCTTTAAATACACTTCTGATATTATGAATGTGCTCGTACATAATTGACATTGCACCTTCCGAATCTTGCTCTACTATCTTATCAAATATTTTTCTGTGATATTCTAAGGTTTTTTCTAATCTTTCAGGCTTACTTAACGTTATATTTCTAGATAATTTCAGGAAGTCATTTAGAGTATCGTATAAATTATATAACAATTTGTTATTTGTAGCCTTAATAACAGCATTATGAAAATCATGTGAAGTTTCTACGACTGACTCACCGCTTAATATCTTTAATTTCATATTGTCAATTGATGCTTTCAGATTTTGAATATCATCTTCAGTTCTTCTGGTGGCAGCCAGTTTAGCCGCAACTGTTTCTATAGTTTCTCTTAATTCAAACAATTCATTAATCGTATCTCCTGAAATATCCAGCGCAAAGTCAAGTTTATCAATTAAGTTTGGTAGATCTATACTGTAAATATACATTCCATCTCCCCAAATATTTTTAACAACGCCTAAATATTCCAATACCTTTATAGCTTCTCTTACAGGAACACGACTAACATTAAACATTTTAGCCAGCTCTCTCTCAGATGGCAGTTTACCGCCTATGCCTAAATCACCGTTTATCATCATAGCTCTAATGCTTTGTATGATTTTTTCATAATACCTATCTGGTGTGTTATTCTCTAACTTATCAATTGGATTAAACATATATTATAACCGACCTTTCGAATGTTAATTTTATAAAATTTATAATTCAAATGTTTCTTAATTTATTATTCTATCTGGTATACCACAACTAGTAGTATAGCATCATAAATATTATATGTAAATAGTATTTTATCATAATGAATATGTAATTTATAAATACCTTTATGAATAAATATTTTTATTATAAGATAAAAATGACTCTTGTATTAGAAATTTAATTTATCTATATATTGACTAGATGGTAATAAGTAATATATATTTAAACACATAGCAATGAATCTTTATACTTAAGTCTAATTATGTTTTACACTTTAAATTAAAATGAAAGGACTAAATATAATTATGAAAAACTTTGTAAACTATAAGTGGTTAATGAAAAATCTTAATAATAGCAATTTAGTAATATTAGATGCAAGAGCAAACCAAAATAACCATTTAGATGGACTTATTGCTTATAATAAGGAACATATTAGATATGCCAGCTTTGTATCTCTAGAAGATATAATGACAGGCTCAAAATCTACTCATGGAGGCAGACGCCCATTACCAGAAATAAATAAGTTTGTTGAAGATATGAAAAGCCTTGGTATAACAGAAAAATCCAGCGTAATAATATATGATGACGGAAACCTATCAACATCAGGCAGATTATGGTGGTTATTAAGATATATTGGGAAATATAACGTTTATATCCTAGAAGGAGGAATAGCAAATTGGAAAGTAAATAATGGTGAAATCACTGATGAAATTCCGAAAGTTGTTAAGTCCGAATATTTACCTTTTAAAATAAATAATAGTATGTTAGTGGATATGAAATATGTGAAGAATGCTATAAATTTAGATAATACTGCGATAGTAGACGCAAGAACTTACGAAAGATATATCGGCAAGATAGACCCCTTAGACAGAATAGCCGGGCATATACCAAACGCATTAAGCTACCCGTCTTCTGATTTAGTAAAAAATGGAAAACTCGTTTCTTTGAGTAAAATCAAAAATTATTTTAAAGAATTAAAAAAATATGATGAAATAATAGCTTATTGTGGGTCTGGAATCGCAGCCACATTAAATATTATTTTAATGGAGGAAATAGGTTTAAAATCTAAATTATATCTGGGAGGATATAGTGATTGGATAAGCTACAGAGAAAATAAAGTTATCAAATCCCCTTAAGGTTTATCACCTAACCTTAGATTTTTACATAAAAGAGGAGATTCTTCGCTGACAATCAGTATGACCAGGGTACGCAGACCATGTCATTCCTGATCAAAGATGAAGAATCTCCTCTTCTTTATATCTATTTACTGCTCATTATTTGCTTCTGATTCTTTTATATTCAACAAGTGAATTGCGGTTGTTACCGTAACAGTAATCAATGCTGATAATACCAAAAATGCCATATGTAATCCTCCCTTTTATATTCCCTATGATTATTTTATTATGCAAACCTTATTATTTCCTTAATACTTGCATTTATTATACCCCATTTTTCAATTTTAAATCGGGTGCCCTAAGGCACCCTTAATATCAAAGCAGCTTGCAATACTTGCAACCTTTACAAATTTCAATTTTACCTTCAAAAATCTTTTTTACAATTTCTATAGTATTATGTGCTTCTTTATTTTTTTTATCAATATTTGCTTCATGAAGTATAATTTTTTTAGGTGACACACTTAATAATATATTAATTACAGACTCGTCATATGTTACTTTACTGTCCAATTCGGCAGAAAATTCAGCATTATTTATATAGGTAAGTTTTTTCATATTTTTATCATAAACCTGAAGCTTTTGATTGTTACAAATAATATTGACTACATCATATTCTCCCTCATCTACCTCTGAAATTAATTTTATTATACTAATAAAATCCATATATTCCTTCTTCATAAGATAGCTGTCAATACATCTTTCAACAACCTGTGCGGCATATAGTTTTATAAATTTAAGGCGAAAATTTACGAAGCCGTTTAAATTGATCAAATTAGACCTTTCTAAAATTTCTTTGAACTTATTTTTAATTATAAGTTGAATTTTAACATCATTATCAATTTCATCCTCAATACTTGCAATTATACCGCCTACTTCATCATCATCAAAATAAAAATATGTTTCCTTCAGGAAATTTATGCTTTCAAGTTTTGTATACTCAACCAACAGTTTTGTTACTTTACCTATTATTTTTTCAATGTACTCTCTTTTGTTCAATTTATCGTCTGTAAAATATCTTACTCGTATATTTCCTTCATCTGTGGAGGATATTTCTATATTTATATCACTTTCATCTAAGTTGGTGATGATTTTAATATTATTAAATACTTCATGATTTTCATTTTCATTTAACTCTAATGATAAAAGCTCCACTCAGTCACTCCTCTCTTCAAGGGAGGTTAAATTATTGGTATCAATGATCCCAAATCTATTATTTGCCTATTTGAAGCTTCATCATATATATATCCTGCAGACCGGATAAATTCTTTTAATGTGTTTAAAATATTCTTATCAAGAATTCTTCCGGTTGATAAAAATATTTTACCATTAATCAAACCTGCACAGCCTCCTATAAATCCGTGGTCATAACCTTCAAGATGCACCACTTTAGGATTAATATACATACAGTCTATATTATATGATTTGAGTTTTTCATGTATCATCAAATCCGATGTCAAAGCCGTTGTATCATTGACAGCAGAAGTCGAGCATTTTGTATAGCCCTGGTTCACATGAATGAATTCAATGCCTGCTTCTTCCAAATAATACTTTAAAACCTGGTCTGTATGCTGCAGGTTATGCACAGCATATCTCCCTATTCTTGCTACATTATATGCTATATCCTCGGGATAGTTTCTACTTAGAGTTTTTCCACCTTTAATAACTTTTATACTTTTGTCATCTAAAACATTTCTGTAATAGTCGTATACGTTTGGAGCAACTACAAACGTGTTAAAATCAACCGGATGAATTACCATATCAGGATGACCGTTAATCGGTTCTTGCAAATCATCGCACTTAATTGTTTTTATAGGTTGTATATTTAAATTTTTTAAATAATTTAATATTTCATCACTCGCTCTGTAATCAATAATCACATAACGAGGCGTCTTTGTCAGTATATAAGGATTCATCAACACACCTTAGAAAATCTCTAGTAGGTCAAGGACGCTTGTGCATCCAAGCCCCTATTCAAAACCGTACGTGCGCTATTAACGCATACGGCTTTTCACTCTATATTCATTTTCTATCTGTAAAACAGACTAACCTTTATTGTAGGCTCAAGCAACGGAAAAGTTCTAAGTAGCCCATTGAAGAAAGTATCATGGTTATAACTCTTTTTCTGGCTCCTGCGATTTAACCATTTGAATAACAGCCACTTTGTCTGCAAAAAGTAATTCTTTACTTCTTTTATGTTATCTGTGACACCATAGTATTGATAGTGTCCCCTCAATTTTGCATTAATTGTTTTGAATATCATTTCAAGCGGTAGTGTTCTATGGTTCTTTATCCATTCCTTCATTGCCTTTATCTTGCTTCTGTATTTCTTCTTGCTCG
>JAEXUD010000044.1 GCA_023453025.1 Bacillota bacterium
CCTCCAAATGGTTCAGCTTTATTTTCATGACCATTTGTTATAGCATCAGACTGTTCCTGTGTTATTGTTCCATCAGCTGCCAAAGAAGCCAATGCGGTGCTTTGAGCTTTTTTTCTTGCATTCTCAACTGCTGTTTTCTGTTCATCTGAAAGATTTAATTTTGTTCTTTCGAACTTACTGCTAATTGCTGATTTTATGCCGGAATCAGAAGCGGCAAAAGCAAATCCAGTGGTTAAAGCTAATGACAATACAACCATTCCTGCTGCAACCATCGTTTTTTTGTTCATTCTATTCACCTCTTTTTTAAATTTAATCAAATTATTTGATTATATTTTTAGTATGAAGTCCGAATGTGATAGAATTATGTTCAAAACATGAAAAGACACCATGAATTCAAAACTCTTGAAGATAGCAGCAGCAATAAAAAAATTTATAATTTTTCTGTAAGTATCTATCCTAAAATAAATTTTCTAATTTTTTTAGGATCAGCCTGCGGATTCAGTTCGTATATCTTTTCTTCGATTTTTTTGTAAGCTTCATCATAGTCTATTTTATCAGCTTCTCGTATAACTTCTTCGTCAAAAAAATCCTCTGCAAGGCAAAATACGGTTGACGACCATCCAAATTCTTCTCCCGACCTGGATTTTTTTCTTGCTCTTCCGCACATTGTAATATAAAATTTCATCTGCAGCTCTGTGACAGCATTATCGAACTTTGTTTTATCTTCCTTTGAAAATCCTCCGTACCTCTTAATAAGGTGAATTGGCAGTTCTCTGTACTCACACAGCAATTCATAGATTTTTTTCGCATGCTGACTTACCTTGCCCTCTTCATACTCTTCCTGCAATTCATTGCTTCCGCGTCTCACTGCATAAAAATATGGATACCATTCTTTTGTTATATAACCGCTTTTTTTGAAAAATAGTTTGCCATAGGCAATGTCGTCCTTTTCGTTTAGAACCCGTATTCTCCATTCCCAAGGATCAGTATCCGGTTCTCCTGTATGCCAGAGCACGTTATCCTTGAAATAATCGCATAGGGTAAATATGCCTTCGCTGTTCTCACCGCCCATGCTTATGCCTGCACAATATAAATTTTCCAGAAAATCTTCAAAGTTTCGTATTTCTTTTATCATTTGACAGCCTCCTTTTTCGTATTGGATGACGTATACAGGCTGAGTCCCGCTCATCTTGCTTATTTTCACACCTTTTTAAAGTGTCTTTTATATGGAGAATCGCATCATACTTGTCTTCCAAATGTTTTGGATTTGATTATATAATATTTATCACTTTTAATCACTTTTTAGGTTTAACTCTTATTTTAATTAAGGTTTTAATATCATTTAGCAGCTCTTTCTCCCTCACTTCTATCATCAGCCATCGTCCGCCGGCAGAAAATGCGGTTTTTTGATACAGCTCCATAATATATGGTGTAAACATCCCAGCTTCTATTCCCATTCTTACCTCATCCTCTTCTTTTGCTCCGATCACAATTAATGCAATAAAATAATCTTCCATAGGATAAAGTGTGCACAGCGACTTGCCGCTCTTCTTATATTTTATATTCCATCCCGGTTGTGCTGAGCATTTGCTGTATGACATTTGAGAGCTTACATTATATGTATCTTCAATAAATGAAATAAGTTCATCCCAGATTGTCTCTGATTTCCCTATATAAAATTTTATATCCTTCAAAGACGGTACCTGGTTTATTTTAAATAATTCGTTCCATTTCATAATATCACCTCTTATGTAATGTTTTACTAAATTATATATTCATTTAGAAACGAGCCACGAGGACTTTTCGTTTGCCATGCCATAGATACTATTACTATCATTTAATAGTATCCAGGCTTTAAAAAAATATTTCTTTTATCTGTTCCTCTTAGCATTACATGATATATTCCTGATTCGCTTTTAAGCCTTGCGCTTCGCGGCATATATGCACCTCCTATAAAACTGCTAATTAAAAAGTTAAATATTTATATTATTTTAATCCAATTTTATCCATAATTCAACAAATAATTTTATGCGCTTTATTTAACAGCTTTTATTTAATGGCAGACAAAACGTCCCCTTGCCATTTGCGTCTCCTTGCCATCTCCTTGCCACGTCCTGCCAGTGCCAATGTTTTGTTTGATTTTAATCAATAAATGAGCTACAATTATATTTGTTGATTTTAAATATGAATAGGTTGGGTGAAATATGGAATTTTGGGATGTATATGATATTAATCGTAATAAAACAGATAAAACTATGGTTCGCGGAGAGGATTTCGAAGAAAACTGCTATCATTTAGTTGTACATATTTGTATTTTTAATTCTAAGGGTGAAATGCTTATTCAGCAAAGACAGCCTTTCAAAAAAGGCTGGTCAAATTTGTGGGATGTAACGGTAGGAGGAAGCGCCATACAAGGCGATAACAGCCAAAGTGCCGCTGAAAGAGAACTTCTTGAGGAAATAGGATTAAAAATAGACTTAGCAAATATAAGACCTCATATTACCGTTAACTTTGCCAAAGGTTTTGATGATTATTACCTGATTGAACAAGATATTGATATCAATGAATTATCACTTCAGTATGAAGAGGTTCAGAAGGTTAAGTGGGCATCTAAAGAAGAAATATTTTCTATGATAGACGAAGGGCAATTTATACCGTATTTTAAAAGTTTAATTCAGCTATTTTTTGATAATCGAAAGCAATACGGTTCAATTAAAATTGATTAGACTAAAAGGGGGGCGTTTTCTGGCAAACAAAACGTCCCCGTGGTTTACTTGTGGTTTACTAACCCACTTGCCTTAAAACTTCCCATAGATTTGTTTTGGCTTCAAAGCCGATACCCGGAATATCAGGGAGTTGAACAATGCTGTTTTCAACCAGATTTCTATCTGCAAAGCCACCAAATGGTTGAAAAACTCCGGGATAACATTCATTTCCTCCAAGTTGGAGACCGGCAGCAATATGATTACAAAATAGATTTCCGCCATGTGGAACGCAACGTTTATTTTCCCAGCCGGAATCGTGCATCATATTTAGAATTTTTATATACTCAACTAAGCCGTATGAAAGCGGAGGATCAATTTGTATATAATCTCTATCCGGACGAAGTCCCCCATGTCGAAACAAATTTCGTGCATCCTCATATGAAAAGAGATTTTCACCCGTTGCGATCGAGCCGGTATAATATTCTGCTATTGCTGCATGACTCGAAAAATCTGCCGGATCTAATGGTTCTTCATACCATTTCAGCCCAAAATCTTTAATTGCTATTGCACATTCCAGAGCCTCTTTCATATCATATCTGCCATTCGCATCTACCATTAGCCGTCTGCCGTCACCGCCAACAACTGATAAAGCAGCTTCAATTCTTTTTACATCTGTTTTCAGATCCGCACCGCCTATCTTCATTTTTACGTCACGGAATCCCTGATCAATATATGCTTTTAATTCGTCCTTTAAACGTTCCATACTATCAGTTTCATAGTAATATCCACCTGCCGCATAAGTATAAATTTTGTTTTCCCACACATTGTTATTAAATCTTTCACCAATAACCTGATACAAGGGTTTTCCTTCAATCTTTGCAACAGCATCCCATACTGCCATGTCAATAGCTCCAACAGCATGGGCGCGATCACCATGTCCACCGGGCTTCTCATTTCTCTTTAGAAGTCTATGTACCTTAACAGGATCAATATTACACATATCTTCACTGTATACATCGATCGGTTCGGCATTTAAGATTTTGCCAATCATTCGGTCTCTTAGTATGCTTGTACATGCATAACGTCCAATGGAATTAAAGCCATAGCCTATTACAGGCTTTCCCTCTCTGATAACATCAGTTACCACGGCAATAATACTGCCGGTCATCATACTGAAATTAATGTATGAATTAGACATCGCTGAAGCAAACGGAACGGTTTTTTCAATAATATTAGTAATTTTCATATTCTTACGCCTTTCTTTTGATTAATTAAATTGTTTATGTTGATTATCCAAAAAAACTATAAATACCGGTCATTGCCAATAAAGATGATATGACTACCATTCCCACAGAGAATATAAAAAGCGTTACAAATACTTTATTTGAATTGATTTCCTGAGAATAGTGAGGATCACCAGTCGCCGTTGACAATATCAGACCTCCAACGCTGGAAGCCGGGCTAAAAGCAGCACAGCTCGAACCAACAATCATGGCACTTAGTATGCCTATTTCTGTAATATTGCCTCCTACCGCATCAACAATTCCACCGACAGTTGGAACCAAAGTCGGAACCACTACTCCTAATGTAGAAGAAAACCAAGACATAAACCCTGCTGTTAATAGACTTACACTTTTGGCTGTTACCGGATTAGTAAATTTCGCAATAACATCTACAAGTATATCAATACCACCGGAAATAATTACCAGGTTCATCAGCATACCCATACCGGTAACCATGATAATTGTGTTCCATGGAATCGTTTGGAAAGCCTCTTTTTGGTCAACTACTTTCATTAAAATTAATACTATCGCTATGACCACAGATACAAGTCCGGCGTCTTTTTTCAAAACAACAACACAGAAAATCATAGCTATTATTCCTGCCAAAGCAATCCATTGCTTTATATTTAAGCGTTCAGCTTTAATAACTATTTCACTTGTTTCAACTTTTTTCACACGATATCCCTTAAAATAGATGAAAGCTATTACAGCTAGTATAATCATGCCTATTGTCAGATTGATTGTGAATGAAGTCAGTTTTGCTTCAATTCCCTGCTCTGCCAGTATGCTTGCGACTATATTACCATCAGCAGTAATTTGAGTATATCGACCGGATTGACCGCCCGCATTACCGATTATCATTAATAAAATGGGATCGTAACCAGAGTTTCTTGCAATTGGAATGCATAGCGCACATACAAACGTCAAGGCTGCAAAACCACCTGCTAAAGCAGCAACTAACCATCCGACAATAAATATCAGTATGGGGATAAACCATACTCTTTTACCAAAAATATTAATAATCTTTTTCATTACCACATCCAAACATCCGTTAACACTTATAATACCAAACAGTAAAGTGACACCCAATAATGTAACAAAAAGCGAAGTACCAAAACCAGAAACGATTTCTTTAGTAGAAAATTGACCTGATACGTACCCAATGACTATGGCTGCGGCCATAGCCAGAAGACCAACATTTAATTTCTTGATAAATCCTACAACTATCACGATAATTAATACCAGTAAAGCAACGATGCCTAAATTCATAAGATATCCTCCTCAGTTATTTAATATTTCCATGACTGAATAGCCAGCTAAATATATTAAACATCAAACACATTCATATGTCCAATACATGAAATATATTAAGAGATAAATAATTGTTATTATATGTTTTTATGTTTCTTGGCAAAATTTATGATATACTTTAGATGTGGAGGTGATTTGATGGAGTTAAGACAATTGGAATATTTTTTAACAATTTGCCGCACCAAAAATTTTACTAAAGCTGCTAAAAAATTATATGTATCTCAACCTGCGATTACCAATGCAATTAATAATCTTGAAAATGAGCTGGATATAAAACTATTTTTGCGGACAAAAAGAATGGTTGCTCTGACTCCTGAAGGTGAAGCATTCCACAAATATGTATCACATTTAATGAATGATTTAGAATATACATTATTTCAAATGAATCAACTGAAGGAAGTCAAAAAAAGAATAATAAAAGTAGCAATCAATTCTTTTTTGTACTCATGGTTTAAACCGATTTATCATAATTATCAGGAAGAAAATCAAGGTATAGAAATGCATTTATCTATATGTGAAAATGACACGTGCATAAGGCTTGTAGCAGATGAAGAATACAGTATGGCAATAATGATTTCAGATGAAAAAAACACACCTGAACATGGCTGCGAACTATTGATCGGTAAATTTGTATTATATCACAGCTTAAATGACGACCTGTCAAGAACACCTCAAATCATAACTATGCAGGGAAATCAAATGATTGAAGACAAGATTAAAGAATGGATTTCACAATATGATCATTATATCAGCGTAAAAGCTACGTGTTGTGAAATAGTAAGTGATATGCTTTTAACCTCGAATTCTGTTGCATTGCTTCCGAATTTTCTTTCACTTCCATCAGCAGATTTATTTAATATTTCAGATATCGATTCAGAATTATCTGTATCAATACATTTAATTTGGAAAGAAGAAATGTACCCGTATCTTAAACCTTTTGTGGACTATATCAAGAGTTTTGTGGAGGATAAAAATGAATTACATCAATGTAAAAATATATGCCGTGGGAAGCAATGAGATTCTGACATTGGAGATTAAACAGGCACTCAATTTGCTTTTCGAGAACAGTATACAGATTTCCACATGTTCTGAAAAATATATTTCTGTTCACCTTGATGGCGATCTATATATCTGCAATAAATCACAAGAAAAAAATTTACTGAACTATGTAGCCAAAGAAAAAATAATGATTTTAAATCTTATGCCTGTATCACAATTTTTTTTGAAAATGGCTTCCATACCTGCGGGAGCACAGATTTGTGTTTTTAATAACAAAATAACGTATATTGAAACTTTCATCAATCTGTGTAAAGAAATGGGAGCAGATCAATTTCAATATATACCAATACCATATAGTCAATTACCGGACAATGAAATATACAAGTTATTGGAAAAAGCTGAGTATATTATAGGTGTCGATATCCTTATAAACGAAATATTGAATAATGAAAAATACAAACGATATCTTAATCCCGGTGCTATAATAATTGGTGCTAAACGAGTTGCGTCAATACAAAGTTCTATGGCAATCTTAGCTCGTGTTAACGAATTGATATATTATCAAACAAAAGCAATGATAGAAGAATTCCTGTCACAGGTGCAACATGCCTGCGAGGCAGATGTATTGCATAGGCATTTTGATGGGCTTAATACAATTTCATCATATCTGCTGGAGGAATTTTCTAACAGAAAAAACATGAGCATTAATGATGCAATTACCCGCAATGCATTAAATCAAATTATTAGCACAGAAAAATGACCAAAACAGCAAAAAAATCCTATATATTTAAAGTACACTCGTATTTTTATAAGAGTGTACTTTAAATATATCAAAATATTAGTAATGGCTAATCAAGTCAGTTTTACATAGCCCTTCAGCCTTTTATAATATAAACATCCTCGTTATTGCAAATTCCTTCACGCTTGTTGCTGTATATTTTACAGTGTGTGAATCAGATTGTGTTACTCCCGGATAATACGAAGCGTGCTTTGCATCCTTGTGTTCCTTGTAATTAATTTCGACCTCAAACTTTTCAGGAATTGCTATTTTGCATGCTTCTATGTGCTTTAATCCGTTCTTTACACCTTCCCTGATTAAATCGCACGCCATGTCTGGGTTAATGCTCACTGTTGCTCCGCCCACACCTTCCTTGACTGCAGCCGTCTCGATTGCAAGGTTAAATTCTTTTGCTTTTTCGCAAATCATTTTGTCTCCGCTTAAAAATACAACAGGTACTCCGTATCCGGCTGCTATGTATGAATTTAAAGTGAATTCCGAAGCTTTTTCACCGTTGACCTTTATATAGTTGTTTCCAAGATTCATAGTGTGTGCCAGAGGGCTTCCGTCTGTGCCCGCGGCTGAATGATATCCGATAAAAATCGCCGCATCAAAAGATTCATCCAGACCTGCCACCATTGAATCGGGCGTGTTGGTCCATCCGCGGCTCAGCCTTGCACATCTTGGGAGTCTCGTGATATCTATATTTCTTGCTGAATCATGAGCATCCTTAATAAAAATTTCCTTCGCTCCCATTGCAATTGCGCCTTCGCAGGCAGCAACTGTCTCCTTTGTCATTTGCTCTGCAAACTGATTGTAATCTGAATTGCCCAGTGTTGTTTCACTCCAGGCAGTCACTCCTGTTATACCTTCAATATCTGCACTGATAAATACCTTCATTTTTTCCTCCCGGGTTTAATTCTTTGTTTGATTAATCGTTGGTCGTGGAGAACCGTCCCGTCCCCTATGTCCGTTTATTTATTAATGATAGTACGTTGTTTACCTGCAGAAGCACTCCTGTCTTCAGGCATTCCTCATCTATGTCAAAGCAATCTGTATGAATAGGAGAGGTTATTCCTTTTGTGCTGTTTCCGCACCCCAGATGGAAAAAGGCTCCCTTGGCAACATCTGAAAAATATGAGAAATCCTCGGCTCCAAGGCTTGGGAATTCTTTGAACACTATATTTTCCCTGCCTAGGAGTTTTTCTGCATTTTCCTTTATTACATCAACAACCTCATCATTATTTATGAGTGCCTGGTAGCCGTCATGAAAATCAACTTCTCCTTCTCCTCCGAATGCAATTGCCGTGTTTTTCACTATGTCTGCAATTCTATGCTTTGCAAAGCTTCTTGTATCGTCATCCAGCGCTCTTAATGTTCCTGATATTTTAACCTCATCGGCTATTACGTTGTCCTTTACGCCTCCAGAAATTTTTCCCAGAGATATTACAACCGAGTTAAGAGGCGAAATATTTCTGCTTACAATGGTCTGCAAGGATGTAATAACATTGCCCGCCATTGCAATTGCATCTATTCCTCTGTCAGGATATGCTCCGTGTGCTTGTTTTCCCTTTAGTGTAATTTTTATGGAATCTGTAGAAGCATTAAGCTTGCCGTATTTTAATTCAACCTTTCCTGCATCTATATATGGCATAACATGAAGTCCCAGCACATAATCAACATCAGGGTTTGTCATACAGCCTTCCTGCACCATTCTTTTTCCGCCGCCTATTGTTTCCTCCGCAGGCTGAAAGAACAGCTTCACATTTCCTTCAATTGATTCTTCCGAATCAGCCATTTCTTTCATGATTTTTCCCACTCCAAGAAGGATGGCAGTATGCGCATCATGTCCGCAGGCATGCATTACTCCCGCATTTACTGAGCAATAGAGCTGACTGTTTTTCTCTTTTATCGGAAGAGCATCTATGTCACCTCTCAAGCCGATGGTTTTTCCCGGATTTCTTCCTTTTATGATGCCTACAACACCTGTTTCGGCACACACGTGGTTTTCTATGCCCCATTTATTTAAATAGTCCTGGATTTTCTTTTGTGTTCTGAATTCATTCTGACTAAGCTCCGGATTTTTATGAAAATCTCTTCTGATATCAACAAGCTCATCGTATATTTCATCAACCTTTTTTAGAATATCCATAATATCTCCTATAACAAATAATTTAGAATTTTGTATATCTTCCCATTCTTAATATATACTCTTGGTGTCCTGATTGTGATTCTGCACACCAGTTCATTTTTGTTGGTGCCAGCCAGCTTTGACATTTCATGTATATCAATGGTGTTATTTGTGCCGTCTCCGTAAATTACGGCTTCATCTCCAACCTGTGCTTCAGGAATGTCCGTCAAATCAACCATGCATTGGTCCATACATATTACCCCCAGTATCGGAGCTTTCTTCCCATGAATGGTAACAAAACCCTTGTCTCTCATATTGCGCGGATAGCCGTCGGCGTAGCCGAATGGAAGCGTTCCAACTATACTCCTTTTATCTGCCTTCCAGAGATAATCGTAGCTGACACCCTCGCCCTTTTCCAGAGTCTTGATGTGGTATATTTTTGTTTTGAATGTCATTGCCTGCTTTAATATCACTGAATCATCCCTATAGGATTTAAGTCCGTAGATGATAGCTCCCGGTCTTATCATGTTCAGCCTGTACTCCGGATAATCAATGCCTGAGATACTGTCGCAAATGTGCTTGTATTTAAATGTTTTTCCTCTCGCTTCAAGATGATTCACAGCATTCATTAATTTTTTATACTGTATGTCGTCTTCTTCCCTGCCTGCCAGTGCAAAGTGCGAAAATATTCCTTCCACAACAACATTGTCAAGCTCAAAAATCTTTTCAATTTCTTCTATGCTTTCCTGACAGTCCCTGAAGCCCAATCTGTTAAAGCCTGTATCATATTTTATTTGAACTTTCGGTATTTTATTATACTGTTTTCCTAAAATGTTCAGTATTTCGGCTTGTCTTAATGAAAAAATTGTTGCCGTTATATTATTTTCGACAATATGCTCCAGATATTCATCAGGGGTATAGCCCATTATAAAAATACTGTAATCGCTGTAGTGCCTTCTTAATTCCAGTGCCTCCGACAGGGTGGCAACAGCCAGATAATCTCCGCCGTTTTCCATGATTGCAGGAGCAATGTCCACTGCTCCGTGCCCATATGCATTGGCCTTTACCACAGCTGCTATTGCAACATCATTCCCGATTATTTCTTTTATCTTCCTCATATTGTATGCAATGTTGTCCAAATTTATTTCTACATAAGTATCACGTATTAATTGTTCCATAATGTTCTGTTCTCCTATTAAAAATGAGAGCCTTGCAGTTTCGCTTACGCTCAGGATAATCTCACATGTCTTTGTTACTTACAGCCGCTTTCAGTGAAGAATATCTTATTATTATCAGCATCAATCTTCACATAAGTACCTAAAGGCAATGTTGGCTGCGGGAAGCTGTGTCCTGCCTTTAAGTTTCCTATGACAGGTTTTTTAAACGAAACGACAGTGTTGTTTATTACTTCCTCCAAGGTAAGGTCAAGCCCTCCTTCATAGGCTTTTTCTTCCCTTTGACATCCTGTAAACGTGCCGAAAACAACACCTGCACACTGCTCAAATTTACCTGCCAGCGCCAGAGTTGTAAGCATTCTGTCTATTTTATAAATTGGTTCATTGACTTCTTCTATGAAAATTATTTTATTTCTTGCATCCAATTCATATGGAGAACCCAAGGTTGAAACCAAAAGCGTAAGGTTTCCTCCTATTAGTCTGCCTTCTGCCGTACCATTGCAGAAGACACTCAATGGCTCATCCTTTGGATTGATATGTTCTCCGAGTGGTTCATTTGTAAAGATATTTTTATACAGACTGTTGTAGGTATATGTATCAAATATTATGCCTTCATTTTTAAATTTTGCAAAATTGGAGGTTGCCATGGGTCCATGGAACGTTATCATGCTGCATATCTGATTGAATGCCATGTGCAAGGCAGTGATGTCGCTGAAGCCCATAAAGACCTTCGGATTTTTCGCAATCATTTCATAATCAAGCATATTTAAGATACGAGGAGTTCCATAACCTCCTCTGAGACATATAATGCCTTTTATGCTTTCATCCCTGAAAGCATCATTGATGTCCTTTGCCCTGTCATAGTCAGGTGCCGAAAGATGTCCGTAATTTGTATAGCAGGTCGGAAGCATCACGGGGTTTAATCCCATCGCCTTTAATTTTTGTTCCCCTTTTTCAACTGATTGCAGGTCAGCTGCGGAAGATGGTGCAACAACAGCAACCTTGTCGCCATTTTTTAATAATTCTGGTTTATTCATATATTCCCCCATTAGTTAATAATATAAAGATTCTTCACTACAGTCACATTTGAGTGTAGGCAAAGAATCTTAAATTTTTACTGATTTAATTCGGCTGTATCTTCTTCGCTTGCGTTGGCAGATAAATTCACATCATATAATTCATAGACCAATTTAGTTATTTCCTCGCCGTCGGCAATAAAGAATGATACTCCTCCCATCATCATATCTGTTCCGGGCAATGTGGTGGTTTCTAAATTGTCAATAGAAAAGCCTATGGCATCCTTCCCGAGACTGAGCATATCAGTTAATGTCAAGTCTGTTTTTACGTGGGGATAGACTGCGCTGATCACACTCGGAAGCTTTAAGCTCAATGCCTTCTTGATTGCAGACTTGATAAATTGCTGCTGAACCTCGACTCTGCCCAAATCTCCGTTATAATATCCTCTGTATCCTTCATAATTTGTTTTTCTGAAGCGTAAAAATTCCATTGCCTTATCGCCATAAATTACTTGCTTCCCGGCCTTTATATTTATATCTAACGGCGGATCGTCATATGGATCTGTATATCTCATGTGAAACGGAACATCAACTTCAACCCCTCCGATTGCATCCACAGCAGCTCTCACACCGTCATAGTCTATAGTTGTGTAATTATCAATCTGAAGACCAGTTAATTTTTCAACTGCTTTAACCAAGGATTTTATGCCGTCTTCTTCCATTCCGTATATAGCATTGATTTTTTGTACATCCGAATATTTTAGATAGCCTTCTCTTTGATAATATGTATCTCGTGGAATAGATATAAGGTTTGCTTCCTTTGTTTTCCTGTCATAGCTGGCAATCATAATTGTATCTGAACGTGGTCCTTCGAGCCCTACTAAAAGAACATTTATCCTGTTGCTTTCATACATTGCTTTTTCAAGAGGTGTGGCATAATTTCCCTCGTCTTCATCTTCATCATTATTTTCATCATTATTTGGATAGGCTTCTGCTATTTTTTCCGGTGACAGAAATTTTACATATGTAAAAATTCCTGCAGTAGCTACCAATGAAAATATTACCAATGAAAATATAAATATTTTTAAAAATTGTTTCATATATAATTCCGCCTTTCAGTTTAAGAAAATACTAATTTTGCTCTGTAATGCCGTACATGTGTTCAACTGCATCTTTTATTCCGTCATTGTCAGGTATATAGAATGATAAGCCTTCAAGTGTTGTATCCTCACCGGGCAATGTTGTCAATGTAATGTTGTCCGGTGAAAAGCCAAGTACATCATTTGCCATCAAGAGGATATCGGAAACCTTTATATTTGTTTCAATATAGGAATAGGCTTCTTTTATCAATGAAGGCAGCTTAAGTCCCAATGCTTTTTTTAATGCTGATTTTATAAACTGCTGTTGAGCTGTTATTCTTCCCAAATCCTGATTGTCGTATCCCTTTCGGTATCTTAAGAACTTCAGTGATTGCTCTCCGTTTAAAACCTGTGTCCCTTCCGGAATATCAATATTCAAAGGAGGGTCATCGTATGGATCGGAGTACACCATATGAAACGGAACATTTACTTCTACTCCGCCTAAAAGGTCAACGCATGCAATTACTGCATCATAATCTACTATCACATATTTTTCTATAGGTATCCCTAAAAGCTCCTGAACAGAAGGCACCAGCACTTCTATTCCTTCCTGGGCATACAATGAATTGATTTTTTTCAAATCAGGGCTGTCATATACATCCCGGGGATAATATGTGTCCCTTGGAATTGATATTAAATCAGCTGTTTTATTTTCCATGTCGTAGGAAGCAACCATAATTGTATCGGTTCTATGACCTTCAAGACCGATTACTAAGACATTGAATCTTCTTCCGGTTTTAGCTGCCTTTCCAACCTCTGTATTATAATCAAATGTGCTTGATTCATAGAAATCCAGTTGGTCAGATTGCTGTAAATCAACAGTCTTTATTGTTCCTATTACCATATCCTTATCTACAAATAAAATGTATCCTAAAGCAGTAGCGCTCAACACAGCAGAAATCAAAATAACAGATGCAAAAAAAACCTTTAAAAAATGTTTTATCATTTGATTGTCACCTAATTAATTTCCCAAATTAAATAAAATATTATACCAAATAATTATATCAAAGCTTTACTTATATTTCAATTTAATAATTTAATATTAAAAAATTAAATCGTCATTTGCATTTAATCGAACCTGATTTCAACCAGCATGATGCAATATTATTCATAGCATGTTGTATTTAGTCATCTTAAAAAAACATTTTCATGTAGATGATATTTTTTTATAACGTTTAAACGGTAATGTTTTAAATTTTTTGAAAAAAATTGTATTTTTTTATAAATATGTATTGCAATTTAAACAAAAAGCTGTTACAATACAGTTATCTTTTTTAAATATCGGAGGATTTTTTTAATGAAAACAGGCACAGTTAAATGGTTTGATTCTAAAAAGGGTTTTGGATTTATTTCTTGTGATGATGGAAAAGATGTATTTGTACACTTCTCTGCAATAGTATCGGATGGATTTAAAACTCTTGAAGAAGGTCAAAAAGTAAACTTTGATATAGTTGATGGACAAAAAGGACCACAAGCTAGCAACGTTACTGTAGCATAATTTGTTTTAAGAAATAATAATTAATATAGATATTGCACTTATATTAATAATGGTTTCAAGGAGACGTGATAAGAACTACAGTTGTAGTTCTTTTTCATTATAAATAATAATATTTTAAAAAAACTTGGAGGGTTTAATGAAAACAGGTACAGTTAAGTGGTTTGATTCAGCAAAAGGTTTTGGCTTCATATCCGGAGAAGATGGAAAAGATGTATTTGTACATTTTACTGCAATCTTATCTAATGGCTTTAAAACTTTAGAAGAAGGTCAGAAAGTTTCATATGAAATTGTTGATGGTGCTCGCGGACCTCAGGCTTCTAACGTAACAGTAATTTAATTATTTAAAAGTCATGAAGAATACCCGTCAGACAAAAAAGTTTTTGACGGGTATTTCACATTGACTGTATGAAACAGTGTTTGATGCACCTCCGAAAAATCAGAAAAGGCATGGTACTTTTATGAATTTTACAGATTTAAGATATGTTATTGAAATTGATAAATATTCCTCTATATCTCTGGCTGCAAAAAAATTATATGTAGCACAGTCTAATTTAAGCAGAGCCGTAAAAAAGATAGAAAATGAATTTGATATTGTAATTTTTGAAAGAACTCCAAAGGGAATTATAACAACAAGAGAAGGTCAGCGTTTTTTGGAGCATGCCAAAGAAATTTTGTATCAGGTGAACAGTCTTACAAAGACATACTCCGACTTGGCAGATAACGGCGTCAGTCTGAGAATTTCTGTTCCAAGAGCCAGCTATATTTCCGAAGTTTTTTCAGAATATGCCAGAACTCTGAATGATGAGGAAAATCTTCGTATTCATTACTGTGAAACAAATTCTATGAAAACAATACAAAATGTGCTCGATTTTCATTTTGATATCGGCATTATCCGATATAACGCGATGCATGAGGGCTACTATTTATCCTTATTAAAACTGAAAAACCTGGATTATAAAATGATTCTGGAGTTTGATTATCTTCTTTTAACATCAAAAAGAAGTATCATTGCCGATAAGCATATCCGGTGCGATGATGACTTGGAAAATTGTATAGAGCTTGTTTACGGTGATGAACGTCTTCCTTCCGGTGATTATGTGGACTTAACCGACAATGACAGAGAGGAGCGTATGCAAAAGAAAGTAATTTACATATATGAAAGAGGCAGTCATTATGAAATACTGGATTCTCTTCCCAATACATATATGTGGGTTTCTCCCGTACCTCAGCCGATTTTGGATAAATACGGCCTGATACAAATGCGATGCGGCGCATATGCAAAATATATGAAGGATGTGCTTATTTACAAGGAAAACCATATTCAAAAGGAACACGAAAAGAACTTTTTGACCATGTTAAGAGAGAAAACCAGAGAATTCGGATGTTATTTTTAAAAATATTGATTAGTATTTACGACCACTGATGAAGTGGTTTTTTTATGCGGGGAATTGCAAAAGTGATGTCCTCGACGTTGAGGGGGTGCTCAGCAACCTGTGATTTTACATATTATATCAAATATGATATGTGCCGGTGACTAAAAAAGCATGCGGCTTCAGCCATTTTCATATTGATAAAACAAAGAAACAATGTTAATATGTGTTTAAAATTTACTATGAATTTTCAAGGATAATATAACATCTATGACAAAAAAATAACATAACACCCGATAATTACCCGCTATGCCGCACATATTTTAAAAGGCAATCTTAGATGCGCATAGATATCCAATAATCGCATTGCAAAACTTACACCTATGAAGATTGTAACCTATTAATGTTTCAAACTTTGCTGAAATATCGTGCAAATGTTTGCACTTTATTTATATAAAACTATCAAGGAGGTTTGTTGATGTTAGAAAGTAAAAAAGAAATGAATGCTATTGCTGCCAAAGCTGAGGTTGTTAACAGTGTTGAAACCTTAAAGCTAAGAATTGAAGAAGTAAAAGAAGCACAAAGAAAATTTGCTGCCTATACACAAGAGCAGGTTGACAAGATTTTCCTGGCAGCGGCCACTGCAGCGGCAAAACAAAGAATTCCCCTGGCAAAGCTGGCGGTGGAGGAAACCAAAATGGGTGTTGTCGAAGATAAGGTAACAAAAAACCATTTTGCTTCTGAATATATTTACAATGTTTACAAGGATACCCAGACTTGCGGTGTATTAGAAGAAGATACTGCTTTTGGAATTAAAAAGATTATAGAGCCTATAGGTGTTATCGCAGCAGTTATACCTACTACTAACCCTACATCTACAGCCATTTTCAAATCACTTATTTCATTAAAAACCAGAAACGGCATAATTTTCTCTCCTCATCCAAATGCAAAAAAATGCACCATAGCTGCGGCTAAAGTTGTTCTGGATGCTGCTGTTTCTGCAGGAGCCCCTGAAGGAGTCATTGCATGGATTGACGAGCCGTCAATCGAATTATCTATTGAAGTAATGAAAAGCGCAGATATGGTTCTCGCCACAGGAGGTCCCGGAATGGTAAAATCAGCTTATTCATCCGGAAAGCCTGCTGTCGGAGTGGGGAACGGCAATACTCCCGCATTGATTGACGAGTCTGCGGATATTATTATGGCGGTAAATTCGATAATCCATTCCAAAACATTTGATAACGGTACCATTTGCGCATCAGAACAGTCTGTGGTTATTGTGGACAAGGTTTATGAGCAGTGTAAAAAAGAATTTATGAACCGTGGGTGCTATATACTTAATGACACTGAAAAAGACAAGGCAAGAAAAATAATATTAAATGCTACAGGCAGCATAAATGCACAGATAGTCGGACGATCTCCTTATCAGATTGCACAGCTTGCAGGCTTTGAATGCCCTAAAGATGCAAAAATTTTAATAGGCGAGGTTTCCGAGCTTGATGTTACTATTGAGCCCTTCGCACATGAGAAGCTTTCTCCTATTCTTGCCATGTATAAGGGCAGCAGCTTTGAACATTCCTTGGACATTGTGGACAGACTTGTAACAGATGGCGGTATCGGACATACTTCTGTTCTTTACGCAGATTCAATAAAGGCTCCGGAAAAAGTTAAGATTTTCGAAGAAAGAATGAAGACATGCCGAATTCTTATCAATACGCCTTCATCTCAAGGCGGCATCGGTGATATTTACAATTTCAGGCTTCTTCCTTCACTGACTCTGGGCTGCGGCTCCTGGGCAGGAAATTCTGTCTCTAATAATGTGGGAGTAAATGAATTGTTAAATATAAAAACAGTTGCCGAGAGGAGAGAAAATATGCTTTGGTTAAGAACTCCTGAAAAGGTTTATTTTAAAAAAGGCTGTACACCTGTAGCTCTTAAGGAATTAAAGGATGTTTACAACAGAAAAAAAGCCTTTATTGTAACAGATACTTTCTTGTACAAAAATGGATACACAAAGCCCATAACAGAACTATTAGACAGCATGAGCATCACACACCATACATTTTTTGAAGTAACCCCAGATCCGACACTTGCTTGTGCAAGAGCAGGTGCGGCGGCTCTGAAAGAATTCGGACCGGATGTAATCATTGCGATTGGCGGCGGCTCTGCAATGGACGCAGCCAAAATCATGTGGATAATGTATGAACATCCCGAAGCAAATTTCTCAGACTTAGCAATGCGTTTTATGGACATACGCAAAAGGGTATACACCTTCCCTAAAATGGGAGAGAAAGCTATTCTGGTTTGTATGGCTACAACTTCAGGTACCGGCTCAGAGGTTACTCCATTTACTATTATTACAGATGAAGAAGAAAATATCAAGTATTCAATTGCAGATTATTCTTTGCTTCCGACAATGGCCATAAGTGATGCAGACCTGATGATGGATCAGCCGAAGGGACTTACTGCGGCATCCGGTATTGATGTGCTGACACATGCACTGGAAGCATATGTTTCCATGCTTGCAACAGATTATACCGACGGTCTGGCGCTTAAAGCTTCAAAGCTGGTATTTGAATATCTGCCAAAAGCTTATAAATTTGGAAGGGATGATGTTGAAGCCCGTGAAAAAATGGCTAATGCCTCTACGATTGCAGGTATTGCATTCGCAAATGCATTTTTAGGTGTATGCCATTCAATGGCTCACAAATTAGGAGCAATTCACCATGTGCCTCACGGTGTTGCCAATGCATTGCTTATAACAGAGGTTATAAAGTTCAATTCAGCAGATGTTCCTGCGAAAATGGGTACCTTCCCGCAATATAAATATCCTCATACATTGGAAAGATATGCCGAAGTCGCTTCATATCTGGGTCTTCCGGGCAAGACCGACCAGGAAAAAACAGACAGCCTGGTGGCAAAAATTGAGGAATTAAAGGCTACCATCGGTATTGCTAAATCGATCAAGGAATACGGAATAGGCGAAAAGGAATTTTTGGATAAATTGGACATTATGAGTGAACAGGCATTCGATGATCAATGCACCGGCTCCAATCCAAGATATCCTCTTATATCGGAAATAAAGGAAATGTATTTATCTGCTTATTACGGCAAATAAGACAAACCATGTGCAAAATTAATATTTAGCCAAAAGGAATGACATAGGCATATGCCAAATTGTCATTCCTTTTATATTTTTATTAGTCCATTATTTATCCTAAATCTCCGTCCAATTGCTCAAGTGTCGGCATACCGCTTTGAGCTCCCAGCTTTGTAATAGAATATGCCGCCGCTTTGTTTGCAAACTTGATTGACTCCTCCATATTGTATCCTCTGACCAGTGCGGCTGCCAGCGCTCCGCAGAAGGTATCTCCTGCCCCTGTGGTATCAACAACTTCAACTTTATATGAAGGAACAAGCTTCATTTCATTTCCGTCAAAATACTTAACACCCTTCGAGCCCAGTGTAACAATCAATTTATTTGGATATTTTTTCATCTCTTCTGCCGTATCACAGTCTTTTCCTAAAATAACCTTAAGCTCATGTTCATTGGGAGTAATATATGCTGCATTTTCTATCATAGAGCTGCTCAGCTCCACTGCAGGCGCCGGGTTCAAAAGAACCTTGACGTTATTATTTTTGCAAAGCTCCAGCGCATATTCAACTGTTTTTTTTGGTATTTCAAGCTGTAAAAGCACTATGTCAGCTGATAATATAACATCCCTGTACTTGTCTATCATTGTATTGTCAACTTCATAATTTGCCCCCGGAATAACTATTATGCTGTTATCATTTTCCGCAACTATTATGTTTGCTACTCCTGTAGGAGCATCATTGACAACATCAATGCAATCCGTATTAACATCCGCACTCTTCAGATTGCCTACCGCAAAATCACCGTTGGCGTCAGAACCCACACAGCCTATCATGACACTGTCTGCTCCCAGCTTTGAAGCAGCCACAGCCTGATTTGCTCCCTTGCCGCCTGGTATCACGGAAAATGTGTTACCAAGCACGGTTTCTCCTGCCTTTGGTCTTAAATTTGAAGTAAATACCAAATCAACATTTATCGACCCTATAACTACTACTTTTCCCATTTCATCCTCCAAAATTTGAATAACGGGAAGACTTTATGCCCACTCGTTTATTTAGTCTGTGTTATTTATATGAATTATCTGATTTATATAAGTCTTCAAGCAGTGTTTCTCTGAATTTTTCCAAATTTACCCCTGTCAGGACCTTTGGATATGATTCATCATAATCAATCCATTCTCTCGTGTCGCAAACCGTATTTCCTCTGTTCAATCCCTCGGAGCAATCAACCACAACATCCATATGTCTATATTCAAACAACTCCGGATGAATCAGATACATTACGGCACATGCATCATGGATCGGAGTAAAGGTTCCTTTTTTCACATGGTCTCCTTTAAAATAATAATTTAAAATTTCACCGCACATTTTTGTTACTTTGCCCGTACTTTTTAACAGTTCATCTACATCTCTTCTGTATAATCCCGTCGAATGCGTAACATTTAAGCCGCTCATAGCTATAGGAACCCTTGACTTGAATACAATGCTTGCTGCTTCCGGGTCTGCCCACACGTTAAATTCTGCGGTAGGAGTAGTATTTCCTCCGTCAGTTGAGCCTCCCATAATTGATAAAAGCTCTATTTTATCAACGACCTCCGGGAATGTTTTTAATAATAAAGCTATATTTGTAAGAGGTCCCACAGGCACTAATGTTACTTTTTCATCAGAAGCCATCAATGTATCTCTCAAAAACATTACCGCATTATTGGAGCAAAGCTCCTTATTATGCGGAAACTCATAATCTCCCACTCCATTTTCTCCGTGAACCATTATGGAAGGTCTTTTTTCTCTAAGCAGTGGTCCTCTTGCTCCTCGTGCTATTTTTATATCCTTATTTAAAAATGACATTAAGCCTATTGCATTATCTGTAACCTTTTCTATTGTTTGATTACCTGCAACGGTGGTTATGCCCAGTATATTTAACTTATCTTCATTAGCTAAAGCAAAGCACAAGGCTACTACATCATCAATTCCGGGATCGCAGTCTATAATAATACTTCTTTTTTTCATAATAACTCCTGTATATTTTTTTGTAAATCATTATGCAACAAATTAATCAAATGATTATTTACCGCTCAGCTTCTGTCTTTTTTTCATTCTTAAGTAGCTGTAAATTGCAAGACCTATAATTGTTGTGATATATGGCAGCATCTGAATGATTTCATACGGCCAATTCCCAAGCTGAAGTATATTTGAAAGTGCCGAAGCAGCACCAAAAAGCAATGATACTAAAAAGCCTCCTACAGGGGTATTGCCTCCCATTGAGCTTGCAGCCAGCGCAATGAAGCCTCTGCCGGCACTCATACCTGTTGTAAAATAAGTCATGTATCCGCCCGAAAGGAAGAATCCTCCCATTGAAGCCAACACACCGCTTATGACCAGTGCAAGGTACTGAACCTTTTTTGAACTGATACCGACCGATTCCGCAGCGTTCTTGTTTTCTCCCACAGCTCTGATTCTGAGTCCTAAGGGCATTTTATACAAAAATATGTGAACAACTGCAACCATTATCAAGGAAACATATGTCAAAATATTTTGGTTGGATATTACCTCACCTAAATATGGTATGTTTTCTATAAGTGGCAAACTGATTCTCGGAAGCGGAATTGAATTTACTGATGAAGAAACACCCCTGTCTCCTGACACCATAAGGAGTATAAGGACTGTTGCGCCGTTAGCTATTAAATTTATTGCGATTGCTGCCAAAATTTCATCTGTTTTCAGCCTTAAGACGAAAAATGCCAATAATAAGCCTATTAATCCGCCCATAACCATTGTCGCCATAAGTCCTAAGAACCCGCTTTGGAACATTGCAGAAAACAAAACACCAAACAATGCCGAAAACAGCATGATTCCTTCAAGCGCCATATTTATAATTCCGCATTTTGCAGCTACCGCAGATGCTAATGTAGCATATAATATAGGGGTAGTTGCTCTAAGTGTGGCATTTAAAAATTCCGGCGACAAAATTGCATCTAATATCATTATTCTGCCTCCTTAATATTATTTAGAGTAGCCTTGGCTTCTTTAGCTATCATCTTATGTTTATACTTGCTGAGGAATTGCTCTGCAACTACCAATAAAATTATGATACCTTGAGTTACCGTAATAATTTCCGTCGGAACATTTGTTGCAATAGACATCTTTGATGCTCCCACTCTTAAATAGGCAAGGAAAAATGCGGCAAAAGGCACATATAGGGGATTTCTCTTGGCCAATGTCGTAATAATTATGGCATCCCAGCCATATCCGAGAGATGAAGTCCATGAAAACCTGTTATACATTCCAAGTATTTCGACACCGCCTCCGATACCGAATATAAATCCGCCAAGAAGCTGTGATATTAAGGTAACCTTTAAAACATTAATTCCTGAGTATTTTGCAAAATCCATATTTTCTCCGGTAACACGTATCTCGTAGCCGGTTTTTGTCTTATATAAAAATACATAACCGAGAAATGCAACTGCCAGTGCAATTATTAAGCCCAGATGAATTCTGGTACCGGGAATAATTGAATTTAACTGAATATGAGACGGGATTGCAAATGATACTACGGCACCTGCCTTAGGATCTCTTAATATATAGCTCAATACATAGTTCGAAAAGAAAACTATTATATAATTCATCATCAAGGACGATACCAGTACGTCAGAATCAGTCTTGATTTTCATTACAGCAGGTACTGTTGTTACCAAAGAGCCTAATAGTCCGGCAGCCAATATGCAAACAAAAGGACTTATTCCCATGGGCAATGTTGTATTCAACGCAACAAATGTGGCAACAAGACCGCCCAGGTGGAATGAACCTTCACCTGCCAAATTTATCTGATTTGCCGCAAACATTATACTTACTCCCACTCCTGTAAATATTAAAGGAATCATTGCTTCTATAACATTTCCTATACGCCTTGTGCTTTTTAAGGGGCCTATCAACAGCTCCAATACTGCCTTCAAAGGTTCATCGCTGGCAATTAAAATTATTAAAAATGAAATTAACAAAGCGATGCTGATGGATAACACAATACGTATAATGTCAAATTTCTTGCTACTGTTCATATACTATTCCCTCCAAAATTTCATCCTTTTTAATTCCCAGCATGTATTTACCCAACTCTTCTTCACTTAAATTCTTGACATCCTTAAAAACCCCTGAAAACTTCCCTTTATACATTACAGCAAGACGATCGCTGAGCTCGAATACTTCATTTAAATCGGCGGAAATTAAAATTACCGCACATCCTGCATCTCTGAATTCTATAATCCTCTGCCTTATAAATGACGCCGCGCCCACATCAATCCCACGTGTCGGCTGATTTGCAATTATGATTTTAGGACCTGTGGAAAATTCCCTCGCAACAACAACTTTTTGTATGTTTCCTCCGGAAAGCATTCCGACACTTTGCTTATATGACTTGCACTTTACTAAATATTCTTTTATAAGGCTGTTTACTCTGGCTTCGATTTTCTTCATTTTAAGCATATATCTGCCTGAATACTCAGGATTATGGTACTGGTTGGAAAGCATGTTGTCCATTATATTCATATTTGATGCGCAGCCCAATGTCATTCTGTCCTCGGGAATATGTGCCACACCCAGCTGTCTTATATTATATATGCTGCTTTTATTTATATTTTTATCAAATATCAGTATTTCACCTGTATATTTTTTTGTCAGACCGGTCAATGCTTCTACAAGGTGTCCCTGTCCGTTGCCTTCAACCCCGGCGATTCCAAAAATTTCTCCGCCCTTGACGTCAAAGGATAAATTGTCCACTCTCACAGTTCCTGTGGCTCCTTCAACTCTCAGGTTTCTTACCTTAAGAACAGTTTCCTTCAGGTCGGCAGGCTTTTTATCAAACGTCGTCACGACATCTCTGCCAACCATCAGCTTGGACATTTCAGCCGTGGTTATTTCGCTGACCTTGTAGGTTCCTTTACTTTTCCCATTGCGCATTATGGTTGCTCTGTCGCAAATGGATTTGATTTCGTCGAGCTTATGAGAAATAAATATAAGCGTGTGTCCCAGCTCCTTCAGCTTTTTAAGCTGTACAAACAGTTCTTCCGTTTCCTGAGGGGTTAATACTGCAGTAGGTTCATCCAGTATTAATATATCAGCACCTCTGTAAAGTGCCTTAAGTATTTCAACCTTTTGCTTTATTCCTACAGGAAGCTCTTCCACTCTTTGTGTAACATCAATATCAAAATTATATTTCTTCGCCAATTCCTGAGAAATCTCTACTGCTTTATTTGTATCAACGAAAATACTTGATTTAGGTTCAATCCCAAGAACGATATTTTCTGCTACTGTTAATGAGGGCACAAGCATAAAGTGCTGGTGAACCATTCCTATTCCTTTTTTAATTGCTTCCAATGGAGATTTTAAAGTGATTTCAACACCATTTAATATAATTTTTCCTTGTTCCGATGATTCAAGTCCAAATAAAACCTTCATCAAGGTACTTTTCCCTGCTCCGTTTTCTCCTAACAAAGCATGTATTTCTCCCTTTTGCAGTTCTAATGTAACATCTTCAACGGCAACCACTCCATTGGGATAAATTTTCATTATATTTTTCATCTCAAGCACGTTATGGCTCATGGTTTCAGTTTCCTCCGTTTTAAATTTATTAATAACTAAAAATTGACAGCTAATGAACTTTAGAATTATTCGTGTCCGAAACCGTGAGCGGGTATTTTTCTTATTTTTCGCCTTCACTTTGTAACTGTGAATACTAACGGTTATGCCGTTTATCTGGCAGTTTTTAATTATTAATGTTGATTTTATAAACAGTCAAGGTTCACCCTTGACTGTTTATCTTATAATTGATGTATTATTCGCTTACTGTACCGAATCCTTTATAGCCTGGATTTCTTCTGTTGTTTTTCCTAATGCGGAATCAACCTTTATATCACCATTTACAATTTTTTGTTCTAATTCATCTATTTTTGTTCTTATGCTTTCAGGTACCATTTCTTCATAGTGTGCATCTTTTACTATTTCAACTCCACCCTCAGCAAAGCCCAATGATTCAGCCTTGCCGTATTCAAGCTTGCCTTCAAGATCAAGCTTAATAGCTCTTATTAATGAGTTACCTACGTTCTTAAGTGCTGATGTAGGTATAAATTCTGCCTTATCCGGCAATAATGCAGCCTGGTCTGAGTCAACACCAAATGCATATCTGTTGGCATCAACAGCAGCCTCAATCTGACCAAGTCCTGCAGCACCGGCAACATTATATCCAACATCTACTCCACCGCTTTGATATTGAGCTAATGCTAATTCTTTACCTGCAGCTGAGTCATAGAAGTTTCCTACGTATGCAATTTTAACCTTAACATCAGGGTTAACATCCTTAGCTCCCTGAATATATCCAAGCAGGAAGTCATTGATTATCGGGTTTTCCATTCCTCCTAAAAATCCTATGCTGCTGTTTGAAGGATCAATCATTGATAATGAACCGTCAGTTGTCATTAATCCTGCAGCGGCGCCTATTAAGTAGGATACTTCGTTTTGCTTGTATAATACATTGTAAATGTTATTATATTCTCCTGCTGTAAAATCAAATGTTTCATCAAAGAATATAAATTTTTGATCCGGGAATTCCACAGCAGCCTTTGCTAATGCATCATACATCTGCCATGTTCCTATGATTATTACATCATAATCTCCTGATTCACAATATTCTAATAATGTTGGTTCCCATTTTGGTTCGTCGGCAGGAGTTGCTCCCATTTCTTCAACTTTGAAATCAAATTTTTCAGCTCCCAATTCATCTTTTAACTTTTGAAGTCCTATATTAGCCGAATCAAAGAATGATTTGTCTCCTAATGTACCGTTTAATAAAAGTGCTGCCTTGTATTGATCTGTATCTCCTGCAGGTGTTCCATCCTGCGCGCATGCAGTCAATGAAAAAATCATCACGACTACAAGCAATAATGAAAGTAACTTTTTCATTTTTAATTCCTCCCAATTTGTGCTTTTTTTATGTATTTTATAGTATCACTGACTAAATCATCCAGCATAATCTCCTCATAACATCTCATATAAGTTACAAGCTTATTAAATGCCGGCGATTGTAGTTCTTTTGGAATGATACGCATTCCCTTTTGAATTCCCAAAACAGGCATAATCATGCCTGCGTTGCAGTCTGCATCAATTCCGCACATGGTTATTATGTTCAGAGTTTTTTCATAATCTCCGTCGCCATACATAAGTGCGATAACTTCGCAGCATGCATTTGGGTATGAATGAATCCAATTGTACTTGATATATTTCTTTTCACATTCAGCCAGGGCTTCATGCCAATCACTGTAATATAAACTTGAGTCATATGCAAATTTCACAACCGAGTAATATTCACTGTCAGCAGGAATCATTGAAATTGCTTCCTTGACTATATCCTTTACATTGTCCCTTACAAAGGATAATGATATCATTACGGCATTAAAAATCTCACCCAGAATGCCGTTGTTGATGTGAGATACTTCTCCATCCCTCCATGCAAGCTCTGCCGCAAGCCCAGGATTTCCGGGTGCAACCATGCCGCATATGGCTCCTCTCATTTGAGCGCCAATCCATTCGTTGAATGGATTGTTCCATTTTGCACTGTCAGGCGGCATCATTCCTGCACGTATATTTCTTAATGCAAGCTCTTCTGCAGACCATCCCACCGGTATGAGACCAATCCATGATAATGCAATATCCTTGCTGTCTACAGCATATCCCTTATTGCCGAATGCATCAAGAAATGCAATTTCAAAGGTTATATCATCGTTGTAAGTGTTTGGCTCTCTTATGTAGCTTTTTACATCTCCAAAAGCCTCATACAGATTTTTGGATGTGTAACCCTCAACCATGGTTCCCATAGCTGCCCCTATGAGCTGGGACATCCACGCTGCCTTAATTTTATCTTTGAATTTTTCTGAATTTATATCTACTTCAACTGTCATTGGAAATTGAACACTTTGCTTGTATTGTTCAAAGCTGTCGTAATATTTGTAATTCCAATAATTTGAATTTTCATTTTTTTTGGCATTTAAAAACTCATTCCTGAGCTCTGCAGAAATTCTTTGAAGATCAACCTTGTTGTTTTCTTTGTGAGCCTTCAGTCCTTTTTCCAGAAGCTCATATGCATTATCCACTGTATATCCCCGGTTTTCAAGAGCCTGAACAGCCGCAATCATGGCAATTTCCGGTGCACCTGAGCCCGGTACATTGCTTCCCCAATCCAGGCTGAGTATTCCGTCATAAAAATCAGCAACTGCCTTCAAAGCGCTCCATCCCTGTTCTCCTTCACCTAAAACGGTCGGTTTTGCATTTGAAAATATATCATATGCCATTTCCCAAGCTTTTTTCATTTTACCTCCTCATGCTTACGCAAGCTCGAGAGCAATTTTCATCATGTCCTTAAATCCTTTTTCTCTTTGCTCTGCGGTTGTTTCTGTATGATTAGCGATAGAATCTGATACCGTAAGTATGGTAAGTGCATTGACCCCGGCTCTGTTTGCATTGCAGTACAAAGCATATGATTCCATCTCAGCAGCCAGACAGCCCATCTTGGCCCAGCTCTTCCAGCATTCAGAATCGTCATTGTAAAAAATATCCGATGTTACTATATTTCCGACTGTAACCGGAATATTATTTCTGTCTGCTGCTGTTTTTGCCTTGTACAACAGCTCCCATGAGGCAGTTGCGGAATAAATTCCCGGCAGATTATATTGAGCAGCATAATTTGAATCAGTGCTGGCACCTATACCTAAAATTATATCATAAAGATTCAGCTTTGGGTCATAAGCACCGCATGAACCAATTCTTATTAAATTTTTAACTCCATACATATGAATAAGCTCATATGAATAAATACCTATAGAAGGACATCCCATTCCTGTACCCATTACAGATACCTTCTTGCCATTGTATGTTCCCGTATACCCGAACATATTTCTTACTGCATTGAATTGCTCCACATCCTCTAAGAAATTTTCGGCAATAAATTTCGCTCTCAAGGGGTCTCCTGGCAACAATACAGTTTCTGCTATCTGACCTTTAACAGCACTATTGTGTGGTGTTGACATATTCTTCTCCTTTATGTATATTATTTTTAAATTTTTTAAGTAATACTAAAGCTTTTATATATTACTACTTTTTTGTTTTTTCGTCAATATTTGTATTAATCTTATATGTACATTAAGTCTGAATTTAATTTTTGTGTTTTGTTCTGTTGCTTTTACTGTTTGTATTTTTGATTGTATCTTTATTCGTCTTGTTATAAACCCTTTTTTCTGTCTTTTTATTTTTGTCGGCCAGACGAATTCCTTCTCTTGTCATTTCAATAACATTTCTTTTCATAAGTCTTCCGGCAGCCTTTTTGAAAGAGCTTTTGCTGAGACCAATCAAACCTTTGATATCTTCCGGACTTGAGTTGTCATTTAATGGAATAATTCCCTTATTTTTTACAACAGCATTAAGGATTTTTTCCCCATCCTTGTCTATTTGGAGCCTTGGAGCATCCTTCAAGCTCAAATCAAGCTTTCCGTCATCCTTTATATGGCTTACTCTTACTTCAACCACATCTCCGGCATGCAACGGCTTCAGGATCTCTCCTTCATGAATTAACCCCAGATATTTACCTTCAACTGCAACTGTAGCTCCAAGCCCTCTTTTTAAACTGAATACTGTTCCTTTGACCATATCGTTAACCTTGTATGGCGAATCAGTTCTCAAAACCTTGAACAGGTTCATGGTAGCGCACAGGCGTTCTGATTTATCAATATACAATCCAAATAAATATTCGCCGTTAAGCCTTATTTCTCCCACCTGCTCCTTGAATGGCAGAAATAAATCTTTTTCCAGTCCCCAGTTTAAAAATGCCCCTATTTTAGTCATCTGCACAACCTTTAAATAAGCAATCTCACCCATAACCAACTTAGGTCTTTTAACAGTTGCGATAACTCTGTCATTTGAATCCTTGTAAACAAATACTTTTATTTTATCTCCTGCTTTAGCATTTTCAGGCACTTGCTTTATAGGCAGCAATATCCTGTTTTCGCCGCTGGTATCATCGGAGCTTTTTAAGTATACACCAAAATCAACTTTTTTTGTTACCTCAAGCTCCTGCATCTCTCCTAATTTTATCATACATTCTCCTTTAAACGGAAGGCAGCCTTCCTATACATTATTTTTTACCTTTTTCCTAACAGTCTAAACATATTTTTTTTATAATTTTCAACACCCGGCTGTGTAAATGGATCTATTTTGTTAGTATATCCGCTTATACCGCATGTCATCATAAAAAAATAAAATAGCTTTCCCAAGTAAAACTCATTCATTTCAGGAATCTTAACCACTATGCCCGGAACTTCCCCCTCACTGTGTGCCATGAAGGTTCCTTCAAATGCATTTTTGTTTATATAGCTTAAATTCCTGCCTGATATGTAATTCAGTTTATCAAAATCATTGTCATCATAAGGAACAAGCATATCATCCTTAGTGTTTTCAACTATAAGTGTTGTTTCAAATATTATTTTTCTTCCTTCCTGAACAAACTGTCCCATTGAGTGCAGGTCCGTAGTAAAATTTAGAGAAGCAGGAAAAATTCCTTTTCCTTCCTTACCCTCACTTTCTCCGAACAGCTGCTTCCACCATTCTGCAATTGTTGCTGATGACGGTTCATAACTAACCAATATTTCTACTTCCTTGCCCCTTGTGTTCAAAATATTTCTTGCAGCAGCATAAATGCAGCATATATTGTCATTGAAGCTTCTATTCTTGTATGCATCTTCACCGGACTTGATACCTTTAATAAATTCATCTGTGTCAATACCTGCCGCAGCCATGGGCAGCAAGCCCACAGGTGTTATAACCGAATACCTTCCGCCGATATCATCAGGTATTGTAAATGTTTTGTAGCTGTTGAATTCGGATATGCTTTTTAATGCGCCTTTTTCCTTGTCTGTAACTGCAAAAATTCGTTTGTTAGCTTCCTGCTTATACTTTTCTTCCATAAGCTCCCTGATAATTCTAAAAGAAACGGCAGTTTCCAAAGTTGTTCCTGACTTTGAAATCACTATGACACAAATATCCTTATTTCTTACAACCTCAACAAGCTTCTTCAAGTATGCGCCGCTTAAATTCTGGCCGGCATAATATACCTCCGGCTGTGAAAGCTCGTTGTGGAAATCTCCTCTGATAGCTTCAATAGCAGCTCTGGCCCCAAGGTACGAGCCTCCGATACCTAACAGTATAAATGCTTCGCAATTATTTCTTATGTATTGTGCCGATTCTTTAATTTCATTATATTCTTCCATATTTAATGCATCGGTATAATCAACCCATCCTGCCATGTCGTAGCTTTTCCCTTTTTTATCCAGCAAAAGCTCCTGAGCATTCATTATTTCAGGTGCTGCCTTTTTCATTTCCTCTTCACTTATAAAACTCCCCTTTAGATCTAAAACTATATCCCTCATAATAGCTCCTTTCAAGTGGTAATGAATATTTAACAATGATTAATGAAAAATGAACAAGTGTCACCTGCTCATTTTTCAACATTTAAATTATCTCTGCTATTAATATTGCATAATCATCCTTATGAATTTTGCAATATTCATTCAGTGATGTTTTTAAATTATTGAGTATATTACCTTTTTTTATAATAGCACTTATCAGTCTGTCTATGCCATATTGCTCATTTTCACCATTATTGGCTTCCGTAATTCCGTCTGTATATAAAAACAGTTTGTCCCCGACATTTAAATTCATATTTTTAACATCATATTTTACATTATCAAATATATTTGCGATTGGATAGCCTCTTGAACTTAATAATTCAAAACCGCCTTCCTTTTTTAATAATATCGGCTCTGAGTTATGTCCTGCGTTAACGTAGTCGAATTCATGAGTGGTTTTATTGTAAATACCGAGAAAAACAGAAAAATATTTATCATAATCCAAATTTAACGAAAGAAAGGTTTTATGAAGCTCCTTCATTATTTTATTTAAGCTCATATTTCCTTTTGCTATTGTTCTTATCGACTGCCTTACAAAGACTGTAAGCAAGGAAGCCGAAACTCCATGACCGACTACATCGCAAATATATACTCCTGTGTTTTCATCATCAATTTTAAACACATCAAAAAAATCACCGCTTAACAGCTCTGATGATTCATATAGATAATCAATGCTTAACCCGTTGTACATACCCTTTGGAGGCAGCATTCTTATTTGCATATTTCTGGCAAATTTAATGTCATCACTCATCTTTTTATTTTTTTCACTTATTTTTTTTGCTAAATCTTTTTCTTTGGTTATATCTCTGAAAACTTCTACAGAGTACATAACTTCCCCTGAATCGTCCTTCATCGGAGACGATATAACCGCATAGGTCTTTTCTCCTATTGTTGCTTCCTTTCTCAGAACTGAACCATCCTCTATTGTTATTCTGGAAATGCAATTATCACAGTTCTTTTCTATACAAAATACTTCATAGCATTTCTTTCCGACAATTTCTCCCAATTCCTCTCTCATTTTTTTGTTTGCATACAATACGGTGTTGTCCTTGCTTACAACTCTTACCCAGTCAATCATTCCGTCAACTATTTCCAGCTGCGATTGATTTAATCTTATATTGTCCATAGAATCACTTCCTTAGGCTTTATTTTTTTCCTTGTAGTAGTTAAATAGCAATTGTCCGATTTTTTCTGAATTGTGCCTAATATAATTCTTTCTTATTTCAATAAAATTGCTGCTTATAACCTTGATATTCATTTCCTCCAGCTTTTTTATCTGTTCCTCGTCAATCAGTACCTGCTTTGCTCCCTTGAATTTATAATTTTCTATCTGGTCTTCTGATATGAGTTCGTCATTTGCAATGATATAGTCTATTATGTATCTGTTGCTGTGCCTCAATATTGCATTTACATGGTCATAAACATTGTAATTATCGGTTTCACCCGGCTGTGTCATCAAATTGCATATGTAAAAAACCGTTGCCTTTGATTCAGTTATAAGCTCAGGTATGCTTTTTACCAGCATATTTGGAATAACGCTTGTATACAAGCTCCCCGGTCCTAAAACTATAATATCCGCTTCTTTGATATCTTTTATTGTTTCTTCCAAGGGCATGCATATTTCCGGAACAAGTGATACCTTGTCTATTTTACAATTTGACTTATTTACATACTCCGGTATATCCTTTTCTCCTAGAATACAGTCTCCGTTATCAAGATAAGCTTTAAGCTGGGAATCCTGCAATGTCATAGGCAAGACCTTTCCCGAAAGTCTGAAAATGCTTCCGATTTCCTTCAAGGCATGCTCAAAATCGCCGAATATCTCATACATTGCCGCTATTAAAAGATTCCCAAAGCTTTGACCATTCAAATAACCATCTTTAAATCGATGCTGCATTAATCTAATCATAGTCGGTTCAATGTCCGACAACGCTATAATGCAGTTACGCATGTCACCGGGAGGCAGCATTCCCAGATCCTCTCTCAATACTCCCGAACCTCCGCCATTATCTGCAACAGTTACTATTGCAGATATGTCCCGGGTATAATTCTTAAGGCCTCTCAGAAGTATTGATAAACCTGTTCCTCCTCCAAAAACCACCAGCTTCATATTTCCCCCTCTTATTTTCCTACATCCCTGTGATTAAGCAGCACTCTGTAATTTTCTTCAGTGAGAAAAGATGCGATTTTATTTGAAATTGTAACAGAACGATGCTTACCTCCTGTACATCCTATAGATATTACCAGGTTCGATTTTCCTTCTTTGACATAATGCGGCAAAAGAAATGTCAGCATATCTTCGAGCTTATTAATAAATATTTCAGTGATATTAAAGCCCATTACGTAATCCTGTACATCTTTTTCATTACCCGTAAGATTCTTTAAGGATTCAATATAAAACGGATTGGGCAAAAATCTCACATCAAATACCAGATCCGAATCCTGTGGCAGGCCGTATTTGTATCCAAAGGACATTATGGTTATATTAAGGTTGTGAGTTATATTTCCCTGAAGAAATATATTCAAAAGCTCTTCCTTCAATCTTCCAAGCTTCATGCTCGTAGTATCAATAATATAATCAGATCTTTTTTTCACTTCTTCAAGACTTAATCTTTCTTCGTGGATTCCGTCAACAATAGTTCCCGTTGTGCTCAAGGGATGGGGACGCCTTTGTTCCTTATATCTTTTTACCAGCTCATCATCTGAGGCATCTAAAAACAATATGCGGTATTGTATTCCCATATTCTTCAATTCATCCAGGCTGTTAAATAAATCCTTGAAAAATATTCCGCCTCTTATATCCGCCACCACAGCAACCTTACTAACCTCCTTTGATGAACTTTTGCAGAGTTCAGCAAAATTTGGAAGGAGAGCCGGAGGCATGTTATCCATGCAGTAATAGTTAATATCTTCTAAAATCCTGATTGCCTGACTTTTACCTGCGCCGGACATTCCTGTTATAATAACAAACTCCATACTTCCTCCATTTTATTTTAAATTTATTATACGGTTTAAATCCAAATCTGCATCTATGGCAGCCTTCAATCCCTTTTCATAGCTGCCTATGTTTTCTTTAATGTGTGAATCACTGTTTATAACAAATTTCACATTATACTTTTTAGCAATTTTAATTTCTTCAGCATTTAAGTGGCTGTGGCTGTTGTTAATTTCAAGCATTGTACCTGTCTTTTCAGCAGCTCTTGCGATTAAATCAGTGTTCAGCGGTATTTTATCGCCCGGGTGTGTCCATATATTTATTTTATATTTATTCATAGCCTTTATGACGGCTTCTGTATTTTTTGCTTTCATTTTTTCAAATATCTTTTTGTTTTTTCTGCCTATTTTATTCATAGCGATAAATTTCCATGCATCTGATAAAGACGAAAACAATGCCCCGATATGGTATCCGCATAAAATTATATCACAATATTTCAGAACCTCATCAGTTATGTCTGTGTTTCCTTCATAGTCAAGTATGTTTGCCTCCACCCCCATCAATATTTTTATTTGAGGGTATCTTTTTCTCATTTCAATTATTATGTCTTTTGCTTCTTTAACTTTGTTTTCTTGTATTCCAAACAAATAGTGCCCCGGCCCATGGTCGGTTATGGCTATTTCCTCTAAACCAAGCTCCACAGCTTTTTGAACAATCTCTTCTATTGATGATTTGCCGTGATTATGTCTGGAATACGTAGAATGAATATGATAGTCCGCTTTTAATTTCATATATACCTCTTGCAGCAATGAACTATGATTAATTAGCAATGAAGACTGAAATGCCTTAATTCGGCAGCAGCTTCATTAGTTGCTCGATATTCACTGTTCAACGTTCACTATAATTTTGTTCCAACTATTTTAACCTCTGGTTCTAAAGTTATGCCAAATTTGTCATTGACAGTTCCTATTACAATTCGCATCAGTTCAAGCACTTCTTCACAGCAGGCATTGTCACAATTCACTATAAAGCCGCTGTGTTTATCGGATACCATGGCTCCCTTGTACCTGAGACCTTTTAGTCCTGCATCCTCTATAAGCTTTGATGCATATCCGTTTGCCGGCCTTTTGAAGGTGCTGCCGGCACTTGGCAGATTAAGCGGCTGCTTCGATGTCCTTCTCTCATTAAGGTCCTTTATTACAGCCATTATATCATTAACTTCACCGGGTCTGAATTCAAGCTCTGCCTCCAGCACTATAATGTCAGAATCAGAAATTCTGGTATGCCTGTATGTAAATTCCATTTGTTCATTTAAAAACTCATACATATTTCCATCGAAATCCATGCATTTTACTTTGGTTACAACCTGACTCATTTCACCGCCGTATGCACCTGCATTCATATAAACAGCGCCGCCCAGGTATCCGGGAATCCCGCTTGCAAATTCAAAGCCGGAAAGTCCTTCCCTCGCAACAAATTTAGATAATGTTGATAAAAGCATTCCTGCTCCGGCAGTAACCTTGTTTCCATTTCTTTTGACATAACTGAACTTATCTCCGATTTTTACTATTACTCCATTAAATCCATCATCCGAAACAAGTAAATTAGTACCATTTCCAATAATAAAGCAATTCACTCTGTATTTTTTTATCAGCTTTAAAACTATTTTTAAATCTTCAGTATCTTCAGGCTCTGCCAAAATATTGGCAGGACCGCCTATTTTGAAATAAGTGTGATTTTTTAAAGGTTCATCCTTAAGAATAATACCTCTTGCATGAGAAGTCAAATCTTCATAAAGCTCATTAAGTTTTGATTGATATTCCATTACTTCACCCTTTCTAATCATCTGAATACATTGTAACATCACTTTAATGTTTTTTAAAGATATATTTTTTTACTTGCAAATTGAATTAATATTAAATATTTACTATTGAAAGCAAAAAATAAGAGAAATATATAGCGAACATTTGTAGGACACGACTATAGTTCTTAGCGAATGGAGGTTAAAAATCCGTTAAGCAGCTTGCACTGTTTGAGCGTCAGCGAGTTTGCAAGCTGTAGGATTTTTATCCGCAATGAGCTTTAGAATTATTCGTGTCCGAAACCGTGAGCGGATATTTTCCCTATTTTTTGCCTTTAGCTTGTACAGTAACAATATTTACTGTAAATAATAGCATCAAATAAATATTTTCAGACAGTTTTTCAATATATTTGACATCGTTTGTTAATAATGCTAGTATAATATTACCATGAATAAATATTATTATTATATAATATTTAAGTGAGCTTTATCAGAAATATGGAGGAATTATGAAGGAAAGAGTCATAGAAATTATTAATAACCTGACTCCTGAGCTTAATGAATTAAGCCTGGAAATTTACAATAATCCTGAGTTGGGATATGAGGAATTTAAAGCATGCGAGCTTCATGCTGAGCTTCTTAAAAAATACGGTTTTAATGTACAAACTAATTTTTCAGGGGTTGAAACAGGCTTTAAGGCTGAATATAAAAGCAGCAAGCCCGGCATAACCGTTGCTTACATGGCTGAATATGATGCATTGCCGGGGATAGGTCACGGCTGCGGTCACAATTTGCTGGGAACAGTAAGCACAGGAGCCGGCATTGTATTAAAACAGCTGGCAGATGAAATCGGCGGAACTGTAATTGTTTTCGGAACGCCTGCAGAAGAGACAAGCGGAGCCAAGGTTACATATGTTGAAAATCATGAATTTGACAATGTAGACATTGCCATGATGGCACATCCGGGAAATGAATATGTAAAAAGCGGTACATCACTTGCATTAGAGCCTGTGCAGTTTGAATTTTTCGGCAAGACCGCACATGCTGCCGCAGCACCGGATAAGGGAGTTAATGCTCTGGATGCGGCAATTCAGACATTCAATTCAATTAATGCACTCAGAGAACACATAAGAAGCGATTCAAGAGTGCACGGTGTAATTCTGGACGGCGGAAAAGCTGCCAATATAGTACCTGATTATACAATGAGTCAATTTTATGTTCGTTCAACCTCTAAAACATACAATCTTGAGCTTTTAGAGAAAATAAAAAACTGTGCACGCGGGGCAGCACTTGCTACAGGATGTGAATTAAAAATATCCAAATATGAATTCAATTATGACAACATGGTTACTAATCAAGAACTATCTAATGTTTTCAATGAAAAAATCTATGAAGTGGCAGGAATTAAAATGAATGAACATCGCGGAGGTTCAGGCTCAATTGACGCCGGTCAGGTAAGCCAGGTATGCCCTGCCATCCATCCGTACTTTGATATAACAAATGATAAAAATATTGTTGCTCACACCAGAGAAATGGCAAGCTGCACTTTAACTGATTACGCCAAGGAGCAAATGAAAAACACAATTGCCGCATTGGTATTGACTGCTGCAGAAATTATACAAAATGAAGAACTATACAAAAAAATCAAATACGAGTTTGACCACACAGAAAAATAAAAAACTATTAACTAGTAAAAAGGAACAACGCATTTACGCTGTTCCTTTTTATATTTATTAAAATACTTAATTTTATTCTTAGAATGGTCCGTAATTAATAGCAACTGCTGCTATCATAAATAATGCTGCCAGTACAGTCCAAAGTACCATTAAAGGAGCTACGAACTTAACCCATTGCTCATATTTAATTTTAGCTATGGATAAGTTAGCCAATAAAACTCCTGATGTCGGAATTATAGAGTTTGATATACCGTCACCAAACTGATATGCAAGAACTGCTGTTTGTCTCGTAACACCTATTACATCAGCAAGAGGTGCCATAATAGGCATAGTAGTAGCGGCCTGACCGGAACCTGAAGGTATAAAGAAGTTGATAAATGTCTGAACAAGAAGCATTCCTACCGCACTTACAGCCTTTGGCAGTGATGTTATTACTGATGCAAGACCATATACAACTGTATCGATGATCATGCTGCCTTCCATTATAACAAGCAATCCTCTTGCCAAACCAACTACTAATGCTCCCATTGTAATATCCTTAGCACCTGCAATGAAATTCTTGGCTATGTCATCCAACGGCATTTTTGCCGCAATTCCTGATAAAATACCTATAGCCAGGAATATACTTGCAATTTCTGTAATATACCAGCCATATTTAAATACGCCGAATATTAAAATACCCATACCTGCGGCAAATATTAATAATACTAAAGTATCTCTGGTAGTCATCTTTTTGATGTTGTCCAGATCAATTGTATGATGCTTTTGTTCCTGCTCAAGTTCATAAACTATACTTGCTGTAGGATCTGCCTTCACCTTTTTAGCATATCTGTAAATGTAAGCTATAATCAGAGAGAATGAGCATACCCATGCAACAAGTCTTAATCCAATACCTGAGAATAAAGGAATTTCAGCAATACCCTGTGCTACTCCCACAGTAAAAGGATTCATAAAACCGGATGTAAACCCGGCCGCCGCACCTAATGCAACTATTGCCATACCTACTATAGCGTCATAGCCGAGAGCTCTTGCCAGTGCGATACCGATAGGAACAAATACTATAGCCTCTTCTGCCATACCAATTGTTGCTCCTCCTATAGAAAATAAAATTACTATAATAGGAATCATAAGCGCTTCTTTACCCTTTAAGCTTACGGCAACCTTGCTGATACCGGCCTCAATTGCTCCTGTGGAGTTAACAACATTAAAAGACCCGCCTACTATAAATATGAAGAATACAATACTTTGTGCTGCTCCCAGTCCTTTAGGAAATGCCTTCAATACATCGAAAATCTTTGCCGGGGCTGCTTCTACTTCAGCATAAGAGTTTGGGTCAACAACCATTCTGCCTGATGCGGATTCCACTTTTTGATACTGACCGGCAGGAATCACATAAGTTAATAATGCTACAACAATAATCATCGTAAATAATATTACATAGGTGTGCGGCACTTTGAATCTTTTTTTCTTTTCTGTTTCCATATTAGTCCTCCTTTAAAATTTTTTATTAATAATTTAGTCCTACTTATTAATAAATATTTGTTATATAAACAATTTATTAATAATATTATAAATTTTTAATCATATTAGCATATTTATACGTATTATGCAAGCGTTTTTATATGTTTTTTATGCATAAATTTTAGTATTTTGCAGTATGATGAAATTTTTTGCTGCTATAATGAAACAAGCCATTGTCTTCCTGTACGAATTTGCCTCTGCACTTCTTCAGGAGCTGTTCCTCCATAGGAAACTCTTCCGTTCACGCAGCCCTCCATGCTTAAATCCGGAAGAAGCTTAAAATTTAATCTGTTATCAATAGTTTTTAAATCATCATCTGTCAGATCAGAAAAATCCTTTTTATGAATCTCACAATACTTCACCATTTTTCCGACAATTTCGTGAGCTTCCCTGAATGGTATATTGTTTTTCACAAAATGCTCAGCTACATCTGTTGCGTTTAAAAATCCCTTATTTAATTGCTTATGAATATTTTCTAAATTAAATTCTGTTTTTTCCAGCATCTTTGCTAAAATTAACAAGCTTCTTTTAAGCGTATCCACCGTATCAAACAGACTTTCCTTATCTTCCTGGAAGTCTTTGTTATAAGCCAGCGGAGTCCCCTTCATAACTGTCAGCATCTGCATTAGATTACCATAAACACGACCTGCCTTACCTCTTAAAAGCTCAGCCATATCCGGATTTTTCTTTTGAGGCATAATGCTTGAACCGGTACAAAAGCTGTCATCAATTGCAATATATGAAAACTCCTGTGAATTCCAATAAACAAATTCTTCTGCAAGACGGCTTATGTGCATCATGCAAATTGAAGCATCACTTATAAATTCAAGTATATAATCCCTGTCACTCACTGAATCCATAGCATTTTCCGTAACATTTTTAAAGTTCAAAATCTCTGTTGTTCTGTGTCTGTTTATTGGTATTGTTGTTCCGGCAAGAGCACATGAGCCTAAAGGATTATAATCTGTTCTTTCATATGAATCCAGGAACCTTTCTATGTCCCTCTTAAACATTTGGAAATACGCCATTAAATGAAAACCCGCGGTGACGGGCTGCGCATGCTGCATATGAGTAAAACCTACCATAATTTTATCAAAGTACTTGTCCGATTTTTCCAATAGTGCCGACTGCATAAATTTTAAGCTTTCAACTACTTCTTTTATTTCCTTCTTTACATAAAGCCTTGTATCTACCGCAACCTGATCGTTTCTGCTTCTGGCGGTATGGAGTTTTTTGCCCGTATCACCCAGTCTGTTTATCAATATGCTTTCAATAGCCATATGTATGTCTTCGTCATGGACTTTAAATTCTGTATCCCCATTTTCTATTTCTGTTTTTATATTATTCAGCTCTTGTACAATTTTTTCTTTTTCTTCTGATGTCACTATTCCTTGTTCATTAAGCATAGTCACATGAGCAATGCTTCCTTCTATGTCACAATCGTACAGTCTTTTGTCAAAAAATATGGATGCATTAAATTCTTCTACAATTGATTCCATATTTTTTTCAAATCTTCCACTCCACAAGTTAGCCATTTTGCATCCTTTCTTTTTAATTACTAAAATAATTAATAATTAAAGGAATTATTTTGCTAAAGCAAAATTATTCATATATTTTCTTGTATTTATTCAATTTTTTGTTTATTATATCACACAAATAACAAACATCAAGTTTTTTTTCAAAAAAAAAGATTGTCAATAATTGACAATCTTATAGTTTTTAATTTTCTAATTTATTAATATGCTTTAGTATATAATTCGAAATGGGCCTGAGGATGAGTACATACCGGACATACCTTTGGTGCTTCGGCTCCATAATGAACATGACCGCAGTTATCGCAGATCCAAACAGTTTCACCTTCTCTTTTAAATACCTTGCCGGTTTTAATATTATCTAATAGTGCCAGATATCTTTCTTCATGGCCTTTTTCTATTTTAGCAACACCATCAAATAAATAAGCTATATTATTAAAGCCTTCTTCTTTTGCTTCTTTTGCAAATGTAGCATACATATCAGTCCATTCATAGTTTTCACCTGCTGCAGCATCTTCAAGATTCAAAGCAGTTTCGCCTATACCATCATGTAACAGCTTAAACCAGATTTTAGCATGTTCTCTTTCATTTCTTGCTGTTTCTTCAAAATATTTGCTTATTTGCACATAGCCCTCTTTTTTAGCTTTGCTTGAATAATATGTATACTTTACATGTGCCTGTGATTCTCCTGCAAATGCAGTCATTAAATTTTGTTCTGTCTTGCTTCCTTTTAGTTCCATTCATACACCTCTTGTAGATAATTTATCCTTATAATGGCAACTGCCACGGATATCTGATTTAAATTTGCGGCTGCAATTTTAAAACATGACATTAACTTTTATAAAATTATCAGCCATAAATTTATATACCCATCTTTTAACTCTTTAATCATTAATTATGCTGTACATTTCCTTATAATTATCCTTCATGACATGCTCAAGAACCTGTTCAACCTTGATTTTCATTGGTTTTGTACCAAAAATTATTTCTATTTCATCACCTGTATTTACTTCTGTACCGGGCTTTGCAGCCTTTTTGTTCACAAGAACCCTTCCCTGCTCGCACGCTTCCTTGGCTACAGTCCTTCTTTTAATAATATGCGCATTTTTTAAATATTTATCTATTCTCATAATAACCTCTTACTCCGCAACTTCCTTCAGCTTTTCAGCCTGGTCTGATGTTAAAAGAGCATCCAGCATTTCTGTAATGTCACCGTCAATAAATGAATCCAGTTTATAGAGAGTCATTCCGATTCTGTGATCGGTCACTCTGCCCTGAGGGAAATTGTATGTTCTTATTCTTTCGCTTCTGTCTCCTGACCCAACCTGACTTTTTCTTGCTTCTGCAAGCTCTGCATTCTGCTCCTGCTGATACATGTCATAGAGTCTTGCCTTTAATACTTTAAAGGCTTTATCTTTGTTTTTCAGCTGACTTTTTTCGTCCTGGCATGAAATAACTATACCCGTTGGTATATGTGTGAGTCTTACAGCTGAGTCGGTTGTGTTTACACACTGGCCTCCGTTGCCGGATGAACGGAATACATCAACTCTCACATCATTTGGATTTATTTCTATGTCAATGTCATCAACTTCAGGAAGAACCGCAACAGTCGCTGATGATGTGTGAATGCGTCCGCTTGATTCAGTGTCAGGCACACGTTGTACCCTGTGAACACCGCTTTCATATTTAAGCTTTGAATACGCACCTTTTCCTTTTATTGAAAAAATTACTTCCTTGTACCCGCCTATTCCCTGGTCGTTCACAGATATAAATTCTGTTTTCCAGCCTTGTCTTTCTGCATACCTTAAATACATTCTCAAAAGATCTCCGGCAAATAATCCTGCCTCGTCTCCGCCGACACCTGCTCTTATTTCAACTATAACATCCTTGTCGTCATTTGGGTCCTTGGGCAAAAGAAGTATTTTTATTTCCTGCATCAGTTCCTCTTCTCTGGCAGTGAGCTCTCTGACCTCTTCCTTTACCATTTCTCTGAAATCCTCATCCAATTTATCATTGAGCATTGCCTTTGAATCCTTAAGCTGTGCAAGAATTTCTGCATATTCATTGTATTTTGATACAATCGGTTCAAGCTGTGCTTGTTCCTTCATTAATTTTTGGAGCTTTTGCGAATCACTAAACGTTTCAGGGTCAGAGATTTTTTCGCTCAGCTCTATATATTTATCCTTTAAAGCTTCTAATTTATCTAACATTTATATACCTTCCTGTTTTTCTAATATAATTGTTCTCAAGAAACCCACCTGAACCCGGGGTTAGGGCCGGGGGGGGGTTAGGTCATACCGGTGACTACTCTGTCATTTCCGCCCAGGTCCTTATCACATTCTATTTTATTAAATATATTTGCATTCTCAAATATATCTGATACTGAATCTTTTTGGTCATATCCTATTTCCACTGCAAGTATACCTTTGTCTTCATGTATTTTTTCAAAAACCTTGACTATCTGTCTGTAATAATCAAGTCCGTCATCTCCTCCGTCAAGCGCTGCTTTTGGCTCATAGACGGAAACCTCCAAGGGTAGTGTGCTTATTGTTTCTTTTTTTATATATGGCGGATTGGAAACCACTATATCAAATTTCACATTTGCAAAGTCATCACTGAATATATCTTTTTTAAGAACCTTCACATTTTGCAGATTATGCTTTTTTATATTTGTATCGGTTATTTCTATTGCTTTATCACTTATATCTATGGCTGTTACAAAGGAGTTTTTCAAATAATACCCGAGACTTACGGCAATTGCTCCGCTTCCGGTTCCGATATCCAATATTTTAACTGATTTATAATTATTGCTGCTTACTATATTTATTATTTTTTCCGCCAAAATTTCTGTATCCGGTCTTGGAACCAGGATTCCATCCTCAATATAAAAATCCAAGCCCATGAATTCCTGTGAGTTAGTCATATATTGCAACGGATATCCGTTATTTCTCTTTTCAGTCATTTCATAAAATTTTTTAACAGTGTCCTCGTCCACTTCGTCCTTTCTATGCAAATGCAAATATATTTTATCCTTTTTAAGTAAATGGGACAAAATTAGCTGCACATCAAGAAAGGGATTATTATACTCCCTTTGTTTGATAATTTCTGTTCCGTCCTTAAACAATTTTTCAATTGTTACCATGTATCATCTTCTCCATTTTGGGGAATTACTCTTTTCATTGCTGCTATAGCAACTTCTATCATTGAATCATCAGGTTCACTTGTAGTGATTTTTTGAATTTGGAAGCCGGGATAGGTTATTAATTTTGTCAGAATATTCTCGCTGTCACATTTTCCCACATACCTGTTCAACTCATAGGACAGACCTGCGATAACCGGCAGCATTGCAAGCCTTATAACAAGCCTCATGAATGGATTCGGCCATCCGAAAAATGAAAATACCAATATGCTTATCAACATTACGTTAATCATGAAGCTGGTTCCGCATCTTGGATGCAGTGTTTTATATTTTCTGACATTTTCAACCGTCAGCTCTTCTCCGTGCTCATAGCAATATATTGTTTTGTGCTCGGCTCCGTGATACATAAATACTCTTTTTATATCATTCAGCTTAGAAACAAGATATACGTAGCCCACAAACAGTAAAACTCTTATGACACCTTCTATTAAATTCAGCAGCAATGTATTTGTTACGACGTTTTTTAATAAATTGGTCAAAATCGTAGGTCCGAGTATAAATATTCCCACAGAAAACACCAAGGCAATAATGACAGATACATAAATTATTGCTGTGTCAGCCTTATCTTTAAATATCTTTTTTAAGAATTTGTCAAGAGCATCCTCTTCATAATCCTCTCCATAAAATTCAGCAGAATACATTAACTCCTTGACTCCGTTTACCAGCGAGTCAATCAATACAAAGCTTCCTCTGATTATTGGAAGTTTAAAAAATTTGTGTTTAAACAGCTGCTTAATTTCACTTTCTTTTATTGAAATTTCACCATCCGGCTTTCTCACTGCGGTAGCGATTTTGTCAGGGCCCTTCATCATAATGCCTTCAATCAGTGCCTGACCGCCTATACTGGTTTTTTTAACTTCTTTTTTTACTATATCACTCATTTTGTCCCCTTTTCTCAGATGCATACATTTTACCCGAATCTCATAAGTATTTTTTTATGAGATGTTTATTCGCTTAATAAATGCATACATTCAAGCTATTATACAATTAATCCGTAAATTCTTCAAGCATAAAATAAGCCTTGCAATTATACTACATCACAAAGCTTAATCTTTACTTGCAATCTTTAACTTACTTCAAGAATTTCATATACAACAATGCCGCCCGGAGAATTCACACTAATCTTGGTTCCCTTTTTCTTTCCCATAAGCTCTGAGCCTAGCGGAGAAAGATTTGAAATTTTTCCGGCCACCGGATCGGCTTCTGTAGCACCAACTACGTAATAGTCAAGAATTTCGTCAAATTCCTCATCCCTTAGCTTTACCTTGCTTCCTATTTGAACCGTATCCTTATTTTTTTCATTATGCTTAACAACCTTTGAAAGCTTGATTGTATGTTCAAGGACTATTATTCTTGATTCATTTTTATTTTGTTCTTCCTTTGATTCATGATATTCAGCATTTTCGCTAAGGTCGCCTTCCTTCATGGCTCCTTTGATTCTTTCGGATATTTCATATCTCAGCTTTGTTTTTCTGTATTCAAGTTCATTCAGAAGTTCTTGATATCCTTCTTCAGTTACCAATATTTCTTTATCCATTTTATTCACCTGCAATTTGTCATTATATCTTTAATTTCCGGCATAGTTTTAAGTCAATATATATATTATAACCTAAAACCCAAAAAATTCAACACTAAATTAAATAATAGAATAAAAAAGGCGCAGCAATTTAAATCATTCAATTCAACTGCTGTGCCTTTTATTGCTTCTATCCAACTTGTGATTTCTATTTAACCTTGTAAATCCATCCCTCAGGAGCTTCTACATCTCCCATCTGGATTCCATACAATGTATCGTATAATTTTTTGGTTACAGGGCCTACTTCAGTTTCACTGTGGAAAACATGGAATTTTCCATTGTGTTCAATTCCACCGATAGGAGTGATAACTGCCGCAGTTCCGCATGCACCGGCTTCCTTCAATGAATCCAGCTTATCAATATATACATCTGTTTCGATTGCTTCCATTCCAAGGTAATCTTTAGCAACCTGCATCAAAGAAATTCTGGTGATACTAGGAAGTATAGATGAGGATTTTGGTGTTATGAATTTATTATCTTTAGTTATGCCAAAGAAGTTAGCAGCTCCAACCTCATCAATTTTTGTATGAGTAGCAGGATCCAGATAAATACAATCCGCAAAGCCTTTTTCTACAGCCGAATGATGTGAGTGCAAACTTGCTGCATAATTTCCGCCTACCTTATTTTTACCTGTCCCATGTGGTGCAGCTCTGTCCTCGTCTGTTGTCGTGAAGTTAACAGGGTTCATTCCGCCCTTGAAATATGGTCCCACAGGCATACAGAACACTCCGAAAATATATTCAGGTGCAGGTCTCACTCCTATGTTATCTCCTACTCCTATTACAAATGGTCTTAGATATAATGTTGCACCGGAGCCATATGGAGGTACCCATGCTTCATTAGCCTTTACTACCTGCATACAAGCATCAATAAATTTTTCTGTCGGAACCGTTGGCATCAATACCTTTTCGCAGCTTATCTGCATACGTTTAGCATTTTCATCCGGTCTGAACAGCTGAACTCCGCCGTCCTTTGTACTATAAGCCTTTAATCCCTCAAAGCATTCCTGTCCATAATGCAAGCAAGTAGAGCCCTCGCTGATTGCTATTTTATTATCTTCTACCAGCTGACCATCATCCCATTTTCCGTCTTTCCAATATGATATGTACCTTTTATCAGTCTTAACATAGCTAAAACCAAGCTCAGACCATTTTATATCTTTTTTCTGCATTGTTAATCCTCCTTGAACTAATGATTGTTTTATATTATAAGTATAACCTTATTATTTTATTTTTTCAAGTTTAAAATAAACTGCTTCTTAATATAAGAGGCAGTTTATTCTTGTATGTGATTTTCAAAGCTATTATATACCACGTCTAATCATGTCGAAATATTTCCCAGGCAATTACAGATTTAGTTCCTCTTTCGCTTCTTTAAACGCATTGATTGCAAAATCCAAATCTTCTTTTGTATGGGCTGCTGATATTTGTGTCCTGATTCTTGCCTTTCCTTTCGGTACAACAGGGAAATAAAAGCCTATTACATATACTCCCTTTTCAAGAAGTTTTTCAGCCATTTTTTGTGACAAAACAGCATCTCCTAGCATTATAGGTACAATAGGATGCTCGCTTTCAATAATCGTAAGTCCGATTTTTTTGATTTCTTGTCTGAAATAATTTGTATTTTCTTCCAGCTTATCTCTGTACCTTGTGCTTTCCATAAGCATTTCCAAAACCTTCAGAGAAGCTCCGGCAATAGCAGGTGCCAAGGTATTGGAGAACAAATACGGTCTTGAACGCTGTCTCAGAAGGTCTATGATTTCCTTTCTCCCGCTGGTGTATCCGCCTGAAGCACCGCCTAATGCTTTACCCAGTGTTCCTGTAATTATATCAACCCTGTCCATAACATCTCTGTATTCATGAGTTCCTCTGCCGGTCTTACCCACGAACCCGACTGCATGGCTGTCGTCGACCATTACAAGAGCATTGTATTTATCTGCAAGATCACATATTCCCTTTAGGTTCGCTATTATTCCGTCCATTGAAAACACACCGTCTGTAGCAATTAATTTAATAATTGCACCATCCTTATCCGCTTGAATAAGCTGTTCTTCCAAAGCTGACATATCATTGTTTTTATATCTGTATTTTTTAGCCTTTGCAAGTCTTACACCGTCTATAATACTTGCATGATTTAATTCATCACTGATTATTGCATCATTCTCTGTTGTGATAGTTTCAAACAACCCTCCATTAGCATCAAATGCGGAAGAATATAAAATAGTGTCTTCCGTGCCTAAGAATTCAGTCAGCTTTGCTTCAAGCTGTTTATGAATTCCCTGTGTGCCGCATATAAAACGAACAGATGAAAGACCATATCCCCATGTATCATATGCCGCTTTTGCTGCCTCAATTACTTCCTTGTTATCCGCAAGACCTAAATAATTGTTTGCACACATATTAAGAACACCATTCACCTTGGTTGTGTTGATTCTGCTTCTTTGTGGAGTTGTAATTATTCTTTCGTCCTTCCAAAGTCCGCTGTCCTTAATATCCTTTAAAATATCAGAATATATTTGTTTTGTTTCTTTATACATGGAATCATCTCCTTTTAAATTTTTCTCTTTTATCTTTTCTCGGTCCAATCCAAAATAACTTTTCCTGATTTTCCGCTAATCATTGCTTCGAAGCCCTTCTCAAACTCTGTATAATGATATCTGTGGGTTATCACCGGCGATATATCAAGACCTGCCTTAATCATTGCCTGCATTTTGTACCAGGTTTCAAACATTTCTCTTCCGTAAATTCCTTTAATATGCAAGCCGTTAAAAACAACCTTGTTCCAGTCAATAGCTGTATTTGTTTCCTGAAGTCCGAGCATTGCAATTTTCCCGCCATGGGCCATATTATCAACCATTTGATTTAACGCAGAATCATTTCCTGACATTTCCATTCCTACGTCAAAGCCTTCCTTCATGCCAAGTTCAAGCATAACATCCTTTAGGTTTTCTTTTCTGGTATTGACTGTTCTGAAGCTTCCCATTTTTTTTGCAAGCTCAAGTCTGTTATCATTTACATCAGTAATAACAACAAATCTTGCACCTGAAAACTTTGCTATTGCCGCTGCCATAATACCAATTGGTCCGGCTCCTGTAATAAGCACATCTTCACCGAGAACCTCAAAGGATAAAGCTGTGTGAGCCGCATTGCCAAAAGGGTCAAATATACTGTATAATTCCTCAGGCAGCGATTTGTCGCAAAGCCAGATATTAGAGGCAGGCAGCGTTACATATTCGGAAAAAATGCCTGTTCTGTTAACACCAACACCCTTGGTATCCTTGCATAGATGTCTTCTGCCTGCAAGGCAGTTCCTGCATTTGCCGCAAACAATATGTCCTTCTCCGGAAACCAGATCTCCAACATGCAAATCTGTTACGCCCTTTCCCAGCTCTGTAATCTCACCGACGAATTCGTGACCGATGGTCATAGGAACAGGGATAGTATCCTGAGCCCACTTGTTCCAAACGTAAATATGTACATCTGTTCCACATATTGATGTTTTATGTAACTTAATAAAAACCTCTCCTTCTTTCGGAACAGGAGTCTCTACTTTCTCAAGCCATAAACCTGGCTCCCTGTATTTCTTTACAAGAGCATCCATCTTTGCCATATAACTCACCCTCCTTGTTTATAAAAACGTTTCTACCAAATAAATCATACTTCATAATTGTATCTATGTCAAGAGCCAAACAAATGGATTGTGTACATTTCATATACAGTTTATTTTGCAGCTTTATAGCAAAATCAGTAAATTAATAGCAGATACTGACAGGAGGGCACGAAAGGCTAAAAGGGGACGGACCTTTTTAGTCCGTCCCCTTAGTATCTGCTTAATCGTTTTACATTATTCTCTTAAGTTTAAAATCCATGTAGTCACTTGAAACGCAGTGGACTGAAATATAATCAATTAGACCTTCTCTTACATTCTTGTGACCTTCCTCACCGTGAAGATGTCCGTATATACAAATGTCTGCATTGTATTTTTTTACAATTTTAAAAAAATCATTCGGAAGACCATCTGAGTCAAAGGGCGGATAATGAAGCATGACAATTTTTGCATTCTTACTTTTTTTAGCAGATTCCAGAGAAATTTTCAGTCTGTTCATTTCCCTTAAATAAATTTTTTCATTTGATTCTTCTCCTGAGTGCTCCTCCATGGTATCCCAGCCTCTCGTGCCGCAAATAGTCACACCTTCAAACTCATAGCTGTTGTTTTTTAGAAATTTAACAGTTTTTAAGCCTAGATTATCCAGCTTGTTTGAGGTGGACCACCAGTAATCATGGTTTCCTTTACCGATAATTTTTGTTCCGGGAAGTTCATCAATTTTACGCAAATCCTCCATTGCCTCACCCAGCTTTGCGGCCCATGAAATATCACCGGGCACTAAGACCAGGTCATCCTTGTGTACTTGTTTTTTCCAGTTTTCTGTTATTTTATCCTCATGGTTAATCCAATTATCGCCAAATATATTCATTGGCTTTTCTTTTTTGCTGTCTAAATGCAAATCGGCTATAGCAAAAATTCTCATCCTGGTTATCCTTAAACTATATTTTTATTGCAGCTTTATATAATTAAATTTAATATTCATTTGTTTTGCAAGCTCTGCTTCACGTTCCTGGCATGTGAATAAAATAATTTGTCTTCTTTCGCTTTCCTTAGCCAGCATCTCAATTGTATTTTTAAGCCTTTTTGAATCATACTGGACAAAGCTGTCATCAAATATCAAAGGTATATTCCGGTTTCCGCTCAATATATTGCCAAGTCCGACTCTGAGGGATAAATACAGTTGATCCAATGTCCCGCCGCTCAGGCTTTCAAGCTCAATATTTCTGTCTTTATTATCCTCTTCAAGTACAGTTATATTCATATTTTCATCTATAACCACTTCGTTGTACCTGCCGCCGGTTAAATAAGCAAAATTATCGCTGATTGATTTGCGTAAAAGAGGCATAAAATCTCCTTTTATAGAATCTGATATTTTGACTATTTTATTACCGGCTATTTCGGCAACTTTGATTTTTCTTTTAAAGGTTCTGATTTTATTTTCATAGAAGTCAATTTCTTCTTCTATTTCTGCCAGGCTTCTTGATTTGTTTTCGATTTCATCGATTTCCTTTAAAATATTATTTATATCTTCAGTTAATTTTGTTTTTTCTTCATTTAATTTGAAAATGCTTAATTGGTGCTCCTGCTTGTCGATTTTTTTGACTTCATAATCACTTATGAATTTTGTTTTGTTCTTTAAATTATCATAGTCTTCATCACCTATAATTTTATAAAGTATTATTTCTTTATAGTCTCTGTTATTTATAAGCTCATTATAATTATTATTATAATCTACTGCTTTTTTAAAGCTTTCCAAATCATCCATGCCGTTGCTGCTTAAAATCATTGAAAGTCTCTTTTGTTCAAAGGTGATTTCCTTTTCAAGCTTTGTTATGCCTTGATTGAGCTCATCTATGTTATTTTTTAATACCAGTGATTGTTCTCTTACAGAATCCTTTCTGGAGTATGCCTCATTGGCAAGCTTGATGTTATCTGCTGTGAGCTCCTGCATTCCTATAATTGCCACGCTTTTCAGCAAGCTGTTTTTTATTTCTTTATTGTCATGTTCCAAAGAGTTTAAGGATTCTACATCATAATTTATAAGCTTGTTTTTTTCTTCATACAAGCTTTTTTCTGCACTTAGCCTGTTGTATTTTTCAACTGCTTCATCAAAGCTTTTACAGCCTGTTTCCTCAATAATTTCCTGTTTTTTTTCATTAAGCTTACCCAATGAAATTGTATTGTCTGCAAATTCACACTCCATGCTGTCTATTTCATTTTTGGCGCTTTTTATTTTGTTGAATATCGGTTTGACAATCAATGCAGCAATCAGTGCTGTTAATGCTGTTAAAGCTCCTGCAGCTATATTTACCGAGTCCTGAATATCATAATATCTGTCGATGAAGTTTTTTATAATTTCGTTATACTGAAAACCGGACCACCAGATTCCACCTATCAGTGAAAAAGCAAGCAGAAAAAGAAGCATTACTTTACTGATGGCAGACGACCTGTATTTTTTCATTTTTTCATAATTTTCATTGCCAAGATATACATTGGTCATTTCTATCTTTCTGTTCAAATCTTCAATTTTATTATAGCTGTCAATAAAACTGTTTATCTCATCAATATTTATATTGCTGATGCTTCCTTTTCCGGAATCAATCTTCAGGTTTAAATTTTTTATTTTTTCTATATTATTTTTATACTTGCTGTAATCTATATTTAATTTGTCAATATTAAATTGCTCTGTTATTTTATTGGATATGTCGGCCAGCAGAACCTCTAACTCTTCTTCTTTTTCGTCTCTGTCAATTTCCAGTCCTCTTTTTTGGCTGTACATGGAATTCAAAGCAGATTCTATATTCACAGCATCTTTATAATCGCTGTCCGAATATTTTTTAATATTCTCCTCGGGGTAATCTTTTAGCTTTTCATTGATTACATCTATTTCTTTTTTTATCGGCTCTGCTCTTGCAAACTTTTCCTTATCTAAAGAAAGCTCGTAATCCGTAAGTTCTTTTTCAAGTCCATTTATCCTGAAATTCAATTCTTGAATTTTACTTTTAACTTTTTTCGTTTCCATTGCAAGAAACATAATCTGCCTATTAGCATTAACAGAGTTTTCTCTGGCGCTTTTCAGTTCTTTAAGACGCAGTGAATATTGGCCTAAAAGAGTCTTACCGTTATTTTCATCTCCCGCTTCCTCCTTGATACCATTTAATCTTTGGAGTATCCTGTCTATGGAAATTGATTCGTCTCTTGTCTTGCTTAAATTTATTATTTTATTTTTAAGCTCGTCTGCAAGCTCTTTTTCTGTTTTGTTACCCAGCTGTTTTACACTTACGGTATTGCTGAAGGAAATTTTACTCATGTTAAAAAAATGTTCGCCCGGAAATTTTATATCGTCTTCATTCATTTCTGATTCGTCATCTTGCCTTTTAAATACCTGTGTGGTGCCCAGCAAAAAATCCCTTGAAATACTGTACCTTTCGCCGGAAGCATCCCGCATATTGACAGAACCCCTGTATAGGTCACCGTTCCACGGTTTGTATTTGTTATATCTTGACAATCCCGTCTCACCCTCATCATAGCCATATAGAATGGCTTCAATAAAGTTATGTACTGTGCTTTTTCCGGCTTCATTTTCTCCATAAATTATATTGAATTTATTTTCAAGGAATATTTTTCTGGATACAAATTTGCCATAGGCTCTCAGATGCAACTTATTTATGTACATATTATTTTACCACCTTTTCTTTCCTGAGAACCTCAAGTCCAAGCTTGAATGCCTGCTGTTCCAGCTTGTCCTGCTGATTGTCAAATTGCAGCTTGTAGCTCTCAATAATATTAAACTCATTGTGGTCATATATTTTATCTTCTGCATTTTTGTAACTGTAATTTTCTTCAAATTCTATATAGTAAAAAAATTGCTTTGCTTCATCTTCAACTTCATCCATGGATATATCCGTATTTACCGTGCCCGTGAGATTAATCTTTACATAATCCTTGATATTTGAAAAGGTATCACCTGAAAATTTGATTAAATCCAATATTTTATTGAAGCTTTGGTTCATATCTAAATTTATGTGACGTGTTACAAATTTCCTTTTTGCCATAGTGTGAAAATTGTATTGGGTGTTCTTTTTTTCAAGTTCACCCAAAATTATGCCGTGCTCCCCTGTTTCATCAAAGGACATGGGCTCAGGGCTGCCTGAATAAACTGCATTTTTTAAGATCTGCTCATAGTTGTGTCTTCCGCCCAATGCGCAATAATCAAATTTATTTTTGATTATATCTATGTTAAAGTAAAGCTTGTTTGATTCCTGATTGATATCTGAATACAACAAAAGTACATTTATTTTACTTTCATCAACAGAAATATCATAAATAGCCTGAGTTTTCTGATTAAGTTCATGGTTATCCCAGCTCATGGCACTGACACAGATATTGTCGTCTGGAAAGCTTATTTTTTCAACAGTTTCTGTGTTTTTTACTATATAGACATTTTGCGGCCATTCCATATATTCATACATGCTGTTAATATTGTACGGATCGCTGCTTCCGCATGCCATTATTATTCTTGTTTCAGGAATAGATTTAAATTTCAATGCAATATTTTTAAGGCTTTTAAAATTTATATATTCACCCTCGGTTAAATCACCGGCAAAAAATAAATACTTGATTTTTTCATTTTTTGCTAACTTTATTATCTCATCGAAAGTATCCCATATTTCCAGTCTTCTTTTTTCCCTTTCCTTGAGGCTGAAATTACTGATGCTGAATTTCTTGCCCAGGTGTATATCTGATGTATGTATAAATTTAATTTTCATGGATGCTCCCCTTATTACCATGTATTTTACCGATTTACAAAACGCGGTGCTGCGTAAGGTTATTAATATATTTTAATAATATTTTATCACAGAATATCTGTCTCTTCAATAATTTATAAAAATATGCTTTATTTAATCTGCCAGCTCCTTCAATTTATCTAAATCAATAATTTTTACAGTTGACCTATATATTTCTATAATATTATCCTGCTGCATATTGGAGAGCTCTCTTGATAATGAAGGTCTTTTTACATTTAAGAAATCTGCCAGCTCCTGTCTTTTCATCGGCATGTCAAAAATAACCGAATTTGTTTTTTTATGAAGCGTCAATAAATATACTGCTATTCTTCCCTTTAATGTTTCTGCATTTAATATTTGCATCTTTTTATTCAGCATAACGATTTTATCCGACAAAATAGCCAGCATGTTGTTTATCAGCGTCTTATGAAATTCACATGTCTCGGTGCACATTGTAAAAAATATTTCGTAGGGTAATATAAGTGCCCTGCTGTTTCCTGCACTTACCAGGTCATAGGGGGCTTCCTTCGCAGAAGAAAATACCAATGCTTCCCCGAATAAATCGTCCTGCTCCAATGTGGTTACTATAACTCTGGCTCCGTTATATTTCTGAGATACCAAATTTAATTGTCCTTCTATAACAATCCCAAGTTTTTTTATTGTATCATCTTTTTGGAAAACCATTTGATTGTCCTTGTATTCAGCAACAACTGCATTTCCGCATTTCAGCACCTTTTTTATTTCATCTATACCCATATTATCAAACAATTGATTATCTTTTATTATGTTAATAACTTCGTTCATAGTTACTCCTTTGATGTAACATATGTTACATAATTTATATCTTCATTTTATTATAATAATTTTAACAAGTAAAGAAAATTATTAAGCGAGGTAATTATGAAAAGAAAAATAGTTAAAATACATGAAGAAAAGTGCAACGGATGCGGATTGTGTGTAAATGCCTGCCACGAAGGTGCTTTAGAGCTCATAAACGGCAAGGCGGTACTCATATCTGATGTATACTGTGACGGACTCGGCGACTGTCTGCCTCAATGTCCTGTTGATGCAATTGAAATTATTGAAAGAGAAGCTGAAGAATTCGACAAGGAATTAGTTGAAAAGAGAATGCAGGAAAAAAGTCAGGATGAACCGCTGCCATGCGGATGCCCGGGTCACCATGCCAAGGTAATAACACATAAGGAGCCGATTAATGTCCATGAAGAAAAAATTGAATTGTCAAGCCAGCTGAGACAATGGCCGGTACAAATAAAATTAGTTTCTCCTATGGCTCCTTATTTTGAAGGTGCTGATATCCTTGTGGCGGCGGATTGTACCGCATTTGCATATGCAAACATACATCAGGATTTCATGAAGGGTAAAATAACTCTTATCGGATGTCCTAAGCTGGATGACGTGGATTATTCAGAAAAACTGACGGCAATTTTGAAAAACAACAATATAAAAAGCATTACGGTACTGAGAATGGAGGTTCCATGCTGTTCAGGAATCGTAAATGCAGTGAAAAATGCAATGATTGCTTCCGGAAAGCTGATTCCCTGGGGATACAAAGTTGTGGCAACAGACGGAACACTGTTGGATAATTAAGTTTATAAATTATGAGGATTTGTGCTTACTCACAAATCCTTTTATTATTCGGCAGGTGATTGAATGAAATGAAGCATATATGTAATTGCCAGCAAATCCGCACAGCCTCCTGGACTTATGTTCATGCCTATAAATTGTTTATCTATATTTTCAATATCACTTATTGAAATCTTTTCAATTTTATTTTGTTCTATTATATTTTTAATATTGTTCTGTACCCGTTCCTGAGTGTTGATGTCTGTCCTGGAGATTATATTTGTATCCTTCACATTGGCTATTAAATTCAGCAGTGTCAATGCTCCCGCATCATTTAATGATAATCCCTTATCCAATAATCTTTTTAATATGGGCAATCCATATTTCTTTACCGATATGAAGCCATTAGCAGCTTCTCCTCTGATACCGGTGATGCCGTAATTTGCATACAAGCTTTCTCCATATGTTCTGGCATTATTTTTTGTAATGTTTTCAAAGTCCTTCAAAACACCGGCTGTCATTTTTTTTGACAACTCCAGAATACTTTCTGTATCAGTGTTTTTGTTGTTGGCAAACAGGTACCCCAATGCAGAGCATATAATACCAAGCGAAAAAATCAGCCCCTTGTGGGTGTTTATACCGCATGTGGCTCTGAACATATCATCCTCTGCTTGCATACCGATGTATCTGATTTTTGCAAACAGCTTTTCCGGCTCATCCCTGTGATATTTTATGCCGGCCGTAACAAAATCCCTGAAATAGGATGTAAGTGACGAAGAGCTGTCGACAAATGTATAAATGTCCATATCTCTGTGTGAACCGTTGTTTGCTCTGTCCACAAGACCGGGCTTCGGTGTGGTCATAACCTCGTACAGGAGCGCCCTTGATGCGCAGGATGAGCATGTGTCTGCAAATTGCTCACGAAAATAATCAAGTATGATTTCAATGGTTCTGGTTATTAGTTCTTCTTTTTTATGCTTTTTACTTCTTGAGCATACATGGGCGAAATCCCGGCACAATAAACAAATGCGGTTCTCATAGCCTATATCTTCTCTTGAAATTTTATCACCCTTTGAATTCAGCACATCTATATCAAAAATTCTTCCCAGCATGCAGCTGTTTTCTATTTCCGCCATTAATCTTTTTATGAAAGCAGCTTCACAATCAACTGCATAAATAATTTCACAGCCCGTCTTGCTGCTGTTATCCTTTGTATATTGAATATTTATGTTGTGCCTTTTCAAATGACGGCATATCAATGTCCTGCCTTCATCAAATGTTTTCTCTGCAAGAGGAAACAGCTTATAAGAGCCCGGAATATTCAACGTAAAGGAAATTATGGTCATATTGTATTCGGCTGATATTCTTTTCTGCTCCCACGCGCGTCTTTCTCTGGCATCAAGCATTTCATGCAGTGTTACTTCTTCATTTCCTAAAATTTCTTTTAAATCAATATTATACATTGGAGCTCCTTATTTTTTCTGCAATCTTAAGACCTTCTTCGGATATTAAATAATCATACGTAACTTCAGGGACCATTTTTTTTATGTGTTCATAATCTCCTTCGGCTATAAGCTTTCTCACTCTGGAAGCACTTATGGGATGGTTGTCTTTTTCATATCTTTGAATTTCTAAAACCTCAATACCGCATGCTCCTAAAAAAGCCTTCATCTGCTCATTGTATGCTGATGTAACCTTATCAAAGGGCTCGGTGCCTACAAATCTTTTCTTGATGTTTAGGATTTTCGCAAAATACTCACTGAAAATTGTCAAGTCCAATAAACAGTTTATGTTGCCGGCCTTGTATTTATCCTTTATAAAATATGTAGGAAACGTTGCGGATGAAATCAAATAACCTGATGTAGGATGCACAACAACATTATATAAATGACTGACTCCATTTTTGACAAGCTTGTATCTCACATCTGCAGGAAAAATGCTTTTGTCTTCCGACACTACAAACAAATGAAGAAGCTTGCACTGCTCTGCTGCTTTTTCTATTAAATATAAGTGACCGTTGGTAAACGGATTGCAATTTAAAACTATCGCTCCTGCATTATCATCCAGATAAGAGGACTTCAGAGAATTTACATACTCTGAAATCCCGTTTTTTTTATTTTCCATCAATGCCGCATCATCTGTTGCAGCAATCAAATAAAACCCTAAATCATTGAATATGCCGATATTGTCGCACTTGGTAAATAAAAACAGGTGACTGTGCCCATTGTTTACAGCCTGCGATATCAGAATTGTAACTATTTTTGCAGACAACCCTTCTCCCTGATACAAATCCGATACTGCAATACATTTCAGCACGTTGCCTTCCAATGATCCGGTTGCTGCGATATTATTCTTGTTGTCGCATAAATTTACAGTAAAATCTATATCATCTTCATAGCTTAATTGTTTTATATTTAAAAACTCCTTTAAATTTTTAAGTTTATTTCCTGTTAAAGGAAAGCCTACTTCTTCATAAAAGGTTTCATAGCTCATATCAGCATCTCCTCGTTAAGATTAATAATAGTTTGAATATTTCTATAGTATAATTATTCTATATATATATTATATTACCTACTAACATGAATCAAGTCCTATATTTTCCTATATTTTGTTCTGTCTGACAGGAGGATACAAAAAGGTTGTATAATGTAAAGCATGCAAAAGCTGTCAGCATTGCTGACAGCTCAGATTGATGACAAAGTCATCAAGATGGCAGGTTGTTGAAAAAGTTCATCCTGCAAGGCACCGGAAGGCAGGCAACCGGAGCGTATTCAGACATACGTGAGGATTGACTGCCTGAACGGTAACGCAGCAGGTGGGCTTTTTCAGCAGCCTGAACTGTCAGCATTGCTGACAGCTTTAATTATAATTCTGTATTTGAAAAAAATAATTTGTTACATAAGTCTACTGTGAAAGCCCAATGTCAACCAAAAATGTCTTGGCAACATCATATGGTTCTTTACCTTCAACGTCTACCAGATAATTAAGCTCTGTCATTGTTGCATTGTCTATTTTGCCCGCCAAACTATTCAGCACTTCTTCAAGATTTGGTGCTGAATCTGAGAACTCTTCAAATAATGTTTCTCTGACTTGGTACGCACAATAGTATTGAGGAAAAAATGATTTATCATCTTCTAATACTACTAAATCGGACTTTTTAATCAATCCATCTGTTGAAAATGCCATTGTCACATCAATATTACCACTGTCCATTGCAGCATATTTTAATCCAATATCTATTGATTTTGAATCTTTCCATTCTATTCCGTATTTTTCATTAAAAGGCTTAAAACGCATAGATGCTTCTTCATCGAAGAATTCATGTTCTGCACCAAATACTAAGTCCTTAGTATATGGTACCAGGTCGCTTATAGTTTTTATGTCATTTGCTTCAGCAAAATCTTTTTTTATTGCTATAGCATAAGTGTTTTCAAATCCAAACTTATCTGTTAATGTCAATCCTAATTCTTCTATACTTTTTTCTCTGACCCATTCAAAAAGGTCTTCTCCTTCTGGAACATCAACTGTATCCATCCCCATAAGTGTTGTTAAATGTGTACCATCATATGATACAAACAAATCAACTTCATTTGATTCATTTGCATTTGCACCTGCAACTGTCTGCATGGAATCGTGAAATTTTACATCTAAATCAGTATTTTCTTCTATTAAAATTCCAGCCATTTGCATTAATATTTCAATTTCTGAAAAATAACCACTTAAAAGAACAATTTCCTTTTTTCCCTCTGTGTTTCCGCCACATGCTGTAATAGACACAGCTATCATAATTACTACTAAAATTATACTTATACTTCTTTTCATAAAACCTCCTTTAAGTTCTTGCTTTTAATTTTTTCTCAATATATCCCATACCAAAGTCAAATATTACTGCCATTACCATAAGAATAATGGTCGTAAGCATTAAGGTTTTCATGTCCTGGATTAAAATTGCCCTGTTTATTATTGATCCTAAACCACCTCCGCCAACTATTGCACCAAATACTGCCGTACCTATTGATGTTACAACAGCTATTCTTATACCAGTGAAAACCATCGGAAAGGCTAACGGAAGTTCAACCTGTATAAGTCTCTGAATTTTTGTCATACCCATTCCTATAGCTGCTTCCTTTATTCCCGGATCAATATTTTCCAATCCAACATAGGTATTTCTTACAATAGGAAGCAATGAATACAGCATCAATCCTATTATAACGGTTGCAGGAGTTGCACCAAATGCAATCATTATCAATCCTAGAAGAGCAAGAGCAGGAATAGTCTGCAGCATATCAACCACCCATAAAATCACTTTTCTTGTGGGCTTAAACATATAAGATATCACTCCCAGCATCAATCCAATAACAGTTGCAAATGTGCATGCCATCACCACTAGATACAGATGTTCAAAAATCTTATCTATTTTCAAGTTATTCTCCCCCTTTCAAACCCCTAGGTGTAATCTTATCCTGCACTTTGTCAATTAAATAGCCTAAAGTCATTGCAAGTATAGCAGATGGCAAAGCTCCGCCAATTATAAGCTTCTGGTTATTTGTTTCAATTCCACGATAAACAAATTCTCCAAGACCTCCAAGACCTATCATGGCAGTTAACACAGCCCAGCTGACTGTATATATAGTTGCCATCCTTAAACCGCTAAAAATTGAATTCATGGCTAAGGGAAGTTCGACTTTAAACAATATTTGTTTTTTAGTCATCCCACATCCTCTGGCAGCTTCTATTAAACTTTTATCAACATTGAGTATACCTGTATAGGTATTTTTCAATATTGGGAATATTGCATATATAGTTAATGCTACTAACACTGTTATAGGTTTCATTCCCAAATAAATAAAGAGCACACCTATGAATACTAGTCCCGGAATAGTTTGAAACACTCCTATTATAGGAATAATTACATTAGATATCTTAGGAAATCTTGAAAGCAATATCCCTAAAGTCAACGCTATAACAAAGCCTGTTCCTACAGAAATAAAAACATATTGCAGGTGAGTCAAAATTGCCTTTACTAACATTTCTCCATAAACATCAAAAAATTGCATTATATAAGTCAATTTTCTTCACCCCAAACCACACTTGCCAACGCCTTAGTAATACTTGTACGTGTAATAATACCTGCAACAGTCTTGTTTCTGTTCAAAACAACAAGATAGTCAGCATTTATTTCTATCAGTTTATCAAAAGCTTCCTTAGCATTAGTATTAATTAGAACTGTCGGTTCATCTATTTTTGTAATCTTTGATATCATTTCTCCGGGTATTCCATGTTCTCTTATATTTTCAATGGTTACAATACCTTTGAATCGGTTATCATCACCCACTACAATTGCGGAATTTAACTCTTTCTGTTTCATTAATTCAATACACTCTAAGGTTTTTTTAGTTTCTGGTACCGTCAATACCTTTTTTTTCATAACGTCTTCGCATGTCAGATCATTGCCGCTTCTTGAGTATGAAATCTTGCCCATAAATTTGCTGATTAAAGGGTGGGCCGGTTTATTAAGCATTTCCTCCGGGGAAGCCGCCTGAAGAACTTTACCTTCTGACATAAATACTATTCTGTCTGCTAATTTAACAGCCTCCTCCATGTCATGAGTAACAAAAATTATAGTTTTGTGTAATTTTTTTTGTAGTATCTTCAATTCATCCTGCAAATTATCTCTTGTTATGGGATCCAGAGCTCCGAAAGGCTCATCCATCAAAATAATAGGTGGTTCTGCTGCTAAGGCTCTTAATACGCCGATACGCTGCTGCTGACCACCACTTAATTCGTTAGGATATTTTTTTGCATTTTCTTCGTATGGCAAACCTACTAGTTCTAGTAACTCTTTTACTCTTTTATGCTGTTTTTCTTTACTCCATTTTAACAGTTTGGGAACGACAGATATGTTTTCTTCTATTGTCATATTAGGGAAAAGTCCTATTTGTTGTATTACATAACCAATTTTTCTTCGAAGCTCAACAGCATTCACATCTTTTATATTCTTATCGTCGATATAAATATTACCTTTATTGTACTTAATCAACCTATTGACCATTTTGAGTGTGGTAGTTTTACCGCAACCGGATGGTCCTATTAATACGACAAACTCACCATCATTTATGGTCAAATTAAGGTTGTCCAGTACCGTGACATCATCGTACTTTTTTATAATATTTTCATAAATAATCATACATAAATCATCTCCATTCATTAATTTAATTTGGTTCATGTACTTTAAAAAGTATACCATAATTTAACTTAATTGTAAACCCTCTAAATTTCAACATTCCACGATTTTAATTATCCATATTATTCCATGCAGCTGTAAGCGTTTAAAGTTATGGGGTTTTCAACTGTATAAAATTATTATAATTATGCAAAATAAATCATTCTTAACTCTAAACATTAAGTTTCAAAAGACATAAAGTACTGCAACTCAAAAGGGGGCAGTCGGGAAATAGGTAATTTTAGCCCCATGAACTAAAAAAGAAAGAACCTCCAAGATTAGAGGCTTTAAAAAAGTCATTTCATCTTGAAGAGTTCTTTTTTTGTGTTTGGAATATTGTT
>JAEXUD010000045.1 GCA_023453025.1 Bacillota bacterium
TTTCATCATCCTGCCGCACAATGCTGACAGATTTTACACCTGACAGTCCGGATATGTTTTCTGTAATTGAGCCGTACTTCCTTTCGGCGTCCTTCATTAACTTATCTGAAATTTCATAAATGCTTTCAATCGCATTTTCTGCGGCAATGGTATTTTGTACCCGCAGTACGGCATTTCCTTCAAACAAAAGGTTTATTTTCTTTTCCAGCTCATCCAGAGAAGAATTTTCCAGCCTGATTATCGCCATAATTCTCTCGTTGCTGCGAATGTGCCCGATTATTACCATAAATATAAATATGATGACTGAGCCTATTCCTGCTACCAGATAGTCCGAAACACCGCAGCAGATACCCACTGTAATGCCCCAGAAAAGATATGCGGTATCCATTGAATCCTTAATCGCAGTACGAAATCTGACAATGGAAAGTGCGCCTACCATACCAAGTGACAACGCAATGTTATTTCCGATTACATTCATGACAAGCGTTGTAACCAAAGTTATCATAATTACAGATATATTGAATCTTCTGCTGTAAACCGGACCGGAGTGAGACATTCTGTAGGAAATGTAGATTAAAGCACTGATAACACATGCAGCTAAAAAATTGATTATTACATCTGCCACCGTCATATTGCCCGAATTTGTGATTAAGCTTTCATATAAAAATTCTTTCATATCTACCGTCTTCCTCTCTTGGTAATCATACGGGCCCTGCAATACTTGCTGTTTGATATTTGCATACGGTCTGCCTGTTGGAGAATATTCTTAATATATGTAAACAAAAAATTGTTATACTTCACTTCGAGGGTAACTTCTCCGGGATTGCTTACGGGATAAACCGACAGGTTGGGGTCAAACAGTGAAAAACTTGCTTCTGTTGCCCTTAAATCGGAGTCTATCGTCACTCTTATATCATTTTGTTCTGCATAATAGGCTTGCCTGTTATATTCAACAATACATTTTGGTCTGTAGTTTCTGCTTACCATAAATGTGTACAGCCATATTGCCAGTGGCTCTTCTCTATGACACAGGAAAGAATAATCTCCGGAAGTCATCAGCTGTGCCTCCTTCCGTGATATTGTAATTGAGCGCTTTCTTTGACGTCCGCCTGTTTTTTCTTTAAGCTCAAGCTTAGCAAAATTTGAATCTGCATCATATATCCGCAGCCGTATTTTCTGACGATTGTCATATCCATTTACCTTATCTTCAAAATCCGTATCAAACAGGGTATCAAAATACAACGACCGTACCATGTACCCGTTTTCTCTGTTATGAGAATCCGGTTTCATAAATGCTTCAAGCCCTGATTTTATAATCATAGCTTCTGTTAAGGAAATACAATATTTTAATTCGTTTCTGTAAACTTCCTGCATACACCTACCTGCCCAGTCTTATTACTTCATCCGCACAAGCTGGCCATATGTCTTGAATCGGATTTGCTTCTCCTTGCTTTTCCTCTGATGAAGAAAGCCTGCTAAAAAAAATACTGCAAAAATAATAACAGCAGCCGGAATATTCCTATATACCCTTAGGTAAACAGCAATACTTAATGATGATGCCCCCAGAATCGGTGTAACAAAACATGATATTTTTCTCCAAAGCTTTGAAATACTTGCTACCATGAAAATTTGTTCTGCTGCTTTAAATAAAAAAACTGCCGCACAAACGCCGAAAAACACAAAGATAACAAAAAAAACCATCATCAAAAGCATATTGTCGGTTAGGCCGTCAGCTTTACTGATACCTGCATATCCCGACCAGCATATCGTATAAATCAAACACAGCGCATGGAAATATTTGTATCCCCAGGCACACATCATAATACCTGAGATAATAAATACAATCAGCAATATGAATGATACGGTTTCATATGTAAATAAAATTTGACCTTCCCATCGGGGAATATTAATGATAAATTCGTTCATTTTTCTGTTTGATATCAGGCACCAAAATAATATTATTCAAATATTGTGTCCAATCATCAATAAATAATTCATAATATATACCGATCTCCAAAGCTGATGATTTTTATAAATATTTTACAAACATAATACATAAAAATTCCCGATATCTGCAAAATGCAGAATCGGGAATTTCTGAAAGAAGTTTTCATATATAAAAAACCCTGGATTCCAGGGTTTTTAAACTATTTTATATATTTAGCCACGATTTCATTTACATGCTTGCCGTCAGCCTTGCCCTTTACTTGAGGCATTATGAGAGCCATAAGCTTGCCCAGATCTTTTTTGGTCTCGGCGCCTGTTTGTTCTATTGCTTTTTGAACAATAGAATCAAGCTCTTCATCTGACAGCTGAGGCGGTAAATATTCCAATAGTATTTTGATTTCTTCGTTGGTAAGATCTATAAGATCTTGTCGATTGCCTTTTTCAAAGTCAGAAATTGAGTCTTTTTTCTGTTTTATCTGTTTAGCTATTATGTCAATTATCTCGGCATCACCTAGTTCAACTCTTTCATCAACTTCTTTTTGTTTAATTGCTGCTCTTACCATAGTAACAACATCTTTATTGACTTTGTTCTTAGATTTCATGGCTTCTTTTAAGTCTGCCATGAGCTTCTCTTTTAAAGGCATACATTCACCTCTTATCTTGCTTTTTTATTTTTCTTTCTGCGAGCCGCTTCAGCTTTCTTTTTACGCTTTACGCTTGGTTTTTCATAATGCTCTCTTTTTCTTACTTCGGACATAACACCTGTAAGTGCACATTGTCTTTTAAATCTTCTAAGAGCGTTATCGATGGACTCGTTTTCTCTTACCTTTACCTCTGTCATTTTGCTACCCTCCCCTCGTCTTCTACTACTGTATGTCCCAGACACCAGCGAGTTTGAAATAGCACTTAATTATTATATACTATAGAATAAGTAAATGCAAGATTTTTATGATAAAGTTTCTGACAATTTTTTTCCACCCACTAAGTGGAAATGTAGATGTTTTACGGATTGGCATCCGTCATCTCCGCAATTGCTGATAACTCTGTATCCTGATTCTTTAATTCCTTCCAGCTCTGCAATAGTATTTACAGCTTCAAATATTTCAGCGACAATACTGGAGTTCTCTGAATTAATATTATTTATTGATTCGATATGAATTTTGGGTACAACTAAAATATGTACAGGAGCCTGAGGATTTAAGTCTCTGAAGGCTACAACATTTTCAGTTTCATATACAAAGCTTGTGGGTATTTCCTTATTTGCAATTTGGCAGAATATGCAGCTCATTTTTTCACCTCATCCCTTTATTTATCATAGTATTTTATTCGCCTGACAAATAATCGTTCCTAACGTTTTTTATCATGACGTTCACTATACTGTTTTTAATATTAATATCACTTTTCAGCAAAACTTTCAAGTAATTTGTTGTATGTCCTTCGAATATATTTTCCTTTTTTTCTGTTTCTATTAAAACCGGCATTGTTTTTCCGATAAATTGTTTCATAAATTCCCTGGATATGCTGCCTGACAGGTTAATCAGCTCTCTGCTTCGCTCTGTTTTTATCTTTTCGTCAACCTGATTATTCATTTCGGCTGCTTTAGTTCCTTCTCTGACAGAAAATTTAAAAACATGTGTTCGGGAAAATTTAATTGCTTTTACAAGCTCGAGTGTTTCATTGAACTCCTCCGAAGTTTCTCCCGGGAAGCCTGCTATTATGTCCGTTGTGATACCTGCGTTCGGTAAATATTTTCTTATTAATTCTACATTGTACTTATATTCATCCGTGGTGTATTTTCTGTTCATTCGTTTGAGCACTGTATCGCTTCCGCTCTGCAGAGACAAATGAAAATGATCGCACACTTTATCCAGCATGGAATATCTTTTAATGAAGTCTTCCGTAATCAGCTTTGGCTCTAATGAACCAAGGCGTATTCTTTCAATATTTTTTATTTTATTTATGTCTTCTATTAATTTTATCAATGCATCCGGTTCATGATTATCCTTGCCATAGGATGAAATGTGTATTCCGTTCAATACAATTTCTTTATAACCGTTTGCTGCAATTTTTTCTACTTCTTCTACTATGTCTTCATGCTTTCTGCTTCTTATGGGACCTCTCACGTACGGAATTATGCAATATGAGCAATACTGACTGCAGCCGTCCTGTATTTTAATATTGGCACGTGTTTTATCATGGACTGTGCTTATTTTTAACTCCTCAAAATCCTCTCTGCCATAGAATTCTTCTATAGCATCCGGAGCTTCTGTTTTAGTTTCCAGGCTGTTTAATTTTTCTTTTATCAGTTTCCCTATATTACCTTTATGCTTTGTCCCGATAATTATGTCTACATCTGTTTCTTTATTTAATTTTTCACCGTTTAACTGGACGCTGCAGCCTACGGCTACCACTAGTGCATTTGGATTAATACGTTTTGCTTTATTAATAAACTGTCTTGATTTTCTTTCGCTTTCTTTTGTTACTGCGCATGTATTTATTATATAAATATCACTTTGCTTTCCTGAAGACAGAACCTCAAAGCCTTCCTTCTCAAGAAGCTCTGTCATTGCTTCTGTTTCGAATTGGTTGACCTTGCAGCCCAGGGTAGTAAATGATACGGTATGTTTTTTCAAATTTTTCACGTCTTTCGTTTAATTATTAATTACAGTGCAATATGTATAATATCATAAGTAATTTATTTTATCAATATAAATATGAGATTCTTCACCTTCGGTTCAGAATGACGATGGCCGCGCCCTCGGTATGACAGTACTACACGGCAATGGCAAGATGGTTGGTTTTTATGCCCAAAAAGCATTTTCAATATAGTTAATTTCTTTGTTTTCAGCAATAATTTCTATTACATCAAATTGACAAAACTCGTCATAAGAGCCTTTTAACATAAAATAATATTTTGCTGCATTTATGATTCTTTTTTGTTTTGCCTTCGTCACTGCTTCTCTTGGATATCCGTAAAATGTATTTAACCTTCCTTTAACCTCAACAAAATGAAGCCTCCCATTTTTAGCAGCAATAATATCTATTTCTCCAAGACGACAGCAGTAGTTTTCTTCTAATATTTTAAATCCTTTATCCAGCATATATTTTTTTGCAGTTTCCTCATATTCATAGCCTTTATTTTTATCATACATAGCTTGCCCGCTTATATCTAATTTATTATATATTTTACCAAGTTATGTGATATTTTACAATAGGAAATAAAAATCGCTATGAATAGCGATTTTTATCAGGCTGCTGACAAAGTCAGTACAAAAATTACGAAAAATTAACATTAAGGGGGCAGTCGGGAAATAGGTAATTTTAGCCCCATGAACTAAAAAAGAAAGAACCTCCAAGATTAGAGGCTTTAAAAAAGTCATTTCATCTTGAAGAGTTCTTTTTTTGTGTTTGGAATATTGTT
>JAEXUD010000057.1 GCA_023453025.1 Bacillota bacterium
TAATAGGATTAGGGTGTCAAAAGGTCATCGACTTTGATATAAATTTGTACTTTGAAAACTTAATACGCTATTTAGATTTCACGTTATTTTTGATATAATAGATTTATCAAAAATGCGAGGTGGTATGAATGGCTTTTGTTTTAAATAGTAACCAGCAAATATCGTTGATGGACAGTATATGCAGTCTTACAAAACGAGAACAGAGATTTCTGGAAAAATCTTGGGGCAAGGTCTTTGCTGATAAGATTTTCCCGGCTATTGATGAAAAAATTTTTTCTGTTCTCTATAGTGATAAGGCTTCGCGTCCTAATACACCGGTAAATATTACCGTTGGAGCTCTGATTTTAAAAGAAGCATTAGGCGATACGGATGAGGAACTGGTTCAAGCGCTGATGTTTGATATCAGGTATCAGTATGCCCTTCATACTACGAGCTTTGAGGAACAGCCCTTTAGTGACCGGACCCTGAGCAGATTCCGCGCCAGATGCCTTGCTTATGAAACCGAGACAGGAATCGACCTTATCCATGAGTGTGTTACAAAAATGGCAAAAGAAATCTCAGAGTTTATGGGGATTACACCAAACATGCAGCGGATGGACAGCCTCATGGTCGCAGCAAACATTAGAAACCTCTCTATGCTGGAACTCTTCTATACCTGTGTTGCAAACCTTGCAAAAATAATAGAACAGCGGGGCACAGAACTTCCGGAGGAACAGAAGCATTATATTGAAAAAGATGACTATAATAGTTTCATATATCACCAGAGGGAACTGGATGCCACGGAAAGAACAATCCTTGTCATGCATGACGCAGAAAGACTGATCCGAATTTGTGATGGCAGTGGAGATTTCGATGATACGAGTAAATACCAGCTTCTGATCCGGCTGCTGAAGGAACGAACGGTTGTAGATGGCGATGGTTCTCGCAGGCTCCGAAAAAAAGAGGAAGTAGAAGACCCTTCAAAGGTATTGCTGAATCCAGCTGACCCGGAAGCTACCTTCCGTAAAAAGGCTGGTTCAAAACACCTTGGATATGTTGGAAACATAACGGAAAGTGTTGGCAAAAACGGAAACCTTGTTACAGAGTATGCATATGAACAGAACATTTATAGTGATAATCAATTTTTAAATGATTATCTGGCAGACCAGCCCGTTTATAACGAAACAGCTGTTCTTGTGGCAGATGGAGCCTACAGTGGCGAAGAAAATGTGAAAACAGCTGCTGCACATCAGATAAAACTTGTAACAACAAATTTCACCAGTAAGAAACCCGCAGATATTTTTGCCGAATTTCTTTTTAATGGATCAGGGCAGATACTTCTGGAATGTGGCAATCACAAAAATCCGATTTATACACACTATGATGAACATAATGACAGGTGCAACGCTCATTTTGCTCTGGAAGATTGTATGAAATGTCCTTATAGGGAACAGTGCAATCCCAGTTTCAGAAAAACATATGCATTAAGAGAAGTCTCATGGAAAGCTGTAAACAGAGCAAAAATGCTCCGCTATATGAAAACAGAGGAATTCCATGAGCTTGCTCATTTCCGGAATGGTGTTGAAGCAATCCCGTCATTGCTGCGCAGAAGATATCATGTGGATAAGATACCCGCACATGGCAAAAAACGTACACGCCTGCATTTTGGCTTTAAAATAGCAGCATTAAATTTTCAGAAGTTGTTGGATTACACCAACAGCCTGGATAAGCATGCCCCAAAAACAGAAGCCGCTTAAATACAATACAGCTATACTATCCTTTTATCATTGTATTTCTTATTCCTTATCATCTAAAACCAAATCGTATTAATTTTTCAAGGTACATATAAAAATCAAATGTTTGTTGAAGTGTCTTTTGACACCCTAATCATAATAGGAAAGTTCTCATTTTCTATTGTATAAAAAACAAGGGGTTATAGGGGAAGAATTCCCCTATCGCATTAAGGAGGGTGCTCAGGCTGTGAAACAGCCGTCGAAGGGAACCATAGGGTTCCATAGCGAAAGTGTCGTAGACACTTTTTACATATTACATAAAAATAAATGGTAAGGATTTAAAGATTGTATTATAATTAATAAGAACTATCATGACATTATGTAAGGGGAGATGAGTATCATAAGCAAAATTGAAAATCCTAGTATAATTTTAAAGGAATGGATAAATGAGAAGTATTATAGAGAAATAAAAGGGTTGGAAAATATTTGTATTCAGAGAGATAGTATTTCATTTAAGCTGGAGTTGGAATATAAATTAAGTAATTTAAAGCAATCTGAAATATTTAACAATATTAATGAATTTATGTTTTATACTAACAATCTATTAATTGGATACATAGGAATAGGTGATTTTGGAGGAGCTTCGTTAGAAATAAACGGGATGGTTCATCCTGATTACAGAAAAATGGGTGTTTTTTCAAAACTATTTTCTCTTGTTAAGGATGAATGGATGAAAAGAAAGCACAAAGAAATGCTTTTGCTAAGCGATAAAAAATCTGTATCGGGAATCAAATTTATAAAAAATGTCAGCGAATCTTATGATCACTCAGAATATGATATGTTTTTAAATATTAACATGGTACCAACCTTGGAACAATATAGCCTGAGTTTAAAAAGTGCAATAAAAACCGACTGTGCAAAGGTTGCAAAAATGGATTCTGAATTTTTTGATATAATTGTTAAAGAAGATGATGAGTATATTATAGAAAATATAGAAAATGAAACAACCTTTATTGCTTCAGCAGATAATATTGATATAGGCAAGGTTCGCATTGAATTAAATAATGGAGTTGGCGGAATTTATGGATTAGGCATTCTTTCAAATTACAGAGGAAATGGATATGGAAGGGAACTGCTTCTATCGTCTATTTCAAAGCTCATTAATATGGGTGCAGACAAAATAGTGCTGCAGGTAGAAACAAATAATAAAAATGCCTTAAGCCTTTATAAATCCTGCGGTTTTGAAGAAAACTATGTGATGGAATATTATAAATTAAGTAAATAACAGGAGGCTTTCATGAATATAGAACTTAATAAAATGATTCAAAAAAGTGAAAATATAGTATTTTTTGGTGGCGCAGGTGTTTCCACAGAAAGCGGCATACCTGATTTCAGAAGTGTTGACGGCTTGTATAATGAAAAATATAAATATCCTCCTGAAACAATAATTTCACATGGCTTTTTCATGCGTAACACGGAAGAATTTTTTGATTTCTATAAAAACAAGATGATATTTTTAAATGCAAAACCAAACATGGCACACATCAGGCTTGCTGAATTAGAGGCACAAGGCAAATTAAAAGCTGTCATTACTCAAAATATTGATGGGCTCCACCAGGCAGCCGGCAGTAAAAATGTTCTTGAACTTCACGGTTCAGTTCATAGGAATTATTGTATGAAATGCGGGAAATTTTATGATGCTCATTCAATAGTTGCGTGTAAAGGAGTTCCTAAATGCAGCTGCGGCGGAATTATCAAACCGGATGTGGTTTTGTATGAAGAAAGTCTTGACCAGGATATATTGGAAAAATCAGTCGAATATATAGAAAATGCGGATGTGCTGATTATAGGAGGAACATCTCTTGTAGTTTACCCGGCAGCAGGTCTGATTAATTATTACAAAGGAAAAAAGCTTGTGCTGATAAATAAATCCTCAACTTCAATGGACAAAAAGGCCAGTATTGTTATTAACGACCGGATTGGAAAGGCATTTGAATAATATTGGAGATAAAATTTATATGAAAAAAAAGAATAATATAATAATTGGTTGTTTTGTTCTTATAATAATTACTCAATTATTTATTTTCAAAGGCAATAAAGAATATTTAACTGAAGAAGAAATTAAATGGCTTAAAAATCAAGAAGCCATTATTTATGCTGCAAATGAAAATGCTCCGCCACTTCGTTTTGTTGATGAAGTGGACAACCAGTATAAAGGAGTTGTTGTTGATTTTGTAAACCAATTATCATTAGAATTAGGTATAGATATACAAACTGTTCCAATGAAATGGAATGATGCATTGGTTTCATTAAAAGAAGGCAATACACAAGTTTGTGATATGTTTATTAACAGCGAAAGAAGCCAGCACTACCTATTTACGGATTCAATATATAATTTAAGAACAGTATTATTGACTAAATCAGTTGAAAATTTTGACATTAAGCAAATTAATGATATGAGAGTAGCAACCGAGTTAGGAGATTATGCCAACAATTATTTGCTGGAGAATTTTCCCGAAGCGGAATTAGTATATACCGACAATGTTGAAGAAGGTATCGAGCTATTTATCGATGGCAAGGTTGACGCAGTAATAGGCGACGAACCTGTTATAACTTATCTGCTGGTTCAAAGAAATGAGCATCTGAATCCGGCATATTCAAATATAATAATGTACCAGCAGGAAGTTGCTTTTGGTGTTTCTAAAGATAAACCAGAATTAGTTCCAATTTTAAATAAAGCAATCACACAAATAAAGAATAAAGGACAGCTTGAAAAAATTCAACAAAAATGGTTCGGGATATCTACACCATTAATGGATGAGGGAAATACAGGTGAAATTATTAAGAATATAGCAATAGTATCTGTACTGGCAGCAGGTATATTTATTCTTATAATATTTAACAACTTATCCTTGCAAAAACAGGTGAAATATAGGACAAAGGAACTAGAAAACAGTAGAAATGATCTGCAAATAATATTTGACGGAATATCAGAATTTATGCTTGTTGTTGATAATGAAAAAAAGGTATTAAAAATTAATAAGAGTTTTACAGATTATCTGGGAGATTCTATATATTTAACGTCGGGTGCCAATTGCAATGATTATATCGGCAAATTTTGCAATAACTGCTGCGAGTGTATGTTAAATGAAGTGTATTTGAAAAATAAAGAGATTAACAAGGAAATAATGGTTGGACATGATGTTTATGAAATCAACTTTCAGCCTTTAAAAGACGCTAATAATACAGTTCTTATAACAATCAAGAATATTACATTGGATAAAATAAACCGAAATAAAATGCTTCATACTAATAAGATGATTGCAATTGGACAATTGGCAGCAGGTATGGCACATGAAATCAGAAATCCATTAGGTATAATAAGAACTCAAAGTTATTTAATCAGAATTAATGAAAGAATTGATGAAGGGGTAAACAAATCATTGGACTTCATAGATTCAGCTGTGAACAGAGCAAGCAATATAATTGAAAATATCTTAAGTTTTTCCAGGCTTTCCAGCAAAGATAAAAAATCAATTGACGCTAATCAAATGATACAAAGAATAATTGAAATGCACAATGATGCAATAATCAAGAATAAAATAACAATCAGCATAAAAAGTAATGTTGAAGAGGAGCTTATTTTAAATGCAGAAAGCCTAGAGCATATAATATTGAATTTAATTTCAAATTCAATTGACGCAATGACGGAAGGCGGCAAATTAAGGATTAGCTTATTTTTGAGAAATAATGATTTTATATTGACATGTGAAGATACAGGCTGCGGTATAGACGAAAAAGACCTGTACAATATTTACAATCCTTTTTTCACAACTAAAGAACTTGGTAAAGGAACAGGTCTGGGGTTGTTTATTGTTTATTCAGAAGTAGATAGATTAAATGGAAAAATTGAGGTTAAAAGCAAATTAGGCGAAGGAACCACTTTTACTATAACAATACCACTGGAGAGGAAGGTTGAGAATGACAGGGTTGTTTAAAATTTTAATAGTTGATGATGATGCCGACTACAGAGAAACATACAGGATGCTTCTGACAAAAAAAGGTTATAGCATAAGTGCTGCAGCATCAGCAGAGGAAGCATACAATTTGATTAATAAAGAATATTATCCTTTGATAATAAGCGATATAATGATGCCGAAAATTGATGGTGTAGAATTTTTGAAGGAAATCAAGGGAAAATATGATAAAAATGTAGAAGTAATTATGGTGACCGGTTACGGAAGCGTTGAAACTGCTGTTCAATCAATGAAATTTGGTGCATTTGGATATTTTATAAAAAGCCATAATCCTGAAGAATTGATTATTGAAATAGAAAAGGTTCATAAAATATTTTCATTGCAGAATTTAAATGAGCTGAATAAAAACACAAAAAGAAGCAAATTCCTTTATACAAGCAAAAATAAGAAAATGCAGAATGTTTATGATTTAATAAAGAGAGTGGCAGAAAGCAACTCCAATGTTTTAATAACAGGAGAATCCGGTGTAGGTAAGGAAATAATCGCTCATATGATTCATGATAATAGCCATAGAGTAAATATGCCCTTTATACCAATTAATTGTCAGTATTATTCATCAGGATTAATAGAATCAGAGCTCTTTGGTCATGAAAAGGGTGCATTTACCGGCGCGGGCTCAACAAGAATAGGTCATTTGGAAGAAGCTGATGGCGGTACCATTTTTTTAGATGAAATTGGAGATATCGAGGAAGGTACTCAGGTAAAACTTCTTAGAGTGCTGGAAACAAAACAAATTGAGAGAATTGGGTCAAATAAGCTCGTTGATGTTGATTTCAGATTAGTTTCAGCCACAAACAAGGATTTGTCAAAAGCTGTCGCAGGAAATAAATTTCGTGAAGATTTATATTTCAGAATAAATACTATAGAAATTAAAATACCGCCGTTGAGAGAGCGTAAAGAAGATCTGATGGATTTAGTTTACTTTTTTATTGACAGATATAATAAAGAGATGGGTAAGGGTATTAAGGACATTGATGAAATTACAAAACAGCAATTATTAAGTTATAATTATCCCGGAAACATACGTGAGTTGAAAAATATTATTGAAAGATTGATTGTGTTATCGACCGGCAGTATTTTAAAAGGAGATATATACTACAATAAAAAGCAATTAAATAATTATGAACCCGCTTACGCTGTCGATGAAGAATTTAAAACGTATAAAGAAGCAAAGAGGAATTTTGAAATAGGATATATTACAAAGATTCTAAAAAGCTGTAATAATAATATAACACACGCTGCAAAATTAATGGATATCAGCAGAAGACAGCTGTTTAATAAAATTATGGAGCTTGATTTAAAAGAATACTCAAAATATTTGTAGTAGGAAAAAACTTGCTAGGAAATAAATTGCAATGTGAAAAATTATACCTGGCAATGTATTTTTTTTTTGCTGAAAATTGGAGATTCGTTAATAAGAATTTTTGGCATAATTTTTGCTACTATTACATTGAATTAAATATAATTTTATTGGAGGGCTTTATGGAAATAAAACAAAAGAAGTTGGAATTTTATGGTGGTGAATGGATGTCATTTGTTCCGTTCCTTGTATTCCTGGTATTAATTATAACAACTACATTTCATTTTGGTTCAATTTCAGATGGAGCATTATGGATTCCGGCTTTCATGGCGATAGTGGTTGGATTTCTATTCGCTAAGAACAAGCAGGATTATTCTAGCACTGTCATTGAAGGTATGGCAAGCAAGGAAGCAATTATTCCTATAGTATGTTGGTTATTTGCGGGTGTATTCTCCAGAATTCTAAGAGACTCCGGATTGGCAATGGGTATAGCCGGAGTAGCTGCTAACATGGGAGTTGGAAGCACTGCATTTACAATTATAACATTCTTAGCATCAGCTATATTTGCTTCTGCAACCGGTACAGGCTTCGGAACTATTGCAACCGGCATGGGAGTGCTGTACCCTGCGGCAGTAGCTCTGGGCGCTTATCCACCGATTGTCGCAGGTGCAATAATATCAGGCGGTGCTTTTGGTGACAACCTGGCGCCGGTTTCTGACACAACAATCTGTTCAGCTACATCTCAGGGAGTTGATGTACCTGGGGTTGTTCGTTCAAGATTAAAGTATGCTTTCGCAGCCGGTGCTATTACAATTATTTGTATATTGATTTTTGGAGCAAGCAAAGCAAGTGCCGGTTCAGCAACTGAAGCGGTCGCATACAATCCAAATACCTTATTCATGTTTATTCCGGTTATTATTACAATAATAGTTGCTGTTAAGACAGGTGATATAATCATAGCTACAATAATTGGTTCAATTGCAGGAATAATTACAGGAGTGGCCGTGGGATTATTTGATTTTGTCCAAATAGATGTTGCTAATGCCGTCAAACCTGCTATATTTACAGTTTCAGGGTCAGGTCTGGACAGAACAATCGGAGGTGTTATACAAACAGGATTAAGCAGCATGATTCAAGTTATTGTATTGGCATTATTACTCTTTGGCTCCATATCAATAATGAGAAACGGACAAGGGGATATTAAACTGTTAAATGCTTTAAACAAGGTTACTTCTACAAGAATTGGTGCAGAGTTTACTATTTCCGCTATGGTGATTTCGCTTTCCGCATTAATGGGATTAAATGCTCCTGCTATATTGGCGGTGGGAGCTTCATTTGCAAAACCATTAGGTGAAAAGCACGGCATAAGCCCGTACAGGGTTGCAAACCTGTTGGATGCACAGTCAAATACATTTGTTTACAGCCTTCCTTGGACTCCGGCTGTAATTTACACATTAGGATTTGCCGCAGACAGCAATGCACCCTTGGCAGCATTGGATATAGCACCATTTGTATTCTATGCATATGCAATGCTTGCCGTAATGTTTGTTACAATATTGCTTGGAATTGGTCAAAATGACAATTTAGATAAATTAAAAAAGGTTGACAAGACAGCTTAATAATACCATTAATAACAGGCATATCCCCATATTTATACTGTATGCCTGTTAAAAATATTTAAAGGAAGTGCAATAATGATAAAAAAGGGAGAATGGGTTTTAATACATAGAAATGTGTTAGAACCGTCAGAAAGAGCGCCGCAAGTACCGGAAGATACAAAACAAGTACCGTTGGAAATGTGGATAAAAGGATATTTGCAGGAAGAAGCAAACATAGGAGAAGAAGTAACAGTTCAGACAAGAACAAAACGTATAGAAAAAGGGACATTGTTGGAAGTAAATCCATACTACAAGCATGATTTCGGTAAATTTGTACCCGAACTTATTCAAATCAGCGACCAAGTAAAAGAAATAGTATTCGGAGGTGCTGATAATGAATAAAGACATGAGCTATTCAGGAGTGATGAAAAGAAGACCAGAAATAATGAAGCAGGCAGCAGGACTGGACTTTTCAGAATTTGAAAGC
>JAEXUD010000011.1 GCA_023453025.1 Bacillota bacterium
AAAATCCGTTAAGCAGCTTGCACTGTTTGAGTGTCAGCGAGTTTGCAAGCTGTAGGATTTTTAGCCGCAATGAGCTTTAGAATTATTCGTGTCCGAAACCGTGAGCGGGTATTTTTCTTATTTTTCGCCTTGTTTTTGTAACTGTGAATAGCAGCGATATATTCATTCTTGACACTTATTTCTATAAGGTATATACTTCATACAAATTTGACGAACAAGTCAGTATATGTTAATACATATTTTTAAATTTAAGGAGGATTATATGCACAGAAAGTTATTTATTCCAGGTCCTATAGAAGTCAAACAGGATGTGTTGAATAAAATGTCAAATCCTGTGATAGGTCACAGGAGCAAAGAGGCATCAATGCTTCAACAGAATATATCTGATAAATTAAGAAGGTTATTTTATACAGAAAATGAAATTTTGCTGTCCACATCCTCCGGCAGCGGCCTGATGGAAGCGGCTGTGAGATGCTGCACCAAGGAAAGGGCAGCGGTGTTTTCAATAGGATCATTTGGTGCAAGATGGCATGAAATGGCCGTGTCAAACGGAGTTGAAGCTGATTTGTTTGTTTCAGAGCCCGGAACCATAACAACTCCTGATATGGTGGATAAAGCACTGTCAACAGGAAACTATGATTTGATAACAATAACTCATAATGAAACTTCAACGGGAGTAATGAATCCGATTGAGGAAATAAGCAAGGTTGTAAAGAAATACCCTGACGTAATATTTTGTGTTGATACAGTCAGCTCTGCAGGGGGAGTTAAAATCGAAGTGGATAAGCTGGGTATAGATATCTGCATTACTTCTTCTCAAAAAGCATTGGGTCTGCCTCCGGGATTGGCTATTTCAACAATTACCGACAGGTCTGTAGAAAAAGCAAGAACAGTTAAAAACAGAGGCTTTTATCTGGACTTGGTCAATTTATATGACACTGTAAAGAAAAAGAACTATCAGTACCCGTCAACTCCAAATTTGTCACTGATGTTTGCTCTTGATTACCAGCTTGACTGCATCATGGAGGAGGGACTTGAGAACAGATTCAGACGTCATCTCCAAATGGCAGAATATACAAGAGACTGGGCTAAAAGAAATTTTGAATTGTTTCCTGATGAAAAATATGCTTCAGTAACATTGACAACAATTAAAAATACCAGAAACATCAGTGTCACTGATTTAAACACTGAGCTGGGAAAAAGAGGCTTTGCCATTTCAAACGGATATGGAAACCTAAAGGAAAAAACATTTAGAATTGCTCATATGGCAGATTTGACTATAGATGATGTCAAGGAACTGCTGCTTGAAATAGAAGACATATTATCCATTTCTTGACGAATCACTTCCTTTATAGTAATATATTCACGAAATGGGTGATAATATGTATGATTTAAATAAGATTAATGATTATCTTAATACACAGACAATCGGCAGAACAGTAATTCAGTATGATGAGCTGATTTCAACACATTTAAAAGCTAAAAATATATTTAACACATGCCCTGAGGGGGCAGTTGTTTTGTCTGAAAGCCAGTCGAAATGGAATTTAAGAATGGGTAAGGAATGGATTTGCTGCCCTGAAAAAAATATATATTTAAGTATAATTTTAAAGGTAAAAGTAAATAATCATTTAATATCTAAGTTTGATGTTATAGGATGTGCTTCAGTATGTGAAGCAATAAACAATCTATATAATGTTGAATGCAAAATAAAATGGCCAAACGATATATTAATTAAGGACAGAAAAATATCTTCAGTAGACAGCAGTATTTTGTGCAAAAATAATAAATCGGAAGGCGCAATACTTTCTTTTGGCATAAATGTGAATATGACATATAAAGAATTAGAAGCAAATGACGAAATAAAGAATATAGCTACATCTTTACTGTTGGAAATATCAGAAGAAGTTGACAGAGAAACCTTAATCGGAGAAATATTAAACAACATCGAAAGATATTACAATGAACTGATTATGAATAATACAATTTCGGAAGCTATCACTGTTTACAATTTAAATTCTGTTATATCAAATAAAGACATTGAAGTAATGAAAAAAGGTAAGAAGTCAAAAAGAAAGGTTTATGCCACAAGCATTGATTCCGAAGGATGTCTTATAGTAACAAATGACAAGGGAAATAAGGAAATACTAGATCCGGGAGAAACAATTATTACTTATGAAAAAAACGCTTAGAATTGGCAATATAGAATTAAATACAAATGTTGCACTCGCACCTATGGCCGGAGTTACAGATATAACATACAGAACCATATGCAAGGAAATGGGAGCCGGTCTTGTATATACAGAAATGGTCAGCGCAAAGGGTTTATACTATAAAGATATAAAAACAAAAAAACTGATGAAAGTAAATGCAGAAAACAGACCTGTGTCACTTCAGATATTTGGAAGTGATGCTGATATAATGGCGTATGTTGTAGAAAATTATATTAATGAAAGAGAAGATATAGATATAATTGATATAAACATGGGATGCCCTACCCCAAAAATTGTTAAAAACGGAGACGGAAGCGCATTAATGAGGACACCTGAGCTGGCGGGCGAAATAGTAAATAAAATAAAAAAGGTTTCTGTAAAGCCTGTAACTGTTAAAATAAGAGCAGGGTGGGATGAGAAAAATAAAAATGCACATGAGTTTGCCAAGCTTTTAGAGTATAATGGTGCTGACATGATAGCGGTTCATGGAAGAACAAGGGAACAATTTTATACCGGCAAAGCAGATTATAATATAATAAAAGAAGTGAAAAAATCAGTTAATGTACCTGTAATAGGAAATGGAGATATATATGCACCGCAAGATGCGGTTAAAATGCTTGAAGAAACTGATTGTGACGGATTGATGGTTGCCAGGGGGATTTTAGGCAATCCATGGCTTATTTTGAATATTGTTAAAGTGTTAAATAATGACTATAATTTTTACGAGCCAACTCCAAAAGAAAGAATAGAAATGATAAAAAGACATACATTAATGCTTGCAGAGGAATTGGATGAAAAAATAGCGATATTGGAAATGCGAAAGTTTGCGGCCTGGTATATGAAGGGAATGAAGAATTCCTCAGATACAAGAAACAAAATAAACAAAATAACAGAAGCGGATGATTTATGCGGTGTTTTAGATGAATATATGAATATTAATGGGTTAATATGATAAGAATTCACAAAAATCTTGACATTTCTAAGTTCCTTGTTTATAATGTTCTAATTAATTAAAAGAATTGTCATCGATTTATCATATTATATTAAAACCATAATAGAATAAAATATACATCAAGCTTTACATAATGTATATGATAAAATGCATTAATTTTGTAACAAGCTACATTATTAAAAGGAGCAATAATATGAAAAATAATGAAACTTTGATTACTGCTGAGGGTTTGGAAGAATTAAAAAATGAATTGGAATTTCTGAAACTTACTAAAAGAAAAGAAATTTCAGAAAAAATTAAAGTTGCACTGGCTTTTGGGGATATCAGTGAAAATGCCGAGTATGACGAAGCAAAAAATGAACAGGCAAACGTTGAAGCTAGAATAGCGAAACTGGAACAAATGATTAAAAATGCAAAATTAATAAAAGCAGGAAAACAGAAGGGAGTTGTAAGTATAGGGTCTAAGGTTTCTATTAAGGACTTGGAATTTGATGAGACTATGGAATACACAATAGTCGGTTCTGCGGAAGCCGATCCTTTTAAGGGAAAAATATCCAATGTATCACCATTGGGCAAGGCAATGCTTGGTAAAAAAATCGGAGATATAATTGAAGTTGCATCTCCTGCCGGTGACATGATAAAATATGAAATACTTACAGTTTAAATGTATTTAGATATTAAATAAAAACGTAACATAAGACAAGGTGGTGTAGAAGTTGAGTGAACAACAAACAGGAGATTTAAGACAGGTAAGAGTTGACAAATTAAAAGATTTAATCAATGCAGGAAGAGATCCGTATAAAGTATCAAAATATGAATTGACATCTACTTCTCAATACATAAAAGACAATTACGCAGAGATGGAAGGCAAGCATGTTTCCATAGCCGGAAGAATTTTGTCAAAAAGAGGTCAGGGCAAGGTAGGATTTTATGATATTCAGGATCATTTAGGCAGAATACAAATGTTTGTCAAACAAGATTCTATAGGTGAAGAAGAATATAAATGGCTTAAAACTTACGATATAGGAGATATTGTAGGAGTAAAGGGAGAAGTATTTAAGACAAAGACAGAAGAAATATCAATAAAAGCTGAAGAAATTAAGCTTCTTTCAAAATCACTGCAGACATTACCTGAAAAATTTCACGGTTTAAAGGATACAGACTTAAGATACAGACAAAGGTATGTTGATCTTATAGTTAACCCGGAAATAAAAGATATATTCTTAATGCGTAACAAAATTATCAGAGGAATCAGAGAATACCTTGATGGAGAGGGCTACTTGGAAGTTGAAACTCCGATACTCAGTCCGATAGCCGGTGGAGCAAATGCACGTCCGTTCATTACACATCACAATACACTTGATATTGATATGTATATGCGTATTGCAAATGAGCTTTTCTTAAAAAGATTAGTAGTGGGCGGTTTAGGCGATGGCGTTTACGAAATGGGCAAAATGTTCAGAAATGAAGGAATGGATGCAAATCACAATCCTGAATATACAGCTATGGAAGTTTACAAGCCATATGCTGATTTCAATGATATGATGACATTGACAGAAAACATCGTAGCTTATGTATGTAAAAAGGCAAGAGGAACAACCAAGGTAGAATACCAGGGCAAGGAAGTTGACTTTACTCCGCCGTGGAGGAGAGTTAAAATGCAAGATATGGTCAAGGAATATGCCGGAGTAGACTTTAATCTGATAAATACTGACGAAGAAGCTATTGAGATTGCAAAACAAAAAGGTATTGAAATAAAACCATTGATGACAAGAGGTCATGTTATCAGCGAGCTGTTTGAAGAATTCTGTGAAGAGCACTTGCAACAGCCTACTTTTGTAACTCATCATCCGGTCGAAATATCTCCGTTAGCAAAAAGAAATATAGAAGACCCAAGACTTACAGACAGATTTGAAGCATTTGCCAACACTTGGGAAATAGCCAATGCTTTTTCAGAATTAAATGATCCTATCGATCAAAGAGAAAGATTCGAAGAGCAAGTTAAGCAAAAAGAAGCCGGTGATGATGAAGCGCATATGATGGATAATGATTTCATTAATGCAATTGAAGTAGGGCTTCCTCCTACAGGCGGCCTTGGTATTGGTATTGACAGAGTAATTATGTTAATAACTAACCAGCCGACAATAAGAGACATTATATTATTCCCGACAATGAAACCAATTGATTAACTAAATATACAAATACACATAAAAGAGCAGCCTGGCTGCTCTTTTATGTGTATTAAAAATAAATTCTTATAATATTTTTAGAAATACCTTGACAATTAATTATATGAATGTTAAACTTTCAAAACTGCTGAAAATACCTTTCAGTTATTATATTACTGTACGCAATAAAAGAATGAAAAAGAGTTATTGACATGCAATAATGCTAAACATAGTAATATTACAATCTGTTTAGAACAGATATAGAAAATTAAGAAATAATTGGTAGTTGACAAAGTGAATAATAAATGCTAAACTATCAAAGTTGTCCTTGAGAGACAATAAAAAGAAATAATTGGTAGTTGACAGTATCGACAAGATATGCTAAACTAATCAAGCTGTCCTGAAGAACGGATAAATTCTGTAACGAAAGGGCGGCAAATAAAAAGAAAAAAATAATAGTTGACAACATCAACAAGATGTGATAAACTAGTCAAGCTGTCGCAAGAGACAGAAGAACCTAGACAATAAAACAGCATAAGAAACCTTTGAGAGTTCTAAAAAAAGA
>JAEXUD010000019.1 GCA_023453025.1 Bacillota bacterium
ATTATATATTGGTTGTGGAGGACATATGAATTTTCCTAAGATAGGAATGAGAAATATTAAAACATCTGCTTCAGTTTTTCTTTGCTTATTGATTTTTGAGCTGCTTAATAGAGAAAATGCAATTCAAGCCTGCATTGCAGCAATAATTTGTATGCAAAATACTATTGATGATTCATTTAAAAAAGGAACTGAAAGAGTAATCGGTACTATCATTGGTGGCATAGTAGGAGCACTGGTATTATTTTTTGTTAAAACATATGGGCACGAACAACTTTTATTATTTATTATTCCATTAGGAATAGTAGTATTGATTGAAATATGCGTTTCATTAAAATTAAAGCAATCTGTTGTAATATGTTGTGTGGTGTATTTAGGCATTTTGATATCAAGACAGCATGAGGGAAATTACATCCTTTATACATTTAATAGAGTTGTGGATACAACCATAGGAATAATGATTACCATATTAGTTAATAAGTATTTGGAAATTCCTGATAAATTAAAGGTGTTGCTGGTGCGCAAAGAACCATTTAATCAGGAAGAACAAAATAATGCTTTTTTTTCTCCAACAATTGAAAATAATAATACTTCGGATGTTGAAATTGACAAAAAAAAATGAGTTGAATTTAAATTTTTTATTGACTTTCTACTGAATGTAATGTAATGTATGTTTTGTTATCAAGAAGCATAAAAACAAGGACAACTTCATAAAATTAAAAAAAAACTAATTTGGGAGGTTGTCTTGTGGGTATAGCAGATGTAGGAATTATTTTGGCTTATTCAGCCGGTATTATGTTAATATTTATGATTTCCTGGATTTTTGTCAAGCCGCTTAAGTTTTTAGGCAAATTGATTTTGAATTCACTTTTAGGAGCATTGTTTTTAATAATTTTCAATTATTTTGGTCAATATACAGGTATATATATCGGAGTTAATGTTGTATCTGCATTATTGCTTGGAATTTTGGGAATACCTGGGTTTATAGCATTATTGATAGTAAGGCTTCTGATTTAGTAAATAATATTATAAATTACTGAAAAATTGCATATATTTTACTTTGAAAAGAAGTTTTTATTGGACAACAAATTGCAGCTGTTATATAATAGATTAAACGCTTTATTTTTATTAAATTAAGTGTAAGAAATATTCTGACAGAGGGTAAATTATGTGGATTGAATACACTGTGCTTTTTTCAATAGTATCCATGGTATTTTCAATAATGGTTGTGTTAATTGTAGAAACAGTTCATACCACTAAAAGTATTTCAAGAAAAAGAAGCAACAATATTATTAAATAAACTGCTTAAGCAGTAAATATTAAAAAAAAAGGAGATGAGCACTAATCCCAATATACAACAATAAATTTAACATCATTAGTATAAATTTATTTAAGTATCAGTAATTTTAACGGGAGATAAACAATGAAGAAACTTAATATTATTTCGGGGATTAAACAGTATCGAAGCGAAGTAGATACAAATTTTCACATGCCTGGTCATAAAGGTAAAAATGGTATTTTAGACGAAATTGGTAACAATCTTAATTTTTATGACATTACGGAAACTCTAGGTACGGACAATTTGCATTACCCGACAGGTTTTTTAAAGGATGCCATGGAGTATATAGCAGAATCTTATGGCGCTAAAAAATCATATATGGTCGTTAACGGGACATCCTGTGGAATCATATCGGCTATAATGGCGTGTACTAACCCCGGAGATAAGATAATTGTGCAGAGAGACTGTCACAAATCCGTTTATAATGCTTGTATATTAGGAGATTTAAAGCTGCATTATTTATATCCGGAATTTAATAAAAAGCATGGGTTGAATTTCAGCATCAGTTTGGAAAAGCTGGAGCAAATGTTGATAGATAACCCGGATGTAAAAATGGTTGTATTAACATATCCGACATTTTATGGAATTTGCTTTGATGTAAAAAAAGCAGCTGAAATTGTTCATAAATATGATAAAATTCTTATGATTGATGAGGCTCACGGCTCACATCTTCATTTTTGCAAAGAGCTATTACCACCGTCAGCCGAAAGCTCAGGAGCTGATATAGTGACACAAAGCACTCACAAGACACTGCCTTGCATGACACAAGGTTCAATTTTGCATGTATGCTCTGACAGAGTAGACAGAAGCAACATTGAAGCAATGCTTAGAATGCTTCAAACTACATCTCCATCTTATATCCTGATGGCTTCAATTGAAAATGCCGTTCATTGGATGAATTTAAATGGTGAAGAGAGACTGAAAAGAAATATTGAAGTATTTAAAAGAAGAACCCTTGAACTGAGAAATATGGGAATTAATGTACTGGAAGATGACTTCTTAATTAATGAAGGATGTTATGATTTTGATGCTACAAGGGCAGTTATCAGTATGAGTGAGTTGGGTATTACAGGTACTGAATTGCAGGAAATTTTAAGATATAAATATAAAATACAAATGGAATTTGCAGATTTGCAGTATACTGTTGGATACATTACAGCAACTGATGAGATTGAAGATATAGATAGATTATTTGATGCAGTTAAGGAAATTTACCTTGAAGAAAGTCAAAGCAAGGAAAAAAGAGAAATTGTTCAAATTGAACCTTTCCCTCAATTGCAGCATGAAAGAAAAATGCGTAAGGCTTTCTATGCCGTAAATGAATTAATTGATATAGATGATGCCATAGGCAGGACTGCTGCCGAATTCATCATACCTTATCCACCTGGAATTCCATTGGTGTGTCCAGGAGAAATAATTATTCAGGAAACTATTGATTACGTTAAGGTTATGTTAGAAAATAACATAAATTGTAATGGTGTTGACAAAAACTATCGAGTGAGAGTTGTTAAATGAAAGGAATCTTCATAGTATTAGAAGGTCCGGATGGTTCCGGCAAAAGTACCATGGCTAAAAAGATAGGTGATTACTACAGAGCTGAAGGCAGAGAAATAGAATTTACCAGAGAACCCGGCGGAACCAAAATAGGTGAGAAGGTCAGAGATATAATTCTGGACAATAACAATACAGAAATGGATTACAGAACGGAAGCTTTGCTCTATGCTGCGGCTAGAGCACAGCTTATTTCTGAAAAAATAAAGCCTTGGTTGAACGAAGGCAAAATTGTAATAAGTGAAAGATTTGTTTATTCAAGCCTTGTATATCAGGGGATAGGCAGGGGCTTAGGAGTTGATGAGGTTAAGAAAATCAATGATTTTGCCATTGCAAATCTAAAACCGGATTTAGTTTTGATGCTTGATGTTAATCCTGAAAAAGGGTTAAACAGAAAACTTGCATCTGGAGGAGACCGACTTGAAAATGAAAATGTAATATTTCACAAGAAAGTATATGCAGGTTATAAAAAACTAGCACAATATTTTCCTGAAATTAAGACAATAAATGCTGAAAGAACAATTGATGAGATATTTTGCGATATAAAAGAAATAATTAATTCATTTTAAGGAGGATATTATGAAATCAATAACTGCCATAGTTCAAAATGATGATGCTAACAAGCTGATATCAGCTTTAAGGGAGAATGGTTTTTCTTCTACCAAGCTGTCATCAACCGGAGGATTTTTAAGCTCAGGCAACACAACCATTATTTCATTGGTTGAGGACGATAGGGTAGAAGAAGAAATCGATATTATCAGAAAGATTTGCAGGACAAAAAAGAAGATTACGGCAGCCATACCTCCTAGTTCATTTAGTACTGTAGGTGGGTATTTACCTCAAACAATTGAAGTAACTGTTGGAGGAGCTGTTGTATTTGTAACAAATGTAGAAAGATTTGAGAAAATTTAGGTGATAATATGCTATATAGTCAGGTAGCGGGTCAGGAAGAAATAAAGACATCTTTAATTAAATCTATTAATAAAAATCAAATATCCCACTGCTATATATTTGAAGGGCCAAAGGGAATGGGCAAATATGAATTGGCTCTTATATTTGCCCAATCTTTGTTTTGCGAAAACTTTACTGTAAACCCATGTAATAAGTGCTTAAGCTGCATTAAAATTAATTCTGCCAACCATCCTGATTTGCATATTATAAATAATGGTGAAACAACAATAAAACGTGATGAAATAGATGAGCTTATTGAGTCGATATATAAAAAACCATATGAATCAAACAAAAAAGTATATATAATTAAAAATGCAAATGAGATGACTCAACAGGCTGCCAACACATTTTTAAAAACATTAGAAGAGCCTCCGGGAGACTCTGTTATTATACTATTAACAAATAATATTAATTTATTGCTCCCAACAATTGTATCCAGATGTCAGTCAATCAAATTCAGAAATGTAAGCAAGGAAACAATAAAATTGTACTTAAAGGAAAATTATAACACAACAGAAGAATTATCAGATTTAGCTGCTGAATATTCCAAAGGAATATTGAATAAAGCTGTCAATATAATTAATGATGGTGACAGCTTCCTTAATAATAGAACAGAGATTATAAAACTATTTGACAAAATAATAAGATCAGACTCGGAAATAATTTATGAATTGGAAAGTTACTTTGATGAAAATAAAGATAATATAGATACAATTATAGAAATTATGATGGTGTGGATACGGGACATCATGTTTGTTAAAAATAACATGGATAATCTTGTTATAAATAAAGATTTTAAACAGCTTGCGGTTACTCACAGCCAATTAATGAAAAAGAATAGCGATGTAATTGAGTTTATGCAGAACACAAGCGATAATATAAAGAGCAATGTTAGCTATAAGCTTGCAATAGATAATATGCTTTTAAAGATTCAGGAGGTCTTTAAATGATAAAGGTAGTAGGCGTAAGATTCAAGAAGGCTGGTAAGATATACTATTTTGATCCTGATAAAAAATGGATTAACGAAGGGGATTTTGTAATAGTAGAAACTATCAGGGGAATTGAATATGGTCAGGTTGTTGTAGGTCCTAAAATGGTTAAAGAAGAGGATATAGTACAGCCATTAAAAAAAGTTTTAAGACTTGCAACAGTAGATGATATAAAATGCAATCAAGAAAATAAGGAAAAAGAAAAAGAAGCTTTTGATTTGTGCTTGAAGAAAATAGAAGAGCATGGATTGGAAATGAAGCTGGTAGATATAGAATATACATTTGACAATAATAAGGTTATTTTTTATTTTACAGCAGATGGAAGAATAGATTTTCGAGAGCTTGTAAAGGATCTGGCATCCATTTTCAGAACAAGGATTGAATTAAGACAAATTGGTGTTCGTGATGAAGCTAAAATGATCGGAGGGCTTGGTCCATGCGGAAGACCCATGTGCTGCTCTTCATTCCTCGGGGAATTTTATCCTGTATCAATTAAAATGGCAAAAGAACAAAAATTATCATTGAACCCTGCTAAAATTTCCGGAATATGTTCAAGACTTATGTGCTGCTTGAATTATGAGCACGAAGTTTATGAGGAAAATATCAAGGAATTACCTGATGTGGGAGACAGAGTTCAGGTTAAAGGAACAAACAAAACCGGCATAGTTTTAGATATAAATCCATTGTTTAAAACAGCAAAGGTTAATGTTTATAAACCTGACGGAACTGTTGAAATAGAAGATATAAATGGCTCAGAGCTGAAGGTGGTTGAAGAAGGAGTTCAAAAACAAAGACGTGAGGACATTGATTTCGAGGAGCTTAAAGATTTAGAGGATTAAAAATTTTATATAATAAAATATTTGATTTTTAGGTAAAAAGTTCTTTTAAATATGGACAAATAGTGTTAGAATATTTATTGATGATATTGGGGGAGGTGAAATTAATGGCTTACAAAATTACAGATGCATGCATTAGCTGTGGAGCATGCGAACCAGAATGCCCAGTAGGCGCTATATCAGCTGGTGACGATAAATATGTAATCGACCCATCAACTTGTATTGATTGCGGAGCATGCGCTAGCGTATGTCCAGTAGAAGCTCCTCAACAGGATTAATAATACTTATAAATAAAAAAAGCCCTTAAGGCTTTTTTTATTATAAATTTATGTCATCAACAGAGTCTAAATAACTATTTATCTGAGTAGTTATTTTTTTAATTGTTTCTTTTTCAAAAGGACTTTTTAAGTTGCCGGTTTTTAAAATTTCTATGAATGACTGGCTTCCGCCGACCCTGCAGATGTTTAGATAATCATCCCATGCCTTTACTCTGTCTTCATTGAATTTTATCCAGAACTGATATGCACAAATTTGTGCCAGAGTGTAATCAATATAATAAAAAGGTTCGGAAAATATATGTCCTTGCCTAAACCATAAGGTCCCCTTTTCTAAGAAGTCATTATCGTCATAATCTTTGTAAGGTGTGTATTTTCTTTCTATATCTCTCCATGCTTTTTTTCTTTCATCAGGAGTCATATGTGGGTTTTCATATACAATGTGCTGGAATTCATCCACAGTTACTCCATAGGGAATAAAGGCTAATGAATCTGCCAGATGGAAAAACTTAAACTTTTCTATATCATTCTCAAAGAACATCTTCATCCATGGCCATGTGATAAATTCCATGCTCATAGAGTGAATTTCGCATGCTTCTGAGGTAGGAAAGCTAAATTCAGGAGCTTCAAGATATCTGCTTTCGTAGGTCTGGAATGCATGACCTGCTTCATGAGTTACAACAGTTATATCATCCTGGGTACCATTGAAGTTTGCAAATATAAAAGGTGACTTAAATCCGTGAAGGAATGTGCAATATCCTCCTGCCTGCTTGTTTGGCTTAGTTTCAAGGTCAAATAAATCTCTTTCAAGCATTGTGTTTATAAACTCACCGGTTTCAGGCGAAAGCTCTTCATACATTTTTTTTGCTCTTTCCATTATCCAGTCCTTATTTCCTTTTGGGGTAGGGTTTCCGGAAATGAAATTCAAAGGTAGGTCATAATATTTCAGAGTATCTACACCTATGCGTTTTCTTTGTTTTTCTCTTAGTTCATTAGAAAGGGGAACTATGTATCTTAAAACATGTTCCCTGAATTTTTTCACATTTTCTGCATTGTAATCAGACCTACCCATGCGAAGATAGCCCAGTTCAATAAAATTATTAAAACCAAGCTTGATTGCTATTTCATTTCTAAGCATGACCAGTTTGTCATAAATAATATCAAATTTTGATTCGTTCTCTTTAAAAAAGCTGCTATATTTTTCATATGCTTCTTTTCTTACCTTTCGATCCCTTGATTCCATGTATGGCTGAAGCTGTGATAAATTTAAAATTTTGCCGTCATAATCTATTTTAGCAGATGATACTAACTTTGAATATTCACTTACCAGCTTATTTTCTTCTTGCATAAGAGGAACAACTTCATTTGAAAATGTCCTTATTTCCATTTCAGCTATGGTGAAAAGCTGAGGCTTTACAAGCTCCTTTAATTTATCCTTGAATTTTGAATTTAGCAAAGCTTTATAAAATTCGACCCTCAACCCATGAAGCTTAGGAGAAATCATATTGATATAATCATTTTCATTGTCATAGAACTCATCAGCAGTATCAATGGAATTTCTTATATACACGAGCTGTGCCATGGTTTCAATTTCTTTTTGAAGCTCATTGATTTTTTGAACATACGTATATTGCTCTTCAACATTTTGAGAATTATTGAACATATGGATTAGATTGGTATATTGAACTTTAATGCTGTCAAATTCAGGTCGTTTGTATTCATATTCAGTAAATTTCATTACTTCACCTCGGTTTGATAATTGCCAGAAATAATTTGAAGATTCTGGATGATAATAATATTATACCAAAAAATGATAAAAATACAAACGAGAAAAATGTATTATTTACCGAAATAATAGTTACTATTCACAGTCAAGGCGAAAAATAAGAAAAATATCCGCTCACGGTTTCGGACACGAATAATTCTAAAGCTCATTGCGGCTAAGAATTATAATCGTGTCCTGCAAATGTTCGCTATATATTTTTCTTGTTTTTCTTTAAAGTTATGGACACTGTGAATCAATGTCATTTAGTTAATTAGAAAACAAAGTAGCTTTATAAGATTTTAGCCACTTCTATCAGGAATAGGGAGATTTATAAATGAAGTCAACACTTTAGTTATGAAGAAAAGCATGACGAAAAGACA
>JAEXUD010000030.1 GCA_023453025.1 Bacillota bacterium
AAATAGACAAGGGTGTAAATCTGCTTTTTAAAATTGCATCTTCAATACCAGATAAAATTCCATGTTCTAAGGGGTATTTTTTGCCGATGAAGCTACCTTCTACATCGGGGTAGGAATCACTAAAAGAATGCATATCTATATTTTTAGATTCAAAAAGCTTGTCAAGCTCTTCAAATGAAATTACCGCATCAATTATTCCTGAAAGCTGATATCCATATGCTTCACATTTTTTAGAAATACATGGTCCTAGAAACACTATATAAGCATCCTTGTCGTAGCGTCTTCTCAACATTTTGCAATGAGCAATCATTGGTGAATCCAATGGCATCAGATACTTTATTAAATCAGGGTAATATGTTTGAATCATCATATTTACAGTTGGACAGCAGGTAGTTATAGCATTTTTAATATTTGTTGAAGTCAAATATTCCTTATAAAGTTCTGTTACCAGTGCTGCTCCAACTGCAGTTTCTTCCACTACAGATACGCCCAGGTGTTTTAATACAGTAATTAATTTGTATGGGTGCTCATAAACTCCAAGGTAGGAGGGAGCTATGGATATAATGATTTTTCGTTTTTCTTTGATGGCGTAAATAACATTTTCTAAATCACTGTGTATGTTTCTTGCATTCTGAGGGCATACGGAGAAACAATTACCGCATGCAATACATTTTTCTTCAACTATTTGTGCCTGGTCATCTATCATTTTTATAGCTTTCACTGAGCAGTTTCTTACACATTTGTAACAGTTTTTACAATTAGCAGGGTGGAAATCGAGAATTTTCATATAAACTCTAACTCCTTATATATTTCATTACAACTTCATCAAAAAAACTTTCTGCATTATCAATATTTACAGAATATGTTTTATCTATGAAGCATACAGAAACAGCTTCAGTACAATGCCCTAAACAAAAAGCAGCCTTTATTTCAACCTTGTCCATAACATTTCTGTCTCGGACACAATACTTAAATATGTCGATAACATCATAGGAGCCCTTTAAATGACATGCACTTCCTACACATATTTTCAAATCATTCATATTTAACCTCACATTAAATTCTATATTTTAATTATATTACTAATATATTAAAAATCAACTAATTAGTTAAAAAATTAACAAAATGTAAATATTATAAATTAAGTTCTTGACTAATAAATAATTAAATGATATTATTGTACCACCTATCAAGCGCTTATCTTGTATATTCCAATATGATAAAAATTAAACAGAATGGAGGTTTTTATGAATAAAAACCAATTAGCCGGTATGAAACTTTCAGATTTGAAAGAGCTGGCCAAGTCATTGGGCATGCGCGATGCCTATAAGTATAAGAAAGATGAGCTGCTCATTAAGCTGAATGATTATTATAGTAATTCAATTAATGAACACAGCGATCAAAAAAAGGAAGCTGCAGAAAACAATGAATCATACAAATTAACTGAACGGGCTAAAAGCTTAGAAGAATTTGAAAATGAATCCGAAGAAGAAAATGATCAAGCTAGTACGGCTAAACTGCCTGATAAAATTATTGAAGAAATAGAATCCAACGGAAATGAAGCCCTGAAGGTTATGGGCATACTGGAAACTCATCCTGATGGATATGGGTTTTTAAGAACAAATAATTATTTAACAAGCGATGAAGATGTATACATATCTCCTTCTCAAATAAGAAGATTCCATATGAAAACCGGCGATAAAATAACCGGTATAACTAGGCCTCCTAAACAAGGTGAAAAGTTCAAAGCATTATTGTATGTTAAACAAGTAAATGATGAAGATCCTGAATTGTCTAGAAACAGAAAAGATTTTGACTCACTCATCCCTATTTATCCCAATGAAAGAATAAAGCTTGAAAGCTCTGGCATTGATAAGACTATGAGGTTAATAGATTTAGTTGCACCTATTGGCAAAGGACAAAGAGGTATGATTGTGGCTCCTCCTAAAGCAGGAAAAACAACAATCTTAAAAAATATTGCAAACAGCATAGCAGAAAATTATCCTGATATTGAAATTATTATGCTTTTAATAGATGAACGACCTGAGGAAGTCACTGATATGAAAAGAAGTGTCAAAGGTGATGTTGTTTATTCAACCTTTGATGAGTTGCCTAAAAATCATATCAAGGTTGCGGAAATGGTTCTTGAGAGAGCAAAAAGGCTTGTTGAACATGGCAAGGACGTTGTAATACTATTAGACAGTATCACAAGGCTTTCAAGAGCATACAATCTGACAATCACCCCTACGGGCAGAACATTGTCTGGAGGGCTTGATCCCGGAGCATTGTACGGACCAAAAAGATTTTTTGGTGCTGCAAGAAACATCGAAGATGGTGGGAGCCTGACAATACTTGCAAGTGCGTTAATTGAAACCGGCAGCCGTATGGATGACATGATATTTGAAGAATTTAAAGGAACAGGCAACATGGAAGTGCATCTTGACAGAAAGCTTTCAGAAAAGAGAATTTTCCCGGCTATAGATATAAACAAATCAGGTACGAGAAGAGAAGAGCTTTTGCTAAATGGCGAGGAGCTGCAAACTATTTGGCAGCTTAGAAAAGCCATGAGTAATTTCTCTGTAGCAGATGTTACCGAAAGATTAATTGACGGCCTTGTAAAAACTAAAACAAATGAGGATTTTATAAAACAAGCTTCAACTCAATTATTGAATATTGATAAAATGAAGGATGACCTTGAAGATAGAAATTATTAATATTACAGCCAAAATAAAGCTGCAAAAAAATATTGTAATATATTTTTACGTATGATATAATACTGAAGGTAAATTGATAATATTAATTAATTAATATAGAGCGAGAAAGAGGTGAACAGGATGAAGGAAGGAATACATCCAAATTATAAAACTGTTACTGTTAAATGCGCATGTGGAAATACATTTGAAACTGGTTCAGTGCTAGATGAAATCAAAGTTGAAATATGTTCAGAATGCCATCCATTCTTTACAGGTAAACAAAAGTTTATCGATAAGGGCGGTAGAGTTGACAGATTTAAAAAGAAATACGGCATGGATTAATTCCATGCTTGCCTTTAGGCAATTTTGGGGCAAGTTTTTTGCGTGTTGACGCAATGCTTGCCCTTTTTTTGTTAATAAAACCTACCTATTATTTCAATAGGTTTTGCTAATAAATTTTTAATAATGTGCATATTTTTCTCTTCTATTGTTATCAGGCAACTGCATGATGGACCTCCTGATCGATTTATGTCAACAGTAATTTTATCCTCATATATAATTTTCAGATTGTTGTATTCACACAAGCCATTTAATTCAGCAGATATTCCTCTTGAACCTACCGGAATTATTTCTTTTATGTAATTATTTAGATACAGTTTTTCATAATCATCTATATCCATTATTTTATCAGGATTATTAACTACATCATTTCCAACCATAGGCAGACCCACAAGCAAGCAAACATGATTTTTTTCGGTTTTCTTATATTTTAATTTATCTTTTTCACATACGCCTATGCAGGTTACACCCATGGAAGTCTGCACAGATTTCATATTTTCTTCAGTGCTTCCGGTTAAATGGACCTTTGTAGTTTTAAGCTTTGACAAAACCTGATTAAAACCCTCTATCAGCTGTTTTCCGGTATCATTCATTTCAACTGCCAGACCGTCTGCCATTATCATAGGGGTAAATCCCATGCTCATAAGTTCAGCAAGAACAACCTTACCTGTGTGATATGCCGTAAGCTGAGGCGGTGCTTTTACCACATCATGCTCCTTTAACCCAATTCCTCCGCAGGAATCACAGGCAATTCCAAGATATCTGTATTCATCAAAGTCTATCACAGTTAAATCCCTTATTTGCTTAATATTCATTTATTTCTCCTACAAGTAATAATACTAATATTATCATATATTAAATAGTTACTGCATCAGTTATATATTAAGAAATTTTAATAATATTATCATATATATCAAAATATATATGGTTGTGTATATAAATTAATGGAACTTTTTTAAATATTTTTCGTCTAATATATTGAATACAAAAAATTCAGAGGTAATTATGAACAAGGTACTATTATTTTTATGTCTATTAGCTATTGTAGGTTCAACTTTATACATGCTTTACAGTACGGTGAGGAATTATATCGATAAATTATAATGAGGTCAAAATATTTCCAAAATACAATGTTATTGTGCATTGTATTTTTTTATGATATAATTTAAAAAAATTACCGTATGAGGTCAGGTGGTCAGAATTGTCGCATCAAGCTATATACAGAAAATTTCGTCCCAAGATATTTGATGATGTTCTCGGGCAGGAGCATGTTACGAGGACACTTAAAAACCAGATATTGGCGGATAATATTGCTCATGCTTATCTATTCAGCGGAATCAGAGGAACCGGAAAGACATCGACAGCAAAGATATTCTCAAGAGCTGTAAATTGTCTCAACAATCATGACGGCAATCCATGCAACGAATGTGAAATATGCAGAAGCATATTGGATGAAACAAACATGGATGTTATTGAAATGGATGCTGCCTCAAATAATGGAGTTGAAGATATAAGAGAGCTTAGAGATAAGGTAAAGTTTCTCCCTGTAAAAAGCAAATACAAGGTTTATATCATAGATGAGGTACATATGCTTTCAAAGGGTGCATTCAATGCACTTCTGAAAACTCTTGAAGAACCACCTGAGCACTTACTATTCATACTTGCCACAACTGAGCCGCAAAAAATACCGGCTACAATTTTATCAAGATGCCAAAGATTTGATTTAAAAAGAATTAAATCTTCCGTAATTGTAGAAAATATGAAAAAGATATGCGAAGAAACAGGAGTGGAATATGATGAAAAGGCACTTAAGCTCATTGCAGCAAACTCAGAAGGGGCAATGAGGGATGCACAAAGTATACTGGACAGATGTATGTCTTTTAATGAAAACAAAATTGATTACGAAACTGTAATAAATTTACTTGGTGCAGTAAACTATCAGTCTGTGCTGGAGGCTGCCGGACACATAATAGACAGAGACATTAAAAGTACCATGCTGCTGATTTATGACATATTGAACATGGGAAAAGAAATTACAATTTTTTTGGATGAATTAATAATATGCTTCAGAAACATGCTGATAATCAAAACTACAAATTCAACTGATAATTTAATGAGGGTATCAGAGGAAGAAGCGGAGGAATTAAAGAAATTAAACGATAAAATTTCTGTTAATGAAATTGTTAAAATTATTGAAGAACTGTCAATTTCTCAACTGGAATGCAAAAGAGCCTTGAACCCAAGAATTCTGTTGGAAACAAAACTCATTAAGATGCTGGATGCTGTTAATAATTCAAACATTGATGAACTCATAAAGAGAATCACAGAACTTGAAAACAACATCAAAAACAACAGCTTCAGCACTGAAAAACAAAAAACGGAAAAAAGACATGATACTGCGAAAACAGAAAAAACTTCATTTAATGAAATAAAAATAAAAAAAGAAACAGTAAAACCGGAGCCTCATGAACCAAAAGAAGAAGTCAAACCATTTGAAAACAAAAGTGACGAGGCAATTTACAATGCTATTATAGATGGATGGCAGGCAATTCTAAAAAAGGTTCGAAGCGAAAATGCCGGGCTGCAGGCAATTATAAGAGAATCAAAATTAAACGAAGTAACAAATAAAAAGGCAGTGTTTGAATTTGACCCTAAGTTCACTTTTCACATCAATGCTGCAAATCAACCTAAGAACAAGCAAAAATTCAAGGAAGTATTAAGCAGCATTTTAAATGAAGATTGTGAAGTTGAATTTGTTATAAAAAAAGAAGAAAAGAAAGTTTCGCCAAAGCAAACAATAGAAGATGTTTATGCAGATCTTGTAAATGAATTTGGCGAAGAAATAGTTGAATTTAAGCAGGAGGATTAAAAATGAGCAAGGGTAAAAGAATGCCGATGGGAATGCCCGGTGGTGGAAATATGAATAACATGATGAAGCAGGTTCAAAAAATGCAAAAGCAAATGGAAGATATGCAAAATGAACTTGAACAAAGAGAAGTTGAAGCAACTGCAGGTGGCGGAGCGGTATCAGTGAAGGTAACCGGAAAAAAGGCGCTGTTAGGAATTAAAATAGATCCCGAGGTTATTGACAAGGATGATGTTGAAATGCTTGAAGATATGATAATGGCTGCAATAAACGAAGCATCCAGAAAAGCAGATGAAATGATGGAAACTGAAATGAAAAAAGTTACAGGCGGAGTAAACATTCCAGGGTTATTCTAATGGAGCATTATACACCGCCGATAACTAAATTAATAGAAGAGCTCGCCAAGCTTCCGGGAATAGGGAGAAAGTCAGCTCAGCGCCTTGCTTTTCATATTTTGGATATGAAAGGCAATGATGTTGTGGAGCTTGCAAAAGCAATAGTTAATGCTAAGAAGCTTACAAAACATTGCAAGACCTGCGGCAATTTAACGGAAGGAGATATTTGCAGCATATGCGGAAATATCAAACGCGATCAGTCAACCATATGTGTAGTTGAGGATGTCAGAGATATTTCAGCTATGGAGAGAACTAAGGAGTATAAAGGTGTATATCATGTTCTTCATGGTACCATATCTCCTCTTGAAGGTATAGGACCTGATGAAATCAATATCAAGAATCTTATAACAAGACTTAATTCAGACATATCAGAGGTTATATTAGCTACAAATCCAACAATTGAGGGGGAAGCGACAGCAGTGTATATATCACGCCTCATAAAGCCAATGGGAATTAAGACAACACGCATAGCTCACGGAATTCCGGTGGGCGGAGACATAGAATACGCTGATGAGGTAACCCTAATGAGAGCAATGGAAGGTAGAAGAGAGATGTAACAAAAAGGTAGAGCTGTTAAGTCTGAATATTGATGATTAATTGATAAGGTAAAAGCCTGGGAGATATTGAAGCATATTTCTATGGGCTTTTTTATTTCCGATTATAGCAAAGGAGAATATAAATGAAGGATTTTCTTGCGGTTTTTATAGGTTGTTTTATTTTATGTGTTATGGTGACTATTATCTTTGGAAACTTTATTCTAAATAATATCTGGGCAATTTTTTTTGTAATTTCTTTAGTGCTGTCTATATTAATTAATGCTTTTATCAATCAGGATTCCAGGATAAACGAACTGGAAAAGAAAGTGGAACAGATATTGAAAGAAAAACAAAACTAATTAATACATATGTATTTAGACCAGGAGGCGTAATTATGCTTGATATTATTAAAAACAGAAGATCAATAAGAAGGTTTAAGGAAGATAAATTACCTAAGGATGTAATAGTGGAAATTCTTAAAGCAGGGCTTCTGGCACCTACTTCAAAGAATAAAAATCCTGTAGAATTCATAGTTGTTGAGAATACGGAAACTCTGTTTAAATTGAAAAATTGCAGGGATAAGGGCAGCATTGGGCTTGAAACAGCACCATGTGCCGTAGTCATTGCTTGTGAGAGCGAAAAGAGTGATGTATGGATAGAGGATGCAGCAATAGCAGCTTCTTATATGCAGCTGCAAACAGAAAAGCTTGGATTAGGTTCTGTCTGGATACAAATAAGAAAAAGATTTAACGAAATCGGCGATGCAGAAGAGGAAGTGAGAAAAATCTTAAATATACCATCTAATTATGGTGTTGTATGCATTCTGGCAATAGGTTATAAAAATGATTATATCAGACCATATGAGGATAATGATATTAATGTTTCAAAGATTCATTATGAGAAATATTAAATAAGCCGGAGGATTTATGAAAATACTTATATCAAATTGCGGAAGTTCATCAATTAAGTTTCAGGTAGCAAAAATGCCTGAATATGACGTGTTGGTAAAGGGAAGCGTCGAAAGAATAGGATACAATGATGCAGAATTTAAGTATATCGTTAAGGGTAACAAGCATGTATTTGTTTCTCCTGTATTAAATCATGAACAAGGAATCAATTTAATTCTTCACACTATTTTTAGTGACAAGGTTGCAGGAATAGGAACAAATGATATTAACGCTATAGGGCACAGAGTTGTACAGGGCGGAGATAAACAAAATATATCGGTGATAATTGACGGCAAGATAATTGATTATATAGAAAGCATCAAGGATTTGGCGCCATTGCATAACCCAAATCATTTAGCAGGTATCTATGCATGCAAAAAGCTTCTTCCTTACATAGTTCAGGTGGCTGTTTTTGATAACGGATTTCATATGACGCTGCCTGAATCAGCATATATTTATGGCATTCCTTATGAATATTATGAAAAATATCATATAAGAAGATATGGCTTTCACGGAATTGCATTTAGAAGTATGGCAGAACAAGCAGAAAAAATATTGAATGATTCATATAAAAATTACAAAATAGTTAATATGATGCTTGGAAGCGGTACAACCGCGAATGCATTAAAATACGGAAAGTCAGTTGAAGTATCTACGGGATTCACCCCTCATGAGGGGCTCATACAATCTACGAGAGCAGGGGATATTGATGTGGCCGCAATTCTTTATCTGATGAAAAAAGAAGGTTTATCAATTGAGCAGGCAGATGAAATTATAAATAAAAAAAGCGGATGGAAGGGGCTGTCCGGAATCAGCAACGATATGAGAGAAATTCATGCTGCTGCCGAAAACGGAAGTGAGAGGGCACAGTTAACCATTGATGCAGTCTGCCACAGATTCAAAAAATATATCGGTGCATACAGCGCTATAATGGAAGGCATTGATGTTCTTATATTTTCAGGCGGGGTTGGTCAAAATGCCCACTATATACGCAGCAAAGTATGCAGCGGGTTAGATTATATGGGCATTGAAGTGGACGAAAACAAAAACTCTTTATTAAAAGGGACCGGAATAATCAGCAAAGATTTTTCAAAAGTAAAAATTATAGTTGTTGAAGCAAACGAAGAAAAAATTATAGCTTCAGATACATACAATTTGTGCTGTAAGGCGGGTAGAGATGCTTTTTAAGTGAAGCCTTTATAAGATTATAATGAAGGTGGGATAAAGAATTGAAAAATTGCAGGATATTTAATAGCTTGACAGATAATCAAATCAATTTGGCGAAACAACAATTAGAGGGGGTTATTATTTCTTACCAGAAAGGTGAAATGATTATCGAAGAAAATGCTGTATTGAAGGATATGGGAATACTCCTTACCGGAAATGTGTGTATGTCAAAATTTACTTTAGAGGGTAAAGAAATTCTTATGCAAAAGCTTGTTCCTCCTTACCTCGTCGGTGCTGAAGTCGCCTGCACTATAAGGCAGGATGCTCCTTATAGTATTTATAGTACCACGGATAGTGATATATATTGGTTCTCCATCGAAAAAGTAATGGAGAAAGGTTTTATAGATGATGATATAAGAGTAATTTTGTTACGCAATATTATGTATTTTATTGCTGATGAAAATATTCGTAAGTATTATAAAGTTGAAGCTATTACCATAAAGGGTGTAAGGGAACGTATTGTGCGCTACCTGTCCTTACAACAGAAGAAGGCAGGAAGCAGCAGATTTCATATAAAGTTTAACCGTGAAGAATTAGCCAATTTCCTCGTGGTGAACCGCAGTGTTCTTTCTCACGAATTAAGGCTGATGGAAAAGGAAGGGATGATTAAATTTAAAAAGAACTACTTCGAAATAATCAGATTATAAATGTTGTTTTGACAACATACATTTAATAAAATCTCTGATAAAGTTTTACTAAAAAATATAAAGGGAGATTTTATGAAAAATTTTTTAAAAAGCAACATTATTATACTATTATTAATTTTATTATTGACCGGTTGCGGCACAAAAGATGTAACACAAAATCCTGCAGATAACGACGGCGATAGTAATCCAGCACTGACAGATGAGAACAATCAAGAAGATGAAAATCCAGGGCTTGATGGACACAGCCTGTTGATTTTTTGCGGAGCAGGAATGAAAAATCCATTTGAGAAGATAGCACAACAATTTCAGGAAACTACAGGTTGTGATGTACAGGTTACTTATGCCAATGCATCTCAAATCCAGACACAGATTAATAATGCAAAAGAGGGAGATTTCTTTATAGCAGGCTCAAAGGAAGAAGTAGCACGAGTTGAGGATTTGGTTTTGTCAACTAAGGATTTGGTACAACATATTCCGGTATTGGTAGTAGCAAGCGGAAATCCTGAAGCGATATCCGGACCGGCAGACCTGACAAAAGAGGGAGTAAAATTTATTATGGGAGATCCGGAATCAACTCCTATTGGCAAGATTGCTGATAAGGTTATAAGTGATTTCAACCTTCAAGATAAAATTAATGTCGTGGCTAATACAGCTACAGCACCGGCAATGGTTATTGCATTAGAGGCAGGCGAGGCAGATGCAGCAATAGTTTGGCAAGAAAATATTAACAGTGAGAAGCTTGAAATTGTTGACTCAAGAGATATGGATACATACATTAAGACTATACCGGCTGCCATGTTAAGCTGTACTACAGACGAAGAAGCTCAAATGCTGTTTAATGATTACCTGGATACACAAGAAGTTAAGGATATATGGGCTGAATTTGGATACAAGATTGTAGAATAATGAACAAGAAGAATGGAATGGAAATTGTATTTATATTTATGCTTGTTCTGATAACTTTATTCATAATTTCCAATTTACTCATGATATTTATTGAAGGTGCTCCTTATATCAAAGAAGCCATTTTTTCAAAAGAAATACAGTTTTCAATGAAAATGAGTTTTGGTACAGCAACAATTTCCACAATTATTGTTATGTTTTTTGCAATACCTTCAGGATATATTTTAGAAAGAATAGATTTCACAGGTAAAAAGCTAATGAGTGCTATTTTAGAAATCCCACTTTCGCTTCCTTATTTGGTGCTTGGAGTATGCCTTTTAACTTTGTTTGCCAGTGATTTTGGGAAAATGGTTCGTAGCCTAGGGTTTCCGGTTGTATTTCATCGTAACGGTATTATACTTGTTCAGTTGCTGATAAATATTCCATTCGCAATATCTATGGTTCGTAATACTATAAATGAGATTGATCCCAGGCTGGAATTTATAGCAAGGAATCTTGGTGCATCAAACTGGTTTGTTTTTTATAGTATAATCTTATCAATGAGCAAACAATCCTTACTTTCAATAGGATTAATCTGCTGGTCTCGCGCTATGGGTGAATTTGGTGCTACGTTAATGCTAGTAGGAGTAACACGAATGAAAACAGAGACATTGCCTGGAAGTATTTATTTAAACATATCTACCGGAAACAATAATCTTGCAATGGCTACGGCAATATTACTGCTAATAATGGCCCTGTCAGTGCAAATTATCAGCAGATATTTAACTAAAAAAGACAAAATAATGCGAAGAAATGGTTAATGAATTATGGAATACATACTAAATATTAAAGATATGAAAATGAAGGTCGGGGAATTTGAGCTGGGTCCGATTAATTTAGGGATTAACAAGGGAGAGGTATTTGCTATTCTGGGGAAGACGGGTGCCGGTAAAACCTTGTTAATAGAATTAATTGCCGGTTTTTATAATAATTACGAAGGAAATATAAGGATATTTTCGGAACTTCCCATAGGTATAGTATTTCAAGATTGTGGACTTTTTCCGCACCTCACAGTGGAGGATAATATTAATTATGGTTTAAGATGCCGGCATTATAATAAGGATGAAATAAAAAGAAAATTAGAGTATATAACAAATCTGTTCGGAATAAATCATTTATTAAAGCAGTATCCAAATACTTTAAGCGGAGGTGAAAAGCAAAGAACCGCTCTTGCCAGGACAATGATTTTAAGACCTGAGATATTATTGCTGGATGAACCATTTAGTGCTTTAGATATAGCTACTAAAGAAAAAATATATGAGCAAATACAAATGATTAAAGAGAAATTTAATTGTACCATCATTTTAATAACCCATGACTTTCATGAAGCGGTGAGATTAGCTGACAGAATAGGTATTCTGCTTAATGGGAAAATCAGGGATGTAGTGGCTTCAAATGAATTATTTGTGCATAAACAAGATGAAGAAGTAAATGAATTCTTACGAATTGGAGAAAATGATGACAAAGAAAGAATTGTATGATAAACTAAAAAATTATATGCAGGAGCTTATAAAAGAAAGTGGGCTTGAAGAAGAATCCATATGTATTGTAGCCAAAGGTCTTTCTCCGGAAGAAGCAATCGGAATCACAAAACGAAAAGACTATCCTATTTTAACCGGGAAGGAAGTTATGCTGTCAGCAGAGTTTGACGGAGCGAAGGGACAAGCTTTTACTTCATCACCATGTGAATATAAGGGAACAATAAATGAGCTGCTTAAAAGTGATTTATTGGGAAATGAATATGACAGGAGTTTATTTATAGCAGCACTGAATGCTGTAGCAATGCGCCTTGAGAAGGCTGATAAAACAATTCATTGTCGCAATGACGGACCTGAAAAATGTGCTGAAAGCATGCTGGATTATTTAAGTAAACATTATGATGTGGAAAAGATTGCTTTGATAGGTTTTCAACCTGCAATTCTGGCAAAATTATCAGAAAGATACACTGTGCGTGTGCTGGATTTGAATCCTTTAAATATCAATCAAATAAAGTCCGGATGTATAGTTGAAGATGGGATTGAGTCTTACTCAGAAGTAGTGGATTGGGCTGATTTGATTCTTTGCACGGGAAGTACTGTATGTAATGGCAGTATTGTTGATTATTTGGATATTGGAAAAGAAGTAATATTTTTTGGAACAACCTTAGCAGGGACAGCACCTTGTCTTGGTGTTAAAAGATTGTGCTTTACAGAAGAATTAAATTAAGCAGGTAATTTAAGAGGCGTAATTCCATAATTTCAGGGACGGACCTCTAAATGGAAATATACAATTCAAGGTCTGATCCCAGAATAAATAGAATTATAATTTTAATGAAAGTATTTTAAAAAGGAATAACATGAAGTATAACAATATTATAAAAGCAAAATTCATAGACAGACCGAACAGATTTATAGCAAATATAGAAGTAGATGGAAAAGAAGAGGTATGCCATGTAAAAAATACAGGCAGATGTAAGGAACTTCTGATAAACAATGCAGAAATATTTGTGCAGGAATTTGATAATGCAAGCCGAAAGACAAAGTATGATTTAGTTGGAGTGTATAAGGATAAAAGATTGATAAATATTGATAGCCAAGCACCTAATAAGGTATTTCATGAATGGATACAAAAGGGTTTGTTATTTGATGATATTAAGATAATAAAACCTGAATATAGGTATAATAATTCCAGGTTTGACTTTTACATTGAAACTGCAGATAAGGACATATTTGTGGAAGTAAAGGGTGTAACTTTAGAAGAAGATGGTATTGTTATGTTTCCTGATGCACCTACTGAAAGAGGACTAAAGCATATTAATGAGCTGATAGACTGCATAGACCACGAATATGAGGCCTACATTGTTTTTATTATTCAGATGAGTGATGTTCTTTATTTTACTCCAAACTACAAGACGCATAAAGAGTTTGGTGATGCCTTAAAAAGGGCTGATGAAAAAGGGGTCAAGGTAATAGCATTAGACTGTCGGGTAACAGAAGACTCAATTGCTGCAGGAAATTTTGTTAATGTTAAATTTTAATTTTATTGAAGAAGTATTTTGCGGCAGAAATTATATGTGGAAAAATGATAATAGAAATGATATAATTATTTGTGAGTTTTTTAATTTCAAGGCAGACAAGGAGTTATGTATGGCGCAGCTTTACTACAGATACAGCACAATGGGAGCGGGGAAAAGTATAGAGGTACAAAAGGTTGCATTTAATTATGAAGAAAAGGGACAAAACCCTCTTGTTTTTACATCAGTTCTTGACAAAAGGTTTGCTGAAGAAGGCGTAGTAGCTTCAAGAATAGGGTTGCAAAGAAAAGCAATTGCAGTTAATGATGATATGAATCTTTATGAAGTAGTTAAGGAATACAATGATTTATTTAATGTTGATGCAGTTATTATAGATGAATGTCAGTTTTTAAAAAAGCATCATGTTTTAGAGCTCACAGATATAGTTGATGATCTAAATATACCTGTTATGTGTTATGGATTAAAATCTGATTTTAGAAATGAATTATTTGAAGGATCATATCATTTGTTGGCTATGGCTGATAAAATAGAAGAAATTAAGACTGTTTGCTGGTGCGGCAAAAAAGCAATCACAAATGCAAGGCTTTCGAACGGAAAGGTAATTTATGAAGGTGAGCAGATATTTGTCGGCGGAAATGAAAGCTATACCGCTCTTTGCAGGAAGCATTATAAAAAAGGCCTGGTTATGCCTTACCATGAAAAAGAGGGAGATCTAATAACGAGATATGAAAATTTGAAAAAGGAAGAAAAATAAATTTTGGGCAGCATACATTGAAAATGCATTGTGATAACAAATATTTTGGCATATTATGAATAAATAGGAACCTCTTGTCTATAATAATATAGATAGGAGGTTTTTTCCATGAACGGTAATAATTTTAGTTTAAAAAGGATTATAGATAGCTTTAAAATTCAGAAAGAATCATATGATAAAAATGACTTGTATATAAATCTGGAAAATGCAAAAAAAGAATGGGAAGAGGCAAAAAATATATTTGAGAATGTATCTGAACCGGATTTGGTGGATTATGCAATTTACAATGTAGAAGCAGCTGAAAAAAAATATGTATATTTGTTAAGACAAATAAAAAATGAGAAATTAAATGCTAATACAAATTAGATTATAAGGTGTAAGTTCTTGGCTTACACCTTGCTTCTTATACTATACAAGCTCTTGATCAAGCTCATTAAAAACTTCTGATGTAAAGAATTCGTTTAAAGTAATTTCCAGGCCATCACAAATTTTTTTAATCAGGACAATTCCAATATCTTTCCTGTCTGCATAAAATACACTGTATACAGTAGATGGAGTAATACCTGACAGATTAGCCAGTTTGTTAACTGCCAGCCCTCTCTCTAAACATATTTCATTGATCCTTATAATAACTGCTTCTTTAACGCACATACTAACTCCCGCTTTGCTAATTTTATTTTACAAATATATTATCACAAATTCGCTGATGCGTATACGCAAAAACGCAATTAATTTATAAATTATCAAAATAATTTATAAATTAATACGAATTATGATATAATTTATATTAATATGCATAAATATAATTGCTTTGTATAGTCATTCTCAGAAATATTACCAATTGCAAATGCTATTTAATCATGGTAAACTAAACAAAACAAAAATTAGAAAGTGTGTGATTATCTATGAATTCACTTACGGGCGTGAAGGAAAGCAATATATTAAAAACAGACAAGCTTTATGAGCTGGATTACATGAGGTTTATAGCCTGTCTGGCTGTTATGATCGTGCATATAACCGCAACTGGTGTAACCGGCTACATATACGGAAGCTTACCTCATATTGTTTCATTGATGGTAAACAGGAGCTTTAAATTTACAACACCTATATTTATTTTCTTAAGTGGAGTAACAAGTTTTTACAGCTACAGAAAAAAAGAATTCAAGTATATGCCTTTTATTATAAAGAGACTGGAAAAAGTGCTGATTGCTTATTTTGTATGGTGTGTTATTTATTATGCGGTTTATATAAAGCTTGGATTTTATTCATTTGATATTAGTTTTTTTATTAAGAGTGTTTTGTTAGGTACTATGTCATACCATTTATATTTCGTTATTATTATTACACAGATGTATATTGTGGGACCAATGTTTTATAAGCTTCTTAAAAGCTCAAATAAGAAAATACTGATATTGATAGTTTCAGCAATAATTACTGTGCTTTGCGCAGAATATATCAGATTTGAAAATTCCGACAGGTTATTTTTAAAGTATATGTTCTTTTATATGCTTGGTATATTTGTAACATTGGAGTATGATAATTTTATTTTATGGATTAATAAATTTAAAGTATTAATTACCGCCGGATATGTGATTATTTCTGTATTATATACAATGGTTTCATATTACAATCTGACAATTTATATGTTCGTTTGGTTCGCATTTTCAATTTTTTCCGTGTTTTTTATATATTATGTTGGATTAATTATGAAAAAATCATTGGACAAAGTATACAGCTTTATTAAGTTATTTGGTCAAAGCTCATATTATATTTATTTAATGCACCCCTTGGTGTTGACTTTAATGATATTGTATACAGACAAATATGGAATATTGTCAATTACAAAGAGATTGATAATTTATTCTGCTACAGTAATACCGGTAACTATAATTACTTGCTTATTGTTTACTGCAGTAAAAAACAATTTAAAGAAAAATAAAAAAGCAGCATCGGCTGCCTCTACAAACTAACATTTAAATCATAAGAAGTTATTCTTGAGCGAAGAATCTCGTATTTTTATAGTAAATGAGATCCTTCGCTTTGCCGTATAACAGCCTTATTGCACATTTTCTGATTTTTCGTATTCTCTCATTGCAAGAATTGTTTGTTGGAACAAATCATCCAATTCCCAACCAAGCATATCGGCTCCTTGTTGTATTGCGTCTCTGGAACAGCCGGCTGCAAAGCTTGGTGTTTTAAATTTTTTCTTTAATGATTTAACTTCCAGGTCGGATACGCTTTTAGAGGGTCTCATTAAAGCTACAGCTCCGATTAAGCCGGTTAATTCATCTGTAGCAAACAATATTTTTTCCATTTCATGTTCTGGCTTTGCTGTAGCCTTTGTCAGACCGTATCCATGGCTTGCTATGGCATGAATGATTTTTTCATCTATACCTTTTTCACGTAATATTTCTTGAACCTTCACGCAGTGCTCATCGGGATACATTTCAAAATCCAAATCGTGAAGGAGGCCTACAATTCCCCAAAAATTTGCTTCATTCTCGTATCCAAGCTTTTTAGCGAAGTATTCCATGACAAAACCAACTGTTTCAGCATGCTTTAAATGAAATTCTTCTTTGTTATATTCCTTAAGCAAGGTCCAAGCTTCTTCTTTAGTCATATTAACCAATCAAATCCCTTCTTTCAACTTAATTTTATTAAGTATAATTTTAACTTATTTGATAAAGTCTGTCTATAGTTTTAGCTCAATTTCATATAATATTGATTTGACAATTAATTATCAAGATGTTAATATCATACTACACCATTTAGCATCCGTAGTTTTTAATCGGTCATATATTGCATTATTTCTTATTTTAAATTGTAGCAAAGACATACTTATTAATAATAAATGATTGATTTCTTATAAACAATATGCTAAAATTTCATGGTTGAGGATAAAGTAATGAAGAATTTGGTCAGAGTTCAGTCGATAGACAGAGCGGTTGCTATACTCGAATGCTTTTCTGAGAACAAACGTGAGCTGAAATTGTCAGATATAGCTAACATGCTGGATTTAAATAAAAGCACGGTTCATGGAATATTAAATACTTTGAAGTATCACAGATTCATTGAACAGGATGAAATCAATCAAAAGTATAGGCTTGGTACACGTTTCATAGTATATAGTGATTTAGTAGTAAATTCTATGGACATAATAAATATTTCATATCCTGTAATAGAAAAGCTTTGTGAAAAAATTGAAGAAACTGTACATATTGCTATGTTGGACGGACATGATGTAGTTTTTATAGATAAAAAGGAATGCAATAAGTCAATAAAAACTTCAACAAAAATAGGCGCAAGAGTTAAGGCGTATTCAACTGCTGACGGGAAGATAATTTTATGCTACTTGGGAAAGGACAAGCTTAAGGATTGCCTGCCACGAAACTTAAAAAAGCTTACACCTAATACAATAACTGATAAGCAACTTTTTTTGGAGGAATTGAATAAAATTAAAAAAAATGGTTATGCTGTAGACTATGAAGAAACTGTGCTGGGTCTGGTAGGCATAGCAGCTCCAATATTTGATTATACTGACTCTGTCAAATACAGCTTAAGCGCAACAGTTCCATCAGTCAGGATAAATGAAGATAAAATAAAAGGATATATAGAAATTATAAAAACAGCTGCAAATGAGATTTCCAGCAGGATAGGATATAAGGGGTAGTTTGAAGCTATCCTTAAAAAATACATAATTAACAGAACACCATTCAGTAATGCTGAATATTGGAAATAAATAGATGTTGACTATCACATAACAATTTGTTAAAATTGTATCTAAATTAGGAATTTGCTATAATCAGCGATAGCTGTTTATATATAAATTAATTTTCACTCAATGGAGGAAGACATGAAAAAAATATTAGCTTTAGTATTAGTTCTGGCAATGTCATTATTTGCATTTGCTGGCTGTACGAAAGAAGAACCAAACGTAGAAACACCGTCTACTGAAACACCAGGGACTGAAGAACCCGCCGAAGAACCTGCTGAAGAGCCTTCAGCTGACAATGCCGTTAAAACTGGTTTAGCTGTTTTAACATCTGTAGGAAAATCAACAGATGCAACTGCGGATGCAGAAGGATTAGGACAATCTGATTCTGTTGTAGTGGCAGTAACAGTTGATAAAGACGGAAAAGTAGTTAAAGCAGCTATTGACACTGCTCAAACTAAAATCAATTTTTCAGCAGAAGGAAAGGTAACTTCTGATTTAACAACTGTTTACAAATCAAAGCAAGAATTAAAAGAAGAGTATGGAATGAAAAAAGCTTCTTCTTTAGAAAAAGAATGGTATGAACAAGCAAATTCTCTTGCTGAGTATTTTGTAGGAAAGACTGCAGAAGAAATAAAATCAATACCAACTGATGAAGCTGGTGTTCCAACTGATGCGGATTTAGTTTCTTCAGTGACTGTTAAAATTAATGATTACAAAGCAGCTGCTGAAAAGGCTATAGCCAATGCTCAGGATTTAGGGGCAACTGCTGATGATACATTAGGCTTAGGTATTTTGACTACAATTGATAAATCAAAAGATGCAACTGCAGACGCTGAAGGTCAGACACAAGCTTATTCAACTTATACTGTAGCTACATTTGATGCTGACGGTAAGGTTACAAGTAATATATTAGATGCTTCTCAAGCTAACGTAAAATTTGATGCTACAGGAAAAATCACAACTGATTTGGCTGAAGAAGTTAAAACTAAAATTGAATTAGGCGATGCATATGGAATGAGAAAGGCTTCTCAAATAGGAAAAGAGTGGTTTGAGCAAGCGGCAGCTTTTTCAGCATATGTAACCGGAAAAACTTCTGATGAAGTAGCAGGAATAGCTATGGATGAAGAAGGCGTTGCAACTGATGCAGATTTAGTTTCTTCAGTAACTGTAGGAATTGATGGATTCTTGGAAGTCATGGCAAAAGCAGCAGCTAATGCAAAATAATTAAAAATTAATTAAAGCTCTGATGTTTAGGCATCAGAGCTTTTTCTATGAGTAACTTTCCTTGACACAAATATATCTTTAATATAAAATGAATAAGCAATCATATTGCTTATTTTTATGTAAGTCTTAGTATTTCGGAGATTTTATGAAGAAAAATTTGTTGAACATTAAACTTATTTTATCGTATTCAAAGAATTATATTTATTTAATAATTGTTTCTGCAATAGCTACAATAATTAAGGTTGTAGCGAGCTTTGCTACACCACAGATTATAAGGTTTACAGTTGATTCAATTATTGATGACATACCATTTTCTAACCATATGATAAACTTTATAAACTTAATGGGAGGAAGGGAAGGTATTCGGCATAACATATGGATATGTGCCGTATTTGTGCTTGTTCTTGCACTTATAACAGCTATAAGTGATTACATAGGAAGGCTTACTGTTGCCAAGGGAACAGAAGGAATTATTAAAAATATAAGAGACAATTTGTTTGAGCACATTCAAAAATTACCTTTCAGCTGGCACATTAAAAATCAAACAGGTGACATAATTCAAAGGGCGACATCAGATGTGGAGATTGTGCGCAATTTCATTAACACTCAATTGTCTGAAATGTTCAGAACCATTATGCTTGTAATTATTTCTCTTATTTTAATGTTTTCTATGAATGTAAAATTAACATTTATTGTTTTGATATTTATACCGATTGTTGTTTTGTATTCGGCGATATTTTACGGAATATTGTCAAAGAAATTTCTGGTTGCTGATGAGGCAGAGGGAGAATTATTTACTGCAACCCAGGAGAATTTAACCGGAGTCAGGGTTGTTCGTGCTTTCGGAAGAGAAAGATATGAAATAGAAAAATTTTCGGAAAAAAACAACAAGTTTTCTGCGCTTTGGGTTAAGCTTGGATATCAGCTGGGCTATTATTGGGGCATAGGGGATTTTGTTACAGGACTTTTGGTGATGACTATAGTAATAACAGGTTCTGTATATTCAGTAAACAATATCATTACATTAGGTGAATTTATGGCGTTTGTATCTTATACGGCTATGATTGCATGGCCCCTGAGAGGCTTTGGAAGAATTCTCGGGGAACTGAGCAAGACATTGGTTTCGGCAGAAAGAATATGTGAAATTTTAAGAGAGCCGGAAGAACAGGACAGTAAAAACGGCGTAACACCTGAATTAAACAAGGATATTGAATTCAAAAATGTTTTGTTTAATTACGAAGGAAATATACCTGTAGTAAGCGGAGTAAGCTTTAAAATTGATGCCGGAACAACCTTTGCGATATTGGGTGGAACAGGTTCGGGCAAGACTACTCTTATGCATTTATTAAATCGATTATATGAGTTACCGGAAGATGGAGGAACAATTACAATAGGAGATGTAGATATAAGAGATATAAAACTGGAATATCTGAGGAAAAATATAGGCATGGTACTTCAGGAGCCATTTTTATTTTCCAGGAGCATTAAAGAAAATATCGGGATTTCTAATCCGGAAGTTGAGTTTGAACACATAAGAGAAGTTTCGTCAATTGCTCAGGTTAATGACGCTATTGAAAGCTTTTCTAAAGGCTATGACACTATCGTGGGGGAAAGAGGAGTTACTTTATCCGGGGGGCAAAAGCAACGTGTTGCTATTGCCAGAATGCTTCTGCAGGATACGCCAATTATGGTATTTGATGATTCGTTGTCTGCGGTAGATTCGGATACTGATGCCAAAATTCGCTCAGCACTGAAAAAGGGAAAAGGAAATTCCACTGTAATTTTAATCTCTCATCGCATAACAACACTTATGCAGGCAGATAAAATATTGGTACTGGATAAAGGAAGAGTTTCTGACATTGGTACACACGAAGAGTTGATTAGCCGTCAGGGTATCTACAAAAGTATTTTTGAAGTACAGATGAACCTGTCTGATATAGATAAGGCGGTGATAGAATGAACTACTTTGAAGATGACAGCACTAACAAATCATTTGATATAAAACCCTGGATTAAACTTGGAAGATTTTTCAGACCATACAGCAAAAAAATAATCGGGATAATAGTCTTTATGCTAATCACTGCAGTTATGGATCTATCACTTCCATTGTTTCAAAAATATGCTGTTGATAACTTTATTGTTCCCAAGTCTACATTGGGCTTAGAAAATTTTATAATAGTGTACACCTTGGCATTGATTGTAATGACGATTGCTGTCAACATATTTGCACGTCTTGCAATTGTTGTGGAAATGCATATAGGAAAGGACTTAAGAAAGGAAATTTTTACGCATCTACAAAATCTTTCTCTTTCCTATTACAATACAACACCGGTTGGATATATTCTGGCAAGAACACTTTCGGACACAAATAAAATCGGCACCATGATTGCCTGGGGTCTTGTTGATGTATTTTGGTCATTTGCTTATGTAATCGGCGCTTTCATTGCAATGTTTATGCTTAATTTCCAGCTTGCTGTAATAGTAATGGTGGTGGTTCCGTTAATGGCAATTATAACTGCTTACTTCCAGAAGAGGCTGCTTACTACAAGCAGAAGGCTCAGAAAAGTCAATTCAAAAATGACAGGCTTTTTCAATGAAGGGATAACAGGTGCAAAGACTTCAAAGACGCTTGTAATCGAGCATAGAAACTTAAAGGATTTTAAAAATGTAAGCTTTGAGATGGAGATATCAGCAATCAGGATGGCTAAGCTAAATGCAGTATATATTCCGCTGATTGTATTTTTTGGCTCTGCTGCTTCATCTATTGTATTGGCAAGAGGAGGATATCTTGCCATGAATCAAGTTATTCAAATTGGTACTTTATCCGCATTTTTATCCTATGCTATAAATATTTTTGAGCCGGTTCAGAATCTTGCGAGAACTTATACGGAAATTGTGTCACTGCAGGCAAATATTGAGAGGGTTACAGAGATTCTTGAAATGAAGCCTTTAATTAGAGACAGCGAGGAGGTAATTAATAAGTATGGAGATAACATACACCCTAAAAAGGAAAATTGGGAACAAATCATAGGAGAAATTCAATTTAAAAATGTCGATTTTAAATATCCTGATGGAACTGAAGAGGTTTTAAAAGATTTCAGCCTGCATGTCAAACCTGGAACAAATGTTGCGATTGTAGGCGAAACCGGCGCGGGTAAAAGCACTTTGGTGAATTTGGTTTGCAGATTTTTTGAACCCACAGGAGGAGAAATATTAATAGATAAGGTTAATTATAAAGAGCGTTCCCAGCTGTGGCTGCATTCTAATATAGGATATGTACTGCAAAATCCTCATTTATTCTCAGGGACTATCAAAGAAAATATCAAGTACGGAAATTTGGATGCATCTGATGAAGATATAATTAGGGCAGCTAAAGTTGTGTCAGTAGATAAAATAGCTGAAAAGCTTGATAAGGGATATGACAGCCAGGTTGGTGAGGGCGGCGACAGGCTTTCAACAGGAGAAAAACAGCTTATATCAATTGCGAGAGCCATACTGGCTGACCCGCGAATATTTGTGCTGGATGAGGCAACATCATCCATTGATACAAACACCGAGATGCTGATTCAAAAGGGAATAGACTACCTGCTTAAAGGAAGAACCTCCTTTATAATTGCTCATAGATTATCCACCATTAAAAAAGCCGATATTATTTTGGTTGTAAAGGATGGTAAAATAGTTGAGCAAGGAACCCATAAGAGTTTAATTGAGGCTAAGGGATATTATTATACACTGTATACCAAACAATTTGAAGAAGAAAAAACACTTGAAGTTTTAAAGTAACTTAAGTATTTACAAATAATTTACATTGACACGAAATCTTATATATGTTATTATTCTTATGCTGTGCTACATGGGGAGGTAGCGGTGCCCTGTACTTGCAATCCGCTGCAGCAAGGTGGAATTCCCTCTCAGAGGCGTATATTGTGAGGCCTGACTTTTTTAAGTGGTGTTGATAGCCTGGTCTTGTGCAATGAAATCCTATGAACCCTGTCAGGTCCGGAAGGAAGCATCAGTAAGTAGATCATTTCGTGTGACGCGAGGGTGCTGGGCTAGAGCTAACTGTAAAAGTACGCTTGTGATATAATGTCGAAAGAGGGTGCACAGCATACATAATGGACAATGAAAAAATTAACAATGCGTGTTAGGTTCTTTGGGTAAGCCCTTAGAACTTTTTTATTTAAATTCTTATCTGTCATCTAAATAAAATATTAATCTGTATCTTTCAAAGAGTACAGATATGCATATAATAATATTATAGATACATATATAAAGGATGGTGATAAATATGAAAGATGAAAAAATTAAAGAGATGGTTTATACATCAATGCTTGCAGCATTAATATGTGTTGCAACTTTTATAATAAAGGTACCTTCGCCTGTAACAAACGGGTATACTCATTTAGGGGATGGATTTATATTTATTGCAGTTTTGTTGTTAGGCAAAAAAAATGGAGCATGGGCAGGAGCAATCGGAGCATCATTGGCAGATATTATAGGAGGCTACAGCTATTATGCAATTCCTACTTTTATAATTAAAGGAATTATGGCATTGATTATGGGAACAGTAATAGAAAAGCTTCCCAACAGCTTAAAGTTTAAATGGGCAGCAGGAGCGGCAGTAGGAAGTGTATGGCAGATATTTGCTTATTATGTTGTTGGTTCAATTATGGTTGGTAACTTTATTTCAACAATCAGTGAGATACCTGGCAATACAATTCAGTCTGCAGCAGGAATAATAACAGCAGCTGCATTTATGGGAGTATTTAAGCATACACCCCTGGGAAAAGACACATTGGAATGTTGATTAGAAAACCACCGGCTCAGCCGGTGGTTTTTGGTTTAATCTCTTGACAGTCCAAAATTGTCCATAGCACGGATGATATGAAGCTTCATTGCAATTCTGGCTCCATCTGCATCTCTTTTCTTAAGGTAATCCATTATGACTCGGTGGTCTGCTAATGTGTCATCATTTATTTTGCATTTTTCTTTAGATAAAATCACACCTTTGTAAATGCCCTGGTTAATTATGGGCATCAGCCTGTTAATGAAGTCATTGTGAGTTGACTTGGCTATGCTGTTGTGAAACATCTGCTCTTCTTCGGTTCTGTCTTCCCCGTTTAGAATTTTGCTTTCGTTTAACTGCCCATAGTACAAAATCTTTTCAATTTCCTTGTCAGATGCTCTTTTTGCTGCATAGTAAGCGGTTTCAGGCTCTATAATCAGTCGTATTTCCATTAAATCCTTTAAACCAATCATGGCAGTTATGGCATTATCCAAACATAAATCGCCATTAACATTCTGCATTGAGGACACATATGTTCCTTTTCCTCTTTTTATTTCAAGAATATTATGCGTGATTAAAATCCTTATTGCTTCTCTAAGCGTTGTTCTGCTAATTTTAAGTTCTGCAGAAAGGTCATTTTCATTGGGAAGTTTATCGCCTGGTAAGTATTTTTTTTCTACCGTTATCATATTTAATATATTTTCAGCTGCTTGTTCAGATAATCTTTTGTTATGCAATCTTGTACTACCTCCTAACGATTTAGCTAACATAATGATAATCTTTTTCATGACATTATACAACAAATTATTAAAAATTTTGTGCAAAAATAAATATCGCTTAATATGAAGAAAAGCATACGATTTCATTTGACATAATACAACTAGTATGGTAGTATGATGTCAAATGATTAGTTAAAGAAGAAGGAGGGTTTTATGAGAAGTGATCAAGTAACCAAAGGAGTACAACAGGCGCCTCACCGTTCTCTTTTTAATGCCTTGGGTATTACAAAAGAAGAAATGAACAGGCCGTTAATAGGGATAGTGAGTTCATACAATGAAATAGTTCCAGGACACATGAATCTGGACAAGGTTGTTGATGCTGTCAAAATGGGGGTTGCTATGTCTGGCGGAACACCTATCGTGTTTCCCGCAATTGCAGTATGTGACGGAATTGCAATGGGACATGAAGGTATGAAGTATTCTCTTGTAACAAGAGATTTAATTGCTGATTCAACAGAAGCAATGGCAATGGCTCATTGTTTTGACGGTCTGGTTATGGTTCCTAACTGTGACAAAAATATACCGGGACTATTAATGGCAGCGGCAAGAATCAATGTTCCGACGATATTTGTCAGCGGCGGAGCAATGCTTGCAGGCAGAATAAAGGATAAAAGGACATGTCTTTCTGATTTATTTGAGACAGTTGGAGCGTACAATGCAGGAAAAATTACACTGGATGAAGTTGAAGAGTATGAAAATAAAGCATGCCCCACATGTGGATCATGTTCAGGAATGTATACTGCAAACAGCATGAACTGCCTTACTGAAGCATTGGGCATGGGGCTTAAGGGAAACGGAACAATTCCGGCTGTATATTCGGAAAGAATAAGACTTGCAAAACATGCAGGGATGAAAATAATGGAGCTTGTAGAAAAGGATATAAAGCCAAAGGATATAATGACAAAGGAAGCTTTTTTGAATGCTCTGGTAGTGGATATGGCTTTAGGCTGCAGTACAAACAGCATGCTTCATCTACCGGCAATTGCATATGAGGCAGGAGTGGAATTAAATCCTGACATAGCAAATGAAGTAAGTGCAAAGACTCCAAACCTGTGCCACCTTGCTCCGGCAGGCAGCACATTTATTGAGGATTTAAACGAAGCAGGCGGAGTTTATGCTGTAATGAATGAGCTGAATAAAAAGGGACTTCTTAATACAAGCTTAATAACATGTACAGGCAAGACAATCGGCGAAAACATTGAAGGCTGTGTTAACCTGAATCCTGATGTAATCAGGCCAATTGAAAACCCTTACAGCCAGACCGGAGGTATAGCAGTTCTTAAAGGGAACCTTGCACCTGATACGTGTGTTGTTAAGCGATCCGCCGTTGCACCTGAAATGCTTGTTCATGAAGGTCCGGCAAGAGTATTTGACTGTGAAGAAGATGCTATAAGTGCAATAAATACCGGGGAAATAGAGGCTGGAGATGTTGTTGTAATACGCTATGAAGGACCTAAGGGCGGGCCGGGAATGAGAGAAATGCTTAATCCTACATCAGCAATCGTGGGAAGAGGGCTTGGCAGCAGCGTTGCTTTAATTACAGACGGACGATTCTCCGGAGCGACAAGAGGAGCATCCATAGGACACGTTTCACCTGAAGCAGCTGTTGGAGGAAACATTGCGCTTGTTGAAGAAGGAGACATTATCAAAATAAACATGATTGAAAACAAAATAGATTTTGTAGTATCGGATGAAGAACTGGAAAAAAGAAGAGCAAAATGGCAGCCCAGAGAGCCTAAAATTACAAAAGGTTATCTGTCAAGGTACAGAGCGTTGGTTACATCAGGGAATAGAGGAGCAGTGCTTGAAGTTCCAAAATTTAAATAAAAAATAATTTAAAATAAAATGTCAGAATTGTCCTGACGGGCAAACAAGAGTATGTATAAGGATGTTCCTGGCAGACAATTCCGACATTTCATAAATAATACATAATTGACAAATGACAACATACAAGCTAGAATAACATAATACAACGCTTTACATATAGATTTTATTAAATTCATTTTAAAAATTAGGAGGATAAAAAATGAAAAAGTTTAAAAAAATTACTGCATTTGTTTTAGCATTGGTATTAATTTTCACTCTGTCTGCATGTTCAGGTGAAAACGATACTAATACTGACAATGCTTCACAAGAAGGAGCTTCTGCTGAGCCTGTCATACTTAAATTAGGTACAACTGTAAACGAAGAAGACAGCTTCCAGATTGCCGCAGAAAAATTTGCAGAATTGGTAAATGAGCGTACTGACGGGGCATATACTATTGAAATATATCCAAATGGATCTTTAGGAGATGAAAGAACAATGCTGGAAAGCATGCAGATGGATACATTGGATATGGGAATTATCACAAGCGGTCCGTTCTCAAACTTCGTTCCTGAAATGGGGGTATTTGATTTGCCGTTTTTATTTGCAAGCAACGAAGATGCATACAAGGTTTTAGACGGAGAGGTTGGACAAGAACTGTTAGGTAAATTAGAAACGGCGAACTTAAAGGGATTGGCATACGCAGAGCGTGGATTCCGCAATTTAACTAACAGCAAAAAAGCCGTTGTTACCGCAGATGATGCTAAAGGTCTTAAGATACGTGTAATGGAAAATGAAATTTATACAAAGACATTTAATTCATTGGGAGTTAATGCTGTTCCTATGGCATGGTCAGAAGCTCTGACAGCTTTGCAGCAAAGTACCATTGACGGACAGGAAAATCCTGTTAACGTTATTTATTCGTTCAAGCTTTGGGAATCACAGAAATATGTAACTATGACAAGGCATGCATATGCTTCGGCAATTATTACAATGAGCCTTGCAGAATATAACAAGCTGCCTGAAAATGTACAAACTATATTCAAGGAAGCTGCACAGGAAGCTGCTGAATATGAAAGAGAATGGGTTGCAGCTAACGAAGAAAGTCAGATGGCTGCATTGACAGATAATGGAATGGAAATAGTAACTGAACCAAATCTGAACAGTTTTAAAGAAGCCGTACAGTCTGTTTACGATGCTTATCCGCAATACGCAGATTACCTTAACAGAATTGAAGAAACATTAAAATAATAAATTTTTATTTCGGAAAGAAGGGAGACAGTTGTGTTTATATCTAAATCAATTCATAAAGCAAGTGATTTAATTGATAGAATTTGCTGCGCAATGATAATAATTCTTATTGCAATGATGGTATTAGTTACTTCGTTGCAAATAATATGCCGTGTCTTTTTCAATGCGCTTTCATGGAGTGAGGAGGTTACGAGATATCTGTTGGTATATTCAACCTTTTTCGGAGCAGCCAGCGTTTATAAAAAAAGCGGTCATATATCAGTGCTTGTGGTGCAGCAATTATTGCCTCCACGATTTCAGAAATTTGCTGCAGCTTTTGTAAATTTATTATGCTTAGCATTGTTCGGGATTGCCGTATTTTACGGCTTCAGGTACATGAAGCTTCAGGGAAATCAGCTTTCTGCCGCACTTCGTGTACCGATGAAATACTTATATATGTCAATACCAATTGGTTTTTCGTTTATGATTGTTCATGCAATCGATAATATATTCAGTATATTCCGAAAAGAAGGGAGTGCAGAATAATGGCCGGATTGTTATTCCTGGTTTTTGCAGTTTGTCTGATAATAGGTGTACCTATAGCATTTTCTGTGGCAATTGCAGGCATTGCAGTGCTGCTGAAGGGAGACGTAAATCTTCTTATTGTTGTTCAGCGTATGTTTGCATCCACCGACAGCTTCCCTTTGGTCGCAGTACCGTTTTTTATACTGGCCGGAGATTTGCTGGCGAGAGGTTCAATTTCACAGAAGCTGGTGACATTTGCAGAATCCATGCTCGGTATGATAAGAGGAGGGCTTTCCATAGTTTCAGTTGTTGCAGGAATGTTCTTTGCGGCAATTTCAGGGTCCGGTGCAGCCACTACAGCTGCTGTCGGTGCTACAATGGTGCCGGAGCTCAGGAAGCGAGGGTATGACGAAAGCTCGTCCACAGCACTTATTGCTGCCGCAGGGTGTATCGGCGTTGTAATACCTCCGTCTGTGCCGATGGTTTTATATGCTGTTATTGCGGATCAGAGCGTAACTCAATTGTTTACAAATGGTTTCTTGCCGGGATTTTTCATGGGCGCTGTACTTATAGCTATTTCCTTGGTTCAGGCATTTAAAAAGAATTATCCCAAGGGAGCAGAGTTTAAGTTTATAAATGTTTTGAAAACATTTAAGCAGTCTATTTGGGGATTGCTTATGCCGGCAATAATACTGGGCGGAATATTCTCGGGATATTTTACTCCTTCAGAAGCAGCAGCGGTTGCCGTTGTTTATGCCTTGATTGTTTCTACATTTATTTATAAAGACCTTACTTTAAAGGAATTAAAAGATATTTTGCTGGGAAGCGCAAAGACATCGTCAATAATTATGATAATTATTGCCTGCAGCGGAGTTTTCGGATGGGCATTGGCCAATTGGAAAATACCTGAACAGATAGCACAAGGAATACTTGCCGTATCTTCAAACAAGTTTATTCTTATGTTTTTAATAAGCGCAATCATATTGGCAGCAGGCGTATTTATGGAGACTTCATCGGCCGTTATATTGCTTACGCCGGTATTTTTACCTCTTATAAAGTCATTGGAGATTAATCTTGTTCATTTTGGTGTATTGTTCGTAATAGGAATATCAATAGGAATGATTACTCCACCGGTAGCAATTAATCTGTTTGTGGGTTCAAGCATAACAGGATTGCCTATAGAGAAGATTGCAAGGGCTGTTGTTCCTTTCCTGGCAGGCTTAATTGTAGTTTTCTTGTTTTATGTATATTTACCAATTTTCTTTCCTGCTATAATACTGTAGAAAAGAAAAGTTCAAGTGGATAATAAATTTCAGAAGAGTGGCAAACCCCATAATATATGGAGTTACCACTCTTTGTGTTTTAAAGTTCAATTTTAAAAGTGTTTATTTTTACTATTAATTTTCAGTCACAGCTTCAGGATTTATAAATTCAGGAGGATATAATATTCCCGTTAAGTCTCTTCCGTCAGGAAACTGTACAAAGTTTTTCAAGCTCTCTCCATTAACAGTTATTTTAATGCTGTCGACTCCGGGAACAGTTGTGAAGGTATATACCAGTGATTCTACCAACATTTGCTTTAAGTCTTCTTTACCCTTGTAGGCTTCCAGGAGCTCTTTGCTAAAATCTAAAACAAGTGTTGTTCCCTGCGCATTTGCACTGTTCAACAAAACACTTTCAGGCAAAGGGCTAATGCCATAATTAATATCAACATCCTTGTAAGCGTCAAACATTTTTTGAGCTTTTAACTCTAAAGTGTCATTAGCTGTTATTCCTGCCTTATTAGTTTCTAATTCATAATCAAACAGGTAATATCGCTCATCAAGCTTGTAAGCCAAGTAAATAAGATAGTTTACTTTATTGTTAGGCAATGAGTTAATAGCCTCGCTGGGCATACCATGGAAGTAATTATCAACATTTTTTCTGTCAACAGTAAATGTAACACTGTAAATCGGCCAATATCTGTCAACCTCGAAGATTGTTTTTACAAAGGATTCATAAGCCAGAGATGAACCTGTGCTGCCGTTGTTGTATCCTGCATATGAGCTTGGCAGGTCAATAACAACATTCCCGTTATTGTAGGTTGTATTTGTCACATCTTTAATAATTGACGCCATTCCGCTGTTTAAAGGACCATTTTGCAGCTGCTCCATAGCCATCCTTGTAATGGATTTATCCTCAACAACAAATCGTGTAACAGGAATCAAGGCATCTGAATTTTCTGTCGGGAAATAAAGAGTTAAGCCCTTGGTACCGGCTGGAGCTGCATTAACTGCAGGATAATATGTTCCTCCGGTATCGTATGTAACATTCACTGATATATCTGATTTTGCAGTATCAGTAATCAAATTTGAATTAAAAATAAATCTATACTCTCCATCTTCCAGATTCAGCTTTTCTTTACTGATATCCAATGTTGTTACAATGGGATTATCCTTATTCACTGATATAGTCATATTTGCTGATGGAGAAACAAGTTCAAGGTTTTTAATATTTTCTTTTATTAAATTGTTGCCTTGATAAATATCAAGGGTAAAAATGCTGTCAGAAACACTTTTTATTATCTCATCGTTGATGGAAACATGATTTATGGTAATTGACTCAGGATTAAGCAATTTATCTTCGATTGACTCTAAACTCAAGGTGCTGGTATCATCCGGTGTTTCAATTTCAATCGTCCCCCTGTAGTCTATGGGAGAAAGATTAAACAAATATGTAGATGAAAACAGACCTATCAATGCTATTATAATGATATTGCCGAATATTTTCATATAAATACCTCATTTATCATTTTATACGAGTATTATATATTAAAACATAAAAAAAATAAACCCTTTTTATACTATAATACATTATTAGCAAATGTAAAAATTTTTTCATATACTATATAAAGGCTCTTTAGGTGGGAACTCCTAATAATATAAAAAGGTGTTAGAACGAAAGGGTTGGTAGTTAAAAAGTCAGGGGTGGTGAATATGAACAGAAGAGAATTTGACCAAGAAAGATATGAGAAATTGTACGACATGGTTGAATTAATGTATATATTGAACAGATTGTCCAATAATTCATACGTTGATGACCGTACAAAAGGCTACTTAATAGGTATGCTTGAGAATGTTGAGTCCATAAAAAGCAATTTCGACAAATACAGGTATGATGAACCATACCAGAAAAATGTTAAAGCGAGCAATTACAAATATAATGTTGGATATTCAAATAATAGTGACTCCTTCCTGGATAAAATAATATTTTTTTTAAAATCATTAAATGATTAGGAATCAAGTAACACTTAAGGGGTGTAATGAATAATATATAGAAAAATTAATTTTAGGAGGTTCTATATGTTTAACAATATATTAGGAGACAATGGAGACAGTTTATTATTCTTCTTTTTACTATTAGTAGTTCTTGCATGTGTAGGCGGAGATGATGGATTGCTAGGTGGTGTAGGCGGATTTGGCGACAATGACAGCTTATTATTCTTCTTCTTGTTATTAGTTGTATTGTTCTGCAGCTGCGACAGATTAGGCGGAGTTGGCGGCGATCGTTGCTAAGGCTTAACATAGTACATTTTCCTAAAAACTTCCCAGGGTAACCGGGAAGTTTTTAGTTATTATTTATTTTAAATATTTCTCAAACCAGCTTGTGATTTCTTCCAATCTTCTGACTCTATGGCGAGGTTTACCACTTCTGCTAAGTTCATGGTTTTCTCCTTTGAACATGCAAAGTCTTGCATCAACTCCGTGATATTTTAATGCCGTGAACATCTGAAGCCCTTCGGCCAGCCAGCAGCGATAATCCTCCTCAGAATGAATGAACAAGGTTGGAGTGACTGCCTGGTTGGCATATTTAAGAGGTGAATGGAACCACATTTTTTCGACGTTATCCCATGGTGTGGATTGAATTTGGTCGGCATTGAAATAATATCCGATATCAGTTGTTCCAAATTTAGAAATCCAGTTTGAAATGCTTCTTTGAGATGCAGCACATTTAAATCTGTCAGTGTGTCCTATAATCCAGTTTGTCATGAAACCTCCGTAAGAACCACCTGTGACACCTATGCGGCATTTATCAATTTGTGGATATTTTTTAAGTACTATGTCTGTAAATTTCATTAAATCATCATAATCAATTGTACCATACTTACCTCTGATATCTGCAAATTCATCGCCGCGCCCTTCACTTCCTCTTGGGTTGCAAAAGAATACAAAATAACCTTCATTTGCCCAGTATTGCATTTCATGATAGAAAACTTCACCGTATACGGTCTTCGGACCTCCGTGTATATCAAGTATACCGGGATAGCACTTGTTTTCATCATAATTTTCCGGTTTTAGAATAAAGCCTTCAATAGTAACATCATCATTGACAAATTCTATGCATTCCGGTTTAATGGTGATTTTAGTTTCTGCTATTTTTTCATTGAATTTAGATATTTGAGTTTCTGCACTTTCTCCCTGCTTATATATTTCTTGCAGCTTATTACCTCTGAGGCCGACAAATATTATGCCTTCGTTGCATATGTCAAAGCAATCTATTGAACCATTGTCGCTTGTTATTTTTTCGATTTTTCCATCCAATGAAATCTTTTTAATAAAGGAGCTTTTATTTTCAGTAGCGACAAAGTATAAACTGTCATTAAATGCTCTGTAATCTTTTCCTCCTCCATAACGGCAGTCCGTGCCAACAGAGTTGTGCATTCCATAATCATGACTATATAGCAAAACTGCCTCACCATTTTTAAGCTTGTAAAAGTAAGGATTTTGATTTAATCCGTATATATCCATGGCAGAAGCCGCAAATACTATTTCTTCGCCTACAAATTCAGCATAATCTACGAAAAATTCATCTTCCTCAATAAGGCAGGTTGCTTTTTCAGAATATAAATCGTACAAATAAAGCCCATTGGTAAGTTCCATTTTGTTAGTGTAATTTTGTGATATGTATAGAGCTTTTCCGTCCTTAACGGCAGTTACATTTATATTTTCAAATTGATTTGAAATAGGTACAATGTCCTTAGTTCCCTTGTCAAATAAATAAAGCCTGCTTCTTTTTTTATTTGTGAAGCCTTCACCATTTGACCAAAAAGGTATTTCATCCAGAACCTCATAATCTCTGTTTTCCTTAATCATATCAATTGCCTTTTCCTTGTCTTCACCCTTGTGGGAATGAAGGTTAATGCCGTAATGCTCATATTCAGCAGTTATCAGGAATTTTTCCTCAGCAATTTTTTTTATGTCGCTGACATTCATAGGAATTCTCATATACTCATACGCTTCACCGCCATGTATGTCTATGGCATAAAAAACAGTCCAATGTTCTCCGTCTTCTGTTTTTTTCTTTAATTTTTCATCTCTTAAGGATTGAAAAAGCAAGGTGTCATTATTAAGCCATATAAATGTTTTTTCTTTGTTCATGGTAGTTATTTTTTTAAATTCCGCTTTTATACAGTCGTAAATCCATATGCAGGACAAATATTTATTGTCATCATAATCCATAGAGTGAACTGCAAAGGCGGCGTAATTTTTATTCGGAGAAAGCTCTAGTCCAGATAAAAACTTATAATCTAAAAAATCTTTAAGCTTCAATTTTTCCATCTTAACCTCCTATTTCAATAATTGTAATTATTATCAATATTATTATATATTTTTAATTAGTTATATGCAATATAGTGATTTTAAGTATTGTATTTTGGAAAGCTTTAGTAGTATAATTTAATCATTGCAAATTTGACATACTAATATGACAGGAAAGGACATGCTATGGAAAATTTAATATTTTCGATTAACGTTGTGCTGCCTATATTTTTATTGATGTGTATAGGCGCATTTCTTCGTAAAATAAAATTAATAGACAAGGTTTTTTTAGAAAAAGCAAATAACTTTGCGTTTTCAGCATTATTACCGGTACTTCTTTTTAATAATATATATAAAAGCAATATATCGGATTCTGTAAACATTAAGCTGATAATTTTTGCAGTAGGAATAATTTTATTCATAGTAGGAATGCTTTTTATAATAGTACCTAGAATTGAAAAAGATAATCGTAACAGAGGAGTTATAATTCAAGGGTTGCATAGAAGCAATTTTGTACTTTTTGGAATCCCGCTAAGTATGAATATATTCGGTGAAGCTAATTTAGGAACAGTAACAACTCTTACTGCTATTATAATACCTCTTTACAATTTTTTAGCAGTAATAATTTTAGACTGGTATTCAAATGATAAAAGTAATTATAAAAAAGTAATTATAAGCGTAATAAAAAATCCTTTGATAATAGGCTCGGTAATTGGAATTGTATTTTCTGCATTAAATATAAAGCTGCCTGGTTTTTTGGAAAAAACAGTTTCTGATGTTTCCGGGATGGCTACACCCCTTGCTCTGATGGTTCTCGGAGGAGATATTGAAGTAAAAAATATAAATAAGAATTTTAAATATATTTCAGTTGTAACTATCGGTAAGCTATTGATTATGCCGGCATTTGTAATTATTTCCGCTTTAATAGTTGGATTCAGGGGAGTTGAGTTGGGAGCACTATTTAGCATGATGGCTCCTTCGATTTCTGTTTCCAGTTATACTATGGCACTTCAATATGACTGCAATGCTGAATTGGCAGGTCAATTAGTATTTATAACAACCTTGTTCAGCCCTCTTACTATTTTTATTTTTATATTTATTCTTAAGACGGCAGGTATATTTTAAGGAGACTTAAATGGATATTAAATCATATAAAAAAAGCTTTGACCACTCTTATACATTTGGTATTTTTCCAACCGTGGAATTAATTATGAATAAGCCTGACAATGTTATAAAAGTTTTAGTCAGCTCACAGTATAAAACAGAATCAGATAATGATATATTTGTATTGTGCAGCAGGTATAATATTCGGACTGAAATTAATGATAAAGCTATAAGACGCATCAGTGATAAGGAAAATAATTATATTGTAGGAGTGTTTTCTAAATATAACTGTGACTTAAATGCCGGTGCTTCACATGTGACACTGGTTAATCCGGGCAACATGGGTAACATGGGTACAATAATCAGGACTCTCACAGGATTTGGGTTGAGTGATTTAGCTATAATAAGCCCTGGAGTTGATATATTTGATCCAAAAGTTATAAGAGCATCTATGGGCTCCCTGTTCAGAATCAATTTTAAATATTTTGATAGTTTTGATGTCTATAAGGAAAAATACAACAACAGAAAAATATATACCTTTATGCTTGACGGAGCCAAGTCGCTGAAGGATGTCAAGCATAACAACGATGAGTTATTCACTTTAGTTTTCGGTAATGAGGCAACAGGTCTTGATTCAAGCTTCACTAAGGTTGGCACCAGTGTTTTGATAAAGCATACAGACAGAATAGATTCTTTAAATCTAACGATTGCCGCAGGCATTGCAATGTATCATTTTTGTAGCTGAGCAAAAATGGTAATAAATTAATATATTAACAAATAAAGGATTAATAATTGAACCTACATATGTAAATAATATATTCGAGCCAGTAAATTGCAATATCTGACTTAAAATTTGTTACTACAGAAGGTGATCGATCATTAAAAACAGCAACAATGAAAACAATGTGAAATTAAACAATTGGGAAGAACAGGCAAAATTAGACAGCCAACAAAACTTAAGGGAGCAGATGAAGCAAATGAACAATAACAATCAAAACAAAAATGAAAACAACAGATTAAACAACAGAGAAAATAATAACAAATTTAACAACAGAGAAAACAATAACAATAACAACAACAGATTTGACAACAAAAACAACAATAGATTTGACAATCGCGATAATAACAATAACAATAATAACAATAATGATAACAACAATAATCGCGATAATAACAACAAAAACAGAAACAATAACAATAACAGACAATTTTAATTAGTAATTATATTAAGAATGGCCATATCATAAGAAATGGTCATTCTTAATTTTATTTATTAATATTTGAAATATCATCAACCATTGCCTGAATGCTGTCATAATCAATTTCTGTAAAATCGCGGTTTTCAACTTTAAAGTTTTTCTTAACTGTCTTCATAATCAAATTATCATATAACCGATAGGGCTTAACAGCTAATCTTCCCCCAAAGCAATGAATAGATATGGAGCTATTAAGTAATTTTTTTGGAAAGTTATGAAGCAGGTATTGATTAGCTTTTTCAGGAAAGCCACAGCATAAATATATAGCAGTATTTTTTTTCATAAGCATATCCAGATTATCTCTGACAAAGCTTACAACAGCTGTATGAATGTTGTTAAATCTTATACAGCTTCCAATTATTACCGTATCAAAATCTGATACATCTACCTTGCTTCTGGACAAATTGACTACATGTGAATCAGGAAGCTTTCCAGCCAATAATTGTGCACATTTCTCGGTAGTGTTGTTATTGCCTGCATATACTATTAAAATATTCATTTTTATGCTCCGTTTTTTATATTATATATAAAATCATAATATCTTATCAGATAAAAGTCAAGATATATACAATGTTATAAATTTATCATAATAATGCAAGAAATATTCATTTGAAAAGTAGATTTTTTCACGAATCAAAAACTATTGACAAGTTGAGATTTTAGGATTTATAATAGGTCTATCAATATTAAAGTAAATATTATTTTTAAATTTCATTATTAAAATGATTAATAAATATAATATTGAATGAAAAGCTTGGGAGAGACCTAATAGGCGCCGAAGAAGCAAACTGCACTGGTCGGAGTGCTGTGAAACTTTCAGGCAAAAGGACCGGGCTTGGACAATACTCTGAATAATGAATATTAAGACAGAGGCGATGACAACAGTTATTGCCTCTGTCTTTTATTATAGCGGAATCCCGGTTTGTGCGACCTGAGGGAGCAGGCAAAACGGAGATGAAGCCTTCAAATAGCAGTATGTTTAATAAAAAATATATAAAGGAGTGATTAAGTGAAAAAGACACCATTATATGAAAAGCATTTAGGGCTGAATGGAAAAATCATTGACTTCGGAGGATGGGCACTTCCTGTAGAATATTCAGGAATACTTTCAGAGCACGAAGCGGTGAGAACAAAGGCAGGTTTGTTCGATGTATCTCACATGGGTGAAATAACAGTAAAAGGTGAAGAGGCAGAAAAATATTTGCAGCTGATTGTAACGAATGATATTTCAGTGCTTTCAAACAACCAAATTGCATATACTACCATGTGTTATCCTCACGGAGGAGTGGTTGATGATTTGCTGGTTTACAAAAACAGTAATGAGGATTACTTATTGGTAGTTAATGCATCAAACACCGATAAGGATTATGAATGGCTGGAAAGCCATGTATTTGGAGGCGTTGAAGTAAAAAATGTTTCGTTTTCATACGCTCAGCTTGCTCTCCAGGGACCGCAGGCACAGACAATACTGCAAAAACTTGTAAAATATAACTTGAATGAATTGGAATTTTACCATTTTAAAAATAATGTGGATGTGGGAGGAACCAATATTCTTGTATCCCGCACAGGGTACACAGGAGAAGATGGATTTGAATTATATTTTGCTTCGGGTGACGGACCGAAAATATGGAATATGCTCCTTGAGGCAGGAAAAGATGAAGGTCTTGTACCGGCAGGTCTGGGAGCAAGAGATACATTGAGGTTCGAAGCAACACTTCCTTTATACGGTCAGGAAATTGACAAAGACATAACTCCACTTGAAGCAGGACTGGGTTTTTGTGTTAAACTAACCAAGGACGATTTTATAGGCAAGGATGCATTGGTTGATCAAAAATCAGAAGGATTGAAAAGAAAAACCGTGGGATTTGAAATGGTTGACAGAGGAATTCCGAGAAGCCATTATGATGTTTGTGCCGACGGTCAAAAAATCGGATATGTAACAACAGGAAGCTTTTCTCCGACGCTAAAGAAAAACATAGGCCTTGCATTGGTGGATGCCGAATATGCAAAGGAAGGAACAGAAATTGAAATTTCAATAAGAAATAAAAACTTAAAAGCTAAAGTCATTAAAAAACCATTTTACACTAAAAAATATAAAAAGTAATTAAGAGTCACTGATTAAATTCAAAAAATTATGAGAACCATAACATAAATAATGAAACTATTAAATTAGCTATTCATTATTAATTGTTAAATATCAATTAAAAGTGGAGGAAATTATGAAATTATTGGACGAATTGAAATATTCAGATTCTCACGAATGGATTAAGATAGAAGGAAAGAAGGCTTATATAGGAATTACCGATTATGCACAGGATCATTTAGGGGAAGTTGTTTATGTTGAGCTTCCTGAAGTTGATGCAGCTGTTGAATCAGGAGATCAATTTATAGTTTTAGAATCAGTGAAGGCGGCATCAGATGTTTATGCTCCACTATCAGGTACAATAGTTGAAATAAATGAGGAGCTGGTTGATAATCCCGGCTTAATTAACGATTCGCCATATGAGTCCTGGCTTGTTGCCATAGAAATGGCACATCCTGCAGAAGTTGAAAATCTGCTTTCAGCTTCGGATTACGAAAAAGTATGTGAATAGGGAGGAGATTATGTCAAGATATATAGGAAATACTGATAAAGACAGAGAACAGATGCTCAATGAAATCGGCTGTGACAGCATTGATTCCCTGTTCAAGACAGTTCCCGATTCAGTGCGGTTAAAAACAAACTTGGACATACCAAGTGCGCAGTCTGAAATGGAACTGGTCAAAAGTATAAAATTGTTATCAAATAAAAATTTAAATGTTGATGATTACACCTGCTTTTTAGGAGCAGGTGCATATGATCATTATATACCTGCTGCCATAGACCAGTTAGTTTTACGACAGGAATTTTATACCGCATATACTCCTTATCAGCCTGAAATTAGTCAGGGAACATTACAGGTAATATTTGAATATCAGACAATGATAAGCGAGTTAACAGGGCTTCCTGTTGTGAATGCATCAATGTATGACGGTGCTACCTCAATGACGGAGGCAGCAATAATGGCATGCGAATCCACAAAGAGGTCTGAAATTATAATTGCGCACAGTGTACATCCTGAAAGCAGACAAGTATTAAATACATATGCACAGTTCAGAAATATCACTGTAACAGAATTAGGATATAAGGACGGACAAGTTGATTCAGAAGATTTGAAAAACAAAATCAATAAAAATACGGCAGCAGTAATTGTCCAAACTCCGAATTTCTTTGGTACCATTGAAGATATAGCGGCAATAGAAAGTATGGTTCATGAAAACAAGAGCCTGCTGATTGTAAGCGCTGACCCCATATCCCTTGCATTGCTGAAAGGTCCCGGAGAGCTGGGAGCAGATATAGCGGTGGGAGACGGGCAATCATTGGGAAATTCCCTCAACTTTGGAGGTCCGTATTTAGGATTTATGGCAGTTACGGAAAAACTTATGCGCAAAATGCCCGGAAGAATTGTCGGTGAAACAGTCGATAAGGATGGAAACAGAGGATTTGTTCTGACTTTGCAGACAAGAGAGCAGCATATAAGGAGAGAGAAGGCAACGTCAAACATCTGCTCAAATCAGGCATTAAATGCTTTAATCGCCACAATCTATCTTACACTGATGGGTAAGGAGGGACTTAAGGAAGTCGCAAATTTATGTCTTCAGAAATCCCACTACACATACAATGAATTGATTAAAACGGGGAAATTCAGCCCTGCGTTTACAAAACCATTTTTTAAAGAATTCGTTTTAAAAAGCAGTGAACCCGTAAATAAACTTAACTCTAAACTCATAAGAAGCAACATAATAGGCGGATATGACATCGGAAAGAAATATCCTGAATTAAAGGACTGCTGGTTAGTTGCCGTTACGGAAAAACGCACAAAAGAAGAAATAGATAATCTCGTAGGAAAGGCGGTGGAGTAATATGCAGAAACATCAATCGTTAATATTTGAAATAAGCAAAGAAGGGCGTAAATCATACTCCCTCCCGGAATGTGATGTGTTTGTTGCATCTGCAGGGGAAATTTTAGATAAAAGCCTGTTGAGAACAGAAGCACCGGAGCTTCCGGAAGTAAGCGAGCCGGATGCGGTACGTCATTTTACTCAGCTTTCCCAAAGAAATCACGGAGTTGACTCAGGCTTTTATCCTCTCGGCAGCTGTACAATGAAGTACAACCCAAAAGTAAATGAAGTGGCTGCAAGATTTGACGGTTTTGCAAAGGTTCATCCATATCAGCCTGAGAAAACCGTACAGGGAGCTATGCAGCTGATGTATGAACTCGATGGTATGTTGTCGGAAATAACAGGCATGGACCAATTCACGCTGCAGCCTGCGGCAGGAGCCCACGGAGAACTTACCGGGCTTATGATAATGAAGGCATATCACAGAAACAAAAGTGACGAAAAAAGAAATATCATAGTTGTTCCTGACTCTGCACACGGAACTAATCCGGCATCTGCAGCAGTAGCAGGTTTTGATATTATGGAGGTTAAATCAAACGAAAAGGGATTAGTTGATATAGAGGCATTAAAAGCTGTAATGAGCGATGAAGTAGCAGGCTTTATGCTGACTAATCCGAATACCCTTGGATTGTTTGATGAAAATATTTTGGAAATATCCAAAATAGTTCATGAAGCAGGCGGATTAATGTATTATGACGGAGCAAATACAAATGCCATAATGGGCATAACAAGACCCGGGGACATGGGATTCGATGTTGTTCACCTGAACCTTCACAAAACATTCAGCACACCTCACGGAGGAGGAGGGCCTGGCTCAGGACCTGTGGGTGTTAAAAAAAATTTATCCGAATTTTTGCCTATACCTGTTGTTGTTAAGAGAGAAAGTGAATATATATTTGATTATGACAGACCGTTATCAATAGGGAAAGTTAAATCATTCTATGGCAATTTTGGAGTTTGTGTGCGAGCATATGCATACATTAGAAGCCTTGGACCAGACGGGTTAAGAGAAGTTTCTGAAATTGCAGTATTAAATGCCAATTATATTGCTAATAAGCTTAAGGACAAATATTACCTGCCTGCTGACAGGGAATGCATGCATGAATGTGTGTTTTCGGGAGATTGGCAGAAGAGAAACGGCGTATCCACACTGGATGTTGCAAAACGCCTGTTAGATTTTGGGTACCATCCTCCGACAATTTACTTCCCGCTTATTGTTTCAGAAGCCATGATGATTGAACCGACAGAATGTGAAACAAAAGAAACATTGGACGAATTTATATCTGTTATGAGACAAATCGCCGATGAAGCGGAAAATAATCCCGAGCTTGTACATTCCGCACCTCACACAACAATAGTTTCAAGGCTTGATGAAGCTTCTGCGGCAAGAAAGCCGATACTTCGTTACAACAAACAGGTGTAATATGGAAAGAGATTTATTAATTATAGGCGGAGGGCCGGGCGGCTATGAAGCGGCAATAAGAGGTGCTCAGCTGGGAGCAAGGGTAACTCTGATAGAAGAAGATAAATTAGGCGGAACTTGTCTGAACAGAGGATGCATACCGACAAAATCCCTCTATAAAAATGCCGAAGTAATAAACTCCTTGAAAAATATGGAAGAATTCGGTGTGCATTTAAGTGATTACAAATTTGATATGACAAATGCTCAAAACAGAAAAAATGAAGTTGTCAATAAACTGGTGACAGGCATTGATCAGCTGTTAAAAGGAAACGGCGTGGAAATAATAAAAGGAAGAGCACGCTTTAAAGGAAATAAGCTTATTGAAGTTGTCGCAGACGGCAATACAGAGGAATTGTCCGCAGCAAACATAATTATAGCAACCGGCTCTTCACCATCAGCAGTGCCGGTGCATGGAATTAATCTGCCGGGTGTGGTGTCCAGCGATGAGATATTAAACTTTAATGAAATTCCAAAAAGTCTTGCAATACTTGGAGGAGGAGTTGTGGGAGTTGAGTTTGCAGGCATATTTGCTTCTCTCGGCGCCCAGGTTACAATAATTGAATTCCTGCCCAAAATATTGTGCAGGCTGGATGACGAGCTTTCTAAAAAATTGACGGTTTATTTAAAGAAGCAGGGCATAAAAATTATAACGGGCTCTGCACTGAAGGAAGTTCAGCCGTCAGACGGAGGATTGAAGCTGACAGTTGCAAATGACAAGGGTACCACAGAATTAACCTGTGATTACTTATTGTCTGCAGCAGGCAGAAAACCTAATATCGAAGGTTTGAACCTGGAGCCGGCAAACATAGAGTATGACAAAAAAGGTATAAAGGTTGACTGTAATTACAAAACATCCTCAGAGGGCGTCTATGCAATAGGAGATGTTATAGGAGGAGTAATGCTTGCTCATGTTGCTTCAGAAGAAGGAAAGGCATGCGTGGAAAATATTTACGGACATAATTCCATGGTAAACTACAATGCAGTTCCTTCCTGTGTATTTACATTCCCGGAGGCTGCATCAGTGGGTATGACAGAAGACGAAGCAAAAGAAAGCAGTATTGAATATATTGTCGGGAAATCAATGTTCGGGGCAAACGGAAAAGCACTTTCCATGGGCGAGGGCGAAGGATTTGTCAAGGTGCTGGCTGAAAAGGAGAGTCATAAAATAATAGGTGTTCACATTATGGGACCTCATGCCAGCGATATAGTTCATGACGGTTCACTGGCCATACAAAATCAGCTGACAGTTGAAGACATCAAAGAATCCGTGTTTGCACATCCGACGCTGTCAGAAGTGTTTTATGAGGCTGTATGCGGATGTATAGGAGAAGCAATACATTCAATGCCAAGGAAAAAATAATAATACATAAGTATATCTTATGTTAATGATTGGGCTGCTGCATTAAGCATGATATCGCCTCAAGGTGATAATCACTAATGCAGCAGTCTACATTATATTTGCAATCGTTTATATGACTTATGCCGTTTAATTACTGATTGACAGGCATAAGTTTTTTTGATAATCTATATAAAAAATAAAGGTTGCTTACCTAAGAGGAGTTAAGAATGATATTAATAGTTGATTTTGGTGCGCAGTACAGTCAACTCATTGCCAGAAGGGTCAGAGAAGCAAATGTCTATTGCGAAATAGTGCCATACACATCTTCAATTGATAAAATAAAAGAAAAAGAACCAAAAGGAATTATTCTTTCCGGAGGACCGGCAAGTGTATATGTGGAAAATGCTCCGAGCATTTCAAGTGAAGTATTTAATTTGGGAGTTCCCGTCCTGGGCATATGCTATGGAGGACAATTTATAGCACAGGAATTCGGAGGAAAGGTCAACAGAGCAGATTCCAGAGAATACGGAAGAGTTAAGCTTCAAATATTATCAGACGACAAATTGTTCAAAGGAATAGAGCAGAATTCATTGTGCTGGATGAGCCATACGGATTATATCGAGAGAGCTCCGGAAAGCTTTGAAATCACAGCAAAATCAGAAACATGCCCCGTATGTGCCATGAAAAATGATGAAAAGAAAATTTATGCGGTACAGTTCCATCCCGAAGTTGAACACACTGAAAAAGGAAGAGAAATAATCAATAACTTCCTGTTCAATGTATGCGGCTTGTCTAAGGACTGGAATATGGGTAATTTTGCAGAAGAAGAAATAGCAAAAATAAAAGCTCAGGTCGGAGATAAGAAAGCTCTGTGTGCTTTATCAGGCGGCGTTGATTCATCAGTGGCAGCTGTTATGGTTCACAAGGCAATAGGGTCAAATTTAATTTGTGTATTTGTTGATCATGGTCTTCTGCGAAAGGACGAAGGAGATCAGGTTGAAAAAATATTCAAAGAAAAATTTAATATGAATCTGATCAGAGTGAACGCAGGAGAAAGATTCCTGGGAAAATTATCAGGTGTAACTGAACCAGAGCAAAAAAGAAAAATTATAGGCAAAGAATTTATCCGTGTATTCGAAGAAGAAAAACAAAAGCTTAAAGATAAATTCGGACATATTGATTACCTGATTCAAGGAACAATTTATCCGGACGTTATAGAAAGCGGCACATCAACAGCTTCAGTAATCAAGAGCCACCACAATGTGGGAGGCCTGCCGGAAGACGTGGATTTTGAACTGCTAGAACCCCTCAGACAATTGTTCAAGGATGAAGTCCGCCAGGTGGGAAGAGAGCTGGGAATCCCTGAAGAAATAGTTGAAAGACAGCCGTTCCCAGGACCGGGTCTGGCAATTCGTGTATTGGGTGAAGTTACCGAAGAAAAGCTAAAAATAGTGAGAGAATCTGACTATATATTCAGAGATGAAATAAAAAAAGCAAATCTCCAGAACAAAATATGGCAGTACTTTGCATGCCTTCCAAACATCAGAAGCGTAGGCGTAATGGGAGACGAAAGAACCTACTCACACACAGTTGCTCTAAGAGCAGTAAACTCAACAGATGGCATGACATCCGACTGGTCAAGAATACCATACGATGTGTTGGAGAAGGTAAGTAACAGAATAGTTAATGAAGTAGACAATGTAAATAGAATTGTTTATGACATAACAAGCAAGCCACCGGCTACTATTGAGTGGGAATAATAATATTAACCTTGAAAGATTTTAGAAATAAAGCTCTCAAGGTTTTTTTCTTTAACGTGCCAATAAGAAAAATTATAAAGTATATTGACTGCCCAAATATAAACGTTTACAATGTAACCAAATATTATCAATACAGAGTATCTAAAAGTCAGAAAGAAAATATTAATTTCTTTCTAAAATACTATGTTTATTATATAAAAATTTCTGTATAAAAATTATTTTGCATGACTAATAAAAGAGGTGATAATTGTGAACAAACAGATAGATATGGTTCGAACAAGTACCTTGTTCAGAGGCCTGTTCAAAACGTCAAGCATAAAGGAGTTCATGGAAAAAAACACAGATGAAATGCGTTTTCAGTCTTTTAGTGAATATATAACAGAGCTGAGAGATAAGAAGGATGAAGTATCGGAATGTATTATCAGAAGAGCAAATATTGAACGTTCTTTTGGACATCAACTTTTCAAAGGGACAAAAAAACCTTCGCGTGATACGGTTTTGAAATTGATTTTTGGATTTGAAGCTAATGTAGATACTGCACAAGAACTCTTGAAGCATGCAGGTATGAGTACCTTGTATCCGCGGATAAAACGAGATGCGGCAATTATCTACTGCATAAACAACCAATTTACAATTGTGGAAACACAAAATGTGCTTTATGAAATGAAATTAACTTTGATTGGCGGAGGAAAGGTAGAATGAACAATGTTAAAACAGCAGTACATAATATTGAATATGCTTTTGATGCCTTGCGCTATCCTTCAGACTTTATAAAAAAATATGATCAACTGGAATGTCTTGCGGACAGCCGCGGCACTGAAACTTTCTTAGTGAAAAAAAAGACGATGCACAGCTTTTTGTGGCAAAATGTTATGATAAAAGTATTTATTCATTTGTGCATGAGAGCAGTATTCTAAGATCTCTGCAGCACGGCGGCTTGCCTGAATTTGCTGATGAATTCCAGAATGATTCTATGATTTGCATTGTTCGTGGATATGTTGATGGAAAACCATTAAGCCAATATATATCAGAGAATAATCTGACTAATAAGGATATTATAGAAATTGCTCTTCAGCTTTGCAATATTCTCATCTACCTTCACAACCGGGAGGAGCCTGTTATTCACAGAGACATAAAGCCTCAGAATGTTATTGTGAAAGACAACGGACAGGTCGCTCTGATTGATTTTGATATTTCAAGAATATATCACAGTAAAGCTGAGAATGATACCCAGTTTTTCGGTACGAGGAAATATGCACCACCAGAACAATATGGTTTCTCTCAGACCGATTGCCGAGCTGATATTTACGCTTTTGGCGTCCTGATGCGATTTATGTTAACAGGAAGTGAGGATGAAGATTCTAGCATCAGTGTATATAAACCGCTAAGACGCATTATTGAAAAGTGCACTGCTTTTGACCCAAAAAAACGCTTCAATAATGCTGAAGAGGTGAAGAAAGCTTTGTTGAAGGCGAATCCTACGTCACAGAGGATATATAAGACATTCGTAACCGTTTGTTCTGCCATGGCTATTGCTCTTTGCGTATTTATGGGTATAAAGTGGCATCAGTATACTAATTTTAATCCGTTTGGAGAAGGGATGATTCCAGCTGTTTTGACTGATGAGGAAAGAATGGAAGAGGCTGTTTCTTATATGAAAGTCAAATATGATACAGAATTGTTTGATGACACAGAAAACTATGCAGACATCGGGTTTGTAAAAAAGATTCTGATTGACGTATACGGATATGACAGTGATTATGTTAATGCCCTGCCGATAGAAGAGGGTCCTCCGCATGAGAGTGAAAAAAACTTTCTTCCATGGGGGATGGGGGATGAACAGTATGTTGCTAGGGATGTTATGGTTTATGTAGCTGTGAAAATTTATTGGGTTGACAAGGTCTCAGATTATTCAAAACTCAAGGATGATAATGGATATTATCCGGGTGTGCGTGTTGCGATTGCCTTTGCTGAGGAAACAGGGATACTCACCGGAGTGGGACGTCCGGAGGACATATCAAAAGGTGAGGTGGCTATTTTGCTTGCTAATGCCGACAGGGTCTTTGAAGCAATGAAGTAGGAAAGAAAATAAAAATTTTTCAAAAAGTGGGCTTCTAGCCCACCATTTTTCTTTTTGGCTCTTGTAAAATAGTGATGTGAATAAAAAAATGGCAATTAAAAAGGAGAACATCTTATGAAGAGAAAAATAAAAAGGATTTTTATTATCATTATGGTTACAGCACTTAGCTGTACATTTATTGTACCTGCATATGGGATAAATAATCCTCAGGCTGAGACACAAGCGTCAGGGCTTAAGCAACTAAGACTGTTTAGGGGTGTATCAGCAAGCGATTTTGATCTTGAAAGGGCACCTACCCGTACGGAAGCGATGATCATGCTGATACGCGTGCTTGGTCAAGAACAGGAGGCTTTAAACGGGAACTGGTCTCACCCGTTTACAGACGTAGCATCATGGGCGGACAAATATATCGGGTATGCTTATGAAAAGGGTCTCACCAAAGGAATATCCGAGACAGAATTTGGTACAGGAAATGCTGATTCAGATATGTATCTGACATTTATGCTACGTGCACTTAATTATAGCGATTCAACAGGAGATTTCACATGGGATGCTCCTGACACATTTGCGGCATCTGTCGGTGTTCTGCCCAACAGTGTTGACACAAATAATTTCCTGCGCAAAGATGCTGTGATTGTATCATGGTCATCACTTGAGGCAAGGCTGAAAGGAGATACAAAGACCCTGGCTGAAAGACTTATAGATGTGAAAATATTTGCTCCGTCTGAATATGAGTCGGCAAATCTTTTCGTAGAGAATGACGGCGGGACTGTAGTTTACTCCCTTTCTGAACTTCAGGAGGCAGCTGGCAGCAAAAACATAAATGTAATTCAAATCGGTTCAGATATTGATATAACAAGCGAGTTCTTTGCTGATCGTGAGAATGGTCCGGATGCAATAATTTATATAAAGGAAGGGGCAACGCTTACCATAAACGGAGAATTTGTGTCATTAGGATACTTTATTATAAATGATGGTGCAATGATAATAAAAGGCACATTTGACCGGGGGCTTAAAAGTTTGGCAAATAACGGTACAATTACGGTGAAAAGTGGAGGTACGTTTGCCTCGGGAATGACAGATACATACAATTACGGTGATGTTGTTGTAGAAAAAGAGGGAAATTTGCTCATTGAACGAGGAACGCAGTTTGATAACTATAGAAGCATAGAAAACAATGGATACATATATGTTGATAACGGAGGAAGTCTTCATAATGATACCGGTAAAATTGTAAATAATGGTATTATGGATTTAATATCATATTATTATGGAAACCTTCAAGATATTACAGGAAACGGAACAATAAATGACAAACGACAGTAAGTCATACAGAGTGCTGGTTTCTTTCATCACATACTTGTTTTATGTTAACCGTATATGATCTTATTTTTAAGATCGTATACGTCCTCTTATTTTATTATTTAAGACCTGTCCAGATAAATTTTTGGAAGATGAATAAAATTTAATCATTTACTTCGTTTTGTGTATCATATGTACTGGATTCAGGTGGAAGATTGGTATAGCATACATACCAAAACGGACAATAATAACCTTGGCTTTCACTGGTATTGACTCTATTTATAAGCTCGTCATATGAAGTTGGGTTAGGTGCTAAAACAGGACCGCCTTGCTGCCAATTTGCCGGTGTGTTAAGATTGTATTGTTCCTTGACTTGAATAGAATCCAATATTCTTAACATTTCTTGAGCGTTTCTTCCTGTAGATACCGGCAGGGTGATAATTGCTATTATCCGTCCAAAAGGGTTTATTAAAAAGGTGTCTCTCACAGTTTCCCCATACATTCTGTCAGGATTAAGCATTCCATAAAGCTCGGATATTTCCAGTTCACTGTCTGCTATGATTGGAAATGGAATGGTTATGCCTGTTTTTTGATAAATATCATATACCCAAGCTAAATTGGCATAAAGATTATCCGTGGTTAAGCCGATAATAACCGCATTTCTTTTAAGTATTTCCGGATAATTTTGAGCAGCATTGATTATTTCTGTAGTAGAAACTGCACCAAATGAAGAAGGGTTACTGACCAATACAACCCATTTTCCTCTGTAATCTGACAATCTGATATACCCATGAGTAGAAAGAGCAATAAAATCAGGTGCCATTCTTCCTATTGTGATGTTATCGGTTCTTCTTTGTGTTTGATTTGAATTATTACTTCTAATGTTATTATATGAAATCATGATTTCTCCTTGTTTATGACTATGTTATATATTATGTTTTATAAATTAAAATGTTAAATGAATTATTATATAAATATATTCATCAAATTTAGTTTAATAATTTACTTGGTTTTGTGTATAGTATGTTTAAAATTTTATAATATTCAAATACTAAATAATGAATTTATGTATTGCTTTAAATTTGCTAAGTTAATTTAGCACTTGCGCTGTTCAAATATATTACAAAATGTATGGACAAAAAAGACAAACTTCGTTATAATGGTAACTAGGTGGAAACACAAATACATAAATTAAAACTACTCAATAATTATAATTTTTAGGAGGTTTTTAATAAATGAGTAAACCAATTTTGTCAGCACATTTTGAATCAAGAATGCCTTCAGATGTTAGACTGGCACAGATGAAGTACGCAGAACGCAAGGTTAAACCTGAGGCTGTTATCAATGTAGGTATCGGAAATGTTTCACTTCCGACTAATCCTGCAATGATGAAAAGAATGTTTAACTTAGATGCTCCTGAAAGCCCATTTAATAAAGGTGTAATTAGATATACTGCAACCGGCGGGTTTGATGAAACTCAAGAGGCATTTAAAAATATTCTTAAGTGCGAAGGATTTGACACAAGTAAGTTATTTGTTACAGTAACTGATGGCGGCTCAACAAGTATGGAATTATTATTGCTTGGTGTTTGCGGACCTGCTGGCTCTGATGAGAAACCACTTATGATGATTGATCCTGCATATACCAATTACATTTCATTTGCAGAAAGAATAGGAAGAAAGACCGCTACAATAAAACGTCACTTAAATGAAGACGGAAAGTTTGGTCTTCCGGAGCTTGATAAAATTGAAGAATTGATAAAGGCTAATAAACCGGGAGCGCTTCTTGTTATACCATATGACAATCCAACCGGACAGCTATATGACAAAGAAACTTTAATAGGTCTTGCCGGGCTGTGTGTAAAATATAATATGTGGATGGTTAGTGACGAAGCTTATCGTGAATTGTTCTATGTTGAAGGAAGCGAATTAGTAAGTATCTGGGGAATTACTGATAAAGAAGTACCTGGAATCGAAGGCAGAAGAATAAGCATTGAAACTGCATCAAAGGTATGGAATGCATGCGGATTAAGAATAGGTGCAATAGTAACTGACAGCCCGGAATTTAGTAATCGTTGTACAGCTGAATATACTGCTAATCTTTGTGCAAATGCTATAGGACAGTATGTATTTGGAGCATTGGCTCATGAAAGTAAAGAACAAATTGCAGGCTGGTGCAAGAGTCTTCGTGATTACTACCAAGATTTGATTTTCAAAGTAACCAAAGGATTGAAGGACTTAGAGCCTGGTTTAATAGTTTCAAGCCCTGATGCTTCGATATATACAGTTATTGATGTAAGAAATGTTGTAAAACCTGGATTTGATGCAATAGATTTCGTATTGTTCTGTGCAGGAGAAGGTGCTGTAGACTTAAACGGAGTTCAAACAACTTTATTGGTTGCTCCAATGAAAGGCTTCTACGACATTGCTAAAGGTGAGAAAAATCCGGGAAGTACTCAGTTCCGTATTTCATATGTAGAAACTCCGGAAAATATGTTAAAAGTTCCTGAATTATTTGTTAAGCTTGTCAGAAAGTTTGAAGAAAGCAGATAATCAAACTAAAGTAACATAATTTATATTAAAAACCTGCCAATATGGCAGGTTCAGATTAATGACAAGGGGCAGTCGGGAAATAGCCCCCTAAGAAAAACAC
>JAEXUD010000015.1 GCA_023453025.1 Bacillota bacterium
GAAAAAGTGGTTGTCGTTAGCCATCTTTTTTCTTTTTTTGCAAAAAAACACTACCTTTTTATTCTGGTAGTGTTTTTCTTAGGGGGCTATTTCCCGACTGCCCCTTTATTTTTTCTTTATGCCCGGCATCTCATGCCAAAATCTTCCGAATATTAATTTCATTCTCCCAAATGAATCTTAACATTTCTCTGCTTGTTTTCGCCAATTCTTTATAATCGTCTGCACCTTCAAAGTATGCTGCACAAATCATTTGAATTGAACAAATCACATAAAATATCGCTTGCTTTTCCTCAAACGTCAGCGGATTCACATTATCATATCCGTGTATGATGCCCTCCAGAACATCAGTCCATTTTTCATATATATCGTCAATTCTGCGCCATTCACTCAATATACCGGTAGCACAATAACAAGGATCCCACAAGCGGACATTACGCTCACTCAGATCAAAATCAATAAATCCTGTCACTTCACCAACCTCAAACAGAATGTTGGAGGGATTAGGGTCGCGGTGAATCAACTGCTTCGGCAGCTTATCATACAAAACGCCGAAATTATTGATATAATCTTCAAAAAATGCATCCGGCAATACCATATTGAATTGTATATTTTGTTTTCTGACCTCCGGCAATGCCCATCCGGTTACATGAGTGTATAAATTCTGTTCATATGGTTGTATTTCAGATTCAATCACACTCAATGCCCTATGAAGCCGGGCGATGCTCTCGCCGTATTTTTTGCCGAATTCACGGCGGCTTTCACCGAAACGGTCTGATTTAGAAAGTGGATTACCTTTGATGCCCCGTGTCAATACAACGAGTTGCCCTCTATCCAGATATTCCTCACCGGATTTAGCAGGAATCGGCGTTGATGCCGAGAATCCCTGCGTTGCCAGCGCTTTTGCCACACTTAGATTCGTGAGCATCCTTTCACGGCTGCCTGTTTTAAGGATATAATCCTCACCTATGGACCACACATTTCCTGAAATTTTTGTACCATCCATGGTGTAAACATCAAGTATCGGCAAATCCTGCTGCACGTTCCAATTTGCAAGAATTTCCCGCAATTCCTTTTCTGTAAACATAACTGAAACCTCCGATTTAGACAGATATTTTTTCGGAGAGCCGCCGTACATTCGAACAAACGCCTTATAAAATCCAGCATAAGTATCAAAACCATATTCCAAAGCTACATCAATAGCTCGCCGGCCGCCGGCTATTTCACTCAATGCCCGATTAAGCCGCAGCTTGACGATATAGGCAGATACGGACATTCCCGTGGACTGTGCAAACAGACGATGATAATGCCATACGGAATAGCCCGCCATGTTCGCAAGCTCCTCAATGATGATATCGGTTTTCAAATTTTGCTCAATATAGGTAATACCGGATTTTATAATATCTGATGTCTGCATGAACCCTCTCCTTTCCACGTGGTGATTTCAGTATAACAAATAAATCAGCTTAAAACATTTCCTCCTGTGCGAAGTTTTTTCGTGAAAAACGCACAACGGCACAGATTTCTCTGTGCCGAAGTATTTAAGTTCGATTTCTATTATTTTTGATTTTTAATGGCTGCCTGAGCTGCCGCTAATCTTGCTACAGGTACTCTGAAGGGTGAGCAGGATACATAGTCGAGTCCTGTTTTGTGGAAGAATTCTATGGATGCAGGGTCTCCGCCGTGCTCTCCGCAAACTCCCAGATGAAGATGTTCTTTAGCACCTTTGCCAAGCTTGACAGCAGTTTCAACTAATTTGCCAACGCCGACCTGGTCAATGCTCTGGAACGGATCCTGTTCTAAGATTCCTGCTTCCTTGTAATCCTCCAGGAATTTACCGGCATCATCTCTTGAGTACCCAAATGTCATCTGAGTTAAATCATTTGTGCCGAATGAGAAGAAATCTGCATACTCTGCAATTTCATCAGCTGTTACACATGCTCTTGGAATCTCAATCATAGTTCCAACCAGGTAGCTTAAATTTGAATTCATTCGCTTTTTAGTTTCCTCGGCAACTTCAATTATAAGCTTTCTTAGTATTTCAAGCTCTTCCTTTTTGCCTACCAACGGAACCATTATTTCAGGAACTATAGTAATATTCTCTTCATTTGAAACTTCTATGGCTGCTTCTATTATAGCCTTTGTCTGCATTCTTGCTATTTCAGGATAAGATATTGCAAGTCTGCAGCCTCTGTGGCCAAGCATCGGGTTAAATTCATGAAGACCGTTGATTGTATCCTTTAATTTTGATAAATCAACATTCATGTCAGCGGCAAGCGCAACTATATCCTCTTCTTCAGTAGGTATGAATTCATGCAGCGGAGGATCCAATAATCTTATGGTTACCGGACGAATTCCCATTACCTTAAAGATTCCCTTGAAGTCATTTTTCTGCATCGGAAGTATTTCTGCCAGTGCTTTTTCTCTTTGTTCAACTGTTTCTGAGATAATCATTTTACGTACTGAAAATATACGGCTTTCTTCAAAAAACATGTGTTCTGTTCTGCAAAGACCTATACCTTCTGCTCCAAACTTAACGGCTGTCTCAGAATCCTTAGGAGTATCTGCATTTGTTCTGATGTTAAGATTTCTGAACTCATCAGCCCATTCCATCAATTTCCCGAAATTTCCTGATATGTTGGCTTCAACGGTTCTTAAGCTTCCGTCATAAACACTGCCTGTGCTGCCATCCAGTGATATATAATCTCCTTCGTGGTACTCTACGCCTTTAACTGTCATTATTTTTTTAGACTCATTAACATGTACTGCTTCACAACCGGCAACACAGCATTTTCCCATTCCTCTTGCAACAACAGCCGCATGAGAAGTCATACCGCCTCTGGAGGTCAGAATACCCTTTGCCTTGTTCATGCCTTCTATATCTTCAGGGGATGTTTCTTTTCTTACAAGTATTGAAGCTTCACCTCTGTTTGCAGCAGCAACAGCGTCCTCAGCATTGAAATAAATTTTTCCTGTAGCAGCTCCGGGCGAAGCAGGAAGTCCTTTAGCAATCGGAGTTGCCTTCAGTAATTCCTCAGGATCAAACTTAGGGTGTAACAGCTGATCTAAAGATTTAGGTTCAACTCTCATTACCGCTTCCTTTTTGGTTATCAGGTTTTCATCAACCATTTCAACTGCTGCTCTCAAAGCTGCCTCGGCCGTTCTTTTTCCCGTACGTGTCTGGAGGAAATATAATTTTCCTTCTTCAATTGTAAATTCAATATCCTGCATATCTTTGTAATGATGCTCTAAAGTATTAGCTGCTTCAATAAATTGTTTGTATATGTCAGGCATAACTTCGTTTAATTTGTCAATAGCCAGAGGTGTTCTGATACCCGCAACAACATCCTCGCCTTGAGCGTTGATTAAAAATTCTCCGAATACTTTTTTTTCACCGGTAGAAGGATTTCTGGTAAATGCAACTCCTGTTCCCGAGGTGTCTCCCATGTTTCCGAATACCATGGATTGAACATTTACGGCAGTTCCTATGCTGTGAGGAATGTCATATAAGTTTCTGTATGTAATTGCTCTTGGATTGTTCCATGATCTGAATACTGCTTCAACAGCCATTAAAAGCTGTGTTTCAGGGTCCTGAGGGAATTCTGTATCTGTTTCTTCCTTATAGATTTTTTTAAATTCATCTGCAATAAATTTTAAATCATCAGCGCTAAGTTCAGTGTCATATTTATATCCGTTATTTTCTTTGGTTTCGTCAAGTATGCTGTCAAATTTATGTTTTGATATTCCTAATACTACATCGCCGAACATCTGTATAAATCTTCTGTAGCTGTCATATGCAAAACGAAGATTTCCTGTTTTTTCTGCCATGCCGGCAACTGTGTTGTCATTTAAACCAAGGTTTAATATAGTATCCATCATACCCGGCATTGAAAATTTAGCTCCGGAGCGTACAGATACCAGCAGAGGATTTTCAGCATCTCCAAATTTTTTTTCAGTTTGTTTTTCTAAAATTGCTAAGGTTGACTTTATTTGACTAATTATTTCATCTGACAATTTTTTTCCTTGTACATAAAACTCTGTACATGCTTCTGTAGTAACTGTCAATCCCGGAGGAACCGGAAGACCTATGTTGGTCATTTCGCATAAATTTGCACCTTTACCTCCTAATAAATCTTTTTGTGAAGCATTACCTTCCTTAAATAAATAAACCCATTTTTTGCTCATAATTACCTCCCTTACTAAAATCCCTAATTTATATTTTAATATTCCATAACTTATTGCTTATTGACATAGGACAATAGGTTATCCCATTATCAATAAATGATGTATAAATCGGTTAAATATACTCAATATGATATAACATTCTATTAAAAAAGTACAGTAGAATTTTCAACAAAGGCAATAAAATAATTACGTTTTGACATATTTATTTAAACAATATATAATTATAATGATTTTATTACAGTAATTGAGGAGTAATGATGAATTATTTGGACAGTATAAATTCACCGCAGGATTTAAGAAAATTAAATATAAATGAACTAAAGACTCTCAGCGCAGAGCTTAGAGAATACATACTAGACAGCGTATCAAAAACAGGAGGTCACCTGGCTTCAAATTTAGGAGTGGTTGAATTAACAATCGCTCTTCATTATGCATTGAATACTCCGGAAGATAAAATAATATGGGATGTCGGACATCAATCATATATACATAAAATTCTTACAGGCAGAAAAAATCAAATGTTAACATTAAGGCAGCTCAATGGATTAAGCGGATTTCCAAAACGTTCTGAAAGTATTTATGATGTATTTGACACCGGACACAGCAGCACTTCTATTTCTGCCGCAATAGGTATGGCCAGGGCAAGAGATTTAAAAAAGGATAATTATGAGGTTGTGGCTGTGATTGGTGACGGAGCACTGACCGGAGGTATGGCTTTTGAAGCATTAAATGATGCAGGAAGAAGTAACACAAAACTTATAATAGTTTTAAATGACAATGAGATGTCAATTTCTCCCAATGTAGGAGGCCTGTCTCATTACCTGAGCATGGTGAGAACAGATGAAAGGTACCTGACAACAAAAAAAGATGTTGAAAAATTGCTGAATGGTTTACCTGTAGGCGGAAAAACAATTAAATCATTATTAAAAAGAGCCAAGGATGGAATTAAAAAAATGGTTGTGCCCGGTATGCTCTTTGAAGAGCTGGGGTTAACATACATGGGACCGATAGACGGACATAATATCGAGGAGCTTATGGAATCCTTCAAGGCAGCTAAAAATATAGAAGGTCCGCTAATAATGCATGTTATAACAAAAAAGGGAAAGGGCTATACATATGCAGAAAAAAGACCAAATGAATTTCATGGAGTTAATCCTTTCAATGTAGTGACAGGAGAAAAAATAAAAAAGTCAAATGTACCGTCATATTCAGAGGTCTTTGGAGCAAAGCTCACTGAAATTGCAGATAAAAATACAAATGTTGTTGCAATAACCGCTGCAATGACAGATGGAACAGGACTAAGCGGATATGCAAAAAGACATCCTGACAGGATTTTTGATGCGGGGATAGCCGAGCAGCATGCGGTGACCATGGCTGCAGGACTTGCAGTGAACGGAATAGTACCTGTGGTTGCATTGTATTCATCATTTTTACAAAGAGCCTATGATCAGGTTATTCACGATGTGGCTCTGCAAAATCTTCATGTGGTTTTAGCAGTTGACAGAGCAGGTCTGGTTGGAAATGATGGAGAAACACATCAGGGAGTTTTTGATGAAGCTTTTTTAATTCAGATACCAAATATGACTGTTATGGCTCCTGCTGATTATGTAGAATTTGAAAGCATGATTGAATATGCAGTAAACGAATTTGACGGACCGATTGCGTTGAGATACCCAAGGGGATGTTCAATAAATAATATTAACAACAGCAATAATAAGATAGAGCTAGGAAAGGGGTATGTTGCTGCAGAAGGCAATGATATAACTCTTGTTGCTTCCGGCAGTATGGTCAATACTGCACTTCACGTGAGAGAAATGCTTAAAGCTGCAGGAATAGACGCAGAGGTTTTAAACTTAAGATTTATAAAGCCTTTAGATAAGGAATTAATTTTGAATTCTGTCAATAAAACAAAAAAAGCAGTTATAATAAACGAAGGACCATTATTTGGCACAGCAATGTTTATAAAAGATATTATCCCGAATTCAGTGGAGGTTACGTTAAAAACACTGCCGGATAAATTTATAAAGCATGGCTCTGTAGATGAACTGTTAATGGAAAACAAGCTTGATGCAAAAAGCATTGCTGATGAAATAAAAGCAGCATGGAGGAATTAATCAATGAAGCCAGTTATCGGTGTTACAATTATTCAGGAACTAGATAGCAACAATACATATGAAAAGGTTAATAAAGCAAACTTAAATGCAATCGCATATAATGGAGGAATACCCATTATGCTCCCGATTACAGATAATGAAGAAATAATAGACAGGTATGTAGAAATGGTTGACGGGATATTTTTTACCGGAGGAAATGACATAAATCCTTTAATTTTTGGCGAAGAACCTATAAGAGAGCTCGGGGAAATTGAATTCGACAGAGATGAATTTGAAATAAAGCTGTATAAAAAGGCAGCAGCTGCCAATATGCCAATACTTGGTATTTGCAGGGGAATGCAGTTGATAAATGTGGCTGCAGGAGGAACATTGTATCAGGATATATATACTCAAAGATCCGGAACCAACAATCATAGCCCCAGTTTGAATTTTGGCGGCTATGAGCATCACAGCATATCAATAAGAGACAATACAAAATTATTTGAAATATTAAATACAAATGAAATAAAAACCAATTCATATCATCATCAGGCTGTAAAGGACATTGCTGAGGGTTTCGTTGCAACTGCATTTGCCAAGGATGGAATTGTTGAAGGTATAGAATCAACTAATTTTAATTTTGTAGTAGGTGTTCAGTGGCACCCTGAAGTTATGTATGAAAAATATCCTGTGTATAGCAGTTTATTTAAAGAATTAATAGAAGCAGCAAAGGTGTTTGGCAGATAGCTGAATGCCTTTTTTAATGTTTTTATTTAAGTATATAAAATTTAAAGGAAGTATAGTATTTTTAATGTCGCATCTATTGATAATGATTATCATTATCAATAGATGAAAAAGAAAGGAAGAAATAATATGGAAAGCAAATCAAGTAATTGTATGAATTCTATAGAGCAGGAAAGCAGATGGGATACAAGAGCTCATGATTTTAATCATAATCAATTAAGCAAGGAACAAAAGCTGCCAAAGGAAATAATTGATTATATTCTTATAAGGTGTCCTGAAATAACCAGTGTTTTAGATGTCGGAGGCGGTGCCGGAAGGTATGCGTTACTATTTGCCGGCAATATTGAGGATGTGCTTATGACAGACATATCTAATAATATGCTGGGTTATGCAAAGGAAAATGCAGATAAACATGGGTTAGATAATATCAGGTTTATAAAGGCTGATTGGGGTCATGATAATGAAACGGATCAAATCAAGGGAAAATTTGATTTAGTATTTGCGTCAATGTGCCCTGCAGTGAGAGAAAAAGAGGGCGTCAATAAAATGATGAGATTTTCAAATAAATATTGTGCGATTAATCAATTTGTTTTATCAGATGACTCGCTGACTACTTTCATTAATTCTTATTTAGGACATGAAACTGAGGATACAGACGTAAAAAAAGAAAAAAGGTATGATCCTCATAACGACCGCTCCATGGTTAAAGATACATTTATATATTTATGGGAAAAGGGGTATACACCTGAGATACGCATTTTTAGCGAAAAAAGAGAAGTAATAATGTCATTGGAGGAGGCAAAACAGAAATATGCCAATATCCCAAAATATAAGGAAGTGAATACAGATCTGCTTAATAAAGCAATTGAGTCTTATGCAGCTGATGATATTTGCACAATACAAAATAAAAATGTAACAGCATTATTATTATGGGAAATAGGAGGTAATTGATATGAAGAGAAAAATATTAATCGGGTTACTGATTTGTTTTAGTTTATTAACTGTCAGCTGTTCCGGAGGTGAAACATCCCAGGTGGATGCTGAAAACACAGATGAAAATATAATAAATAAAAATATGATGGATGAAGCGGATGAAATTTCTGATACAGGGATTGAAAGACCAATTGTAAGGCTGGCAGGTTCAGATACCGGACTGCCAAATCCATTCAGACACTTGACGCGCGGACCAGGAAATTCAAAAATGCAGCTGCTGTATGATTCACTATTGGAAATTGATTCTGAAGGATATATACCATGGCTGGCTTCTGAGTGGTCAGTTGATGAAAGCGGGCTGATTTATAGTTTTACACTTGTTGAAAATGCTTTTTGGCATGATTATGAACCGTTGAGTGTAGAAGATGTAATTTTCACATTTAAATACTATGAGCAACATACACCTGTTGTTGATGATTTGCATATTAATGGGGAATTTATTGTTGAAGAAGTTAAAAAGACGGGGGAAAACACATTTAATATTATTGTAACTGGTATTGATAACACGAACCTTGCCAGATTAGGAGGAACCAGAATCCTTCCAAAGCATATTTGGGAAAATATCGAGGAGCCTCTTGCTTATGATGGGGAGGATGCAGCTATCGGTTCAGGTCCATTTGTTATGGAACATTATGATGCATCTAAAGGAGAATACAGGTATGCTGCATTTGATAAATATTGGGGGCCAAAGCCTGCTGTTGAAGCAATTGAATGGGTGCCCGTAAGTGATTCTGTTCTGGCTTTTGAAAATCAGGAAATTGATTTGGTTAATGTTTCGTCGGATTTACTTGAACGGTATAAAGGTGATTCTCAGTTTACTGTCAGAACACTTCCTTCATATCATAGCTACCGCTTAATGATGAATATGGATAGGGTGGAAATATTGCAGGATGTTAAGTTAAGGCAAGCAATTGCCTATGCAATTGACCGACAAGCTTTGGTTGATAAAATAGCAAGAGGCTCAGGTGTGGTAAGCAGCATGGGATATGTTCCGGAAAACAGCAAATGGTACAATTCTGCTATCAATGATTATACTTATTCTGTTGATAAGAGTAAGGAATTATTAGATGGAAAAACACTCAGCTTGAAGCTTCTGACAGGAAATACTTCTGCTGAGGTAAAAATAGCAGAATTGATAAAGCTTGACCTGGAAAAAGTCGGTGTAACAGCTATTATAGAAAGCGTTGAAGCAAAAACAAGAGATCAGGCTGTAAAAACAGGCGATTATGAATTGCTTCTGATTAATTCCGGAGGTATGGGCGGGGACCCGGATTATCTGAGAAGCATATACGGCAGCTTTTCTCCTAATTCAACTGCCTTAAGTGCTGCTACAATTATTGGATATTATAATGAGGGTCTTTTCAGGCTGGGAGCCGAGCAGGCAATTACACTGGATGAATCACGCAAGGATATATTGTTTGAAATGCAGGAAATCATTGCTGATGAGGTTCCAATGATTCTATTATTCAGTGTTAATGATAATTTTGTATATAGACAGGATTATTATGATGGTTGGTATGCGAGGTTTGATCACAGCAAACTAGATCATAATAAATTATCTTACTTACTTTTAGAGTAGAACCATGAGAAAGACATTGGTCACACTTTTCGTAATATTAATAATTAATTTCTTTATGCCAAGAATTATGCCGGGTGATCCATTTGATTTTTTGTCTGTAGAAGATGGGTCAACTATAGTAACCTTGACAGAGGAACAAATTCAACATTATCGTTCTTATTATGGCATGGATAAAACAATGCTCAGGCAGTTTACAGACTACATATCAAATATTTTAAAGGGCGATTTTGGTAAAAGCATATATTATAACCGACCTGTGACAGAAATGGTTTTTGAGCGAATTGCCTGGACTTTGTTCCTTGTCATAAGCGCGTTGGTTGTAAGCAGCTTATCAGGAACTTTATTGGGCATGCTTTCGGCATATTCAAAAAATGATATTCGCCATCTGGATGGAATTCTTGTAAGAATTATGACAGTTATATCTGAGATTCCGGATTTTATATTAGGTCTGTTGTTGCTTTTTATATTTGCTGCAAAGCTGAGATGGTTCCCCCTATCAGGGGGAATCACACCCTTTGCTGAGCATAGCAGTACGGGGATATGGATTATGGATTATCTGAAACATGCAATACTGCCAGGTACTGTCTTGATTTTAACCAGCCTTGGAGATTTTTTTCTCCTGAGCAGACAGAGTATGATTGGTATATTAAGGGAGCCATACATTCAGACTGCTCGCGCTAAAGGTCTGAGTCAATGGAAGATATTAATACATCATGCACTTTTAAATGCATTTTCTCCGATAGTATCAAAAATTTTTATGCAAATGGGAATGATGCTTGGCGGAGCGGTATTAGTAGAAAATGTGTTTGCTTATCCCGGTATTGGGCGTTTGATGCGCGAAGCTGTCAGCTTAAGAGATTATGTAATGATACAGGGAATATTTTTTTATGTGGCAATCTTTGTGCTAATTTTTAATTTTATTGCAGACTTGATATTTAAAAAAGCTAATAAGAAAGAGGTTGTGTGATGCTTTATAAACTATATTTATGGATGGTTATTTTAACCTTTTCCATTTATAAATTAACAGGCTCAACCAAGCATATGATACCCAGCGGTGGTTCACTTGAGACTCCCTCTTTAGAGCACTTTTTAGGAACAGATGATTTGGGAATTGATATTTTTGCTCAAATATGTCATGGCGGAGGATCAAGCCTGATTATTGGTGCGGCGAGCGCCGCTTTAGCGGTTTCGATTGGTGTGGGGGTAGGGGTATTATCCGGATATATCGGAGGAAAAGCAGATGCCGTTTTGATGGGTATATGCGATATTGTGACAAGTATGCCTCAAATGATTTTACTGATATTGATGGGAGCATTTCTGGGCTCAAGCTATATTACATTAGTAATTGTTTTGGCATTGATGTCATGGACTCACACAGCAAGAATAATAAGAGCACGGGTGTTGTTTATAAAAAGCGAGAACTATATTCGCTATTCTGAAAATATTGGCGCTTCAGTCTGGAACATTCTTATTAAGCATTTTTTACCGAGTTTGAAAGAATTATTGGGGTTATCTTTTATAAAAATCATGAGCCGCAGTATAGTAATGGAAGCCAGTCTTGCTTATCTTGGAATTTCAAATCCTATATCAAAAAGCTGGGGAATGATGTTGAATAGAGCCATGTCTTTTTCCGGTATTTTCTATACACCCTTTTGGAAGTGGTGGGTGTTGTCTCCGCTGATTGCACTGGTAGGATTAATTCTCTCGTTAATGCTTCTTGGCAGAGAAAAAGAGGGTTATATCATAAGAAGTAACAGGAGTGTAAGAAATGAAAAAAATTCTTGAATTAAAAAATCTATCCATACAATATAATGATGCCGAAACAAAGGCAATTAAAAATGTACAATTGGTAGTCCATCAAGGAGAAACCATTGGAATTATAGGAGAGTCAGGGAGCGGGAAAACAAGCATTGCCCATGCAATAATGGGTCTGATTAAACAAAAAGCCCAAGTTGGAGGCATTATGATTTATGACCAGCAAGTCATAAGCTGGGAAAATCAAAAAGTGTGGAAAAATTTGAGATGGGAAAAAATAGCTATAGTCTTCCAAAATTCATTAAATGTATTAAATCCAAGAATTAAAATATATAAACAAATTGCTGAGCCGATGATTGAACATTTGCAATTAGACAACAGTCAAGCAAAAAAAAAGGCGGAATATTTATTAAAGGAGGTCGGACTGGATAAAATTTGGTGGGAAGCATATCCGCATCAGCTTTCAGGAGGTATGAGGCAAAAGGTATTGATTGCAATGTCCTTGGCATGTGAGCCTGAGCTATTGATTGTGGATGAACCGACAATGTCCCTGGATTCGGAATCAAAATTTCATGTTGTCAGATTGTTAAAAAGGATGCAGCTAGCACATAAATTTGGCATGATTGTAATATCGCACGAAATGAAAATAATTGAGGCGCTATGTTCATATGTTCATATTCTGTATGACGGATATCATTTGGAATGCGGGGATATTAAATCAGTTATTAATTCACCTAAACACCCTTATACCAAAGGTTTACTAAGTGCGTCATGGGAAATGGATCCATATAAGGATATTTGGGGTATACCAAAAAAAATCAGGGATTGCTGTAAAATGGGATGCCCGTTTTATAGCCGATGCTTCCAGGCAAGAGAAGAATGCAGGTCTTATGAACCTATTTCATTACCTTTTAACGAAACACATGAGGTGGCCTGCAAAAGAGGAGGCATTGCAAGATTACTTACTGCAAAAAATATTACTAAAATTTACACAGTCGGCAAACATCAGATATGCGCAGTGAAAAATGTAAGCTTGGATGTGCTGGAGGGCGAGAGTTTGGCGATAATCGGTGAGTCTGGTTCAGGAAAATCCACACTGGCATCTATTTTGTCCGGATTCGAACACATGAATATAGGGGATGTTGAATTTGATGGAGAAACTAACTGTATGAAAAGCTGGGGGAGAAGGGAAAATGGAATTCAAATGATATCACAGGATCCGTCATCTGCCATGAATCCTATGTGGACAGTAAAGGATGTTATTAAGGAGCCGATGCTTTTAAAATTGAATTTGACACAGCAAATGCTGAATGAAAAGATGATAGAGGTTCTGGAAAAGGTTCAATTGCCATCAGATAACGACTTTCTGAATTCTAAAACCGGATTTTTAAGCGGCGGACAAAAACAACGAATTGCTATAGCAAGGGCACTTGTGATGAAGCCCAGACTTATTATAGCCGATGAAATTACCGCAATGCTGGATTCTTCAAATGCGGCAAATTTAATTCGTAGGTTAAAAGGCTTACAAACCAGAAGCGGATATGCTATGGTTTATATTACTCATGATTTGTATTTAGCAAGAAAAATCGCTGACCGTGTGCTTCAACTAAATAAAGGGCAGGTTGTAGCTTCGGGAACGGCAGGCGAAATACTAGATAAAAGAATTCTGGCAATACAGGATCCTGTGCAGAAAAAATATTCGGTTATCTGATATGCTTTATCTTATATTCGCTTGGGGACATTTGATAATATTTTTTAAAACATGTAGCAAAATATGTGCTGGTGTCAAAACCAACTGCAATTGCAATGTTTGTAAGAGAATAGGATGTTTCATCCATTAAAAGTACAGCCCTTTTTAAACGATATTGCATGAGGTAGGAGCTAAATGAAGTTCCTACCTCTTTTTTAAATTGCTTAGACAAGTAAGAAGCCTGAATATTAAGCTGAGAAGCTAATCCTTTAAGCGTTATCTTTGAAGCATAATCAATATGAATAATTTGCAGCATTTGCTGGACGGTATAAGAAGATGTTGACACCAAATTTGGCTGTATCATTTTATATAGAGTGTCCAGTAAGTCCTGAGCAAAAATAATTTGTTCGTTAAAATGCCTTTTTTTCATAAATTCGTTAATAGTAATATGAAGCATATGAAAGAGGTTATCAGTTATGTGAGGAAGAAGATGACTCAATTCATAAGTAAGCGAAGTAATGATTTGTGTAAATTGAGATAATATAATCTTTTCCATGGGGAGCTGGTGGTGTGGTTTTTTTAAATATTCAAGAAGATATTGATATTGTTTTTTAGCATAGTCATAATCTGCGACTGAAATTGCTTTAGCTGTGGCTTTAATTCGCTGATCTACAACAGAAGCTGAATAATCCATATCAATTTCACTCATTATAGTATCCTTGCATACACTGTTGCAGCCATGATTGTCGTGAATAATGCGTGTCGAGTATTTATATGAGATATTTGCATCGCTGTATTTGAATAAGTATAAGAGATATTGTCCTGCAAGCTGCATATACGTATGATCTGCTATTTTAAAAGATGAGGTGTCAATAATTCTGTTACATTTCTCGCAGCATATGACGGGTTGAATTATATCTGTCTCAATAACAAAAAGAACTTCAGAAAAAATTAAGCATTCATTTTGACTGTTAATAAAATTTCGCCAAACAATCATATAGCATTGAGGATAAACTGCATGTACAATAAACTCATGTGCTTTTATATCACTGCCATGAGCTAAAACCTCAAGATCCTTGTGTATGCGTTCAGATGTTTTTTTATCATAAGGAAGTGGATAATCTATGGTATTATTTTTGAAAATATAAAGCTTTAAATTTGCAAACTTTTGATATTTGGAAATTAAAGTATACAGTGAAAACACTCCTTTTGTAAAATGATAATCATTATCAAAATTATATTGAATAAAAAGGATGTTGTCAATAATAACGTTTCAAGAATGAATGTATTACAAAAATGAAAAATAAATTTAAAATATATTATTTCCTATTGAAATTTTAAGCATTATACTTTAATATAAATATATAATTGAAAATTTTGCACATAAAAATAAGGTGTTAATATAAATAATTCTAAATCAAAAGAAAAATAAAGGGGATTTGATTATGAATAAAGTAGAAATAGTTATTGGTGAAAAAAAGTACAATGTTAAAACTGATGAAAGTCCCGAATACGTTAAACATATAGAAACTATTATAAATGATCAAATTAATATAATAGCAAATTCAAATAAAAGATTTAATGAAATGGACAAATTAATACTGTCCTCCTTTGTTATTGTTGATAAATATATAAAGCTTACAAATGAAGTTAATGATTATAAAAAAGAAATATGTGATGAAATACAGCTTTTAAAAGAAGAAAAAGAAAATGCCCTGCTAAAAATGGACGAAGCTGTAAACAAGTCATCAGAGGCAAATCTTGAAAAAGAAAGCTATAGAGAGAAGCTCCTTGCCAGAGATAGTGACAGGGAATATCTGAATTCTCAAATTTCAAAGCTGCAGGATAAAATAAACGAACAGGAGCAACAGCTTTTAAAGAGTGAAATACTTATAAATGAATTAAAAAATAAGAACGAGGAATTAGATGAACTATGTGATGAGCTTAGAAATGAACGTGAGAATTTCACTAAAGAAATAAGCTTCATGAACAATACCAAGAGCAGCCTGAATGGAAGAATTTCAAAGCTTCAGCTTAAGCTTAACGAAAGAGAGCAGACAGTTGCACAGCTTGAAAGAACTATACGAGAATTAAAAAGCACAAATGAGGATAAAACTCAAAGATTGTATAATATAAATGATGACCATCAAAAATTAAATTTAATAATTGAATCCAAATCAAAGGAAATTGATTCGCTGAATAATAAAATTAATGCACTACAAAATAAATTAAATGAAAAAGATGAAATCATCAGTAATAAAGATAAGACAGTTGCAGAATATAAAAATAATGCCGAAGTATTAAAGAAAAAATATGATATGATTAATGATGAAAAGGAAAAATATCTTGAAGAATTGTTAGAGATAAATAATGATAAGGAAAATTTAATCAACAGATTTAATGAGCTTCAAGAAAAACTAAATCGCAGGGAAGCAGAAAATTTCCAGAACCAACTGGAAATCGACAAGCTTAAAAAGGACAACAGAGAACTATTAGAGCTTCTTGAGGAGGAAACGTCCAATTGACATACATAAGTCATAAGTGACAAAAATTTTCAGATTATCAGTATCAGAATACGAATTATTACAAGGAACGCGCATTTGCGTTCTTTTTATAGCTGACGGCAGACAGTATGCAGTGCAATCCATATTGCTTATGGAGCCTGCGAAAAACAGGAGAAAACATGAAACATAAAGCAGAACTTTTAGCACCGGCAGGAAGCATAGAATCCTTTTATGCCGCAGTCAACAGCGGAGCAGATTCGGTGTACCTGGGCGGAAAGCTATTTAACGCAAGATTGAATTCACAAAACTTTGATAATGAAGAAATTAAATCTATTATTTCATATGCACATAACAAAAATGTAAAGGTATATGTAACCATAAACATTGTGCTTAAGGATACAGAAATTGTTGATGCTTTGAATTATGCCATATTCTTGTATGAAAATGATGTGGATGCGGTAATTGTTCAGGATTTGGGAATGCTGTATTTAATAAAAAAATTTATACCTGATTTGCCTGTTAATATAAGCACGCAAGCCGCCGTATATGATGAATACGGTGTTAAATTCTATGAGCAATATGATATAAATAAGGTTATAATGGCAAGAGAAATGTCTTTGGAACAGCTCAAGACAGCTGTGAAAAATACAAACACGGATTTGGAAATATTTATTCACGGAGCATTATGCACCTGCTATTCAGGTCAATGCTACATGTCAAGTTTTCTCGGAGGAAGAAGCGGCAACAGAGGGAAATGCGCCCAGCCCTGCAGATTAAGCTACAGCTTTTATGATAAAGAAAAAAAGGTAGAAACAGAGGATTTTGGTGCGGTGCCTGTATTAAGCTTAAAGGACTTTATTGCCGGAGAAACTATAACAGAGCTTATTGAAGCAGGTATTGCCACATTTAAAATTGAAGGACGAATGAAAGGACCTGAGTACACTTCTCTGGTTGTGGAATATTACAGGCAGATAATAGATGATTATTATGCAGGTAAAAAATCAGATTATAAAAAACTGGAGGAAAGAGCCAAGGCAACATTTAGCAGAGGGTATACCAACAGCTATCTCAAACCGTCCAAGGATGATGAAATGCTTGCTAAAACCAGCTCAGGGACAAAGGGAGCAAATATTGATGAAATTCAGGAAGAAACAAAGGATATAATACAGGAGTTTTCTGATTTCAGAAGAAATAAAATTGATTTCAGCCTGATTCTCAGGGTTGGAGAACAGGCAGAGCTTAAAGCTTCAGACGGCAAGCATATAGCAGCTGTCAAGAGCGTAGAACCATGCGAAACAAGTCTTAAAAATGCTGTCACAGAAGATATGATAAAGGAGCAGCTCAATAAGCTTGGAAACAGCATATATGAACTGAACAAGCTGGATATTGTATTAGATGAAAATGTATTTGTAAGAAAGAGCACATTAAACCAATTAAGAAGAGATGCCACAGAATTACTTTATAAAATGGGCACTGTTAATTATAACAGGGAAGAAATTAAAAATATAACACGTGACGAGACTTTTTCGTTTGAAAAAATTCAGGATGAAAAACAGCCTGAATTGAGTCTGAAAATTAACAGTGATGATGAAATAAATTTAGCCGATAAGGTCAAGGTGAAAAGAATTTATATACCGTATTATTTGAATATTGAATTATTTAAAGATTTGGATATAAAGGAAAAATACCTGTGGCTTCCAAATATAATTTCCAAGGCGCAATACAAAACATTGAAGGATAACATGAAGCTTTATGAGGAGATTTTTGATGGCGTTTGTGTAAATAATGTTGGCAGCTTTTATTTCTTTAAGGAAAACAGTAAATTAAAGCTGCACTGCGGTCAGTTTTTTAATGTTATCAATACCTTCTCAGCAAGGCTGTTAGAAGAAGGAGGAGCTGAAGGCTTTACTTTTTCAGTAGAAGCCAACATCAGAGATATGGAAGGAATTAATAAGTATTCTTCAATCAAGTCTGAAATTGTCGCTCATGAGTATGTACAGCTTATGGTTATGAAAAACTGCCCCATGTCATTAATTAAAAACTGCAAGAATCTACATGACTGTGATAATTGCAGCTACAAAAGCAAATATTCATTAAAGGACAGAAAAGGTGTTTATTTTAATATAGAACGAGAAAGACGTTTAACGCTTATATATAACAGCGTTCCGTTAACCTTGATTGGAAAAGTTGATGACTTTGTAAGGGCTGGTATTGAATACTTCATGGTCGACACAAAATGGCAGGATGATCCGGAAGAAATAATTGATGCAATGTATTGTGAAATTAACGGAGTTCAAACATCAGGCATATTAAAGGAAAACAGCTTTACAAGAGGTCATTATTTAAAAAACATACTGTAAGGGTTGTGGCATTGATACCTCTTTTGAACGTTGTATGACAGATTCCCCGAAGTATGTAAACGAAAGGAATGTACAATGAAACAAAAATCAAAATCAGTATTAGAATTTGATAAAATCCTGGAAGGACTATCAAGCTTTGCAGAAACTTCTAACGGGAAAAAAGAAGTGATGAGGCTTGATGCTTATGCAGAATCGGAAGATGTTAAATATAGGCAAAAGCAAACTGCAGAAGCTCTTTCCATAATAATTGAAAAAGGAAGCCCTCCCATGGGAGGAATAACCGATATAAAGGAATATGTAAAAAGAGGGTCAGTAGGCGGGATAATTTCTTTAAGAGGTCTGTTAAACTGTGCAGATACATTAAGAGCGGCAAGATTAGTTAAAAATTATGTGTTCTTAAATAATAAGGAAGAAGGTTATTATGTAATTCTGGAGAAAATGTGCCAGGATATCTACTCTGATAAGGAAATTGAAGATAGAATATATGAAATCATAATCAACGAGGAAGAAATTTCTGATGATGCCAGCTCTGAATTAAAGCGCATCAGGAGAGAAATACAAATAAAGCAAAATTCCATTAAAAATAAAATAAGCCAAATCGTAAGCTCGTCAACTATGCAGAAGTATCTGCAGGAAAATATTGTTACAATGAGAAATGACAGATATGTAATTCCTGTGAGAAAAGAATACAGAAGCATGGTAAAAGGTATTATCCACGACCAGTCATCAACAGGCTCCACATTATTTATCGAGCCGATTGCAATTGTAGAAATGACCAATGAAATTTCTGATTTAAGGGCTGCAGAAAAAAAAGAAGTAGAAAGAATATTATTGGAATTAAGCGGCATGATTGGCAGCATTGAATCCGAAATGCTTTCAAACCAAGAAATTTTAACCGTTCTTGATTTCATATTTGCAAAGGGCAAGTATGCCATAAGCATTAATGGCATAGAACCAAAAATTAATGACAGGGGCTATATACGAATTAAAAAGGGAAGACATCCGCTGATAGACCCGCATGCGGTTGTTCCAATCGACGCATATCTCGGCGATGAATTCACTACACTGATTATTACGGGACCAAACACCGGGGGAAAGACTGTTTCCTTAAAAACACTTGGACTGTTTACTCTGATGGGCATGGCGGGACTTCATCTGCCTGCAGAATACGGAACTGAAATATCTGTGTTCAGTGCAGTCTATGCAGATATAGGAGATGAGCAAAGCATTGAGCAAAGTCTCAGTACATTTTCATCTCACATGACCAATATAGTGAAAATAATGAAGGAAGTCGATGAAAGGTCATTTGTCCTATTTGATGAGCTTGGGGCAGGAACCGATCCTACGGAAGGAGCGGCGCTTGCCATATCCATACTTGATACTCTTCATGAAAGAAAAATAATAACTGCTGCAACTACGCATTACAGCGAGCTGAAGCTTTATGCCCTGACAACAGAGGGAGTTATAAACGGAAGTGTTGAGTTTAATGTAGAGACCCTGAGTCCGACCTACAAGCTGCTCATAGGGATTCCCGGCAAATCAAACGCTTTTGAAATATCCAAAAAGCTGGGACTGAGTGATACAATTATTAATAAGGCTAAAAGAACCATTGAAGTTGACAAGGTTGAATTTGAAGATGCTTTAAAACAAATAGAAGACAACCGGATATATATTGAAGAAAAGAAACGCGAGATAGACAGACTAAATCAAGAAAGCCAGAAAAAACATTCAAGCTTTTTGGCTAAAGAAAGAAAATCTCTTGAAAAAAGTGAAAAGATGGTCAATGAAGCTAATTATGAGGCAAGAAAAATCATTGAAAGCGCAAAAAAAGAAGCTGCTGAAATTATTAAAGAATTAAGAAAGCTGAATATTGACATGGACAAAGACAAGGTGCGCCGTGTCAATGAATTGAGGCAGAGCCTGAATGATAAAACAAAGGAATTTGAAGAAAACCAGTATTCCGAGGAAATTTACGAGCATGACAATTATGATGAAGATACCCCGTTAGCTAACGGAGATGCGGTAATGGTAAGAAGCCTGAATCAAAAGGGACATATAATCTCCGAGACGGATAATTCTCAAAATGTGATGGTTCAGGTCGGTGTACTGAAAATGAAGGTTAAAAAATCAGATTTAATTAAAATAAAATCTGAAGAAGAGGAAAAACAAAAAACAAACACCACAAGAATGATAAAGCTTAAAACCTCTTCCATAAATCCGGTAATAGATTTAAGAGGATTAAATCTGGACGAAGCCTTGCTTGAACTTGATAAATACCTTGATGACGCCTTCATGTCAAACTTGAATGAAGTCCAGGTAATTCACGGCAAAGGAATGGGTATACTGCGGGATGGAGTAACTCAATTCCTAAGAAAGCATAAGCACGTAAAAGAATCAAGACTCGGCACCTTCAACGAGGGCGGCGACGGAGTGACTATAGTAACATTTAAATAAAAACCCCATATGGGGTTTTTATTACATAAACGACAGTGAAAGATTTTCGCTACAGTTCAACTACCTTCGTAGCAATATTTTCATTAAAGATAAAATCATGCTCCACAAAAATTAATGTGGGCTTAAAGGCTTTGATAAGCTCTTCAATTTGCATTCTGGAATAAACATCTATGAAGTTCAAAGGTTCATCCCATATATAGATGTGAGCGCTTTGAGACAGGCTTTTTGCAATCAATACCTTCTTTTTCTGACCTTCGCTGAGATTTTCCAGATTCTTTGTGAAGTCATCCGAATCCATATCAAGCTTTGCTGACAATGTCCTGAATATGCTCTCATCAATATTTTCATTCAAAATAAAATCCTGAAAGCTTCCCTTCAAAAAAGATGTATCCTGCGGAACGTATGAAATAACTAAATTGCTTCCTATATTTACTTTACCTTCATAATTTATATTTTCACCGGTCAATATTTTTAAAACCGTAGACTTTCCGGAGCCGTTTTTCCCCTTCAATGCAACTCTGTCACCATGATTGACTGCAAAGCTTATGCTGTTAAGCACATTATTTTCATTGAAGCTCACACTTAGATCATCAATATTAATCAATATATCTTTATGATATAATTTTGGGATTATCTTTAGTGAATCATATTTTTCAATATTTTTAAGAAGCCTCTTTTTATCATCAACAGAATTTTCCTTTCTGCGTTCTATTGATTTTGCCCGTTTCATCATTTTGGCAGCCTTATGCCCTATAAATCCTCTGTCCGGGGAATGCTCGCCGATTTTGGATTTTTCAACCTTGTCACTCCATCCAGCTGTACGTCTGAAGGATTCCTCGAGCTGATTGATTTCCTTTTTAAGCTTTTCATTCTTATTTATTTCATAGTTGTCCTGCCTGTTTTTATTCTCCTGCCAGCTTGAAAAGTTTCCTTTTTGCACCTCAATGTCATTTTTGTTGATTGAAAGAATGTGATCAACAGTTGAATCGAGAAAGTGCCTGTCGTGGGATACCAGAATAAATCCCTTCTTGGATTTCAAATAAGCCGCCACGGATTCTCTTCCATCCAGATCCAAATGGTTTGTAGGTTCATCTATTAACAGGAAATTATTCTTTTTTAGAAATAACGAGGCAAGCATCACCTTTGTCCTTTCTCCGTTGCTTAAGGTGTTAAACTGACGATGCAGGACATCAACACTGACATCAAGCATCCGAATCTCCTTTTCAATCAGCTCATTTATGATATAACCGTCGTTTTGCACATACAAATCTAAAATTTCCCCATACCTAAACATGGAGCTTTCTGAATTTTCTGCAATACATTTATTCATCTCGGTTTCCCAGAGACTGTAGGGAGCTATCGCATTTCTCACTATTTCAAGAGTGCTCAGGCTTCCGTCAGGGTTAAACGGGAAATAATCAAATTCAGCTGAGGCTGTTATTGAACCTGCGTACTTTAGCTTTCCTAAAAGAAGCTTCAGAAATGTAGTCTTTCCCCTTCCGTTTCTGCCGATAAGACCTAGTTTCCAGTCAGTGTCTATTTCTAATGATATGTTTTCAAATATATTTTCGTAGCCGCCTTCATATCCAAAGGTTAAATTGCTTACACTTATTAAAGACATAAAAAAATCCCTCCTTAAGAGAGAAAATTAACACCAATAAATACTAACAATAATAACTATAGTATATCAAAAAAGGTATGGAAATTAATTTACTCTCATTATTTAATGCATCAAAACAAACCCAATAAGGTTATTTTATAAAGCTCATTAACATAATTAAAAGCAAATTATCTAATCATTCCACCGTTACCTTTCCTTTAGTCTGTCAGTATTATACAATAGTACATTACATATGTCAAACAAAACAGATATTCAGATGCAGAGATTCTTCGAGCTGCGCTCTCAGAGTGACAGTGCGCGGGTTATTCATAACAATGACGTATTAAAATTAAATTAAATTACTTTTGCATTTTAATACTGCAAATATTATAATAAAATATAAATTACATAAAATAGAAAAAACTGTTAGTCGGAGGTAGTATGGAAAGAGAAATAGTCAGATTAGATATGGATAGAGATTTTGAAGCATTTGAGGAATTATCGGTAATTTCTTTTGGAGAAAATACAAACAGCAAAAAAGAAATGTATGAGTGGCTGTTTGATAAAAATCCTTATAATAAATCAGGAAATATGATGTATTTGCTGAAGGAAGGCGACAAGGTAATAGGCTGTGACGGACTATTGCCAAATGAGCTTTATGTAAATGGCAAGACATTATTAACTGCACATTCTGTAAAATCAATGACTCACCCTGATTATAAGAAGCAGGGAATTTTCAGGCAAATGACACAGAATTCCTGCGAAAGAGGGCTTCAGGACGGTGTTGATGTAGTGATAGGTCTTGCAAATGACCAAAGCTATCCTGCATACCAAAGATTTAATTGGCCCACATTGTTTGAAAAGGAAGTCTATGTTAAGCCCATAATAATAACAAATATATTGAAAAGAAGAATAAAAGTAGGTATTCTGGCTGATTTGGGTAATTCAGCCTACTCCATGTTCATGAAAAGCAAATTAAAACGTCAGATGGATAAGGAAATAAAATTTGAAGTGCTTGACAGGGTTCCAGAGAGCATTCAAAAGTGCTGGGACAAATACAAATCAAAATATAATGTGCTCTTGGTAAGAGATTACAAATACTGTAACTACAGATACAATGAAAGGCCGGATGTCAACTATGTCACAATACTTGCAAAGCTGAACAATGAAATTATAGGATTTTCTGTTTTACATAATTCGGTTGCCAATGGATCAAAAATGACCTCTGCTGTTGAGTTTTTCACTGATCCTACAAACGAAAGATTCATAGAAGCATTGGCAAACGGGGTATCAAAATACTGTTATGACAATAATCTTGAATATGCGGTTGTGGGAACCGGACTGTACGGCGAATATAAAAAGGTGCTGCTGAACAACGGTTTCATGATTACCAGAAAGCCGCCTAAAAACAATATGATGATTGCCAATATACTTTCTGATAAAGTCACATTAGAAGAAATTACCGGTCATGACAAGTGGCACATAACTCAGGGAGACGGAGAAACAGAACTGGATTTATAGAAATGCTCTTATTTAAATATCGGCATAGCTGTCAGTCAACTAGGGTTTGACAGATAATATCAGCTGTGTTATTATTGTGAGAATAACAATGCTCCCGTGTACCTGCCGGAAATCTATTATTTTGCGGCGGCAGGCGGGTTATTATAGTTAACAAATATTACATACTATGGAATACCAACGGAGGTAGAAATTTAAAATGGATTTTAAATTAAAGGTTGCCGAGCTGTTTACATCAATAGAAAGTGAATTGTCTATGGATGAGGCTCTTTCATTAATAGAAATACCACCAAGTCAAGATATGGGCGATTATGCCGTGCCATGTTTCAAATTTGCAAAAAAGTACAGAAAATCTCCCGCTGTTATAGCTTCTGAAACAGCAGAAAAAATTGGAGCAGAAGAGGAATTTGAAAAAATCGAAAGCGCAGGTCCATATGTAAACTTTTTTGTTGATAAAAAGCACTTTGCAGAAAAAATATTAAAAGAAGCATTCAAGCAGCAAGAAAATTACGGCAGTACAAATGTAGGACAGGGAAAGAATGTCATAGTGGAATTTTCATCCCCTAATATTGCAAAGCCGTTTCACATAGGGCATATAAGAACTACGATTATAGGAAATTCAATATACAAGATATACAAATACTTAGGCTACAACACTACTACCATAAACCATTTGGGAGACTATGGCACTCAGTTTGGAATGCTGATATCAGCATACAAAAAATGGGGAACCCCGGAGATTGTGGAAGCAATTGAGAAAAATCCGATACAGGAATTATTGAAGCTGTATGTAAGATACAACAAGGAAATTGAATTGCATCCGGAGTATCAGGAGGAAGCGAGATACTGGTTCAAGGAATTGGAAAACGGAAACGAAGAAGCTTACAAGCTCTGGACATGGTTCAGAGAAGTAAGCCTGAAGGAATTCAACAGGGTTTATGATATGCTAAACATAAAGTTTGATTCCTATGCCGGAGAAAGTTTTTACTCAGACAAGATGCCTGATGTAATAAGCGAGCTGGAAGACAAATGTCTGCTTAAGGATTCAGAGGGAGCTAAAATTGTTGAACTGCAGGAATACGGCTTAACAGATGCTTTAATTCAAAAAAGAGACGGCTCAACATTGTATGTAACCAGGGACATTGCAGCTGCAATGTACAGAAAGAAAACATATGATTTCTACAAAAACATATACGTGGTGGGCGCTCCGCAAAAACTTCACTTTGAACAGTGGAAGAAAATAATCGAGCTGATGGGATATGAGTGGGCTGAAGACTGTGTTCACGTAATGTTTGGAACTGTCAGCCTGGAGGACGGAGTTCTCTCCACTCGTCAGGGCAGAGTTGTATTTCTTGAGGATGTATTAAATAAAGCTATTGAAAAAACAATGGAAATAATCAATGAAAGAAATACAGGGCTTGAAAATAAGGAGCAGGTTGCTAAGCAGGTAGGTATAGGAGCCGTTATATTCCAGGAATTGTTCAATAACAGAATCAAGGACTATATGTTCTCCTGGGATAAGACATTAAGCTTTGAAGGAGAAACAGGACCATATGTTCAATACACCTATGCAAGAACCTGCAGTCTTCTTCGCAAGGGAGAAACAGATGTTGATGACAACATAGATTTTTCAATTTTAACTGACAAGGAAGCATTTAATGTAATCAAAAAAATTGAAGGATTTAAAGCAGCGGTTTTAGGAGCACATGACAAATATGAACCGTTCTTCATAACAAGATACATTGTCAGTCTTGCTCAGGAATTTAACCGTTTCTATCATGAATGTCCGATAGTTGTAGAAGATACTGAAGTTAAAAAAGCAAGACTTCTGTTAACCAAGACTGTTAATACCGTGCTTAAAAAAGGGATGGAGCTTTTGGGTATGGAAACACCCGAAAGAATGTAATAAAAGATAATCTTAACCAAGACAGCAGATTATCAATTGATGATTATATATAAGGAATGCAGGTATATGCGTTCCTTAATGTTTATCATGCTTATGGAAATAATCTGATATTTCCGACGTAATAGACCAGTATTGGCAATACATCTCAAATTTCAACAATACTTGTCACTTTTCATCATTGACCCGAAAATAAAGTAAAAATATAATTAATTAACAAACATTAGGGGTGATGAGATGAAACGTGAAAAGTACTTAACGATACTTCTTATAATGTGTATGCTGTCATATTTTATGATGGTAAACTTGAGCATGACTGCAGTGGCTGAGGATTTATCATATTATCATGCCAATACAGATGTAAACAGAAGAGATGCTTTGATATATGATTTAAGAAACACATTTTTAAAAGAAAAGGAATTAATTGAATATACTCATGACTTGACCAATCTTGAATACGATGACTGTGAATTCATTTTTAATGAATGCAAGGAAAAAAATATAGATTTATTTTTAATACTTGGTGTTATTAAAAGAGAAAGCAATTTCAATCCTAAGGCACAGGGCGTAGCAGGTGAACGTGGATTGGGACAGCTTATGGATAATACCGCAAGAGTGGTTGCGGAAAACCTAGGCTATGTATATGATTCGGAGAAGCTTTACGAAACCAGATATAATCTGAAGCTGACCATTGCACAAATAGCGTATCTTTTAGATTTGTATAACAACGATATACATATGGCACTTACGGCATATAACAGAGGTCAGCAGGGTTTGGTTGAGTATATGGGCAAAAATGGCAATGAAAATTCAGCGGCAAGTGATTACTCCGAAATGGTAATACATTTTGCGAATGAATATAAAGAGGAATTCCAAAAGAATTCAGATGTTAATTTTTAATAAAAAATTTTGTTTTGTTTTTATTTAAATTGAAGGTATAATAGAATCACGGTCTAACTGAGATTCTATTTTTGTATGCCCTAACCCAAACATAAACTGTGATATGCCCTAACCCAACATAGACCATGATAAAAGGAGCATAAATGCTGTCTAGAATATACAACTTGATTAATTATTGCTATTGGAATGATTCGGAGAACAAATTACCGGCTATTGAATTACAATTATTTTTAATTGCGGTAAAATGTCTTATGCCCTATGAAAATGATATAGGATGTTATTTTGATGCAGATAGATATATGAAAGAAATTGAACTGTTTAAATGCTATAAAAATGGACATGATGAAGCTTTAGAATACTATTTAAGAAATGAAAGTATTTCAGAAAAGTATGATAATTTATTGGAGTATAAAATAATTCCTGCTATAGTGGTTAATACTCAGTGGGATATTTTATTAAACGAAGCATTGAAGGCGGCAATGTTTTATTCTTCAAACAATCAAACTATACTTGATACTATATGTATTTCATCAATTATTAACGAATATATATCGGCCAAATCAGAAGGCATTGATGAAATAACAAAAGAAAGACTCATAAACTTCTCATTGAAGGATTTCTTAATCAGAAATAATATCAAAATTAATAAGAGCAGCTTAATTGAATTTGAAAAAGAAAGAATTAATATTATTTCCAAGCCGGAATTAATCTCAGAAGGATTAAAGGATAAATTCAAGTCGCTTCATTATATATATAATGAAACAAAAAATGAAAGTGAATTTGATAATAAAAATGAAGAAGCAACCAATGAGACTGTGTTATATAACTTTTCTTCATACCTATATAAGCTTAGGAAAGGTATAATAAACCCGGAAAAGCTTAAGATACAAACGGATAACATACCGAGCATCAAGGAATTCCTGAAATATGCTTCGTTTAATCACCCTCTATTAGGAAGGTGCAAGATTTTAAAAAGAGGAGAAAAGGAAGTAATAATAAGAAACAAGTCTGGTTTAATAAAGGTGAACTTATGAAAATATTGTTAGTAACTCTTGATTCAAAATTTATTCATGCAAATCTTGCAGTAAGGTATTTAAAGAAGTTTTGCAGTGATATTGAATCAAATGAATTAAGTATTGAAATAAAAGAGTTTACAATTAATCAAAAACAAGAATATATGCTGGGAGAGATTCTCTCTGCCAAAGCAGATTTGATATGTTTTTCATCATACGTGTGGAACATAGAATACATAAAAGAACTCGCATATATAATAAAAGAAGCTAAAAACAATATTAAAATTTTATGCGGCGGTCCTGAGGTTTCATTTGAAATAGACAAATTCATGAAAAATGAACTTTTTGTGGATTACATTATTTTTGGCGAAGGAGAATTGACATTCAAGGAATTTTTGCTTGAATTTAAAAATAATTGTTCTGACTACAGAAGTATTAATGGACTTGCTTACAGAGACAATGGCAAGGTAATTATAAATCATCACAGAGAGCCGATTGCCGATTTAGACATGATTAATTATCCATACGAAAAAAATGATAATTTTGAAGATAAGATAATATATTATGAATCCTCCAGAGGCTGTCCGTTCTGCTGCAGCTTTTGTATGTCCTCCATTGATAAAAAACTGAGGACATTTTCAATGGAAAGAGTAAAAAAGGATTTAAGACTTTTATTAGATACCAAGGCGAGACAAATCAAGTTTGTAGACAGAACTTTTAATGCAGATTATAGAAGATCAATGGAAATTATGGACTTTATTATTGAACATAACAAAAGCAATATGACTATACATTTTGAAATCACAGCAGATATAATAAACGATGAATTTTTAAGATATATTAATGAGCTGCCGGAAAACATGTTTCAGTTTGAAATAGGAGTTCAGTCCTTAAATGAAAAGACTCTTACCGAAATCAACCGGCATATGGACATAGAAAAGCTTAATAAGATAATAGAAGGCATCGAAAGCAGCAAGAATGTTCACATACATCTTGATTTGATAGCAGGTCTTCCTTATGAAGATTATGCTTCCTTTAAAAAATCCTTTGACGGAATTCACAAACTGCATGCGGAAAAAATACAGCTTGGATTTCTTAAGGTTTTAAAGGGAACTAAAATTTATGAAGATATAAATAAGCATGAAATAAGGTACAGAAAAACTTCTCCCTATGAAGTTATATGCACAAGGTACATTGCTGCCGATGAAGTGATAAAGCTGAAGAATATTGAAGAATTAGTAGACAAATACTACAATGAAAAATATTTTGAAAAATCCTTACAATATATATTAAGTAATCTGTTTACAGAATCAGCTTTTGAATTTTATGAAAAATTCAGCATGTATTGGCAGCAAAATGATTTATATAAAATGTCTCACAGCAGAAAAAAGCTGTACAAAATATTGCTTGATTACATTAAATATATTAATAAAAGCACTGATGAGTTTATATGGTGCTTGAGGTATGATTATGTATTCAATAACCAATATGAAGAATTGCCGGACTATTTAGGTAAGCATGAAGAAGATAAATATAAATCAATAAAGAAAGTTTTATCTAACGATGAGAAATTTAAAGAAAAATATTTTGGCGAAACCGTAAGAGGTGCTAAAATCGTCAATGATTTCAGAATAGTTGACATAGGCTCCAAATCAGTATTGTTTGTATATAAGGATAAAAACAATATATTTAACAGATGTAATACATATATAATAAATGATTTATACGAGGAGATGAAAAATGAACAAAAAGGATAAATACTTCATTGAATTTTACGAGAAGAAAAGAGAAGACATATCATTTATAACTTTAAAGGAAGGAGCACATATAAATTTCAAGGAAAAATCATATAAAATCAATGCAGAGCTGCCTGTTCCAATCAGAGTACAAAAGTTGCTGCAAGACATTAAAAGTCAGGATGAAAGAGATGGGATAACTTTAAATAACATTATAGACGGAATAATCTATATCATGGGGTCTGACGTTGAATTTGAATTCATTGCCGAATATGAAAGCTTATTGAAGGGACTAGAATTTGATGTTAAGCCGTATATTATTTACTGTATAAATAAATTTGATGATAGTGAGTGCGAAGATGCAGTTGTTTATGCAAAGGCATTATTAAATCTGGAAGAAAATGAAAAAAGCTGCTTTGTATATGCTTCTGCATTGGAAAAGGTGGGATTAAAGCACAACCTGGAGGGCAAGGAGAAGCTTAGCCAGTACTTTCTTGAAGAAGCAAACAGGTATTTAGAAAAATGCCTCGATTATGATGACAGGTTTGCTTTAGCATATTACAAGCTTGGATTTTACTATAAAAGAAGTCAACAGTATGTAAAAGCTGAGCTTATATGGAACAAGCATCAGATACTTGATGATGATGTTTTAAGAATCGATGAGATCAGAAATGAATTGATACAACTAAAACCATACGTAGACTTTGAAAATGGCTTTAACCTTGTTTTGAAGGATAAGCCTGAAGAGGGGCTTGACTTATTGCTGCCATTGGTGAAAGAATTCAGCAGCTGGTGGAATTTATTGTTCTTTATTGGACTTGCATACAGGATGCTGGGGCAATACGATATAGCTGAAACATATTTTGAAAATGTTTTAAAATTAGAACACGAACAGAAGGATGCATTAAATGAACTCGGGCTGTGTAAATTATGCAGGGGCAAGTATGTGGAGGCAGCAGAATTGTTTACAGATATATTAAACATTGAACCCGGTAATTGCGAAGTATTTTGTAATCGTGCAGTTTCATATTTATATAATGATCAGCTGGACAGAGCCAAAGAAGATATTCAGACAGCATTAAAAATTAATCCTGACGATGCTGTAGCCCTGAGCATCAAAGCAGAATTGGATAAAAAACAAGTTATGTAACATAATATATAGAAGGAATGAAAAATTAGTTCCTTCTATATATATGTTATTGCTATGAATAAGTCGTTATACTGAGGAGGTGTACCTCGTCATTCTGAACAGCAGGTGAAGAATCTCCTCTATATATCAGGCTAATATATTATGATAGTAAATTAAACAAATAAAATTAAAAAGGGGATTGACAAAGAATATCAGTTAAGCTACAATATAAAAGCACTTCAGATTTGAAGAGATAAATGTTAAAAGAAGTTGAAAAACAAGAGAAAAACTAGTTGACAATTAAATATAATTGTGATAAACTAACAAAGCTGTCGAATCATACCGAAAGTAGCAGTTTGATAAAGATTTCAAAATGAAAAAGAAAGTTCTTGACAAAGATAATAAGAACTGATAAACTATGAAAGCTGTCTTAAAGACAGCAACAAATATCTGTGATTTACAGATAAAAAGAAAAAAATAATAGTTGACAACATCAACAAGATGTGATAAACTAGTCAAGCTGTCGCAAGAGACAGAAGAACCTAGACAATAAAACAGCATAAGAAACCTTTGAGAGTTCTAAAAAAAGA
>JAEXUD010000002.1 GCA_023453025.1 Bacillota bacterium
GACTGGATTGTAAAACGAGTAAGCTTCATAGCACCTGTTGAAATACTTGCAGGTGAAAATGAAATGGAATCACTTGCTTTTGGTGCCCTGAGAGTATTAAAGGGCGAGGAAGAAGCAAGAGAATATACTGAGCAGTAAATTAAAGAATAATATGAGGACTCTCACAACGAGAGTCTTTTTGTTTTTTGTTCATAAATATTATCAATCGTATTAATACGAAATATACAATGTTTGCATACCGCATAGTATGTCCAATAACGAATATATTAAAAATAATAAATATAAATTATAACAAAATGTATTGACACACATTTTTGTATTTGCTAATATGTATTTGAAATTATAAATAACACACTAATGAGGAAGGTTATTATGAATTCTGAAGTCAAAAGAATATACGTGGAAAAAAAACAAGGTTTTAATACAGAGTCGATAAGTCTTAAAAATAATTTCTCAGAAAACCTGCAGCTGAATAATTTAAAAAATGTCCGCATATTAAACAGATATGATGTTTCGCACATAAATGATGATGATTTTCGAAATGCGGTTAAAACAGTATTTTCAGAACCTAACCAGGACTGCGTCCATGGAGACATTGATATGAGCGGAAATGTTTTTGCTGTTGAATATCTGCCCGGACAATACGACCAAAGAGCTGATTCAGCGGCACAATGCATTCAAATAGTTTCAGGCAAGGAAAAGCCTATTGTAAAATATGCCAGGGTAATTGTGCTTGAAGGAGGACTGTCCGAAAACGAAATAAAAAAAATCAAGCAATACTACATAAACCCTGTAGATTCAAGAGAAGCGGACTTGGCACTGCCTGGTACATTGGACGAAGTGTATCCTGAAGCCTGCCGGGTTGAAACAGTATATAATTTTATCAGCAAATCTGATGAAGAATTGGAGAGATTCCGGATTGACAGGGGTCTTGCCATGAGCTTCGAGGATTTGCTTTTTTGTCAGGAATATTTCAAAAATACGGAAAAAAGAAACCCGACCATAACTGAAATAAAGGTTATTGACACCTATTGGTCCGACCATTGCAGACATACAACATTTTCAACGGTTATTGAGAATGTGGGCTTTGATAAGGGAAAGTCAGCCGATGAAATAAAAAGTACCTATGATGAATATTTAAATACTAGAAATTTTGTATATGAAGATAAAACCAGGGATATTTCATTGATGGACCTGGCGACCATAGGTGCAAAGGAATTAAGAAAGAAGGGACTCCTTGATGATTTGGAGATGTCTGATGAAATCAATGCATGCAGTATTGTTATAAATGTTGATGTTGACGGCAAAAATGAAGAATGGCTTCTGATGTTTAAAAATGAAACTCACAATCATCCCACAGAAATTGAACCCTTCGGAGGTGCAGCAACATGCCTGGGAGGAGCAATCAGAGATCCTCTTTCAGGACGTTCCTATGTATATCAGGCAATGCGGATATCAGGAAGCGCAGATATCAGACAAAGACTGGAGGATACGCTGCCGGGGAAGCTTCCTCAAAGGAAGATATCCACAGAAGCAGCTGCAGGCTACAGCTCTTACGGAAACCAGATCGGTCTGGCAACAGGTTATGTAAATGAAGTATATCATCCTGACTATGTTGCAAAAAGAATGGAGGTAGGTGCGGTAATCGCGGCAGCTCCGAGAATAAATGTGAAAAGAGAAGCTCCCCTGGCGGGAGATGTAATCATACTTTTGGGCGGAAGAACAGGAAGAGACGGCTGCGGCGGAGCGACAGGCTCTTCAAAGGAGCATACGGAGGAATCAATCTTTACCTGCGGCTCCGAAGTGCAAAAGGGTAACGCGCCTACAGAAAGGAAAATTCAAAGGCTGTTCAGAAATCAGGATGTCAGCAGAATGATAAAAAGGTGCAATGATTTCGGTGCCGGAGGAGTATCAGTGGCAATAGGTGAATTGGCTGAGGGCCTTAATATAAATCTTGATCTTGTTCCAAAAAAATACGAAGGTCTGGACGGAACTGAGCTTGCAATATCGGAATCACAGGAGAGAATGGCTGTTGTAGTGAGAAAAGAAGATGCTCAGAAATTTAATGAGTATGCTCACGCGGAAAATCTTGAGTCAACTGTTGTTGCTTTTGTTACAGATGACAGAAGATTGAAAATGAGCTGGAGAGGCGAAACAATTCTTGACATCAGCAGGGATTTCCTTGATACAAATGGTGTTAAACAAAAAATAAACGCAGCCGTAAAAGAGCCGGAGAAGGTATTTACCCAATCGAAATTTAAAAGTGACAATTTAAAGGATGCATGGCTTGAAAATTTGGCGGATCTGAATGTCGCATCCCAAAAAGGGCTGGTGGAAAGATTTGATTCAACCGTCGGTGCAGGTACGGTACTAATGCCCTTCGGAGGGAAAAATCAGCTGACACCTGCAGAAGGAATGGCGGCCAAGATACCTGTTCTCAATGGCACAACCGACACATGCTCATTGATGGCTTACGGATTTGACCCCTATTTATCAAAGTTGAGCCCATATCACGGAGCCATGTATGCGGTAATACATTCTGCCGCAAAAATTGTTGCCATGGGCGGAGATTATAAAAATATCAGGCTTACATTCCAGGAATATTTCGAAAAATTAAACAGAGACCCTGAAAAGTGGGGCAAGGTGCTGAGTGCTCTGTTGGGAGCCTTCAAAGTGCAGCACGAGCTGAAAATTCCTGCCATAGGCGGAAAGGACAGCATGTCAGGTACATTCAAGGACATAAGCGTGCCGCCGACACTTATCAGCTTTGCTGTGGCAACAGAAAATGTAAAAAATGTTATTTCACCTGAATTCAAAAAATCAGGCAGCAAGGTTGTATTAATGAGAATTAACAAGGACGATAACAACCTTCCAAGCTTTGAAGATATAAAAACACTTTATGCTGCAATCCACGATGAAGTAATAAAGGGAAAGGTTTTAAGTGCCCATACGGTAGGTCACGGAGGTATGGCTGCCGCCATAAGCAAGATGACCCTGGGAAATGAAATAGGCTTTAAAACAAAAGAAAGCTTAATGCTTGACAGTGACGGATGGTTTTCTGCAAGTTATGGAGATATTTTACTTGAAGTTGAACAAAATATCCATATAAAAGATGCAATTGAAATCGGAGAAACAACCGAGGTAAAACAAATAGTCATAAACGGTTCATTTACAATAGATTTAGATGTAATAAAAAAAATATGGATTGAACCGCTAAACAGTATTTATCCTGTAAAGAAGGACAACAAGGGAATAATAGATGACTGTAGTTATCCAAACGGAATCAAGCTGAAGTCTTTTGTCAATGCAGCAAAGCCGAAAGTATTCATTCCTGTATTTCCGGGAACCAACTGTGAGTACGATACGAAAAAGGCTTTTGAAAAAGCAGGTGCCAAGGCAGAGCTGTTTGTATTTAAAAACTTAAGTACCCAGGATGTGCAGCAATCTATCAATGAAATGAACAAATTCATAAGACAGTCACAGATAATTGCATTTCCCGGCGGATTCTCGGCAGGCGATGAGCCTGAAGGCTCCGGTAAGTTTATTGCGGCAGTATTCAGAAATGATTTACTAAAGGATGCGGTAATGGATTTGCTGAAAAACAGAGATGGCTTGATCCTGGGAATCTGCAACGGATTTCAGGCGCTGATAAAGCTGGGGCTTGTTCCTTTCGGAGAAATTACAGAAATGAAAGAGGATTATCCGACCCTGACGTACAACCATATAGGACGGCACGTATCATCATTTGTCAGAACAAAGGTAGTGAGCAACCTGTCGCCCTGGCTCAGTCAATGCAGTGTAGGAGATGTGCATTGCCTGCCGGTTTCCCACGGTGAAGGAAGGTTTGCGGCAAATGAGGATTGGATACTGAGGCTTAAGAAAAACGGACAGATAGCCACACAATATGTTGACGATAACAATAATCCGACCTGTGACGGACTTTATAATATCAATGGGTCAGCCGAAGCTATAGAAGGGATTGCCAGCCCTGACGGCAGAGTTTTTGGGAAAATGGCTCACTCCGAACGTCTTGACAGTAATTTGTATAAAAATATTCCGGGAAACAAAAATCAGTTGATTTTTGAATCAGGAGTAAAATACTTTAAATAATGGAGGAAATATGAAGGTTGCAATAGTAATGGGAAGCGATTCTGACTTTCCGGTAGTTGAAAAGGGTTACAAAATATTAAAGGATTTTGGGGTAGATGTAACTGTAAGAGTTATATCAGCTCACAGAACACCTGATGAAGCAATTGGCTTTGCAAAAAATGCGGAATCAGAAGGATATGAACTGATTATCGGAGCAGCAGGCAAGGCCGCACATCTGCCGGGAGTTTTGGCAGGCTGCACACCCCTGCCCGTAATAGGACTTCCGATAAAATCATCTGAGCTTGATGGAATGGATGCGCTTTTAGCCATAGTACAGATGCCTCCGGGAGTTCCGGTTGCTACAGTCGCTATAAATGGAGCTGATAATGCAGCACTCCTTGCAGTTCAGATATTATCGGTAAAATATGATGAACTGAGAGTTAAATTCAAGGAATACAAAAAGCAAATGGCAGAAAAGGTATTTGAAAAAAATAAAAAATTAAATGATAAATTAGCGGAGGCTTAAAATGAAAAAATTAGAAATGATTTATGAAGGAAAAGCAAAAAAAGTTTACAAGACAGAGGATGCAAAAAAGTACATTGTTGAATACAAGGATGATGCTACTGCATTTAACGGCGAAAAAAAGGGAACAATCATAGGAAAAGGTGTAGTAAACAACAAAATGTCTGCAGCATTATTTGCACTTTTAGAAAAAGAAGGAATTCCAACACATCAGATAGAGCTGCTAAGTGACAGAGAATCCCTGGTAAAGGCAGTTAAAATTCTTCCTCTGGAAGTAATAGTAAGAAATGTTGCGGCAGGTTCATTAGCTAAAAGATTAGGACTTGAAGAAGGTGTTCTGATGAAAGAAACAGTACTTGAGTTTTCATATAAAAATGACGAATTAGGCGATCCTATGATTAATGACTACCATATTAAAGCAATGGAATTTGCAACAGATGAAGAGCTTAGTACCGTTAAGGAGTATGCTTTAAAGGTTAATGAAGTTCTTAAAAAGTTTTTCATGGAAATAAACATCAAGCTTATAGACTTTAAACTTGAATTCGGATTATATGATAATCAGGTTATACTTGCAGATGAAATATCTCCTGATACTTGCAGGCTGTGGGACGCTGAAACAAACAAGAAGCTGGACAAGGACAGATTCAGACGCGATATGGGCGGAGTAGAAGAAGTATATCAGGAAGTACTTACAAGAATCAGCAGCAAACAAAAATAGCATCAAAGGAGACATTATGTGCATTGAATTTATAGATGACAAGCTTCATGAGGAGTGCGGGGTTGTCGGTGTTTTTACGAAAAACCCTCAGATAACATCACAATTGATTTACTACGGCTTGTTTGCTCTTCAGCATAGAGGTCAGGAAAGTGCAGGTATTGCAATTCATACAGGAAGCAAAATCGAGTACCATAAGGGTATGGGACTTGTAGCCGATGTTCTGTCACCTGATGTGGTTGATAAATATAACGGCAATATTGCAATAGGTCACGTAAGATACTCAACAACAGGTGACAGCGAGTTACAAAATGCGCAGCCGTTGGTTGTAAGGTACAAGTTAGGTTCCATAGCATTGGCACACAATGGCAATCTTGTCAATGCAGATTCTATGAGAAGCATACTTGAGGATGACGGAGTAATATTTCAAACCTCAACAGATTCAGAGGTAGTTGCAAATATGGTTGCCAGACATTACAAGGGAGATATTGTAAAGTCCATAAAAAATGTAACTGAGATTGTCAAAGGAGCCTATGCATTTGTTTTCATGACTGAAAATGAACTGATCGGAGTAAGGGATTTCTTCGGATTAAGACCTCTGTGCCTCGGTAAAAGACAGGACGGATACTTGCTTGCATCTGAAAGCTGTGCCATAAGTGCAATGGGAGGAGAATTTATCAGGGATATAGAGCCGGGAGAAATAGTTGTTATAAATGAGAACGGAGTCGAAAGCATTAAAAGCACGAAGTATGCACAAAAAAAACTGTGCATATTTGAACATGTGTATTTTGCCAGACCTGACAGCAATTTAGACGGAGTAAATGTTTATCAGTCAAGGTACAATGCAGGAAGACTGCTGGCTCAGGAATCACCTGTAAAGGCTGACTTGGTATTTTCTGTCCCTGATTCAGGAACGCCTGCGGCCCTGGGCTACGCGGCAGAACTGAATATACCATTTGGCCTCGGTCTTATTAAGAACAGATATGCCAAGCGTACATTCATAGAACCTAAGCAGGAATTAAGAGAGCAGGGAGTCAAAACCAAACTGAGCGTTTTGAAGGAGCTGGTCAAGGACAAGGTTGTGGTAATGATTGATGACAGCATTGTGAGAGGAACTACAATGAGACAGATTGTCAGCATGGTAAAGGATGCCGGAGCCAAGGAAGTACATGTAAGGATTGCTTCACCGCCCGTGATGTATTCATGTTTTTTCGGGATAAATACACCCGACCGAAAGAAGCTCATAGGTGCGAATAAAACGATAGAGGAAATCCGGGAATTCATAAATGCCGACAGCATATATTATTTAAGTCTGGATGGTCTTGTGAAATCAACAGCTTCAACAAACAACTATTGTCTTGGATGTTTAAACGGAGACTACCCTATGGAAGTGCCAAACAACGGAATGTAAAGGAGAAATTATGTCTGATAAATTAACATATAAGGATTCTGGTGTGGATATTCATGCCGGCTATGAAACGGTCAGCTTGATTAAGGAATATGTTAAAAAAACATATACAAAAGGAGTTATGTCCGACATCGGCGGCTTTGGCGGCATGTTTGCGATAGATAAAAATGAATACGAGGAGCCCGTTCTTGTTTCGGGAACAGACGGTGTCGGAACAAAGCTCATGATTGCGTTTAAGACAAATATTCATGATACCATAGGTGAAGATGCTGTTGCCATGTGCGTCAACGATGTTATATGCCAGGGGGCAAAACCGCTGTTCTTCCTGGATTATATTGCAACAGGAAAGCTGGACCCCAAAAAAGCTTCTGATATAGTAAAGGGTGTGGCTAACGGATGTATCAAAGCAGGTGCTGCCCTTGTCGGAGGAGAGACTGCGGAAATGCCGGGGCTTTACGGTGACGGCGAATATGACATCGCAGGCTTTTGTGTAGGCATAGCAGACAAAAAGAAAATTATTGACGGTTCCGGTATAACGGAGGGGGATATACTCATAGGAATTCCTTCAAGCGGTATTCATTCCAACGGGTACTCCCTGGTGAGAAAAGTTTTTTTTGATCATAGGAATTATGACGTTAATGATTATATCGAGGAGCTTGGGAGTACTTTAGGCGAGGCATTGATGGTTCCCACAAGAATCTATCCTAAGCTGATATTGGATTTAATATCTGAATTTAAAATAAAAGGTATGTCAAATATAACCGGAGGCGGTTTCTATGAAAATATTCCGAGGATGTTCCCCGAAGGGATAACAGCTGATATTGAAACAAAAAATATTGATGTGCTTCCGATTTTCAAGCTGATGCAAAAAGAAGGCAATATTGATATCGATGAAATGTATTCAACCTTTAATATGGGAATCGGAATGGTATTGGCTGTCGGTAAAGAAGTATCTGATGATGTTATTAAATATTTGCAAGGTGCAGGTGAAAAACCTGTTATAATAGGAAAGACTGTAAAGAGGGAAGGCGGTCTTAAAATATGCCACCGTTAAAAATAGGTGTGTTGATTTCAGGCTCAGGAACAAACCTCCAGTCAATAATAGACAACATTGAAAAGGGATACATCAATGGAGAAATAGCGGTTGTGATTTCTAACAAGGAAAGTTCGTATGGACTTGAAAGAGCAAGGAAACACAATATCGATGCGGTATTTATCAATCAAAAGCATTATGACAGCTTTGAGAGTTTCAATGATGCAATAATGGAGGAGCTTGAAAACCACAGGGCAGATATTGTAGTACTGGCAGGATATTTAAAAATACTGTCACACAAATTTATAAAAAATTACAGAAATAAAATAATCAACATACATCCGTCGCTTATACCGTCTTTTTGCGGCAAGGGATTTTACGGATTAAAGGTACACGAGGCAGCTGTGAGCTACGGAGTCAAGGTCAGCGGCGCAACTGTTCATTTTGTTGATGAGGATGCTGATACCGGACCGATTATCCTGCAGGAAACGGTCAGTGTATGTGACAATGATACAGCGGAATCACTGCAGCAAAAAATTCTGGAAATAGAACACAGATTGCTGCCGTTGGCAGTGAAGCTTATATGTGAAGACAGACTGGAGATTTCAGGAAGAAAAGTAAAAACTAAGGAGTTGAATTAAATCTATGAGAGCTTTAATAAGTGTATCAGACAAAACAGGTATTGTAGAATTTGCAGAAAGGCTTCAAGAACTGGGAATTGAGATAATTTCTACAGGAGGAACCCATAAAACTCTTGAAAATGCCAATCTCAAGGTAACGGGAATTTCTGAGGTCACAGGTTTTCCGGAATGCCTGGACGGCAGGGTGAAAACACTTCATCCTAATATCCATGCAGGTCTTCTGGCAATGCGCTCGAACTCGGAGCATATGAAGCAGCTAGATGAATTAAACATAGGAACTATTGATATAGTTGTTGTGAATTTATATCCTTTCAAACAAACCATACTAAAGGAAAATGTTCAAAGACAGGAAGCAATCGAAAATATAGATATAGGCGGACCGACAATGCTTCGCTCTGCTGCCAAAAACTATCAGGATGTAGCTGTTATAGTTGACCCGGCTGATTATGACATGGTTGTAGAAGAATTAAAAGCAAACAATGAAGTATCTTTGGATACCAAGTTTTATCTGTGTTCAAAGGTGTTTGAACATACGGCACATTATGATTCATTGATAGCCTCCTATATGAAAAAAGAAAGAAATGATTTTGAGCTTCCTCAAACAATTACCATGACTTATGAAAAAGTTCAGAATATGCGCTACGGAGAAAATCCCCATCAAAGAGCCGCATTCTACAAGGAGGTTTCTGATAATTCAGGTCTTTTGGCGGCGGCCGTACAGCTTCATGGAAAGGAGCTTTCCTTTAACAATATTAATGATACAAACGGAGCACTTGAGCTGTTAAAGGAATTTGACGAGCCCGCGGTTGTTGCGTGCAAGCATGCAAATCCATGCGGAGTGGGAACAGGAGAAAATATTTATGAAGCTTATATCAAAGCCTTTAATGCAGATCCAACCTCTATATTTGGAGGAATAGTAGTTTTTAACAGAGAAGTAGATGAGAAAACAGCAGAAGAAATAAACAAGATATTTGTTGAAATAATAGTTGCACCGGCTTATTCTGACAAAGCACTTGAGGTTTTGAAATCCAAGAAAAACATAAGACTGCTGCTTATAGAAAATATTTTAAAAAAACAGGACGAAAATGCTTATGACCTTAAAAAGGTTGCAGGAGGCATTTTAGTTCAAACTATAGATTCAAAGCTTTTGCCTGACAATGAAGAAATAAGGACAGTAACTGCCAAAAAGCCTTCAGAGCAGGAGATCAAGGACTTGTTAATGGCATGGAAAATTGTAAAGCATACTAAATCAAATGCTATAACAATTGTTAAAAACGGTCAGTCAATAGGAATCGGACCCGGGCAGGTCAATCGTATCTGGGCCTGCAAGCAGGCAATCGAGCATGCTATAGAGTTTTTGGGCAGAGACAGTCTAGTAGGAGCAGCACTTGCATCAGATGCATTTTTCCCATTTTCCGACTGCATTGAAGAAGCGGCAAAAGCGGGTATAACTTCAATAATACAGCCCGGCGGCTCAATAAATGATGCCGATTCAATTGAAGCGTGCGATAAAAATAATATTTCTATGTTATTTACGGGAATGAGACATTTTAAACATTAGGAGGTCTTTATGAAAATTCTTGTTGTGGGAAGCGGTGCCAGAGAGCATGCTATTTGCTGGAAGCTAATCAAAAGCAGTAAAGCAGATAAAATATATTGTGCTCCGGGGAATGCGGGCATTTCTCAAATTGCCGAATGTGTGGATATAGAAGTGGATAATTTAAGTGAAATCGTTGAATTTGCAGTATTGAAAGAAATTGACCTGGCAGTTATAGGACCTGAAGGACCGTTGGTGGCAGGGCTTGCGGATATGCTTGATGAAAAAGGTATCAAGGTATTTGGGCCCTTTAAAAAAGGAGCAAAATTAGAAGGCAGCAAGCTGTACTCAAAGGAGTTTATGCAAAAATACGGCATTCCTACAGCAAAATACGAATCCTATACAAATTCAACAAAAGCAATAGAAGGCTTGGATCACTTTAATCTGCCGGTTGTAGTTAAAGCAGACGGTCTTGCAGCCGGCAAGGGTGTGCTTATTTGTAATACAAAAAGTGAGGCTAAAGAAGCAATAGAAAACATAATCAACAAAAAGCAATTTGGCAATGCAGGGGACACCATAGTTATTGAGGAATTTCTGGACGGCACAGAAGCCTCGCTGTTGTGCTTTGTTGACGGAAAATCCATAATTCCGATGGAAAGCGCCAGAGACTACAAAAAAGCTTATGATAACGACCTGGGACTTAATACCGGCGGTATGGGCTGCTTCTCTCCGAATACAATTTATACGGAGGAATTAAAAAACTATATAAATGAAAATATATTAAAAACAACTTTAAATGGATTTAAAAAAGAAAATATTGATTTTAAAGGAGTGCTGTTTATCGGGCTGATGATAAAAGACGGACGGGCAAAGGTATTGGAATACAATACACGATTTGGAGACCCTGAAACAGAAGTTGTTCTTCCGAGATTAAAATCAGATTTGGTTGATATTATGCTTAAATGCATAGATGGGAAATTAGATGAAAAGGATTTGCAGTGGGAAAATGATATGTGCGTTACAGTTGTGCTTGCTTCCGGAGGCTATCCCGATTCCTATGAAAAAAACAAGGAAATAAAAGGCTTAAATGATATTGACGAGGATATTGTCGTATTTCACGGCGGAACAAAAAAGAGGGGCGGAAAAACTCTGACAAACGGAGGAAGAGTGCTTGCGGTTACTGCCATGGGTGAAACCTTGGAGCAAGCAAGAGAAAAAATATATAAAAATATTCCCAGAATCAATTTTGAAAAAATGGAATTCAGGACAGATATAGCCGGTAATTCTCAAATAAATACTTAAAATAAATGGATTTTTATCATTATGAGCAACAGGATGAATATATTAATAGTATATAAAGGGGAGTGAGGAGGTTTATATGTTCATTCATGTTGTTGAAAGAGGGGATGCATTGTGGAGGATAGCCGATTATTATAAAGCTGACATTAATTCAATCCTGGAGGCAAATTATTTGCCCGATCCAAACAAGCTTCTGGTGGGACAATCGCTGATAATACCAACTGAAGAAAATGTCCATAGCGTAAGGCCGGGAGATACATTGTGGAAAATCTCTCAAAGCTATGGTATTCCTGTACAAGATATAATGAGAACTAATCAGCTTGCAAATCCTGATGTTTTATATGTAGGTCAGGAATTAAATATCCCTGACAGACCAAAACCGGAAATTGAAGTTAATGGATTCACTTACTTTTTAGGGCAGGATGCTGTTCCTGTAGTGAATGAGGTTGGAGATTTGCTTACATATTTAAGTCCGTTTGCTTATTTGATTCAGGAAGACGGGAGCCTGGTTCCAATAAATGATGAAGCGGCAATAGGAGAAGCGATAGCACACGGTGTTGTGCCCATGATGTCATTAGTTAATTTTACAATTAATGTTGCAGGAGAAAATGTAGCAAATAAGGTGTTAAATAATCCAGATGTGGTGAATACGCTGCAGAATAATATTCTTAATGTTATGAGAGATAAAGGATATAGAGGCTTGAACATTGATTTTGAATATGTGCTGCCTGAGGATCGCGAGGCATACAACAGATTTTTGCAAAACACTGTTGATAAATTACATAACGAAGGATACTTTGTATCAACTGCACTGGCACCAAAATTAAGTGCCGAGCAAAGAGGACTTCTTTATGAAGCTCATGATTATCCGGCACATGGCAGAATTGCCGATTTTGTGGTTTTGATGACCTATGAATGGGGCTGGAGAGGAGGGCAGCCAAGAGCCATTTCTCCTATAAATGAAATAGAAAAGGTTCTTGATTATGCGGTTACGGAAATACCAAGAGATAAAATACTGATGGGATTCCAAATTTATGCCAGAGACTGGACGCTTCCGTTTGAACCCGGACAGGAAGCGGAAACAATCAGCATTGAAGAGGCAATGGATATAGCATATGCCAACAATGCTCAGATTCAGTATGATTACTTGGCGCAATCTCCATACTTCCGTTATACAGATGCCGAGGGAAATGCTCATGAGGTATGGTTTGAGGATGCCAGAAGCGCACAGGCTAAATTCGATACCGTAAAGGAATATGGCTTAAGAGGTATAAGCTACTGGGGATTAGGATATCCATTCACTCAAAACTGGGTGCTGCTTGATGATAATTTTGATGTGGTAAAATTATAAGTGCGACAGTAATTATAAAGCCTTAGAACGTTTTTTAAACACAGGAAGTCTTAAAATATTGATTAAAGGAACAAGATATAAATAAACAGCATAAAAAATACTTTCTGAACCGGCTGCCAGCGTTGCAAGAGGAACGGCAATCGCAATACTCCATGGAAACAGCTCTGAAGTCATAATGGCTGTGTTTTCTAAATCAATAGCTATGTCCTCATTGATTAAATTTTTATCAAGATAAATTTTATTCATTAATTGATATGTAAGCAATACAGGCAATGTTTGATTGCAGCAAATAGCACCGGTTACTAAAGCGGTAAAGGCTGTGGTCAAATATATGCCTATTTTGTTGCTCATTTTTATTAACAGACTTTGAATGTCATTAAGCATGCCTGTTTCTTCAAAAATCCCTGAGTATGAAGAAGCTATTAATACAATCAATGAAACGCTGAACATTGAGAATAAACCTCCGCCGGATATAATACCGGCCAAGCTGTTTTCATTATCAAGCTTAAACCCAAATATCATGGTATCAATTAATTTACCTAAAGGCATTTTCTGAATCCACAAGCAAACAATAATTGCTGCGATGATACTGAAAAACATTGATGTTTTTACATTCTTTTTAAAAAGAGCAAGTATGAAGACCATCACTGCAGGAAGAATTGTAATATAACTTAGATTGAAATAAGCCGCTATTTCATTTAACAATGTTTTGTCAGTTATATTTATCGGATTGTTTTTTGACAGGAAAAAATAAATCACAAGTGTTGCAATAAATGGGATTATTCCGGTAAGCATCATTTTTTTTATATTAGAATATAAATTTGTTCCTGTAATTGCAGCTACCAGGTTGGCACTTGAAGAAGTAGGGGAGCATCTGTCTCCGAAAAACGCTCCTGAAACTATTGCACCTGCTGCAGCATTTACATTTACACCTCCGCCTTTGGCCAATACTATCAGAACTACGCCTATTGTTCCAACGGTTCCAAAGCTTGTGCCAAGGGCAAATGAAACTATGCATGACAACAGGAAAGCAAATAAAATGAAATAATCCGGATTCATAAGCTTGGTACCGTAATATACAAAAAAAGGAATAGTTCCGCTTGCTCTCCACACGGCAGTTATAATTCCTATTAATGCAAAAATAGGCATCAGGGATAATGCCTTCTTCATGCCGTTTAAAATCATAGTAACCACCGATTTTATATTGTATCCTCGATTCATGGCGGCAGCTGAAAATGAAATCATTCCGATAATCATAGGGACTAATATTGAGATTCCTTTAATTAAACTGATAATAAGCGATGCGGCAAATACTGATACAGATATTAGAAAGTCCATAATAAACTCCGGATAATTTATTCAAACAATATATATTATATAGCTTTAAATTTAAAAGGCAATATAAATATAAAATATACACAGGTTGTACATGCGCAGGCTTCATCACCAATTTGTTTGCTCGCTGCCGCTCACACAAATTGGGATTACGCTGCATAAGACCTACCGCCATATTTTCTTCCCTATCGGTCGAAAATATGGGGTTAGGGCGCACAGTCTCGTTCACCAAATTATTTGCTCGCTGCCGCTCACATAATTTGGGAACTCGTTGTGGTTGACCTACCGCCATTTTTCTTCCCTATCGGTCGAAAATATGGGGTTAGGGCATACATAAAATAAGACCATCGTCCAGCATGCGATGGTCTTATTTTATACTTTATATTAGGAGATTTCCTGTAATTAGTAATTATCAATTTAATTATTTCTTTTGTTTTTCATTTCTGTTTAATGTACAGCAATCCGGCCGCTGATTGTTAAATGTCTCGGCATTTGATTTAGCCAGCCTGTCAAGAAAGCTTTTTATCCATTTAAACATAAGACTCACCTCTGATTGCAAGTTTATTTATTTTATTATAATTTACAGATATGAAGATTTTATGAAGAAAATATATAAAAAATAAATAATTTAACTACATAAAATCTTCACAGAAATAATTTAAAATATAAAAAAATAATATAAGGATGATGATTATGGGGTGCTGCGGCGGACCTAGACCAGTAAAGAAATACAGCTTTAAGGAATATTTAATTTCATCATTTGCAGTTATTGCATTTGTGTTGTTAATTTATTTTCTGACAAAATAAAGCCTTGGAAGGTGAAATATGAGTATAAGAAAAGAAAAAATAAAAGTATATGAAATGACATGCAGCTCTTGTGAAGCAAGGGTTGAGAGAGCTGCTTTGAGCGCTGAGGGAGTCATTACAGCTAAAGCAAGCTTCAGCGGACAATATACCGAGGTTGAGTATGACGACGAGCAATGCAGTGTTGAAAAAATTAAAAAAGCTATTAATGATGCAGGCTATAGCACTAAAAAAAATAATGACAATCGTTTTTTTGGCATGCTGATAATTGTCGCGGTTATAATAATGCTTGGCTTTAATACCTCAGGATTTGATATGGAATCAATGCTTTCTAATGCGTCTTATACAGTTCTTTTCATAGCAGGGATCTTAACATCGATTCACTGTGTCGGTATGTGCGGAGGAATTATGCTTTCTCAAACCGTTGGCAATGAAGGCAAAAGTAAGTTTGAGGCAATGAAGCCGTCGCTTAAGTACAATGCAGGAAGAGTTATTTCCTACACTATACTTGGGGGGGTTATAGGAGCGGTTGGTTCAGTGTTTTCACTGTCATTTAAATCAAAGGCAGCCGTACAGATAATTGCCGGGATATTTATGGTAATGATGGGCTTAAACATGTCCGGATTCAGCTTATTCAGAAAGCTTCAAATCAAAATGCCCAAGTCATTTTGCAGAATGAAAAACAATTCAAATTCACCATTTGTAGTCGGATTGCTAAACGGATTCATGCCTTGCGGACCGCTGCAGACAATGCAGGTATTTGCCCTCGGAACAGGGAGCCCTGTGAACGGTGCACTGTCCATGCTGGTGTTTTCATTAGGAACAGTGCCATTGATGCTCACATTTGGAGCGCTTTCAGGTTTATTGAGCAAGGGATACACTAAAAAAATACTCAAGCTCAGTGGTGTTATGATAATAGTGCTGGGTCTTATCATGGGAAACAGAGGGCTTTCGATACTCGGAATTAATTTAAATCCTATAACTGCCATGGCATTGAGCAAGTCAGATGAGGCAAGCAGCGGTAACAATGAAAATGTTGCAAAGGCAGTTATACAGGACGGAGTACAAATAATAAATATGACGGTAAGCAACAAAGGTTTTACTCCCAATGCCTTTTATGTTCAAAAAGATATTCCGGTTAAATGGATTATTGACGGCAAGGAAATAAATACCTGTAACAATGCGATAATAATTCCTTCATTGAATAAGGAAATTAAAATAAACAAGGGTGAAAATACTTTGGAATTCACACCTGATGACAAAGACTTGAATTTCAGCTGCTGGATGGGAATGATTAACGGAGTCATAAAGGTTGTTGATAACCTTGAATCCGTTGACACATCAGTTCCTGATCCTACATTACCTGCTCCTTCAACAGGACCGAGCTGCTGCGCAGGACCTGTTGATGAAGGTACATCAGGCAGCAGCCCAAGTATTTACGGCGAAGATATATCAAAGGTACCTACAGAAATGCTGATAGGAAAATCAACAGACGACAAACTTCGCATCAAGGGGCTTGGATATGAGCTTCAGCCGTTGGTTTCTGTTGTGAGCAGCACTGAAACAACAAAAATCACATTCGACTTTGCATATTTTGACAATGCAGCAGGTGAATTTTCGATAGTGGACGGCAATACAGGAGAAACCGTTGTAGTCTTTGAGGCGACCAAGGGTAATAATGAGGTGGAATTTAAACCGGTGGAATCAGAAATTTACGGGATTGTAAGCGGCGGTGCATTGATAGGGGTTATTACAACCGCAGACGATGTCAGCAATGCAGATTTAGAAGCTATAAGAGATAATTTAATAGCAGAATAATAATATGGGATTCATATTGTGGAACGATGCACTTCACTATGTGATTCCCATTTTTAAAGTTATTGACAATATAAGCTTAAAAACTTATATTATAACTAACAAATAACAGGTATCGGAGTTATTATGAGAAAAATATTGGTAATAGAAGACGACGAAAGAGTATCTGATATAGTAAAAGCATACCTTGAAAGAGAAGGTTATACGGTGTTTTTGACTTCCAAAGGATTGGAAGGAATAGAAATAGCAAGGAGAAACAATGTTAACCTGATAATACTTGATTTAATGCTGCCTGACATTGGCGGTGAGGAGGTGTGCAGGATTATAAGACAAAGCTCGGATGTGCACATTTTTATGCTGACTGCAAAGGGTTCCTTAACAGAAAAAATTGAAGGCTTGAACATCGGTGCTGACGAATACCTGGTTAAACCCTTCAGCCCAAGGGAGCTTACTGCAAGAGTAAATGCATTGTTCAGAAGACTTGGCAATGATGCGGATAGGTCTGATACATTTTACGATGATGGAAATTTAGAAATAAATTACGACAAAAGAATAATTAAGGTAAAGGGAGAAGAAATCCCACTGACACCAAATGAATTCAATATTTTATATTTATTGGCTGTAAACAAGGGCAATGTACTGTCAAGGGAGCAGATTATAGACAAAATATTTGGCCTGGATTTTACAGGCTATGACAGGACAATTGATGTGCATATAAAAAACATCCGCAAAAAAATTGAAGAAGACAGTAAAAGCCCTAAATACATAATTACTGTGACCAAGGCCGGTTACAAATTCGGCGGTGAGAATCAATGACAACAATAAGAAAAAAAATAAGCATTTTGCTTGTTTCATGTTCTATTGCCGCAATAGTACTGATAACGATGTTTGTTAATTTTACAATCAAGGACATATTTGAGGAATATATGGCAGATGTACAGAATAAAAGATATGAAAGAATTGTCACTTATCTTGAGGCGGTATATAAAAAAGACGGTAAATGGAGTGAAGATTCAGGAATAGAGCTGATGCATGAAGCGTATATGAGCAATTACAACCTAACGCTGTACGATGAGAGGAATATTCCCGTATGGGGAATGAATCCCATGGACATCAGAAATAAATTACACCTGGAAAATATGAAGGTACAGGATGAGGGGGTATACACCACAAATAAATTTGAGCTTAAGCTTGATAATAAAACTATAGGATATGTTGAAGTAGGACAGTATGCTCCTCTTTTAATGACAGAAGAGGATGTATTGTTTCAGTCGTCTATTAATAAAAGCATTGTATTAAGCGGTATTTTTACGCTAATCATAATTTCTGCCGCAAGTATGTACTTTTCAAAGCAGTTTACAGCTCCAATCAAGGAAGTTGCAAATATGTCCGTTAAGCTTTCAAGAGGTGAGTTTAAAGAAAAATCAAATACACATACAGATATTGAAGAAATAGTAGATTTAAGAAACAGCATCAATATTCTTGCTGAAAAGCTGAACAAGCAGGATATGCTGAGAAAACGGCTTATATCAGACATAAACCATGAAATCAGGACACCGCTGAATGTTCTTCAAAATAATTTTGAAGCCATGATTGACGGTGTAATTCCGGTGACACAGGAAAGACTGACAAGGTTGAATGATGAAATTATACGCTTTGGCAAGCTGTTGAACAACCTGGAAAAGCTAAAGGAGTTTGAATCGCAAAGCATGAAGCTTAATTTTCATTCAATAAACCTTTTTAACATGCTGCAAAACCTATACAATGATTTTCAGATGGAGGCAGGGAAAAAGCACATTTCACTTAATATATCAAAAGAGGAAAATATAAATTATTTCATCTTGGGGGATTCAGACAGATTGAATCAGGTGTTCATCAATCTTGTAAACAACGCTATTAAATTTACAGAAGAAAATGGAGAAATTTCAATAAATATATTCAAGAGAGACAAAATATTTGTGGAAATAAAAGATAGCGGCATCGGCATAAAAAAAGAAGATTTGCCGTATATATTTGAGCATATGTACAGAGGCGATAAAAGCAGGCATGAAACAGAGGGCTCAGGAATCGGGCTGACCATTGCCAGAAGTATCCTTACGCTTCATTCAGCAACCATTGAAGTTGAAAGCCAAGAGGGGATAGGCACAAAATTTATAGTATGCTTTAACCCCATAGATGAGTAACAATAAAAAAACTGCTTTATCAAGATGCGGAGACTTTTGGCGTTTCATCTGTCATTTGTCTGCCGTCCCCGGAGTACAATTATAAGCGGCTTACACAAATGCAAGCGGCATATTTATGAGTGAATATTAATACCTAAAAAGTGCATAATAATCGAAATTTTTTTGGCGTAGGCCTTTTAGCAGAAACCTGTATATTTCAATGAAAAATCTTCGCCTAAAATAAGTTTTTCAAAGTTTTGAAAAGATAAAGCAGAAAATGTCGCAGGCTACGTAAAATATTTTTGCATAAATATGTTCCCCATCTATTCATTCCCGCTGGACATAATTCTATTTTTAACATAATAAACTTCCTTTACTTTGATGTACAACCCATAGTATGCAGCAATGTAGGTTTTGCTACAAAAACTAAAGAAGATGGTGCAATATAATATGGTTTTAGTATTAAGCTTTAAATAATTATTTTTGTGAAATACAAAAATTGAGTAGGATGATTTCTTGCAAATTACGTCAAAATGGTTTAAAATTAAACCTAACGGAATAATATTAAACCATTAATATAGTGAGCATTCCAAAGGCTTGCAATAATGGAACAATAATGTTCCATTATTGCAGCCTTTTATTTTTTGCAAGTAAAAATTTCATTGAAATTCACCCATATAAAGTTGGCATGATTAATGCAATTAGGAAAGAGAGGTTACTATGGAAGCAAAAAAAATCAAATTAACTGCTGTGGAGGACAGGCCGCACTTAACCTATGAGGTATTGTCTGTGCTGCATAAATATGATGTGGGATTAATCTGGATGGAGGTTTATGCATTTGTTGCCTACATAAAATTAATGCCTATAGATAAAAATGTTTGGGAAAATATTAAAAAAGAATTGCTGAGCTTAAACGGTTGGACAGCCTTAGAGGAAATAGATTTATTCCCATTTGAAGAAAAAGATACGGAAATGAAAAATGTGTTAGATGTAATTCCGCATGGGGTGATACTATTAAGCAGAAGCGGGGAGATTAAATATTTAAACAATTATGCTGCCGATAAAATATTTAATACAAAGGGCAAGGACATAACAGGAAGCAGTGTCAATAATTATCTGGATTGCAATAAGCTTTTTTCGTTATTAAAAAATAATAAAAGAAAGAAAAACATCATAAAGGAAAAAATGACAATCGGAAATCAGCTGTATGAGGTTAAGCTGCAGCCTATTATCAATGGGGAAAACGTATTAAGCAGCTACTTGCTGTCGTTCTATTATATTGACACTGATGTCTATGACAGATATGACAATCCGATTACATTTAATGACATTGTTGCTGAAAGCAATAAAATGCTTAAGGCTATTGAACAAGGAAAGCTTTATTCAGCATCGGATTCCCCTGTTTTAATAACCGGAGAAAGCGGCACCGGAAAGGAGCTTTTTGCAAGAGCTATACACAATGAAAGCGTAAGAAGGAAAAAACCGTTTGTTGCCATAAACTGTGCGGCTATTCCTGACCAGCTTTTAGAAAGTGAGCTGTTCGGATATGAGGGAGGAACGTTCACAGGCGGCAGGAAGGAAGGAAAATCAGGAATTTTTGAAATAGCAAACGGAGGAACTGTATTTTTGGATGAAATCGGAGATATGGCACCTCACCTGCAGGCAAAGCTTTTAAGGGTGCTGCAGGAAAAGAAGGTAAGGAGGGTAGGAAGCCCTGATGAATTAAATGTAGATGTGAGATTAATATCAGCCACGAATCAAAATATTGATGAAATGGTTAAAAACAAGGAATTCAGGCTGGAGCTTCTGTTCAGAATAAATATTTTCAATATCAACATTCCTCCTCTCAGGGAGCGCAAGGAAGATTTACCCATACTTTACGAGCATTATGTAAATATTCACTCAAGAAGATATCACAAGGAAATTACAGACATCGACAAGGAAGCTATGAGAAAGCTGATTAATTACAATTGGCCCGGCAATGTAAGAGAATTCCAAAATGTACTTGAAAGAGCAGTGGCACTTTCAACAACAAAAGAAATTATGCCAAAGGACATATTCCTCAATTATGATATTGTTCCTGATGAAAACGCAGAAAACAACACATTGAAGGAATATCTCGAAAATCTGGAAAAAAAGAAAATTATTGAATGCTTAAAACAAAGTAAAAGCATAAGAGACGCGGCGAGGAACCTAGGTGTGACTCATACACTTCTTATTAACAGAATGAAAAAATATAAAATTTAAATATTGTAAAATAGGAGGCACTATGAATAAGGAAAAATTAAATAAGATGAAATTTTCAACGAGGGCGGTACACGCAGGCTATAAGAAAAATGAATATGGCGCTTTAGCGACACCAATTTACCAAACTTCTACTTTTATATTTGATTCTGCTGAGCAGGGCGGCAGAAGATTTGCGTTGGAGGAAGACGGCTTTATTTACACAAGACTTGGAAACCCTACAACTCAACAGGTTGAAGATAAGCTTGCGAGTCTTGAGAATGCCGAGGCAGCAGTTGCCATGTCTTCAGGTATGGGCGCTATTACTTCTGTTATCTGGGCTAAGGTAAGCGCCGGTGACCACATAATAGCTGCCAAAACACTGTATGGATGTACATTTGCATTTTTAAATCACGGAATGTCAAGATTTGGCGTTGAAGTTACTTTTGTTGATACTTCTGAACCTGAAAATGTAAAAAAGGCTATGAAAGCAAATACAAAAATTGTTTATTTAGAAAGTCCGGCAAATCCAAATATGTTAATAGCAGATATTAATGAAATTTCAAAGATAGCACATGAAAATGAAGACTGCATAGTTGTTGTTGATAATACCTATTGCACACCATATATTCAAAGACCACTGGATTTAGGAGCAGATGTTGTAGTTCATTCAGCAACTAAATATTTAAACGGACATGGCGATGTTATAGCCGGATTCGCTGCAGGAAAACTTGAATTTATTAATGAGGTAAGATTTGTTGGTATTAAAGATATGACAGGATCGGTAATAAGCCCTAACGATGCATATTTGATAAACAGAGGAATGAAAACATTAGAAGTAAGAATGGAAAAACATTGTTCAAATGCACAAAAAATTGCTGAATTTTTAGAAGCTCATCCGGCAATTGAAAGTGTTTTGTATCCCGGATTAAAAAGCTTCCCTCAATATGAACTGGCAAAGAAACAGATGGCTTTACCTGGTGCAATGATTGCTTTTGAAATAAAGGGAGGATTTGAAGCCGGAAGAAAGCTTATGAACTCCTTGGAGCTTTGTGCACTGGCAGTAAGCTTAGGAGATACCGAAACACTGATTCAACATCCTGCTTCAATGACTCACTCACCATATACCCCTGAGGAAAGAGCTGCATCAGGAATTTCTGAGGGATTGGTAAGATTATCAATAGGTATTGAGGATGCAGATGATATAATTGACGATTTAAAGCAAGCTCTGGATAAATTAGTTTAAATTACCTCCTTATTTTTTATATAAACAGGCCGTTCATATGAGCGGCCTGTTTATATAAAATTGTTACTGTTCACGGTTCAATGTCATTTAGTTAACGTTATATCTTCATAATGGTTAGATTTCCAGCAATGGGGTCTAACCATTTTTTTCACTTATTTCAAAATAGTAGTTGACAGACAGATCAAAATGTGCGGCCGCTCTC
>JAEXUD010000004.1 GCA_023453025.1 Bacillota bacterium
GCATTAAAGAAAAACTAGGATGGATGAGCCCTGTTGAATACAGACTCAGTCTCTTGGCAGCGTAAAAGAAAAATGCGAAGTGAAAAATCCACTTCGCAATAAAGTCTAACTTTTAGGGGTCACATCACTTTTGTGACTCTTTATCTTTAAAATTATGCAAAAAATATTTTGGTAAATTAAGCCATCACATGTAACATTTTAGAAATTTTGTTGCATTTTACATTAAGTATCATTTTATAGTATCATTACGGGAAAGTCAATATATAAGTTGTTTTGTCGAATATTATGTTATTGTAATCTATTCGGTTCAATAAATACACAAAATAATTTTTCATAGTTGAACAATAGAATACAGTTCATCTTTCTGATCTTGATTTATACCTATATAACGTAATGTAACACTGGCTGAGCTATGATTAAAGGTATCCATGATAAGACCTATGTTATGTTTAGATATTTTGTAAGTCCAATATCCCCATGTTTTCCTTAAGCTGTGAGTTCCAAAGTTCTCAATGCCTATTACAGTTGCAGCTTCCTTAAGCACTCTGTAAATCTGGATTCTCCCTAAATAACCGCCTTTTTGACTTTGAAAAAGGTAGTCATCTAAGGTAAGATGCTGAGTTTTTACATAGTTATAAAGACACTTGCGCAAGGTTTCATTTATTTTAACTTTCTTTTCTTTTGATGTTTTTTTTTCATTTATAATGAGATATTCTTTAAATTGCAGCCTTTCATTAAAAATATCATTTACTTTAATTGATATGATATCACTGATTCTTAAGCCTGTGTTAATACCAAATTTAAAAATCAGAGCATATTTAGGATCACTTCCATTCAAGTATTGATAGAGCTGCTTAATCTTGGCTTTTTCTCTTATCGGTTCAACAGTCATAATTATTATTGTCCTCCTAATGTATCATTTATATATATATTATACTAAAAAGATAAAATTATATACAAATAAAAAACTGTGCCAATTATTATATCATAAGCCGGAAGCATTTATATAAATGGTTTTTTAAAATTCATAAAATGCAACAAAATTTCTAAAAGGTTGCATTAATAATGTGGTTAAGGAGTAAGTTTCTTTATAATGAACATTCGGGGACTAAAAATGCAAAGACTAAAAAGAGACATTGAAGAAACAAGGGAAAAGCTAAATGTGCTGGTGGATCAATATGCACTGAATATAACCGAGGAGGTATTGGATACAAGCAGAAGATTAGATATGCTTATAGCGAATTATTACTGCATTCTGGCAAAAGAAGATAAATAATAAATTGATAAAGGCAAATCCATCGAAAGATGGAGACGCAAAGCCGCAAGTCTAAAGCAAGAAATTGCTATGATAGTTGGGTTACCAATTAAATGGGAATATGGATTAAAGAATTAAAGTTCATATATAAGAATTACACCTGTAGCTCAAACCATATAACAATTCAAAGTAAGCGGCTTTTATACTGCTTACTTTTTTATTTGCATCTGCACTTTAGAAATGTTTTGTCCTGGCGAAAAACTCAAACAACCCAAATTCCTGTGTACCAAAATTTTAAGAAAACAAATTTTTGGAATTGAAAAAATATAAAAAGGAGTTAGTAAAGTGTCTGATTATTTTGCAAAGAAAGACAGCTACGATAAAAATGGGATATTGCTGATAAGAAAAGGCCAAAAAATTATTGATGTTGTTAATGCACAGCAGAAAAGTCTTAGAAGCTATAACCCGGAAGAGTTGATAAATTTTGATAAAAAACAAAGAGCTGTTCTTACTCCCATTGCTAAGTCATTTGGAGCAAGAATGAATATACGTGACGAACGTGTTCTGGAGCAACCCAAAAAGGTATTAAGTACTATAATATTTCAGTCTAAAACCAAGCCTTGGTGGATTTATGTCAATGCTCTGAGCAATTATGTGGACTGGCTGTATACACACTCGATTGATGTTGCCATGATTTCGTTGATGATGGCTGTGGAACTGGGGTACAGAGATGAAGAGCTTTTGAATATTGGATTGGGTGCTTTTATGCATGATGTAGGAAAGCTGCTGGTTCCAAAATCCATCATACAAAAACCCGGACCTTTAACCGACACAGAGATGGTTTATATAAGGCAGCATTGTGAGTTGGGAATGAGCTCTCTTGAACCGTTTAATCTTCCAAAGGAATGTACGGACATTGTCTTGCAGCATCATGAGCGACTGGACGGAAGTGGATATCCAAAAGGGCTAAAGGGAGATGAAATATGCCGCAACGCCAGAATTGTAATGATTGCAGATGCTTTTGACGCAATCACATCCGGCAGACCCTATAAGAAACTACAGGAAATGGATTCTGCCATAAAGATATTACGACATGATCAAGAAAAATATCCTCAAGAATTAGTTGCTTTGTTAGAAAAAATACTGAATTAATGCTTACGGTTCTATTTGTAGAGTATTACATATCCTGGTGTAATATTTTGCTGTGGTGGATTACCAATCAGGATTATGTTTTTCAGAAAATGAAAAAGCATAATCCTTTTCATTTTGTTTTTACTATGAAGTTGGGATTCCCAATGCAGAAACACTGTTTACGACTTCTTTCCACTCCCTTAACATTTGTTCTAAATATTCAAAGCCGGGCTGTGAAATAGCATAATATTTTCTTGCCGGACCATTTAAGGATTTTTTTTGGGTAATTTGAGTGTAACCTATGGTATTCAACCGTCGTAGAATTGTATATATTGAGCCCTCATAAACATCCGGGAAAAGCTGTCGTATTGATTTCATAAGCTCATATCCGTACAGTTCTTCATCCTTTAGCTTATAAAGAATACACATTTCAAGTACACCCTTTTTCATTTGAGCGTCCATAATACTGCCTCTAAACTTCTACCACTATAGTATCAGCCAACATATCATGAAGTGCCTTATGCTCCCTGGTAAGCAATATCGTGAATATCGAAACAAAAGGAACGATAGGAATAGAATTTATCAAGAGTTTTCCTAAAAATTCACGGCTGAATATACGGCTTTTATTCACAGGATCGTTATTTGAATGGCGAACCTTGATATGCATGAGCTTCTTTCCGATGGTTTGCCCTTTTAATATAAGGGTGGAAACTAATGAATAAAGCATATAAAACACAAGAGCAAATACAGCGAAAATTATCGATGCAGGGGTTGGAGCCTGACTATTATGTTCTCTCTGCTCATCATCTTCTAATATCGGTACTGTGTTTTGAGGACGTATTTTCATGCGCTCGTCTTTGTTGGCTTGCAGGACTTCTAATATCGGTACTGTGTTTTGAGGACCTGCAGATTCAACAGTTAATTCCTGATATGTTGAATAGCTTAAATAAGTCAGTGCTCCGATAAAGGGTGACGGATATGTAATCAGAAGCATGTAGGATAAAATAGCAGCTCCCAGTATATATGTCACAATAAAGGCAGGTAATACAGCTATAACCGCATCTATAAAATAAGCACAAAGCCTGCGACCCGGGTTTGCTATGTGTTTACTAAGTGGTGCTGCCTGTAATTCCTCTTGAGATTCAAGCAAGGATTTTGCTAAAAATGCAGGAGAACCAAGCTCGGCAGATATTTCATCGTCGCTTTTACCTTCTTCCCTCCCATATACGAAAAAACTTTCATAATCAGATAAAATATCTTTTATCATATCAGGCGGGAGTTTACCTACAATATTTTCTTTAAGTTCATTTAGATATTCAAATTGCCTCATTCATAATTCCTCCTATACTATTTATTGAATAGTAGTTATGTTCATATTATATCAAGCTACTATTCAATAATCAATAGTTAAAAAATGCAAATGAAATATTTATAAATAATTATTAATATAGAAGAGGCTTATATAATTGAGGCAAAAAATATAATTATTTTATTGATATACAAAATTCCTTTGAAAATATTATATTTTTAATGTAGAATATTTAAAATCGAAGATAATACTCAGCTATAACGAGAATTAATAGGAGAAAAATATGACATTACAACAATTGAAATATGCCATTACAATAGCGGATTGCAATTCCATGAATAAGGCTGCACAAGCACTGTTTATTTCACAGCCTAGTTTATCTGCTTCCATCAGAGACCTTGAAAATGAAATTGGAATTACCATATATAAGAGAACAAATCGAGGAATAACCATAACTCCCGAAGGGGAGGAGTTTCTTGGATATGCCAGACAGGTAGCGGAACAGTACGAACTTATTAATCATAGATATGTTGATAAAAACAGTGTAAAAAAGAAATTCAGCGTGTCAACACAGCATTACTCATTTGCTGTGAAAGCTTTTGTGGAAATGGTTAAGCAGTTCGGTATGGACGAATATGAATTTGCGGTTCATGAAACGAAGACATACGAAGTAATAGAAAATGTAAAAAGCTTCAAAAGCGAATTAGGAATTTTATACCTGAATGATTTTAACAGAAAAGTCTTAACAAAAATATTAAAAGAGAATAATCTGGAGTTTACAGAGCTGTTTCAATGCAGCACATATGTCTATTTATGGAAGGGCAATCCACTGGCAAAAAAAGATTTAATTACCTTGGAGGATCTGGAGGATTATCCCTGTCTTTCATTTGACCAGGGGATGAATAACTCTTTTTACTTTGCAGAGGAAGTACTCAGTGCTAATGAATATAAAAAGATTATCAAGGGAAATGACAGGGCAACCATGCTGAATCTCATGGTGGGACTTAATGGGTATACTCTTTGTTCGGGTATTATTTGTGAGGAACTTAACGGAAATGATTATAAAGCAATTCCGCTGGATTCAGATGAAATCATGAGCATTGGTTATATTACTCGAAAAAATACCACGATGAGTCAATTAGGGAAGAAATATGTGGATGAATTGATTAAATACAAAGAAAGTGTGTTATAGTTTCTTCCTATAACGAGTTGTTACTTTTATGTATTAACACTAATTTGAGAACTTAGGTATAATACTATTTATCAACAAGACATACATCACAAAATGATTGCAGCAGAGAAGTGAACATAAACTATATTTTTGTAAAGGAGATATTAAGATGCGTACGAATAAAACATATTCTTCAATGAACATGATGATGTGTAGCTATACCATGCAAATGCAGATGCATATGAAAATGGTTTTGTTTAGTGCGCATTATGTTACCTGATAGGAATCTATTTTACATTTGGAAATATAGATAATATTTAGCGGGTACATAGTACCCGCTTTTTGTATGCCCTACCGCAACGAACTCCCAAATTATGTGAGCGTCAGCGATCAAATAATTTAGTGAGTGAGACTGTGATATGCTCTAACCCCGGTGCATTCCCCCTATGTGCCCAAAATACAGGAAATGGAGGAAAAAGAATTGATTTTATTGGAAAATGTCAGCAAGAGTTTTCACATACACGGGAAAACCGTTGAAGCCGTCAGTAATGTAAATCTGCGCTTAGAAGAAAGCAAAATTCATGGAATTATCGGATTTTCAGGAGCAGGGAAATCAACATTGGTCAGATGTATTAATCTTCTTGAAAGGCCCACAGAAGGAAAGGTTGTTTTAGGAGATACGGAAATCACCATGCTTTCTGAGAAAAAGCTTAGGGAAGAACGAAAAAAAATCGGAATGATTTTTCAGCAATTCAATTTGTTTGCATCTCGAACAGTTTTCCAGAATATAGCCTATCCGTTAAAATACAGCGGTATGAAAAAGAAAGAGATTACAGGCAAGGTGAATTATTTGCTTGAATTGGTAGATTTGCAGGATAAGGCAAATGTATATCCGTCACAATTGAGCGGAGGGCAGAAGCAGAGAGTCGCAATCGCACGGGCATTAGCCAATGACCCGAAAATTTTATTAAGCGATGAATCCACAAGCGCCTTAGATCCCCAGACAACTAAAGCAATACTGAAGCTGTTAAAACAATTAAATGAAAAATTAGGAATTACCATAGTTGTTATAACTCATGAGATGCAGGTGGTAAAGGAGATATGTGACAACGTGGTAGTTATGGAAAAAGGAAAAGTAGTGGAGAAGGGAGATGTATTTCATGTATTTGCAAATCCTGTAAAACAGATTACAAAGGATTTTGTGGACAGTACATCGAATTTATCAAAGATACACGAATTAATTAAGGAGAAAGTTTCAATTACAGAACTGAAGGAAGGGGAGTGCATATTAAAGTTTACTTACCTTGAACGCAATGCATCTGAAGCATTGGTATCGTACATTTCTAGAAACTTCAACCTGGATGTCAATATAATTTTTGGGAATATTGAACTTATCGGAGAGCATCCTATTGGCGGTTTGGTATCTATTGTAAGCGGCAGCTCAAAGGATATAGAGGATGCAATAGCTTATTTGAGAGAAAAAAACGTGGGAGTGGAGGTGATTTTAGATGCAAGAGCTTCTAATCAGTATTTTTCCTAATGTTGTGTCAAAACTGCCGGATTTTTATGAAAGTATTTATGAAACATTGGTTATGTTTGTATGGTCAGGTTCAATTTCGTTTATTTTAGGATTAATATTAGGGGTTATTCTGATTGTCACAGGAAACGGAGGAATTCTTCAAAATAACGCACTATTTCAAACAATAGACAAAACCATTAATTTTTTCAGATCTGTACCTTTTATCATATTGCTGGCCGGGCTGATTCCGTTGACAAGATTGATTTCAGGAACAGCAATCGGAGTGGAGGGAGCAATTGTACCCTTAGTATTCGGTACGGTTCCGTTCTTTTCAAGGCAGATAGAATCCGCTTTGGCTGAAATGGATTTTGGTTTGATTGAAGCGGCACAGTCAATGGGCTCAGGACCTGTAGAAATTATATTTCGCATATATCTTAAAGAGTGTATTCCGGGCATCATAAGAGGAACAACCATAACAGCTATAAGTCTGATAGGACTTACTGCCATGGCTGGTGCAGTGGGTGCAGGAGGTCTGGGAGATTTTGCCATACGCTTTGGATATCAAAGAAATCAGATTGATGTGACCTATGCATCGGTTATTGTACTGGTAGGAATGGTCAGTATCATTCAAATTATAGGAAATGTTATAGTAAAGAAAAACAGTCATTAAAGAAAAAGGAGGAATTAAAATGGCACTAGCACCAAGAAAAGTAGTTATTATCGGAGCAGGGCACGTAGGTTCTCATGCAGGATATGCACTTGCATCCCAGGGACTTGCAGAACAAATTGTATACATTGATATAGAGGAGGAAAAAGCAAAAGCGCAGGCACTTGATATTTACGATTCCACTGTTTATCTGCCTCATCATGTTGGTGTTAAAGCAGGCAATTATGAAGATGCGGCTGATGCTGACCTCATGGTTATAGCAGCAGGTCCTCTGCCCAATTTAAACCAAACCAGAATGGATACCCTTGCCGAGACAATTGAAATATTAAAAAGTGTTGTGATAAATATCAGGCAATCCGGGTTTCAGGGCATAATTTTAAGCATTTCAAATCCGGCAGATGTAGTAGCTCACTATATTCAAAACCAATTAAGCTATCCGCCGGCAAAGATTATTTCCACAAGTACTACTCTGGATTCTGCAAGACTCAGGAGGGCTATATCCGAAGCGACAGGAATAGATCAAAAATCAATTTATGCTTACGCACTTGGAGAGCACGGAGAAAGCCAGATGGTTCCATGGTCTGTTGTTACTATTGCAGGTAAACCAATTTCGGAACTGATTAAAGAAAAACCTGAGAAGTACGGGAGCTTGGATTTAAAGGCGATTGCTGCAGAAGGAAAAGCAGGAGGATGGCATGTGCTTAAGGGCAAGGGATCCACAGAGTTTGGAATAGGCGCATCCATAGCAGAAGTAACAAGAGCGATTTTTGCCGATGAAAAGAGAGTTCTTCCGGTATCCGTACTGCTTAACGGAGAATACGGGCAGCATGATGTATATGCCTCCGTGCCTGCAGTGTTGGGAATCAATGGAGTTGAAGAAATTATAGAACTTAATATGACTCCGGAGGAGAAAAAAGAATTTGACGCTTCATGCAAAATAATGAAAGAAAATTACAAGACATCTTTAACCTTGTAATAATCAGCTTAATTTTATCATTACTAATTATGTGTTAATTTATCAGAACAGAAATTTTATTACAATTAAAAAGGAGAGCAACTATGAAAATTAAAAAAATTATATTTTTTTTAGCGGCATTATTAATTATGACTGCATTTACGGCTTGCGGAAATTCAAATGAGGATACAAAAGAAGAAACAACAGTAAAAGTTGGAGTAGTAGGTGAATCAAATGAAATGTGGGTTCCGGTAATTGAGGAATTGGCAAAAGAGGGGATTAATATTGAATTAATCAGCTTCACAGATTATGCAACACCAAATAAAGCATTGGCAAATGGTGATACCGATTTAAATGCATTTCAGCATTACGCGTATTTAAACAGTGAAATTGAAAACAACGGATATGATATTACATCAATAGGAGATACCTTTATTTCAGCTATGAATGTTTATTCAAAAAAAGTATCTGATGTAAGTGAAATAGGTGAAGGAGCAAAAATTGCAGTTCCTAATGATGCAACCAATGAGGGACGTGCGCTCAAGGTGATAGAGGCAGCAAATCTCATAGAAATAAATCCAGATGCAGGAGACAGCCCGGAAGTATCAGATATCACATCCAATCCGTTGAATATTGAGTTTGTTGAGGTGGATGCAGGAAATGTATATGCACTGCTTCCGGATGTTACGGCAGCAGTAATTAACTGCAACTATGCATTGGACAATGGATTACATCCGGGAGAAGATTCCATATTTCAGGACAGTGTAGGCTACTATTCGGGAAAAAGCTATGTCAACCTGATTGCGGCAAGAACGGAGGATGCTGATAATGAAGTTTTTTTGAGAATTGTAAAAGCATACCAGTCAGAAGCAGTTAAAGAAATATATGCGGATACTTTCAAAGGAGCGTATGTGCCGGCATGGGAGTAAGACTACAAGGAATGAGGAATAAGAATGCAGGAATTAAGTAGACGTACAGCAGTTTTTACAGATTCGGTTATCCGCAGGATGACCAGAATTTCCAATAAATATAATGCGGTAAATCTTTCACAGGGCTATCCTGATTTCGAGCCGCCGGTGGAAATCACACAAAGGCTGGCACAGGTAGCATGGGAAGGCCCTCACCAGTATGCGACTACATGGGGAGCGCAAAATTTTAGGGAAGCTCTTGCAAGAAAACATGAGCATTTTTCGGGAATGAAGGTGGATCCCGATAAGGAAATCGCAGTTACCTGCGGCAGTACAGAAGCAATGATGGCTGCGATGATGGCAGTAACAAACCCGGGAGATAAGGTAATCATATTTTCACCGTTCTATGAAAACTACGGTGCGGACACTATTCTTTCAGGTGCAGAACCGATTTATGTGCCGTTAAATCCGCCCAACTTTGAATTTGATGCGAATGTACTGGAGGATTCCTTCAGGCAAGGAGCTAAGGCGTTGATTTTATGCAATCCTTCAAACCCGTGCGGAAAAGTATTTACGAAAAATGAATTACAGGTAATAGCAGGCCTGGCTGTTAAATATGATACTTATGTCATAACAGATGAGGTGTATGAGCATATAATTTATGCACCCAATAAACATACTTATTTATCTTCTCTTCCGGGAATGAGGGAAAGGACAATTATATGCAGCTCCTTGTCCAAGACATATTCAATCACAGGATGGCGTCTGGGGTATGTAATGGCTGACGAAAGAATTACCGACAGAGTTAAAAAGGTTCATGATTTTTTAACTGTAGGTGCGGCAGCACCACTTATGGAGGCGGCAGTCGTTGGATTGAATTTTAAAGATGATTATTATGCTGAATTACAAAGACATTATGCACATATGAAAAATTTATTCATAAACGGATTAAGTCATATTGGTCTTACCTATACAGAACCACAAGGAGCCTATTATGTCTTAGTAGATATAAGTGAATTTAATTGCAATAATGATATAGAGTTTTGTGAGTGGCTGGCAAGAGAAGTGGGAGTGGGAGCAGTCCCGGGATCCAGTTTTTTTCATACAAATGTAAATAAATTCATAAGATTTCATTTTGCGAAAAAAGACGAAACATTGAACATGGCATTAGACAGATTATCTGACATATATTCCAAAGCAAGAAAGCTATGAAGATAGAATATAAATAATTATATCATTTTCCGTCCTACAGCATGTTAATTAAAGAATTATGATGAAATACGGAGGCATTCAGATAAATAAATCTTAATGTCTCTGTTTTTATATGTTAATGTTCACAGTTCAATGGCAAGGCGAAAAATAATAAAAATATCCGATCACGGTTTCGGACACTAATAATCCTAAAGCTCATTGCAGTTAAAAATCCTACAGCTTGCAAAATATTCTGATTTAAGTAGATAATGAGAAGTATTTGTGCTATAATCATAAAAAGGATAAGAACATATGTAAGGCTAATGAACGGGAGGAAAATACGATGGAGGATAGCTCTGATATACTGAAAATAAATGAGACCATAGCAGATATGATTGATGACCATATTTTGGTAAGTGATCAGGAAGGTAAGATTATTTTCTCTAATAAATCTATGCGGTCATACTTGGGTTATACTGATACAGAGTTAAAACAAAAGAGATTTTTAGATATTATTGCGGATGTTCACGCAAATAAGGCGAAATCTTTCATTAAAAGCATATCAGAAAATCCTTCTGACTGGGAAGAACTTTTATTTAATGGTAAAAACCATATGATAAAACTTCATATAAAGCTATTCCGTAAAAATAATCATATGTATATTTATGGCAATGAGAAATATGCAGAACTTGAAATTATACAAAAAAAACTTGATATTGAAATTGCAAATGCTATAAGGATTCATAAACGCTCTCTTCCAGAGAGCCTTCCCAATGCAGAAAACATATCTTTTTCTTCCTTATATATTCCTGCACAAGAGTTAGGTGGAGACTTATTCGACGTATTCAAAGTAGATAATGGCTTACTGAATGATTATTTTGAACAATACGTATGCTTCATAGCCGATGTGTCTGGGCATGGATTGGACAGTGCCATGCTTGCTATTTTTGTTAAAGATACTATAAGAAGCTATTTCAGGCTTAAATATATACCGGGGCAAGTATTGTCTCCTAAAGAAATCATGAATTTCTTTGTTGAACAATATATAAAGGAAGGGTATCCCGTTGAATTCCTGGTCTGTATTTTTTTGGTAGCACTTGATTTTAAGACAAACGAATTAACCTATTGTAATGCAGGCTTTCACATGTGCCCTGTATTGGTCAGAGATAAAGAAAATGTAATAGAGTTAAATAACGGGGGACTTCCGGTTACTACAGCAATAGATGCTGATTTGTATAAATATGAGGACTATTCTATGCATTTGTCTCCGGAAATGACATTGTTTATTATGTCCGATGGATTGCCGGAGCAAAGATCCAACAGTGAATTTTATGAAGACAGACTAAAAAAGCTGTTTAAAGAGGTTTACAGCTTTAAACCTGATGAGATTGTTCAAAAAATTCAAGAAGATTTTAATGATTTTTTAAGATGTGAAAAAATTAATGATGATATAACCTTAGTTGTGGTAAAACTATCAGAAAAATTGAAATAGAATAATAAAAAAACTTATAAGATAAAGGATGGATATTGTATGCAGCAAATATTGGAAGGCATTTTAGATGCAATTGAGGATGAGATCAGGGCACAGAATCATTATCAGATGCTAGCTGAAAAAGCAAAGGACCCAAAAGTAAAAAAATTTTTTGAACAACTGAAAAAAGATGAAGAAAATCATGAACATGCACTAAGAACTCGCTATGAAGCATTTGCAAAAGTATTTAGAGCTGATAAAAAAGAATAGTCTTTGTTATTCCGGCTGTGTAGGCTCTCTTGTGCGCTTAAACGAAAAATGATTTATTGTTGTAAAATAATACGAAAGGTAATATAATTGATAAAACAATAATGTTATCGTTGTCATAACATTAGACACATCGATGATTCTAACAGAAAGGAAGGCTCCTGATATGTCTTTAATCGAGGATTTAAACTATATTGACGGCATTACCATTATAGATAAAGAAGGTACTATACTTTTTACAGTAAAATTCAACCCTGATATTGATAAAAAAATGGAAGAGTCAATTGTTGGAAAAAAATTATTTGATGTATTTTATAATATAGATAAAACCAGCAGCTCGCTGTATGAATGCATGGAAAAAGAAATGCCCGTTGAAAGAAAAGGTCAGGTTATTAAAAATCTATATATCGAAGATACCGTAACAGACAATATATCATTTCCAATAAGGCACGGCGGTTTAATAGCAGGTGCTGTAGAGCTTTCGAAGAATATACCTGAAATCGATAATAAAGAAAAAAAACCCGGCAATATAAATTCAATTATGAAGCCGAAATGCTTAGATTTAGGATATCATGCCAAATACAATTTAGAAGACATTATATGTAAAGATAAAACTATGATGGATTTAATAGCATATGCTAAAAATATAGCTAAATCTTCATCATCTGTGCTTATAACCGGAGAAACCGGAACAGGAAAAGAGCTTTTTGCGCATGGGATACATAATGCTTCAAATAGAAAATATAAACCATTTATTGCCCAAAATTGCTCTGCTGTGCCTGAAAATTTACTTGAAAGTATTTTTTTCGGTACAAGCAAAGGAAGCTACACCGGAGCCCTTGATAAAAAGGGACTGTTCGAAGCTTGCAATGGAGGAACCTTATTTTTGGACGAGCTTCATTGCATGCCAATGTATTTACAATCTAAGCTTCTAAGAGCTATTGAGAGCGGAGCTGTAAGAAGGATAGGGGAAAATGAGGAAAGAAAAGTTGACGTCAGGATTATTGCCGCAACCAATATATGTAATAATGATATATTGCTGAGAGAAAACATAAGGCATGATTTATATTACAGGCTTTCTGTAATTAAGATTAATATTCCTCCGCTGCGCGAAAGAATCGAGGATATCAAATTGCTGTCAGATCATTTTTTAAGAAAGTATAATAGAATTCTTGAGAAAAAGGTCACTTCAATTTCTCCGGAGCTTAATAGTTTTATGCTTAAATATGAATGGCCGGGAAATGTACGTGAACTTGAAAATTACATAGAATCAGCCATGCTTAATGTTTCGGACCAAAAGACCGTGCTGGAAAGTGAAGATGCCAACAAAACAAATAAGGGTAAGTATACCGACACAAAAACAAAACCAATAAAAGCTCTTTTGGAGGATATGGAAATCAAGCTTATTGAAGAAGCCCTTATGATTAATAGAGGCAATGTTTCAAAAGCAGCCGAGTTTTTGGAAATTCCAAGACAGACATTGCAGCAAAAGATGAAAAAATACAAATTAAAATAAAAAATGAGTAAAATTGCCGTAAATAAGGCATAATATGTGCCGTGTTTACGGCATATTAATTTTTCTTATAATTTAACGCTTTATAATTGAATAAATTGTGAAACACAGATATGTGCCGTTATTACGGCACATATCTGTGTTTTTTGTATTTATTGCTTAAAAATATTATATTATTAAATATTCTTATTTTTGAATTTTTTAAAAATAGCATTGAAATTTCATATATATTTAAATTTTTGAGAATATTTTCAATTTAAAATGGAATTGGAATATAAATTGCATTAAATATCATGGTAACAACCATACAAAAAATTAAATTAGTGGATAAGAGAGGAGAAACCATGAAAAGAAGAATTATTGCGTTTATAATTGCAGTTTTTATGATTGCAGGAACTCTTTCAGGCTGTACAAGCAACACACAGACTCAACAGCCGCCGAGCCAGAATCAAGAAGGTAATGAACAAACCGCAGGAAACGCAGAAGAACAACCTGCTGCAGACAGAGTGCTGAAGCTCAGGATAACTGCTTCTTTACCGTCACTTGACTGGGAGCAGACTACAAATACTCGTGATATGAAGGTTTGGCACCAAATGTATGAAGGTCTTTATGGTATGGATGAAGCAAACAACGGTTACTATAAAGAACTTGCAAAAGAAGTAGTGATAAGCGATGATCAGAAGGTTTATACAATTACACTTCAGGATGGAGTCAAATTCCAGAACGGAGATGCGCTAAAGGCATCTGATGTTGTTTTCAGCTATAATCGTGCTATGAAAAACTCAAGATTCAACTATCTTACATCAATGATTGAGAATGTTGAAGCTGTTGATGACACAACAGTTAAGATTACCCTTAATAAACCGTATTCACCGATAGACCATACATTTTTCTGCATTAAGATACTAAGCGAAAAAGAAGTTACAGAGCAAGGGGACAAGTTTGGAACTATACCTCATAAGGCAGGCACCGGTGCATATTATGTAACTGAATACAATGTAGCGACCGGAGTAAAAATGACAGCTTTCGAGGATTATTGGAGAGGTGCGCCGGAAATTAAAAATCTTGAATACATAGTTATATCTGATGAGGCCGCTGCAGTAATCGCTTATGAAAATAACGAGCTTGATTATTTCGAAGATGCTCCTTTATCTGACTGGGAATCACTTTCACAGGTAGCCGGAGAGAACAAGAGCCTTATAAAGGGTAACAATATTATGTTCATGGCAGTTAATTATTTGTCTCCAAACAATGCACTTGCAGACCTTAAAGTGAGACAGGCAATTTTCTATGCCGTAAACAAAGAGGACATCAATCTTGCAGTAAGCGACGGATATGGGACAGAAGCAATTCATTATATGCCGCCTGAATATGTGGCAACATCACCTAAAGATGGTTTTGAAACATATGATTTCAACCTGGAAAAATCAAAACAACTGCTGACGGAAGCAGGTTATCCGGACGGCGTTGATGTAGGAACAATTCTTACGTATGGTACAGGAACCTCCAATAATGCAAAAATGGCACAGGTTATTCAGGCTAATCTTGCAGAGGCAGGCATAACTGCAGCCGTATCAGTAATGGAAGCTGCTATTGTTACTCCAAAGCTTTATACGCAGGACTATGATATCTGTGTATTTGCAGATTCCGGAAACTACGATTACAATAACATTCGTCAGCAGGTTCACAGTGAATCTGTAGGTATGTATGTTGTAAAATATAAAGACAGCTCATTTAACTGGCAGCGTATGGAAGAACTAGTGGACCTGGGAGCTTCAACATCTAATGTAGAAGAACGTTATGCATACTATAAAGAATTGTGGGCTACAGTAATGGATACTGCTACTATACTTCCGTGTCTTCACAGACCGGTTGCGATTGTCTGGGCAAATGATTTAAATATCGGAAGTCCGGTTCCGACATATTATAAAGTTCGTACATTTAGTTGGGAATAAAATATTATAATATTTTCAGCTGATTTATAAATTAAGAACTTTTGATTAATTTAAGGCATTTCCGTAGAGTATTCGGAAATGCCTCAAATTTGATGAATAATGAGTTAGGAGATAAAAATATGTATAGATATGTCATTAAAAGACTGCTATTCCTTATACCTACGATTCTCGGAGTTGTGTTTATCATCTATATGGTTATGAATATCACCCCGGGAGATCCGGCTCGTGCACTTTTGGGAGTATCAGCACCCCAGGCGGATGTGGATGCATTAAACCATGAATTGGGATATGACTTACCATTTCTGCAAAAATATTTTAATTATATAAAAAATATGATTGTTAACAGAGACTTTGGAATATCGTATTTTACTAAACAATCAGTTTTTGATGAAATTTGGCCTCGTTATATAGTTACTATCAAACTGGCATTTATGGGAATATTACTTTCCTCCGCAATAGGAATACCCTTGGGAATATATGCAGCTGTCAGGCAGTATTCGCTATGGGATACAATTCCTTCGATTATGGCATTTTTAATTGCTGCTATTCCATCCTTTGTGCTTGGAATGCTTCTTTTATTTATATTTGCTTTAAAGCTGAATATGCTGCCGTCCTATGGGATTGATACATTTCAGCATTATATAATGCCTGCTCTCGCCATATCAATTCCGCCTGCAGCTATGAATCTGAGGTTTACAAAGTCCTCCATGCTTGAATCAGTACGGCAGGATTATGTCCGTACAGCTCGTGCAAAGGGAGCACCCGAAAATATTGTTATATGGAAGCATGCATTGAAAAATGCCCTTTTACCGGTTATTACAAATATAGGCTTAAGTCTCGGAACCCTTATTGCGGGCGCGGTTGTAGCTGAAAAACTGTTTTCAATCCCGGGAATAGGAAGCCTGATAGTAGACAGAATTACCTACAAGGATGAACCGGTAATAATAGCAGGTACTATATTAATAGCAGTATGCTTTACTATAGTTATGCTGATAGTAGATTTGATATATGCATATATTGATCCTCGTATCAGAGCAAAATATGCAAGGACAAAGGAGTGATACTATGGAAAATATAACTGCTGACAGCAATATGAAAAGTTTGGTAACCTTCAAGAAACAAAGCCAGACAAAGGAAATATGGAGAAGATTCAAGAAAAGTAAAGGTGCCGTAATCGGACTCGTTATGCTCAGCATAATACTTATTACACTTATTTTTGCTGATTTCATAGCTCCATACTCGATGGCTACAAAACAACAGCTTAAAATAAAGCTTGATGCACCATCTGCAGAACATATCATGGGAACAGACTCATACGGAAGGGATGTGTTTGCCAGAGTAGTTCACGGAGGAAGAACATCCTTGACCATTGCTATACTTGCTACAATTTCTTCCTGTTTGCTGGGAAGTTCATTAGGGGCAATTGCCGGATACTTCGGAGGCAAGGTAGACAGCATCATAATGAGGTCGCTGGATATTTTTATGTCCGTTCCGGATATTCTGTTTACTATGGCAGTTGTGTTTGCACTTGGAGCCAATTTTGTCAATCTGCTTATTGCTTTGACGCTGGCCTATTTTACCAATTATGTAAGATTGGTCCGCTCTCAGGTACTTAACCTGGCAGAGCAGGATTATGTTGAAGCAGCAAGAGCAGGCGGTTCAGGCAGTGCGCGTATTATCATTTCACATATCATTCCTAATGCAATGGGAGTAATAATTGTTAATACGACTTTAAATGTCGCTAAAATAATATTATACGAATCAACCCTGAGTTTTTTAGGATTAGGCATGCCGCCGCCGGCACCTGAATGGGGCTTAATGCTTGCCGAAGCACGTGAATTTATGCGTACCGCACCTCATTTACTGTTTTTCCCTGCATTAGCAATAGTATTATCCGCATGTTCTGTAAACTTAATAGGTGACGGTCTGCGTGATGCATTGGATCCTCATTTGAAGTCTTAATACTGCAATGAAAGGAATTTTATATTATGAGCGATGTTATTTTAGATATAAATGGCTTGGAAGTTATTTATAAGACTGATTTAGAGACTGTTAAAGCTGTAAACGGCATTAACCTTAAGATACAAAAAGGTAAGACACTGGGACTGGTTGGAGAAACAGGTGCAGGAAAAACAACCACTGCACTGTCTATTTTAAGACTTCTGCCAAGCAACACCGGGAAAATTGTAAATGGTTATATTAAGTTTGGAGACACTGATATTCTTAAACTTGATGAACACAATATGCGTAAAATACGCGGCGACAAGATTGCCATGGTTTTTCAGGACCCGATGACAAGTTTAAATCCTGTTATGACTGTAGGGGAGCAGATTGCTGAAGCAATACTTTTGCATAACGAGAATTTAAGTAAGGAAGAAGTGGAAAAAAAAGTCGAAGAGAAGCTTTCTATGGTAGGAATTCTCCCTTCAAGAAAAATCGAATATCCGCATCAGTTTTCAGGAGGAATGAAACAGAGAGTCGTTATAGCTATGGCTCTTGCCTGTGAACCGGAGCTTTTGATAGCAGATGAACCTACAACAGCTTTGGATGTTACTATTCAGGCGCAGGTTTTAATGATGATAAAAGAACTCAGAGACCGACTGGGGACATCAATGCTGATGATTACTCATGATTTAGGAATAGTTGCAAAAATTTGTGATGATGTGGCTGTAATGTATGCAGGAGAAATAGTTGAAGCCGGAACTGTTTATGACATATTTCTAGGTGACAGGCATCATCCATACACGGAAGGCTTATTTGGTTCTATACCAAATTTATCCTCACGGTCAAAAAGGTTAAATCCGATTCCGGGGCTTATGCCGGATCCCACCGACCTGCCGAAAGGATGTGTCTTTTCGCCCCGATGTAAGTACAGAATGGATGTTTGTACACAAATTCATCCAGAGATGATTTATGAAGGCTCACATGAACTGCGCTGTTATCTGTTCAATGAAAAAATTATGGCAGAACGGATGGAGGTAAAGACAAATGAATGATGGCAGAACTCCATTAATAGAAGTGGTGGAACTTAAAAAACATTTTAAGCTGAATGGAGGAGCTAAGCTCCATGCAGTAGACGGAGTAAATTTAAAGGTATATCCGGGAGAAACCATCGGTGTTGTCGGTGAATCAGGCTGCGGAAAAAGTACCCTCGGGAGAACTATATTAAGGCTGATTGAACCGTCATCTGGACAAATTATTTATAATGGCCGGGATATAACCAAATTAGGAAACAATAAGATGCGTGAGTTGCGGAAAGATTTACAGATAATATTCCAGGACCCTTATTCAAGCATAGACCCCAGGAAATCTGTTATAGAAGTTATAGCGGAATATATGTTTATCCACAAAATGTACAAGAACAAAATAGAAACATACAATCGTGCGGCAGAATTAATGGATTTGGTAGGTCTGGCAAGAAGATATGCCAATTCATATCCTCACGAGCTGGACGGAGGCAGACGTCAACGTATCGGGATTGCAAGAGCACTTTCCCTTAATCCAAAGTTCATAGTCTGCGATGAGCCTGTTTCAGCCCTTGATGTTTCAATTCAGGCACAGATACTAAATCTCCTGATGGATCTTGAAGATGAGCTTGGACTCACATATATGTTTGTAACTCATGACCTCAGTGTCGTTAAGCATATTTCCAATCAAATATTGGTTATGTATCTGGGACAATCCGTAGAAATCGCACCCTCAGACGAGCTGTTTGAAAATCCTCTTCATCCATATACAAGAGCTTTACTGGCAGCTATACCTGAGCCGGATATATCGAAAAGAGATATAGAATTCCAGCTTATAAAAGGAGAAGTGAGCAGTCCGATTAATGTTAAGCCGGGTTGCAGATTCGCTAAAAGATGTGATTTGTGCAAGGATGATTGCAAACAATCAGATCCTCCTTTAATAGAGGTATCACCCGGTCATTTTGTTTCATGCTTTTTAATTAAGTAAACAAAAATATGAAGGAGAAAAAATTATGATAATCGGTGTTCCAAAGGAAAATAAACATAATGAATTCAGAGTTGCTGCTGTTCCTTCCTCCGTGTCAGAGTTAGTCAGAAACGGACATACGGTTTATGTGGAATATGGAGCAGGTGAAGGAAGCGGATTTTCAGATAATGAATATTTAAAAGCAGGAGCCAGAACAGCTCAAAAAAAAGAAGTATATACAAAATGCGATTTGCTGTATAAAGTAAAAGAAATTGAACCTTCAGAATATGAAATGCTCAGAAGAGGTCAGATAGTTGTAACTTATTTTCATTCAAACGCACATCTTGATATGACTATAAATATGCTTAAAACAGGTATTATAGGCATTGCATATGAGGATGTTGATGATGACAATAATGAATTTCCGCTTTTAAGTCCTATGAGTATATTAGCGGGCAAAGGAGGCTTTATAGCGGCACTTTATTTTACACAATCTGTACATGGCGGAAAAGGCAGCATGCTGAACAATATTGTCGGAGTCAGCACACCCAGAATCACAATAATAGGGTGCGGGTATTCCGGAACAGGAGCTGCCGAGTTGGCTGCTTCTTTTGGAAACAAGGTTACAATACTTGATGTAAATTATAAGGCGATGGAAAAAGCTAAGCATAAGCTGTCCCCAAATGTGGAATTTTTGTATTCCAACAGAGAAAATTTAGTAAATTGTTTAAAAGAATCTGATGTAATAATCAACTGTATTCTTTGGAACAAAACACGCAAGGATCATCTTATCTACAGGGAAGATCTGAAAATGATGAAAAACGGAGCCATGATTATAGATGTTGCATGCGATGACGAAGGCGCGATAGAAACCTGTCATTCAACAACACATGATAATCCTGTTTATTATGAAGAGGGAATAATGCATTATTGTGTAGATAACATACCTTCCGGTTTTTCAAGAACAGCATCTGTAATTTTGTCAGATGCAACACTTCCTTATGTATTGGCAATTGCAAATAAAGGTGCGGAGGCTGCCATTATGGAAGATGAACATCTCAGAAGAGGACTTACATTTTATTATGGAAAACTGACATTGAAAGAAACTGCTGTTAAACATAATTTAGTATACACCGATCCTTCCGATGCAATTTTAAAAAATCAGTATTAATAGTGAATAATAGGGAGAGTGAATCTATGATATTCGGAGTTTTAAAAGATATAAAAGAAGGTGAAAACCGTGTAATGGTTACTCCTATTGAAGCATCCGCAATTATTGCAGACGGGCACAAGGTCCTTGCACAGAAGGATTGCGGAATAGGAAGCGGATTTACCAACGAGCAATATGCCGATGCAGGTGCTGAAATTATTGATACAATAGAAGAGATGTATAAAAGATGTGATATGCTTGTAAAGGTGAAGGAAATAGAAGCAAGCGAATATGACCTGTTAAGAGAAGGTCAGATAATAATGACATGCATACATCCCGCAGGACATCCTGAAGAACTGCAGGCATTACTGGATAAAAAAGTAATAGCATTTACCGCAGAGGACAGCCACAGGTACGGCTCCCCCAATTGTGAGGCTGCCGGTAAACAAGGAGCATTGTTTGGTCTTGAATCTCTTCTTTCCATCAATGGAGGAAAAGGAAAGTTTGTAAGCGGTCTGGCCGGAGCACCGGGGGTCAATGCAGTTATCATGGGCGGAGGAATAGTTGGAAAATCCGCTTTGCAGGTTTTATATTCTCTTGGTGCCAGAGTTACTGTACTTGACATTAATGTTTCTGTTCTTCGTGAAATCGGAAGTTTATATCAGGGTCATGTACACACACTGTTCTGCAACAAGCAAATAATAGCAAAATTGCTTCCGCAGGCTGATTTAATTCTTAATTGTGTTAAATGGCCGAAGGAAAGAAAAGATTTTTTGATTGACAAGGAAATGCTGAAGTTGATGGAACCAGGCTCCGTACTTGTTGACATAAGCAATGACGATCCGGGTGCAATTGAAAGCAGCCATGAAACACATCACGATAATCCGCGATACGTTGTAAACGGAGTTATACACTACTGCGTAAGCAACATACCCGGAGCTATAGCTCAATCCACATCAGTGGCATATGCTGCTGAAATGCTTCCTCATTTCACAAGTATTCTCAATAACGGAATTGCTGAGGCATGTGTCAAAGACGGATTTTTAAGAAGAAGCCTTACTGCATATAAGGGCCTGCTCACCCATGAAGAGTCAAGTGCCATCCAGAACAGACCATGGATACGTCCCGAGGATATTCTGGGGATAAACGGCAGAAAACTGGATCCAGCCCCTCCCGCAACTGTAACAAGGTCTGACAATTATATAAAAATTTAAGAAGGCATAACAATGAATTTAGAACTTAGAAAGATTCTGATAAAAGATGTTGTATTCAGCGATGAAAATAAGATTTATAATGATGTCCTGCACTTCAATCCGAAACCGTTGGTTGAGCTCATTAAAGAAGACCTAAGAATCAAGGATGTAAAATTCGATATTGCAAGACCCGGTGAATCAGTCAGAATAGTGCCTGTCAAGGATGTCATAGAACCCAGAGCAAAGTTAAACGGTGAAGTGTTTTCAGGAGTTTTCGGGGTTCAGATGGAGGAGCTTGGGCACGGCATAACATATGTAATGAACGGCTGTGCAGTTGTAACCACTGGTCCGATTGTAGGGTTTCAGGAAGGTATTATCGACATGTGCGGCCCTGCCGCTGAATACAGTATATTTTCAAAGCTGGTCAATATCGTTATGATAATAACCAAAGAAGAAGACGTATCACCGCATGATCACGAAGAGGCGGTAAGGCTGGCAGGCATAAAGGCAGCACAATTTATCGGTAAAATAGGTATTGATTGCGAAAATTATGATACGGAAATATATGAATGGAAAAGTATAGGTGAAAAATATAATGAATATGAGAATTTACCCAGGGTTGTATATGTATATAATTGTATGAGCCAAGGATTACTGCACGACACATATTTTTACGGACGAGACACAAAACTGACAATCCCTGCAATTATTACTCCGCTCGAAGTCATGGATGGTGCCGTAATCAGCGGGAACTGTGTTTCTCCCGGCTCCAAGACTACAACATATCACCATCTGAACAATGCAGTAATTAAGGAATGCCTTGATAAGCATGGCAGGGAGATAAACTTCATGGGTGTGGTTTTGAATCCATTGATGGTTACCTTGAAGGAAAAATACAGAAACTGCATGCTTGCAGTGAGGCAGGCTGAAATGCTGGGAGCTGAGGGTGTGGTCATTTCACAGGAAGGCTTTGGCAATCCGACTACCGATTTAATGCTTGTGTGCCGGTCGCTGGAAAATAAGGGCATAAAAACCGTAATCATTACCAATGAAGATGCGGGGGCGGATGGCATGTCGGAATCACTTCCTGATAGTGCGTCTGAAGCTGTCGCAATTGTCTCTACAGGAAACAGTAATGAAACAATTATGCTTCCCAAAATGGACAGGATTATCGGAATTTTAGATGATATAGTAAAAACAACAGGCGGCAACGTTGAATCAATCAAGGATGACGGCAGACTTCTAATTGAAATACATGGAATCATGGGAAGTCACAACCTTCAGGGAAACACGCATTTAAGTGCTGTTACTGTTTGAGAGGTGATAAATTGAAAAAGGTAGTATTTTACACAAATCAATTTTTCGGACAAATCGGAGGAGAAGATAAGGCATATACAGAGCCCCAGTTTCATATAGGTCCTGTAGGCAGCGCAAATGCATTTACAGGTAAGCTTAATGCTGAAATTGTTGCCACTATAATCTGCGGAGATAACTACTATGTGGAGAATATGGACAAAGTAAAATTATTCATAAAGGATAAGCTTAAAAATGTCCAAGTGGATTTACTTATTTCAGGACCTGCATTTAACGCCGGACGCTTTGGAATGGCATGTGCCGATGTTTGCTCATTTGCAAAGGAAGAATTGTATATAGAGGCGTTAACAGGCATGTATGAAGAAAATCCGGCAGTAGAAATCTATAAGAAAAAATTATATATTATGAAGGTTGGAAAGAGTGCCGCAAATATGCGGAAGGCTGTTCCGATGATGGCTGATTTTGCCAATAAGCTGCTGGGTAAAGAAAAAATAGGAAGCCCAAAGGAAGAAAATTACTTTGAGAAGGGAAAGAGGATAAATGTCTTTAAAGAAGACAACGGAGCTGTGAGAGCCGTTGACATGCTTCTTAAAAGACTCAGGAATGAAGAGTTTGAAACTGAGCTTAAGATATCCGTATACGAGAAAGTTAATCCCGCAGTCCCTTTGGCTGATTTAAGCAAGGCTAAAATTGCCCTTTGTACGTCCGGTGGAATAGTTCCCGCAGGAAATCCCGACCATATTCCTGCTGCTTCAGCTAAAACATATAAAATGTATGATATTTCCAATCTGGAAAGATTGAATGAAGGAGAGTTTGAGTCTGTTCATGCAGGCTACGATCCTATTTATGCGAACAAGGACCCCAACAGAGTCGCACCGCTTGATGCTCTGCGTAAATTAGAAATGGAAGGTAAAATCGGCAGCATATATCCATACTTAACGACAACCACAGGAAATTCCACATCTGTTTCGGAAGCCGTCAGGATGGGAAAAGAAATAGCAGAGAAATTTGTAAAAGAAGGTGTTAGCGGTGTAATACTTACAAGCACATGAGGAACATGTACCCGCTGCGGAGCAACGATAGTAAAGCAAATTGAGAAGGCCGGTATTCCGGCTGTACATGTATGTACCGTTACACCTATATCCAAGACAGTAGGTGCCGCCAGAATCTATCCGGCCCGGGCAATTCCTTATCCCACAGGCAACCCGGAGCTGCCATTTGATAAAGAAGAAGCCGAAAGAATGGAAACAGTATTAAACTCACTGAATATGCTTGTTTAAAATTTATGCTTTTTTATTAAAATCACAAAATATATACCTATGCTATTAATGAAAAGCCCGCTCTTCCGCGGGTTTTTATAGTTAAATTACCAGTCTACGGAGCGTGGATTGTTTTACCTTGGAGCTGTGGATATAATGACTTTGAGGTGAAGAAAATGGATGAAAACAAGAAAAAGCAGCTTTTGCTTAAATATAAATACAGAAAGACAGAGATGGGCATAATATCCTTCAGATGCATACCAACCGGTGACAGTTTTCTTGATATTTCAAAAGATACAAAAGCTAATATTAACAGCAGCAGTTTTAAGCTGAAAGGAAACATGCACCCTAACAGCATGCTTCAAAAGCTGTGGAATGATTATGGCAGTGATAACTTTCAGATTTGCGTGCTTGAGGTCTTGCCCTATGACGAAAAGGATAAGGATAAAGATGATTATACTGACGAGCTGGAGGCTCTTTGTGAACGTAAACTAATAAGCCTTCCCAACGCAAGGAGAATAAAATGAATGAACAATGGATTTTATCACCGGGAAGGCAACTGACAGAAGATGAGAAAAAACTCGTATGGAAAAAGCCGCTGTCACATAGAGTAAGCGAACAGGAAATTCGCATCAGCAATGAAATAAGACGCAACTGGCATAATCCTGAAATGAAAATAACAAATATTTTGCTGGAGGGAGATGCCGGGTCAGGAAAAACGGAGTTAGCTAAGGCTTTATCAGCTAATTTTGGATTACCGTATACCAAGGTGACCTGCTTTGCCGATATGGATAAATCAGATATCATCGGAGCTATTTTGCCGGTGATTTCAGAAGAAAGTGAATTTCAACAGGATATGAAAGCCAAAAAGGGGGATGTTTCCTATCGCTTTTATCCGTCTGAAATTGTGCGTGCATTTGAAAACGGATATCTGTTAGAAATTCAGGAGCCGACTGTTATTCGTGACGCCGCGGTGCTTATGGCATTAAACTCTGCCTTGGAGCCGGACGGAAGTATAAATCTGCCTACACGGATAATCAGACGTCATCCCGATTTTATAGCGGTTATTACAACAAACAGGGGATATAACGGAACCCGTCTTCTTAACGAGGCGCTTCGTGACCGTATTCAGCATGCGGAAAAAATGGATTTGCCTTCGGTGAGGGTTATGACGGAGAGAGCTGCAGTCAAGACAGGATACAGGGATGAGCAGATTCTGACCTTTCTTGCAAATGTAATTGTGATATTGGATCAAACTGCGAGGGCAAATGCAATTAAGGGAGTTGCCGGAATGCGTTCATATTTTTTTTGGATTGACTCTGTTTTAAATGGTTTAGATATAAAAGAGTCTATGTACCAGAAAGTAATTTATAAAATAACAACAGATTCAGATGAAATAGCAATTTTAGAAGAAGCACTCTTAAAGCAGGGTATAATGGAGGAGTTAGATGAGATTTCAAACAGCGTAAAAAAAAACAGAATTCAGATGCCGTAGAGATTCGCACATGGAATGACGGAACCATGAGCGATTCTGATGATGCTCCGGCTGATGAACATGCGATTATGCTTAGAAAATCAGCAGACAGCGAGGGAAATTCAAATAAAGCTTCGAAAGAAACACGAGACACACGAAGCTCTGACCTGGGGGAGGACGGTAATCCGTTTTACCATCAGTCTGAATCCGCCGCACAAGAAAAAAAGCATGAGGAGCAGGCTTTTAGAAAACAGCTGAATAAAAGTGTCCGCAGTATCACAGCAGGTACAAGACATGAAGGAATCAGACTTATTGTTCATCGCCCTGAAGCTACACCTGAGCTTCGTGAGGCATATAAGAATTTGTCTGTCGAGTTGGTGCCTGTTGTGAGGGAGCTCGTTCGAAAGACAATGCCGCTTCTGATACACGAAGATTCAGTTTCTTTTTCAAAAAATAAATTATATGGAAGCCAATTTAACTCTGAGGGTGTTGCAAAAAAAGACTTCCGGTATTTTGCAAAGAAAAGCTGCCCCGAGGATTCTCCTTCTCTTGCAGTTGCCCTGCGCATTGATGAATCTGCATCCATGTCAGCATTTGGAAGGCTGGAAGCTGCAAAACGTGCTGCCGTGGCAGTCTATGAATTTTGCGAGCAGTGTAAAATTCCTGTAATGATTTACGGAGACACTGCTGACCGCTCTTTGCTGGAGCAAATGTCGCTGTATGCTTATTGTGATTTTGCACATGCAGATGCGGATGACCGTTTCAGGTTGATGGATATACAAAGCCGAAGCAATAATCGTGACGGAATGGCTGTGCGAATTCTCGCCGAAAAGCTGCTTGCGGCAAAAGAGCAAACAAAGCTTATGATAAGTATAAGTGACGGACAGCCAAAGGCCATGCCTGATTATTCAGGAAATTTGGCGGCTGCCGATATGCAGAATATGTTAAAGGAATATAGGCGAAAGGGAGTTACATTTCTTGCGGCTGCTATCGGACAGGACAAAGAAACCATATGTGGCATATACGGCAAAGAAAGTTTTCTGGATATAACAGACCTGCGGCAGCTTCCTGTACGATTGGTAAAAATAATTGCAAGATATTTATAGAAAATGATATACTATTTAAAGATATATTGCATGGAGGTGAACCGGTTGGACTGTGCAAAAGTTGGGAAGCTGATTTTACAGCTGCGTAAAGAAAAGGGCCTGACACAAAAGAATGTGGCAGATGCACTAAATATAAGCAACAAAACAATTTCAAAATGGGAATGCGGTATGGGCTGTCCTGATGCCTCGCTATGGTCTGAATTATCGGGTATTTTAGGGGCGGACATCCAGAAAATGCTGGAAGGAGAGCTCAACCCTAACTGCCCGGACTCCGGAAATATTCGTAAAGTTAAATTTTATGTTTGTCCAATATGCGGCAATATTTTGGTAAGCACAAGTCCTGCTTCCATCTTTTGCTGCGGAAGGAAGCTTACAGCTTTGGTTCCTGAGAAAATGAACTGCCACACCCTTGACATCCAGGTGGTGGATATTGATTATTACATTTCTTTTGATCATGAAATGAAAAAGTCTCATTTTATTTCCTTTGTAGCTTATGTAGCAGATGACAAGGTGTTTTTGAACCGGCTTTATCCGGAGCAGCCTTCAGCGGTCAGATTTCCTATAATGCGAGGTAATGGCAAGCTTTATGCCTACTGCAGCAATCATGGGCTGTGGGAGCAGGCAATTTCAGATAAATAGGGTGTAGCATACGAAAAAAATCACATGCTGCATCAAAGTGAATATATTAAGATTACCAATGCCACAAACTTAGGTTTGTGGCATATTTATGTATTACATATAATTTACAATAAATTACTATTACAATTAACATTGTATAAATATAATATCAATAGAAAAAAAATATCTTTGTGGAGTATGCTTATGAAATTGACTCAAGGTGATATTTTACACTTGCTATTAAAACAACCTGTCAAATTGTACCTGAAAATCAAATTTAATATACAATTAAATAATAATCCGTTAAAGAATATAGATGGACCTTTTTTATTGTTAGGACATCATGTGACTGCTTTTGATCCGATTATAAGCAATGTTTTTTCAAATAAATTGATACGATATGTAGCAGCTGATGCTAACTATGATAATGGTTTAAAGAAGATATTACTTAAATTGTCAGAGTGCATTCCATTTTCAAAAAATAGGATGGAAACCCAGCCGATACGTAAAATATTAAATCATATTGGGACTGGACACGCAGTTGGTTTGTATCCTGAGGGCGGCAGAAGTTGGGATGGGGCGACAGATACTATTATTGAATCTACCGCGAAATTGATTAAGCTGATGAAAGTGCCTGTTTACGTAATATACTACAAGGGCGGATATTTGAGCAAGCCGCGGTGGGCCTCTTATTTCAGAAGGGGTAAAATAATTATAGAGATTAAAGAAATATTCAGTAAAGACATTATTTCAAAAAAATCTGTCGAGGAGCTATATGCTGCACTGGTAGACAAACTTCGCTACAATGAATTTGAATGGCAGAAACAAAACAGGATTTTATTTAAAGGAAAGAAGCTGGCTGAAGATATTGAAAGGTTATTATATATTTGCCCCAACTGTCTTGCTGTTAACAGCATTAAATCTAAAGGTGATAAATTTTACTGCAATGATTGTAAAAAAGAGTATATGGTTAATCAATACGGTGAAATAGAAGGCTGCTCCAAATTCACTGAAACAGCTTCATGGAACAGATGGCAAAGGGATTTACTGCCTGATATAATTGCACAAGGATTTTCTTTTTTCAATCCTGAAATCTGTTTAGAGAGAATTGACATGAATAATCGCATAAGAAAAAAGCAATTCGTTCAACTTACTATTTCACAAGAAAAGATTGTAATTGAGTACGAAAATAAAGAAACAGAAAATATTTATATGGAGGATTTATCAGGACTCAGTATTACGTTTATGGATGTTGTAGAATTTTTTGTTGATAAAACAAAGTACAGATTGACCTTTAATTCAAAACTCCATATGTCGGTAAAGCTATTTCATGATTTAGTTGCAGAATTAAAGGAGGGAAAAAGAAATGAGCTCGGATTGGAATGTAGTGGTTAATATTATTCTTATATTTGTAATGATGTTCGTTGCCAAGCTTATAAAGGAAAAATTAGGCTTTTTTAAAAGCATTGTTATACCTACTTCCTTATTGGCAGGGTTTATCGGATTGGCTCTTGGACCGGAAGTAATCGGTCTGATTCAGTTTGATACAGTTCTTTATGAAAAATTGGTGTTTCATTCTATGGGGGTGGGATTTATTGCTTTGACTCTTTCCGAAAAAAGTATAAAGCAGAGGACGGATTCGGTTAAGTCCGGATTATTTATTATCTCTACATATTGCTTTCAAGGCGTTGTGGGTATGCTGGTATTATTGGGGCTGATACTTACCGTCAAACCTGATCTATTTGTAGGTCTTGGACTGATGCTTCCTTTGGCATATGGGCAAGGTCCGGGTTTTGCATCATCAATCGGATCATCCTGGGATGAAGTATTACCTTATGGCTTCATAAACCAGTACGGTCTCACTCTTTCGACCATAGGTTTTTTAGTTGGCGGTTTATTCGGTGTGATATTGTTAAATTACTATATCAAAAAATATAAAATACCGGTTGAGAGGCTGAATAAATTAAAAGGACTTCAAACGAAGGAACTGACCATTTCATCAATTAAAGAAATTAATTTTTTCGATATGCTCACTGTTCAGCTTGTATTGATATCAATAGTCTATCTGGGTACTTATATATCAATCCGTGGATTAGGTTCCTTATTATCATTGCTGGGCGCCATAGGCGTAACTATTGCCAGTTTAATCAAGGGATTCAACTATTTATTTGGAATATTGCTTGCTCTTTTGCTGAAGGCAATTATACATTTTATCTCCTCAAGGGGACATAGAGCAAAGCCGCTGCTGGACAGCTATTTAATGAATAACATATCATCACTGTTCTTCAATATAATGATTACAGCATCTGTAATGGCTATTTCAGTGGAAACAATCAAAGGTTATTGGGAAATGCTGTCTGCCGTATCAATCATCGGGGGAATTGCTTCCTACATTTTTATCGTATGGTTTGGGAAGAAAATATTTTTGAATAACCGGCTTCATTACATACTGGCTATGTTTGGGATGCTCACCGGTACAGCTTCTACCGGACTTGCCCTTTTACGCGGTATTGACCCGGATCTGGATACTGATGTAGCTAAAAATCTTGTGCTGGGAAGCGCAGTTGCCGCACCGCTGGGATTGCCTCTTATGGTTTTATTGGGACTTCCGATCATAGGCTACACAGAGAATAATCCTTCCTATTATTATATTGCTTTCTTTGGAATACTTGCATATATGCTGCTTATGATGGGAATTGCGTTCATGAAAACATTGAGAGAGAAGAAGACTGTTAAAGGATAAAACGGAGTTGCTATATTAATGATGATAATCGTATTTTATTTTACATGCATTTAACAAACTTTTAACTAAAGTTTGCTGATACTTATAAAATACCAAGTTAAATTAACAATAACAGAAATTAAAAATCCGATTTTTAAATGAAGGTGAGAAAATGATAAAAATGGAATCAGATTTACATATTCATACTATCGCCAGTGGTCATGGATACAGCACAATTAAAGAAATTGTTGATGCTGCCAATGAAAAAGGGCTCAAAACAATAGCAATCACAGATCATGGGCTGAATATGCCCGGGGCTCCTCACTTGTATCATTTTACAAATATGATTTCTATGCCCCGTATAATGCAAGGGGTTGAAGTATTAAGAGGCGTAGAGGCGAATATCCTGGATACAAGCGGCAAGGTAGATATGCCTGACGAAGTAATGTCAGAATATCTTGATATAGTTCTTGCCGGATTTCATTATGGCACCGGATATCAAGGAACTACAAAAGAGGAAAACACAGAAGCAATGGTAGCTGCAATAAAAAATCCTCATGTAAACATAATAGCACACCCGGATAACCCTAATTACCCGATAGATGTAGAAACAGTAGTACGCGCGGCTAAGGAATACAATAAAGCCTTAGAACTCAATAATAGTTCATTTATTGTTCGCCCGGGCAGTATAAAGATATGTATTCAAATTTCCAGATTGTGCAAGAAGTATAATGTCCCGGTAAGCATAAACAGTGATTCCCATATATGTTATAATGTTGGTGAAATTTCCGGGGTTACCGAAATTGCCGTAAAGGAAGGTATACGTAAGTCCCAGATAATAAATTATACAACAAGTGCGCTGAAAGAATATCTTAACTGGCATAAGCATAATACAAAAATATTTCAAGCCAAAGCACAGTAGTCTTATTAAAAGTACAGCTTATGTGAACCGAGAGTCTGATGTGCTTTTATAATGGGCTCTCGGCTTTAAACCATAAGGATATAAAGGCTATGACATCCTTGAAAAATGGTCTATAGCTTTGGCAAAGTCCGAAATCGTCTTATCTACATCACCATGTTCTATACCTTCTCTGACACAATGATTTAAATGCCCTTCCAAAATAATCTGCCCAACCTTATGTAAAGCACTTTTTGCTGCATTGATCTGTATCAACACATCTTCACATGGTATATCCTCATCAATCATCTTGTCGATTGCTTTAATCTGTCCCATAATTTTATTTATTCTTCTGTGCAGATTATCTGCATCCATACATTGACGCATAAACTCACGCTCCCTTTTGCATGATACCCATAGGGGTATAAATAGTATAGCATTAATCAAAAACTGCGTCAAGAAATACAATCAGTAGTCCATCATATTTTCACTAAAATAATATTGACAAAAAAATCTCATAGTTGTAATATATACTTATACCCCTATGGGTATAAGAAAGGATGGTGCAATTGTTAAAATTATTAAAAGACGATGAAAAACGAATGCTTCTGTTCCTTGCAATATCGTTTATTTCGGTAGCTGTGAGCTTTTTTGATGCAGGAAATTTACCCGTTGATGCTGCATGGGCGGCGATTCTGCTATGCGGTATACCAATCATTAAGGAGGCTGTGGTAGGACTTGTCACCGAATTTGACATCAAGGCGGATGTGCTGGTTTCAATAGCTTTAATTGCGGCAGTTGTCATTGGTGAAATTTTTGCTGCAGGCGAGGTAGCGTTTATTATGGCGCTTGGAGCATATCTGGAAGAAAGAACTGTTGCTAAGGCCAGAGCAGGCATTGAAAAGCTGGTACATTTAACTCCGACGACAGCAAGAATTATCAGGAATGATGAAGAAATAATTCTTCCTTCAGAGCAGGTCCAGGTCGGTGACATCTTGCGTGTACTTGCAGGCGAAACTATTGCTGTGGACGGCATAATAATAAGCGGTCAGACTTCCGTAAACCAGGCAGTGACAACCGGAGAGTCCATGCCGGTTGATAAAAGTGCCGGTGATGAGGTTTACAGCGGTACAGTCAATCAGTTTGGCACATTTGATATGAAAGCGACAAAAGTCGGCGAGGACAGTTCTCTGCAAAGAATGATAAGATTGGTACAGTCAGCTGATGCCGGAAAAGCAAAAATCGTAGGGATTGCAGACAGATGGGCAACCTGGATTGTAGTATTTGCTTTGGCTTCTGCAGGTGCTACATGGCTTATTACGGGTGAGATTATACGCGCTGTCACCATATTAGTTGTATTTTGTCCGTGTTCGTTGGTATTGGCTACGCCGACGGCAATTATGGCAGGAATCGGCAATGCAGCGAAATATGGTATTCTTATCCGGGAAGGCGATGCACTGGAGAGGCTTTCTGAGGTAAAGTGCATTGCATTTGACAAAACAGGTACGCTTACCTATGGAAAACCTGATGTTGCGGCTGTAGACAGTGTTGATTCAGGTTTTTCTGACAGCGAATTGCTGTTTCTGACAGCTTCCGCGGAATCGCGTTCAGAGCATCCGTTAGGAAAGGCAATTGTTTCATATTACAAAAATATTTCAAGTATACCTTTGTGGGAGCCTTATAATTTTCAAATGCTAGCCGGACGCGGTGTTTCTGCATTTGTAGATGGGCGTAAAATATTGGCAGGCAATGCCGACATGCTTCGGGACAATGCTGCTTTCTTATCCCAAACAATGACAGATAGGGCAGATACATACAGAAACGACGGTTGCACTATTATATTTATATCTGTGGATGGACATGCCTCCGGCTTTATAGCATTGTCAGATACTTTGCGTCCTGATGCTGTGGATGTAGTCAAGAGTGCTGAACTAATAGGGGTCGAGAGTGTACTGATAACCGGTGATAATAACCATGCTGCTTCTCATGTGGCAAAAATTGCAGGAATTCATAACGTCCATACAGATTGTCTGCCAGAAAATAAAATGGCAGTTATTGAACAATATCAAAGCCGCGGCGATTTGGTTTGTATGGTAGGGGATGGTGTAAACGATGCACCTGCGCTTAAAAAATCCCATGTCGGTATTGCGATGGGAGGTATTGGCAGTGATATTGCTGTGGATGCTGCTGATATTGCTCTTGTCAGCGATGATATAAAGAGTATCCCTCATTTGCTTGCTTTGTCTAAAAGAACAATGAATACCATTCGATGGAATATGGTGTTTTCAATGGCACTTAACTTTGCCGCTATTGTTATGGCAATGGCAGGGTTTCTTGGTCCTGTTTTGGGCGCACTGATACATAATGCAGGCTCAGTTGCGGTGATTATTAACTCATCTTTATTATTAAAATGGAAGGAGTATTAGTATTGATTGGATATTTAATGTGATTGTAATTTGTGTATAAGATTAATTATTAGACCATTAGGTTGCTTTGTTGCTTCTTCTTTATTTATAAAAATAATATCCTCTAATTATATTATAACACAAAAAATTTTTTATTAACAGTCTTATAAAAAAATTTCACTTCATATACAATAAGAATCGATAGAGAATATTTTGATTTACTTTCTATTACAATTCTTAATAAAAAATTACAGGGGGTTTTATATTGGGAGATAATAAGAACGAACAGGATTTTGAAAACAGTCATTTAGATCAAATCATATCCATAGCAAAAGAACAGTTGTGTTTAATAAGGTTAAGCAGTCAGGAAAAAAAGGCATCTGTTATTTCATCAAAAAGGGGAATGCCTGAAGACAGCACACTTTATATATCTAACCTCTGGTCAATGCAAAATTTTCATGACCTTGTGGAACTAAGCCAAAACTTAAATTCGATAAATAATAAAATCAGTGAATATGATATGGAAGTCAAAAAGATATCAGCGTTAGAGCGGATGATAAAATCACCATATTTTGCACGAATAGATTTTAAATTTGATGACGAAGAAGAAGCTGATAAAATATATATTGGTATAACTTCACTGATAGATGACAAATCTCATGATATCCATATTTATGATTGGAGATCTCCCATATCCAGTGTGTTTTACCGCTTTGGCACAGGCAGGGTATACTATGATGCCCCTGAAGGGAGAATTGACGGTGAGGTTGATTTAAAACGTCAATATGAGATAAAGAACGGAAAACTGGAATATTTCTTTGACGCAGATATTGAAATTATGGATGAATTTCTTAGAAAATTGCTGTCTCAGAATGCTTCCTCAAAAATGAAAACAATAGTTGAGACAATACAAAAAGAGCAGGATATAATTATCAGGGACATGGAAACGGAACTCATTATGGTACAGGGAGTAGCAGGAAGCGGCAAAACTTCCGTTGCACTGCACAGGGTTGCATATCTTATGTATCAAGGCCGTTCTGCCAGATTGTCTCATGATAATATTGTAATAATATCACCTAATACTTTGTTTGAGCAATATATCTCAAATGTATTGCCGGAATTAGGCGAAAAGAATGTAAATTCCTTAACATTTGAACATATACTCCGAACGGTAATTCTAAGTGAATGTATACAGACAAAAAATCAGCTTTTGGAGGGCATACTCACAGCCAATGGTACAGCATATGGGAATATAAGAAAAAAGAGTATGGAGTTCAAAGGTTCCGGTCAATTTGTTGAAATTCTTAGACGATTCATTTATGATATTCCTAAAAGATGGATAGAATTCAGAGATGTTTATTATGACGGAAACAATATAGCAAAGCGGGAATTATTGAAAGCTAAAATAATAAATGACAAGGGGACATCTCTTTTGAGACTTCGTTTGAAAAAACTCGAACGCCATATATTAGAGACGGTACACAATCAGCGTAAAAATCGCATAATTAAATTAAAGGGTTTTGTTGAAAAGAACAAGGAGCACATGTTTGAAGTGGAAGAAACAGCCCGTATGTTATCAATTCATGAAAGCACTGTATTAATTAAAGAAATAAGGAAGTTTACTGAGTTAAATATATCAGGACTTTACAAAAACCTTTTGTATAATAAAAAATATTTTTATGATTTGGCAAAAAATTTGGAATTGCCGGATTGCATTGAAGATATTATAGACTTCACCTGTGAGAATCTTAAAAGAGACTGCTTGCAATATGATGATGCATTGGCGCTTGCTTTTCTGCAATTAATGATTAATGGCAATACTGATTATAATGATATAAAACAGGTTGTAATCGATGAAGCTCAGGATTACTATCCTATACATTTTGAAATATTAAATTTATTGTTTCCCAAATCACGCTATACTGTCCTGGGTGATATTAATCAAACAATAGGAAAACTTGAAGACTTAACACTATATGAGCAGTTCAGCAGAATATTATGCAAGGAAAAATCAATTCTTATCACTATGGATAAAAGCTTTCGCTGCACTAACGAAATATTGGAATACAGCTCACGATTTCTTGATCATGGTTTTAAAATTGACAGCTTCAGCAGGAATGGGGATGCTCCTGAGGTTTATTCATCCGACAGTCAATCATCACTGGAGGATTTGATAATCAGTGAAATTGCAGCGTGCAGAGAAAATAATTATCAGTCTGTAGGGCTAATCTGTAAAACTGAGAAAGACGCCGTCTTGCTTTATGAACGTTTAAAAGATAAGGTGGATGTTCAGCTTATGAGCAGTGAAGGAAAAGCAGATTTGCACGGAACATTTATCATACCGGTTTATATGTCCAAAGGTCTTGAGTTTGATGCTGTATTGATATGCGATGCCGACAATGACCATTATAATTCAGAAGATGATAAAAAGCTTCTTTATATAGCATCCTCAAGAGCACTTCACAGGCTTAATCTGTTTTACACGGGAAAAATCAGTCATTTGTTGAAATGACAGCGATAAATAATTATGATGGTAATATGGTAATAAGGAGGGGAAATTTTGATTTTTAAAAAGCTTGTTAAAATTCTTTCCGCAATTATTGATATGGATTGTGATGATATAACTCCGGAAACAGAATTGTCAATTAATTATGGGGTTGAAGCAGTAGATATTGCAAAATTGATAATCGAATGTGAAAAACATTTTAAAATTACTGTTTACGATGAAGACGTTCATACATTTAAATGCGTAAATGATATTGTGGAATATATCGAGAGGCAACAGTATAGTATCAGCTGAAGTTAACATTTTAAAACCATACTGAGGTTCAAGGTGCATAATTTATATAAGAATTCGCCGATTGATATGATACTTCCAAGTAGACACTCTAATTAATTAAAATCAGATAATCTACCTGGAGGTATTTTTTTATGTTTGCAGCTTAACAGAACTTAATGCTAAATAATATTAAACCAAAAAATCCATAATGAAAATAAGATTCCTGACAGATTCCATATTATTGGAGAAAGCCCTTTCAAGCTGCTGTGAACTTTCACATAGATAATATAAATTGTGTTAAATACAACAACCAAGAAAATTACCCATCCGCATATTTTTAAATAAGATGCAAGACCGAGCAGTGAATATGTTGCAATAGCTTTATACATTAACAAGCATAAAGCAATGAATGAAAAAATCTGAATTAAAGAACTAAATAAAAAAATCAGATTGTTTTTTTCTATATTCCTACCTGGCAATATTCTCATTTCCATCAGAAAAACAGCGGATGTTGTTATTATAAATGCAAGAGGTATCAGAACCTGTATAAAGATATGCTGCCAAAGAGGTACCCTTGTATATGTCAGAGCAGACTCGGAAGACATAATAACTGTGTTATTCTTTGATTGAAATTTTAAAATACCTGCATCTGATGAATAAGCATTGTCTCCAATTAAAGTCATATCTTTACCATTAATTATATAACCACTGCCTTCTGTGCCGCTTATATAAAGCATTTTTCCGGGTATCAGGTAACGAAGAATCTTTTCCGGTGTTTTAAAGCTGGACCAATTATTTACATATACACCTTTTATGTTAATTGATGATTTAGGAGAATCTATATTATATTGATTTTCGCCATAAAGCAAATTTGCTGCTTTGTCTATAACAGCATTTATCTCATGTTCCGAAACATATGTGTTAAAGGATAGAAAAACACCTGTTTCAGCCTTTGGAAAAAGGGCTGTTCTGGTGTAAAAATTCAGTGTTTCACCTTTCTTCTCATAGTAAATTTCATCGTTTCTTGATTTTCTGTTCCAGATGTAGCCAATACCCTCCAGTTCTTGAGACATTGTAAACTGCTTGGTGAACAATTGATTTTTTGATGTTGATGATAAAATACGCATATCACTATTGTTTAAAAGCCATTGCATATATTTTGCCATGTCCTCTGCGGTGGATACAACTGAACCTTCCGGATATAAATTCATATATGGTTCAAGTGTCTCATTACCATTTGGAAGGTATGGTTTTGAAACATAGACAATATTCTGCATATATTTAAATGTTGTCCGATTCATATCCAGCGGTGTAAAGATGTGCTCCTGACAAAATTCAGAGTAATCCTGATTTGTAATACATTCAATTACGTATGCAGCAAGAGCAATACCATAGTTAGAATAAGAAATAATCTCACCTGGTTTGTTAATCTGAGCAGGTAAATATTTACGCACACTGACAGAAAGGTCTTCGGTGTCGCTTACATTGCGTACTGCAATTCCTGTAACCATGTCTTCGAATCCTGCAGTGTGAGTGAGAAGCTGCTTCATAGTTACCGGATATGATAGTTTAGGAAAATCAGACTCCAGATAAATTGATATATCGCTGTCCATATCTAATTTTCCTTCTTCTTCAAGTATCTGTGCCGCCACAGCAGCAAAGGTTTTTGATACAGAGCCTATGCGAAATGCTGTTTTTTCTCCGTCAGCATCATAGCACATATATTCATCAGCAAAACCATATCCCTTGCATAGCTCTATTTTTCCTTCCTTTACAATGGATAGGACAGCACCCTTTGATTTATCATTTTCTACCATGCTCTGTATCATCCTATCCAGTTCATCGCAAATATTTTGTGATTCCTGAGCAAAAACAGGTGTTGCTGCAGCAGGAGAAAGTATCAACAATAATGCTGTAATGATACTTATAAATTTTTTCATAATAACCCTCCGTTTTTTTATATGCTTATTGTATCTGACCAGTCTGAAATACACCTGTCACCAACCTTAAATTTACCTTAAAATAACAATTATATATTTATTTGTAATATTTTTTATGTTATATTGATGATAAAGTTATTAAGGCAGTATGCATAGAAAAGAGGTGTAGCATTGAATATTTTGGTAGTTGAGGATGAAGCGGATATCAGAAATCTTATACGTATAAATTTAGAAGATGAGGGATATTCCGTTTTTGCTGCATGTGATGGGATTGAGGCATTGGAAGTCTTGAGGAAAGAAACAGTCAATCTGGCTGTTCTGGATGTAATGATGCCGAAACTTGATGGATTTAATCTGCTTAGAAAAATCAGGGAAGAATATACCATTCCTGTTATTTTTCTTACAGCAAGAGCGGATGAAATGGATAAAGTGCTTGGACTTGAAATGGGTGCAGATGACTATATGGTAAAGCCTTTTTCAATGAGTGAGCTGCATGCAAGAATCAGGGCACAATTAAGAAGAAATCATGAATATTTGCTTACTAAACAAGAAAATGACAAGCTGCTTCAATACGGAGCCCTTGTTATAGACAGGGAAAGTTGCTGTGCTTATATACGGGGCGAACAAATAGAACTTAATGCAAAGGAATTCAAGCTGCTGCTGCATTTAATGGAGAAACCTGAAAAGGTATTTACTAAAAAACAGTTATACAATGCAGTCTGGGAGGATGACTATTACTATGATGATAATACAATTATGGTTCATATAAGTCACCTGCGCAATAAAATTGAAATTGAACCTCAAAATCCCGAATATATTAAGACTATAAGGGGATTAGGCTATAAGCTTCATAAAACAGGTGCTGCCTATGAAAAGTAAAATATCAGATCAATTCTTGATTAATTATCTGATAGTCTTTCTTTTATCCGTTCTTGCAGCCGCATTTGCGTACTTGCTGCTGTCCTTTGCCGATGACGTAATTTCCAAGACACTCGTAAAAAACATATATCCTGCAGAGCTGCTGATGAAAGATGACTATGCCGATATTGATGCGGAGCCTGTTGTTCAAAATGGCGGAGGCATCCAAGTAATAAGTGATGACTATGAAGTAGTATATTCAGAAGGGTTAGATGCCCTTGGAACAAAAAAATTTACCGTCAGTCAATTTACAGACTTTTTAATTAAAAGTAAAGAGAAGGGATTTCAGTATAATTATGATATACTTTATAACCCACAAGGTAAGTTTTGGCTGATTGTAACTTTTCCGACATCTATACGGCTGGATGTTTCACTTGTATACAATAAAGAAGCCGCTTCAAGGGATATTAAAAATGTGTCAGGTGTATTTATTGCCGTATTTATTTTTTATTTATTGCTGCTGGGGTTATTTGCCGGTATTTATTCAAGGATTACATCCTTGAGCATTACTAAACCCTTACGGATGCTGTGTGAAGGAACTAAACGTTTAAGAGAGGGCGATTACTCGGCAAGGATAAATTTGAATTTAAAAAATGAATTTGCCGATTTACAGGATACATTTAATGAAATGGCTGAAAAAATTGAAACCGAAATTGATTTGAGAGAGCAGTCGGAAGCAGAACGAAAAAGAATGATTATGGATATCTCACATGATTTGAAAAATCCATTGGCCAGTGTAGCAGGCTATGCGGAGCTTTGTCTGAAAAAACCGGAGATGCTGGATAAAAACCAGCTTGACTATCTTCAAATTATTTTAAAAAACAGCAAAAGAGCAAGCGGGTTATTAAATGACCTGTTTGAGCTTTCAAAGCTGGAAAGTCCCGAATTTTCTCTGAAACTGATTAAGACAGACATATGTGAATACATAAGACAGATTTGCGGGGAACTTCTGCCCATACTGGAGCAAAATAACTTTGAATATAATTTTGACATACCGGAAAAGGTTATCGATGTAATGCTAGATGTCGGACAGATGAACCGGGTTATATTCAACCTGGCTGACAATCTAATCAGATATAACCCTGAAGGAACCAATGTTTCAGTTGCTTTACATGAGGAAAATGACAAGGTCAAAATCCTATTTAAGGATAACGGCATTGGAATTCCTTCAGAAGTTGCAAAAAATATTTTCAACCCCTTTGTACGAGCTGATGATTCCCGCAATTCACAAACAGGCGGAACCGGTCTCGGTCTTTCGATAGCTTGCAAAATTATTAAGGCACATGGCGGAGATATCGTTTTAAGTACAGACACAAACAAAGGATGCGCATTTATTATCACTTTTCCAAGTGCTGCTCATATTGTATCCGGCGGCAATTAGTACATTTCTGCGGCGTCTGATGCTGCTTTAGTCGGGTGTACAGTACCATGGGGGTGCTGTGGCGGCGCATAAATAGAATATAATTTGAGCTGTGAATTTCCGGTGTTATATAAATTATGCCATTTTCCTGCGGGTATAATGAAAATAAAATCATCATGCACCTCCGCATTAAAATCCGTTAAATCTTCAGTGTCTCCCATTCTTACAAGCCCATTTCCTTCTTCTATACGTATGAATTGGTCAACATCAGGATGCATTTCCAAACCAATTTCTTCGCCTGGATTGAGGCTCATCAGGGTTAACTGAAGATTGTCTCCGGTCCATAGGGCAGTTCGAAATGCATCATTTTGCATTGCTGCTTCAGTAATATTTACTGCAAATGGTTCAGGGCCGTAATCCATTAAATCAATAGCAGTAGTACTATTAGGGTTGGGCCAATCATATTGTGAATTGTATTTATTAACATCATACAGAAATTGATTTTGGTATCTTCTCATATATTCAGGTCGGTACATTGGATAAAAATATGGATATGGATACATTTTTCTAGAATCATAAATCATATCTGAATTATGCCAGGGCGTATTTTTATAATCAGAACATGAATAATTATTATAAGAGTTATACATGGCTTTCCTTCCTTTCTTCTTATACCAATATCATATGCTCCAAGTTGCTTGTTGTTAATCTGTATTAACTATATCCTGATATTCATAGCCAACCTTTTATAAGAGAGTTTTATCCATAAACATATGAATTGAGCTTGGAAGCATATATTTAATTGCAAAAAAGAAGCGAATGTATAAATTAAATGGAAATTATTGTAGAATTATCAAAGAATATATCTGAATAATATATGCTAAATAATAAAATAATATATTTAAAAGCATTTATGCTTGAATATTGTTATTTATGGAGGTTTTAATTTTATGACTGGTACAGTTAAATGGTTTAATTCAGAAAAGGGATTTGGTTTTATAACAAGCGAAAAGGGAGAAGATGTATTTGTTCACTTTTCGGCTATTAATTCCCAAGGCTTTAAATCACTTGAAGAAGGTCAAAGAGTTGAATTTGATGTAGAGCAAGGACAACGCGGACCACAGGCAACAAATGTAAGAGCATCATAACGGTTCAACAGATTATAAAAGCAAGTATGCTTATTATAAATAAAAGAACCTGACGATTTTAATTGGTCAGGTTCTTTTTAACGTTATTTAACAGGAAGAATTAATTTTTGTCCTATGTTGATTAAATCAGGATTTTTAATTGTATCCTTGTTGAGATTAAAAATTTCAATATAGCGTGTTCCATCTCCCAGATGAGTTTTAGCTATATTCCATAAACAATCGCCGGAAATTACAATGTATATTGTTTCTGCGGCGGGTTCTTCAATCGTAGGCTCTGTTACTTCAGGTTCAGCAGCTGCAGGTTCTTCAACTATCGTTTCCTCAATTACAGGTTCCTGCAAAACAGCTGTTTCAGCTGATAATTTTGTTTTCAAGGTATTGATTTGTTCTGCAGTCATACCTCCTGAAACCAGGTAATTTTCTGCTGCCAAAGAAAGATCTGCACTATCAGGGTCATCATTTCCTGCAATTACCTTAAGCATTGAAAGTACATCCTGGGAAATCAGGTCGTATTTATCTGTACCTTCTTCAACGCCATAATAGTTAATATAGCTTTGCATGTAATCCTTAACAATTTCATCCTTTGAAGCTCCCATCAAGGACTCGACCAATGCTGCGAAGTAGCCTGCACGATCCTTGCCTTCTGTGCAGTGGAACAGGTATGGCCCTTCGTTTTCTGACATAAATACCAATCCCTTAACAATGCTTGTCTTAAATTCTTCAGATGAAAATGCAAGCCCCATGTTTAACGGAAGAACTCTGCTGCTTTTGTATAATTTTGCATAGTATTGCGAATCAAAGCCCTCTGCCGCCATGTAGGACTCAATATTTTCAACAGAATCAGCAAGGTTTACAACGGTGCTTATATTGGCGGTTTCTATCAATCTGTCTGCATATGAGGCTCTTCCAAGCTCGTTGTTAACCGGGCTTGAGCTTCTGAAAAGAACACCTTCGGCTAAATTGCCCATGATTATATTTCTGAAATTTGCAAATTCTTCATCAGATGAATAATCTGCACGTTCATTAGTTCTTTCAAGCTTGCGGATTTCATATTGAAGCTTGTATTCTTCAGGACCTGTAAGCATAATGGTAACCTTGTCGCCAACCTTTACATCAGCTATTTCATTCAGCTTGCCATAGTTGATGCAGACCGCAATGTTTGTATGTCCGGGGTAAGCACGAACCAGGGGATTGCCGCTGTCTACATAGTATCCGTCAAGGAACGGTGCTTCAAGAACAAATCCGTTTTCAAAAACAACTGCTGCCATGTCTCCGGTTCTAAAGCCTGAGTTGTAAAAATCATCTATTAAAATATCTGTTGAAGCATGACCATATTTTTCTATTTCAGTAACCGTTGCAGTTACATTTGGAATCTGATAAATTGAATCAGCTGATAATTTAGATTTAAGAGCCTTGATTTCAGCCGAAGTCATGCCTATTTTTTCCAGATAATCCTCTGCGGCCTCAGCCAGATTAACTCCCGTAATATCAGAGCCTTTTTCCAATCCGCAGACAACTGTGGTCAAGGAAGCCATAATATTGCTGTTTGCTACTGAAGTATATTGCTCGCTTCCCTTTTCAAGCTTATAATAATTTTCATATGTTGTCATGTAATCAGCAACAACCTCATCAAGTGTTGCGCCCATAAGGCACTCCAATAACGCACTTGCAAAGCCTGCGCGGTCTTTTCCTTCAGTGCAGTGAATTAGGTATGGTCCGTCATTTTTACTTAGGAAACGAAGACCTTCAGCTAATTTATTGCCGAAATCCTCTCCTGCTATGTCAACGTCCATATCAAGGGCTTTAACTTTGCCTGTCTCATACAGAGATATGTAATAATCAGAAGAAAAACCTGCTGCAGATGCATATGTCTTGATTTCATCATCTGAATCAGCAAGGTTTATTACAGTCTTAATTCCAACCGCTGAAGCCAAATCGTCGGCAAAAGATGCCCTTCCTAATTCATTGTTTACCGGACTGGAGCTTCTGTATAAAACCGCTGTTTTGATTCCTGCTGTGGCGATGCTTCTGAAGTTTGCAAATATCGAATCTGTTGCATAGTCACTTCTTACATCAGTGCGTGTAAGCTGACGAAGAAGGTATTCAGCCAGGTATCCTTCTTTTTCTTCTAATTCAAATGTTATCGTATCTCCTACATTTGAACTGTATGTTGTTGAAAAGTTACCCATGTTGATTGCAACAACCAGCAGATTGCTTTTCTGGTCATCACGCACCACAAGACTTCCTGTGTCCACATCGCTGTAGGATGTGCAGAAAGGTATTTCAAGAACGTTTTCACCGACGGTAACCTTGAGAATATCACCTAATTCGTACCCTGCATCATACAAAGCCTTAGGCTCAATATCTATAGTAAGGTTTCCGTATTTTTGAACTTCCTTGACAGAGCCTGTTACATCAGCAAAACCTTCTTTCGCATAGGCCGTAAGTGTAAGAGAAAATACCATTACAAAAGCCAGCAGCAATGAAATGATTTTTTTTGCTTGTTTCATGTTTTCCTCCTCAAATATTGTATTTAATTACCGGCTGTTAAAGCTCGGACATTGTATTCATTATAACACTTCGTGTAAAATAATTCCATAATAATACAGTATTTTGTGCAAATATATCAAATTATTTTACCCCCTGCTTATAGAAGTGGGGGAGCAAAATAATTATATTTATATATATAAATTTTTAATCACAATGCTGAACCATATAAATAATATAATTCCTTTTAAAATTGAAGACACGCTTATGCTTATCCATACACCCGACAATCCCAATGCAGTCGATCCAAGAATAAGAGCGGCAGGTATTCTTAATGCGTTAAGCACAACACCGTTAACTGTAGGAGGCATGGTTTTTCCAAGACCGTTGAATGCTCCTGTAGTTCCGATTTCTATACACATAAAAAACTGAGATAATCCAAGAATTCTCAGATAGTTTATACCTTCCCTGATTGCGTCCGGGTCATTGGGAACAAATATGGTAAACAGTATTTCAGCACCAAAAATTAATAAGATGGTTGTGAATATTCCGATACCGCCTAATATCTGAATTCCCTGCTTATAACCGGTCTTGATTCTTTCCAATTTCCCTGCACCGTAATTTTGTCCTGTAAATGCTGATATGGCCGAGGAAAAACCATCTGCCGTCATCCATGAGATTGATTCTAAGTTAGAGCCTATGCTTTGAACTGCTACAGCTACAGGTCCGAAGCCTGCAATTATTTTTGTGATAATCATGTTGATTGACGCATGAAGCCCCGACTGAAGAAATGGTGGTATTCCGATTTTCACAATTTCTTTAATATAAATCATATCTGGTCTTAAAAATAATTTAATATGCGAATAAATAGTATCATTGCTTTTACCCATTACAACAAACATGGATGTAACAAAAAATTGAGACAGTATAGTTGCAAGGGCAGCTCCTTCTATACCCAGGGCAGGAATCGGACCGGGACCAAATATCAATAAAGGGTCAATAATAATATTTACAACCAGGCCGATAGTATTTATTTTAAATGGAGTTATGCTGTTGCCTGAACTGTTTAATATTGCTGAAAATACCGGGTTTAAAAAATGAAATGTTATACCTGTTGCTATTATGGTCAAATATTTTACTGCCATATTAATTACATTTTCATCCTGAAGATTAAAAAAACCAATTATCTGATGCCGGAAAACAAGTAAAATCAAAGCATAAGCTATCGCTATACATAAATCCAGCTGAAAACCGTTTGAGATATATTTTTTTGCACCTTCCATATCTCCCCTGCCTAAGCTTTGAGCAACGTTGACACCCAGTCCCACCTGGGTAATCATAACCAATGATGAGCCAAACCACAAAAAAAAGCCTGCGGTACCGGCAGCGGCCACTGCCTCTGTTGAAAGTCGACCCAGCCAAATTATATCAGTCAGGGTATAGGCCATTTGTATAAAGCCGGTTCCCATTATTGGAAGTGCCAATTTCACCAATGTGCTTCGAATTTTTCCTTCTGTTAAATTTATATTGTCGTTCATAAAATTCCCTTCTGATTAAAATTATTCATACTTAGTTTAACTTAAGAATCATTTTTGTACAAGCTGAATATTACATTATTTATATTAATAATCATAAATTGATGTTATAATATTAATAGATGCAATAATAAAATTAAGGGGTTTTCATGGCAATAGACAGCAATAAAATCAAAATAACTGAAAAAGCTCTGAGTTATCTCAGAAAAAAAGGTAAACTGTCATTGACAATCGGATTGCCTGATTACAGAACAAGCGGTGACTTCGCAGTTGTGCCCGTTCCTGAAATTTTTGCCAGGAAACCAAAAGCGGAAGAAGAGCATAATAAGGTAAATATTGACGGAATAGATGTATATATTCAAAGAACAATATATTTGCCTGAAAAAAATGATATCATTATTGACATCGATACATTTTTAAAAATGAATTTTCTCACTATGTCAGGTTTCAAAGTAGAAAATTAGTAGGTGATAATTTGGAAAGAGTTATTTTTTTAGTTGATATGAATTCCTTTTTTATAAGCTGTGAACAAACACGTCATCCGGAAATAACAGGTAAGCCTGCGGCAGTGGCAGGAGACCCGGAAAACAGGACAGGAATTATATTGACAGCCAATTACGAGGCTCGAAAATTCGGTATCAAGACTACAATGATTTTAAGAGAAGCATACAGATTATGTCCTGATCTGATTATAATACCTCCCGATCATAGTTTTTATGAGAAAAAATCAAGGGGAGTTATGAATGTTCTTGCTTCGTACACTCCGGTTATCGAACAGAACAGTATTGACGAGGCGTGGCTTGATATGACAGGCTGCGACGGATTATTCGGCAAGCCCTTGGATACGGCAAAAAAAATTATGGAGCGTATAAACAACGAGCTGAATCTATGGTGTTCTATTGGAATATCTGAAAATAAGTTTTTAGCCAAGATGGCTTCGGAAATGAAAAAACCACACGGAATAACCGAGCTGTGGATTAAAGATATAAAAGAAAAAATGTGGCCTCTTCCTGTAAACTATATATACGGTGTTGGTAAGCAGACCGCTTTAAAACTTCGAGATATGGGTATCTTTACCATAATGGATTTGGCGTTGTACAACAGGGATTATCTGGTGAAAAATCTTGGAAAAATGGGAGCTGAGCTTTCCTTGCTGGCGAACGGCATAGACACATCCCCTGTGAAGACTAATTCCGACAGGGATATGAAATCCATAGGCAGATCTGTAACACTGCCTCGTGATACTGTTGATATGGAGTATGCGAAGACAGTCCTGCTGGAGTTGTCGGACGATGTTGGAATGGCAGCCCGCAAATATGGCAAAAAGGGCCGCACTGTACAAATAAGCATTAAATATGCAAATTTCAAAAGCATAACAAGACAGATTACTGTTGCGCCGACTTATCTTGTTAAAGATATTTATTCAGCCGGAATAAAGCTTCTTGAGAAAAACTGGAGCAAGGAACCAATACGCCTATTAGGAATAAGCTTAAGCGGATTTGATTGTATAAGCGGGTCAGACCAATTGTCATTGTTTCAATTAGACGATATAAAAGAAAAAACAGACAGCAAGACAGATTCGCTTGAAAATGCAATATACAACATACGAAAGAAATATGGTCCGTCAATTATAAAGCCGGGTATCTTGATTAATAAAGACAACAAAAACAAATAAATACACATGAGAACCTTATTTGAACTTGCAAACGTTTTAAAACATATGACATGAGCAGATTATTTATTCGGACAGGTCTGATATTAAAGGGAAAAGTTCCTGAATATACACAGGAATACCAGTTTTAAGGCGACGGTTAAAGTAGTATGATAATTTTACATATGTAACAAAATTCGTCATAAATTGTGTATAAAATTTTTGCAAATAAATTTGATTAAATATTATTTGTTGAAATTTGAATATATAATTTTTTGGCAAGAAAATTGCATATATATAAGCGAATATAAAATTTGGAGATAAGATGAATACAGCAAATATATTTAATATACAGAAATTTTCTGTACATGACGGTCCTGGAATCAGAACAACAGTATTTTTAAAAGGATGTCCTTTGAAATGCCTTTGGTGTCATAACCCTGAAAGTCAAAGCGGTGAAAAACAAATGCTTTTTGACAGGGACAAATGTGTTCTTTGTAAAACCTGTGTTAAGATTTGTGAACAAAAGGCAATTAAAATGGAAAACAATATCCTTACAACTGATTCGGACAAATGTAATTTTTGCGGAATGTGTGCAATATACTGTATTCCGGGAGCAAGACAGATAGCAGGCAAATTATATACAGTTGAAGAAATATTTAATGAAGTTATGAAAGACAAGGTATTTTACGAGCAGTCAAAGGGAGGAGTAACTGTTTCAGGAGGAGAACCTCTGATATGGATTGATTTTGTTGAGGCGCTTCTAAAAAAACTGAAGGAAGAAAATATTCATACGGCAGTTGATACCTGCGGAGCTGTAAATTTTGAAAATATACAGAGAGCTGTACCATATACGGATGTGTTTTTATACGATCTTAAGCTTATGGATGATGAAAAGCATTTGAAATTTACCGGCATGTCTAATAATTTGATATTGGATAATCTTAAGAAATTAGCTGAAATTCATGATAACATTAATTTAAGAATGCCAATAATTGAAGGCGTAAATGCAGATGTAAAACACATTGAAGATACAATTGATTTTATAAAAAACCTGAATATAAAAAAAATAAATTTGCTTCCCTATCACGATATTGCTAAGCATAAATACAAAAAGCTTGACATTTCATACGAGGAAGAAATGATGTCTAAGCCGTCTGACATAAAGTTGCAGACTTTTAAGGAAATATTTGAAAAAGAAGGCTATAAGGTTAAAATAGGAGGATAACATGAGAGGTTATACAGAAAGAACAAAAAAATTAAGATTTGAAAGTGTATCTACTCAACCGAGAGTAAGCCTGGAAAGAGCACTCTTGGAAACGGAATTTTATCAAAAACATTATGGTACGGTTGAAACACCTGTTCTTCGTGCCATGAATTTCAAATATTATATGGAAAACAGGAAGCTTTATATAGGTGAAGGAGAGCTGATTGTAGGAGAAAAAAGCGAAGGTCCTCAAGTGGTTCCCACATTCCCTGAGCTTTGTGCCCATACTGTTGAAGATATGAAAGTAATGAATGACAGAAAATATATCAATTTTAAGGTTAATGAAGAAGACAAGAAAGTTCAGTCAGAAAAAATACTTCCATATTGGCAGAATAAATCAACAAGAGACAAAATACTTTCTTCCATGACACAGGAGTGGAAGGATTGCTATGCCGCCGGAATGTATACTGAATTCATGGAACAAAGAGCACCCGGCCACACCGTGGCAGACGACAAATTCTATCACAAAGGATTCATGGAATTTAAAAAGGAAATAGAAGAGGCAATATCGGAGCTGGATTTTTTAAATGACACCGATGCATATGACAAAAAAGCTCAGCTTGAAGCCATGGCTATATCCTGTGATGCAATTATGATTTACGGGCAAAGATATGCGGCTTATGCAAGAGAGCTTGCAGGAAAAGAAACAAATCCTCAAAGAAAAGAAGAACTTCTTTGGATTGCACATAACTGTGATGTTGTACCCGCACATAAGCCGGAAACCTACGCACAGGCAATTCAGATGTACTGGTTTGTTCATCTGGGAGTTACCACTGAGACAAATACATGGGATGCATTTTCTCCGGGAAGATTTGACCAGTATTTATATCCGTTCTATAAAAATGAGCTTGAGGCAGGAACAATTGATTATGCCCAGGCAAGAGAGCTGATGGAATGTCTCTGGATTAAGTTCAACAATCAGCCTGCACCACCGAAGGTAGGAATAACATTAAAGGAAAGCGGAACCTATACTGACTTTGCAAATCTCAATACGGGAGGCATTAATCCATATACAGGAGAAGACGGTGTTAATGATGTATCCTACATTATACTTGATGCAATGGATGAAATGAGGCTGCTTCAGCCAAGCTCAAATGTACAGATAAGCGAAAAAACACCGGACGATTTTTTAAAAAGAGCTGTTGAAATATCCAGGAAGGGATGGGGCCAGCCTGCATTTTATAATACAGAGGAGCTTATCCAGGAGCTGGTAAACGCAGGAAAGACACTGGAGGATGCACGGTTCGGCGGTTCAAGCGGATGTGTCGAAACAGGCTGCCACGGAAGAGAAGCATATGTTCTCACAGGGTATCTGAATGTTCCGAAAATATTTGAACTAACTATGAACAACGGATTTGACAAGTATACGGGTAAACAAATCGGAATAAAAACAGGAAACCCTGAAGAATTTAAGTCATATGAGGAATTGGAAGAAGCATTTTTCAAGCAGCTTGAATATATTATCAATGTAAAAATCAGAGGAAACAATGTAATTGAGAAAATATTTGCCGAGCATATGCCTTCACCGTTCATGTCGGTTCTCACTACAGGCTGCAAGGAAAGCGGCAGAGATTACAATGCAGGCGGTTCTAAGTATAACACCAGATACATCCAGGTAGTAGGAATAGGAACCATCACTGATTGTCTTTCAGCTGTTAAGTATAATGTGTATGAACAAAAACGCTTTACGATGAAAGAGCTGTTGTCCGCTATAGATGCCAACTTTGAAGGGTATGAGATGATTCATAATTTAGTACTGAATCACACGCCAAAATACGGCAATGATGATGATTATGCCGATGATATAATGCTTGATGTATTTACAAACGTTCGGGACAGAATCAGAGGAAGAAAGACTGTCTGCGGCGGAACATACCACATAGATATGCTTCCCACAACATGCCATATATATTTCGGATCAGTAATGACCGCATCCGCAAACGGCAGGTTAAAAGAGAAGCCTGTTACAGACGGGATCTCACCTGAAAAGGGAGCAGACAGGAACGGTCCTACTGCCGTAATAAAGTCCTGTGCAAAGATGGATCATACATCAACAGGAGGAACCTTGCTTAATCAAAAATTCACTCCGTCATCTATAGCAGGACAGGAAGGAATAGACAATGTCTCAGCATTGATAAGAGCATACTTCAAAATGAGCGGTCATCATATTCAGTTTAATGTTATAGACAGAAGCACTCTCTTAGATGCCCAAAAGCATCCTGAAGAATACAAGGATTTGATTGTGCGGGTTGCAGGATATTCAGACCACTTCAACAATCTTGAAAAAGCATTGCAAGATGAGATAATAGAAAGAACAGAGCAAAGCTTTAACTAAAATTAATCAATCCTCCAAAAAAGAAACCCTAAAATTGGGTTTCTTTTCTTGGAGGATTTTATATCACATGCAAAAGGTCAGGAGATATAATTATTAAAAATTGTACAAATGACAAATAAACATTACAAAAATTGACGGAAAACCATACAGTTAAAAAATATAAACATTGAAAAACATGGGTTTACATGTTGGTATGAATTGTGCAATTACTAAGTTAAACTTTATAGGAAATCGTTACGCCGGTAATGATTAAAAGGAGGACAAATGTTTAAGCTAAAAAGAATTATTTCACTATTATTAGTTGTTGTAATGTGTTTTGCATTGGCAGCATGTTCTACACCTGGAGAAAATAATGAGACTGAAACAAGTAATGAAGTAAGTAAAGAAACGGAGAATGAGCCGACAGCAAAAAAGGTATTGAGATACTCATTAACGGCTGATGCACCGACTTTAGACCCTCAATTAATGAATTCAGTACCCAGCGGTACAGTAGGTTTTCACATTTACGAAGGGTTAATGCGCAACCACATAGGTGAAATTCAACCCGGCATGGCCGAGAACTATGACATTTCAGAGGACGGTAAAACATATACATTTCATCTGAGAGACGCTGTCTGGTCTGACGGTGTTGCAATAAAGGCACAAGATTACGAATATGCAATTAAGAGACTTGTGGACCCTGCTACTGCAAGCGATTATTCATTCCTGGTAACATCATTGATTAAAAATGCAGGTGATATAAATTCGGGTAAATTACCTGTTGATGAGCTTGGTGTCAAAGCACTTGACGAAAAAACACTTTCTATAGAATTAAATTACCCTGCCGGATATTTTTTAAGTATGCTCTCAATGTCACAGCTATGCCCTGTAAGACAGGATGTAGTTGAAAAATATGGTAAGGATTATGCAGCAGACGCTGAAAAAAATGTGTACAGCGGACCATTCGTAGTTAAGGAATGGAAACATGAAGACAGAATAATTCTCGAAAAGAATCCTAACTACTGGAATAAGGATGAAATAAAGCTTGATGAGGTTCATATACTTACTGTTTCAGACCCTATGACTGCACTTGCAATGTATGAAAAGGATGAACTTGATTTTGTAAATGTTCCTCCTGAAGTTGTTAAAAACTATGAAGATCAGGTTATTTACTACAACGATGGTGCCAACGATTTCATTAAGCTTAACATGGATGGCACGAGTGAGCTGGAAAACAAGAACTTAAGACTTGCTTTGAATTATGCATTAAACAGAGAGGATTATGTACTTTTAAGCAGTCAAAACCTATATCAGCCTAACACAAGATATGTCCTGCCGCAGGTTAACGGAGTTGAAAAAAGTTACAGCGAAGAATATCCCTTAGAAGCTTATCCTCTTAATGGGGACATTGATAAGGCAAAAGCATATTTATCTTCAGCTATGAAGGAACTAGGAGTTACAGAACCTGCCCAGATTGTGCTTGAACTTCTTACTACAGACCAGGAAAGAGCCAGAATTGAAGCTGAAGTATTGCAAAGCCAATTCCAGACTGCCTTGGACATCACCGTTAATATAAGACAAGTTCCTTATAAACAAAGACTTGAAATGGAATCAAACCATGAATTTGAAATGGTAGTTACAGGATGGGTTCCTGATTATCCTGACCCCATGTCATATCTGGAATTATGGCCGACAAACTCACCTTATAATCACGGATCATATTCCAGCGAGGTGTATGATGGATTTATAAATGAAGCCTTAAACAATTCGGATCCTAAACAAAGAATGGACGCACTTTTTAATGCGGAAAAAACATTGCTTGAAGATGGCGGGATTGTTCCTCTTCAATTAAGAAGAAATGCATTGCTTTTAAATTCTAAGGTAAAAGGTTTTGAAACATATTTTGTAGGAATTAACTACGACTATATTTATGCAGATATAGCTGAATAGCAAATTGAAAAAGATGATTCATAAGGAGTCATCTTTTTTAACAATATTATAAGTTATTAAGGGGATAAAAAATGGAAAATAAAATCATTAACTATCTGAGGGACAAAAAAATAGAAGGTTTCTTTATTTCAAAACCGCAAAATGTGAGATATATAAGTAAATATACCAGTGATGATGCGTATTTGTTTATAACAGAAAATGAAAATTATTTCTTGACTGATCCTAGATATACAGAGCAGGCCGAAGCAGAATGTCCTGATTACAAGATAATTAACTGGAGAGCAAATGGGAAATCAGTTGCAGAATCAGTTAAGCTCATTATTGAAAGCCGGAATATTAAAAGCTTTTGTTTCGAAGGAGATTTTGTCAATTATAACACGTATGAAGAATTAAAATACATTAATGCGGATGCTATAGCTGCTACAGGCGTGATTGAAGAATTCAGAAGCGTAAAAACTGCTGATGAAATTCAAAACTTAAGAGTTGCATGTCAAATAGCCGACAGAGCTTTTGACAGGATAATTAAAGATATCGCTGTAGGAGTAACAGAAAAGGAGCTGGCATCCAAACTTTCCCATTACATGGTTATGGAGGGCTCCGATACAAAGCCATATGGAAACATATTAATTTCCGGGAAGAGAACATCTTTGCTTCATGGGATTCCTTCCAGCAAGAGTATTGAATACGGTGATTTTGTACTTATGGATTATGGATGTGCATATAAGGGATATCTTTCTGACATGACCAGGACCGTAGTTGTCGGCAAGGCAACGCCTGAACAGAAAAAAATATATTCGTTGGAAATGAAAATGGTGGAAGATTCAAAAAAAGCCATGCTGACCGGTGCTAAAGCAACAGAGGTCTATGAAGCTTCCATTCAGGCAATAAAGGATACAGAGTATTATAAATACCATTACAGCGGCATAGGTCATGGTATAGGTTTATTTGTACATGAGGTCCCTTTCATGGGTCCGAAATCAAACGAAGTGCTGAAAGAAAACAATGTTATAACAATTGAGCCGGGCATTTATATTCCTGATTGGGGCGGAGTAAGAATAGAAGATCAAATGTTAATTACCAAGGATGGAAATGAATGTCTTACAAGCTCGGAAAGGGAACTCTTAGAGTTATAAATTAAAAGATTTGAGGTGTCATAATGGGCAAGTACATGCTTAAAAGTTTTTTTATTTCAATATTGACAATTCTGGTTTTAGTTACCATAGTTTTTATTCTGGTAAGACTTATGCCGGGCGATCCCTTCGCAAGTGACAAACTCACACCTGAAATAAGGCTTAATCTTGAAAAATATTATGGTTTTGATAAACCGTTAATAGTGCAATACATTACATACATTAAAAACCTGGTCAAGGGTGATTTTGGCTATTCCATGAAATATGTGAATCAATCGGTTAATTCTATAATAGCAGATTCATTTCCCTATTCCTTCGATTTAGGAATGAGAGCTTTGTCAATTTCTATTTCACTGGGAATAGTCTTAGGACTGATAGCAGCACTTAACAGAGGAAATACTCTGGACTATGCCAGCGTAATTATTGCAATCATAGGAACATCTGTTCCGGACTTTATAATTGGAGGGCTATTACAATACTTTTTTGGTATAAAATGGGGTTTGTTTCCTGTAGCACAATATAAAGGGTTGGAATACACTGTGCTTCCGTCAATTGCATTAGGATTTTACACATTGGCTATGGTTTCCAGGATTATGCGGGCAAGCATGCTGGAGGTTGTGCAGCAGGATTACATAAAAACTGCAAAATCAAAAGGAATATCCAAATTCAGAATCACATATAAACATCAGATCAGAAATGCAATTATGCCTGTTGTTACGGTGCTGGGACCCACAGTGGCCAGTGTGCTTACAGGAACATTTGTTATAGAGTCCATATTTGCGATACCAGGCATGGGAAAATATTATGTGCAAAGTGTTCAAAATCTGGATTACACCCTCATACTCGGGATGACTGTTTTTTACGGAACTTTCCTGGTAATAGCCAATATGATAGTAGATATGCTCTATGGTATAATTGATCCGCGTATAAGAATAGCAGGAAGGTAGGCTTGTCATGGAAAGATACGATAAATTAGAAAATATAGACAGAAAGTTATTTAATACAATAGGTAAAAATACAACACAAATGGAATCTATATCAAGGCCTAATCTGACATACTGGAAGGATGCATGGAGAAGGATTAAAAAGAATAAGGCAGCATTTGCAGGGCTGATTATTATATTAATTTATGTGCTCTTAGCGATATTCGGTCCTATGATGAGCGGCTATGAATATACTGCTCAGGACTCATCAAAAATGAATCAGTTTGTTTCTGCTGAACATTGGTTTGGAACTGATGAGCTTGGCAGGGATTTATGGACAAGGACCTGGAGAGGTGCCAGGGTGTCCTTGATGATAGGGTTTATTTCCACAATATTAAATACAATTATCGGCGGCTTAGTAGGCGGAATATCAGGTTATTACGGAGGTACGCTCGACTTGGTATTAATGCGGATAATTGATGTGTTATATGGAATCCCTTACATTATTATATCTATTCTTGTTATGGTTGTTTTAGGCCGTGGGATAACTTCACTTATTATAGCTATGGTAATAGTGGGCTGGATAGGAACAGCACGGTTCGTAAGAGGAGAAGTTTTAAGGATAAAGGAACAGGATTTTGTGTGTGCGGCAAAGGTGCTTGGTGTTTCTGACATTGAAATAATAATAAAACACATTATACCAAATGTTATGGGCTTAATTATCACAAATTTAACGATGGCTGTGCCAAGGGCAATATTTAATGAAGCATTTTTAAGCTATATAGGGCTTGGTATTTCGCCTCCCGAATGCAGCTGGGGAATTTTGGCCAAATCAGGAATAAAGATGCTGAGAATATATCCATATCAACTGTTTATACCATCTTTTTTTATCTGCACCACAATGCTTGCTCTTAATTTGCTGGGAGATGGTATGAGGGATGCCTTGGACCCAAGACTCAGAGGAACTGAATAGCATATAAGGAAGTGAAAACATGGATAAATTATTAGAAGTTAAAGATTTGAATTTTTCATTTAAAACGTACGGCGGAATAGTCAAGTCTGTAAGAGGAGTCAGCTTTGATGTTAATGAAGGAGAAATAATAGGTATAGTAGGAGAATCCGGCTGCGGCAAAAGTGTTACTGCTCAGTGCCTGGTAAGGCTTAATCCGGAGCCTCCCGGATTTTTCGAGGGAGGTTCAATAAAATATAAGGGCAAAGAAATAACAGCCATGTCCGACCTTGAAATGAGAAGCATAAGAGGTGTCGAAATAGGCTTCATATTTCAGGACCCCATGACTTCGCTAAATCCTACTATGAAAATCGGGAAGCAAATAGAGGAATTGTTTGTTCAAAGAAAAATGTATAGTAAAAAAGAGCTGAAAGAAAAAGCAATAAATATTTTAAAGCTGGTAGGAATATCGGATGCTGAACGAAGGTATAATCAATATCCTCATGAACTCAGCGGCGGTATGAAGCAAAGAATTATGATTGCCATAGCATTGGTCGGAAGTCCAAGTGTTATTATTGCAGATGAGCCCACAACATCTCTTGATGTAACTATTGAGGCTCAAATTCTTGATTTGCTTAAGGATTTGCAAAGACAATTACAAACATCAGTAATATTAATAACACATGATTTGGGTGTCATAGCAAAAATGTGTGACAGGGTACTTGTTATGTATGGAGGTAAAATTGTAGAAAAAGGTCTGGTTGATGATATATTTTATAATACCAGACATCCGTATACATCAGGACTGTTATGCTCAATTGCCAGCTTGGAAACAAGTAAAGACGAAGAACTTCAGCCTATTGAGGGAACTCCTCCTGATTTATTTTCTCCTCCGGCAGGATGTCCTTTTGCGGCAAGATGTGAATATGCAATGGAAATATGTTATGAAGCCATGCCGCCGGAATACATAATTACAGGTGAGCATACAACATTGTGCTGGCTTGAACATGAATATGCAAATCATGTCGTGCTTCCATGCAAAAAGACGAGTAAGGAGGAAGCTTAATGGAACCGTTAATAAGAGTGAAAAATTTGAGTAAATACTTTCAAATAAGTAAAAAAGAAAGCCTTAAAGCAGTTGATGATGTATCTTTTGACATTTATGAAGGGGAAACAGTCGGTTTAGTAGGAGAATCCGGCTGCGGCAAATCTACAACCGGAAGATGCCTTGTAAAACTGTACAATCCTACCAAGGGGAATGTTTTTTATAATGGAAGAGATATTTTCAAATCAAAAAATAAAGCAGAAAATCTGGAGTACTGTAAAAATACGCAGATGATATTTCAAAATCCGTATTCGTCATTAAATCCCAGGATGACGGTAAAAGACATTGTGGGTGAGGGTATAAAGCTTCACGAAAATATAAGTGAAAAGCAGCTTGATGAAAAAATTGAAAATCTGTTAAGGTCTGTAGGCTTAAATAAAGATCATATGTCGAGATTCCCCCATGAGTTTTCAGGAGGGCAAAGGCAGAGAATCGGAATAGCAAGAGCCCTTTCGGTAAATCCAAAGTTTATAGTATGTGATGAGCCAATATCTGCATTAGATGTGTCTATTCAGGCGCAGGTTTTAAATATGCTTAAAAAATTGCAAAAAGAAAGAGGGCTTACGTATCTTTTTATTGCACATGACTTAAGTGTAGTTAAATATATTTCAGATAAAATCATAGTTATGTATCTAGGGATGATTGTTGAACAGGCAAATGCAGACGAGCTTTACAGAAATCCCCTGCATCCCTACACAAAGGCTCTTTTGTCGGCAATACCTGAAGCTGATCCGAATATTGCAAGAAGCAAAGAAAGAATAATGCTTAAAGGGGAAATACCAAGTCCTATAAACCCAAAGAATTGCTGCAGGTTTGTTGAAAGATGCAGCTATTCCATGCCGATATGCCATAAAGAGATTCCGGAGTTAAAAGTATGCCGTAACAGCGATAATCACAAGACAGCGTGCCACTTGTTTGATTAATAAATATTAATTCACCGTAATACAGGGAATACCATTATCTGATTTTTTATTAACTACGCCTTTATGTTATTTTACAACAATTTAAGAAGAACACTTGTGTCTTAATATCATTTATACTTCCATCTACTCAAGAACTGGATAATAATCAAAAAACAATAAAGGTGATGCATCTGGCATCATATTTATTGTTTTTTTAAGATTGCAGACAATATTTATTAAGCATTACCAGTAGACAAATTTATTTGCAATGGTGTATTATGAATAAGTCACATTAATTTACATAAGAATTTAATATAAGTATGTTAAGAATTGGTTGGAGGAAAGTAAATGTATATTGAATTATTTAAAGCGTTAGTGCTAGGTGTTGTGGAAGGAATAACAGAATGGCTGCCCATAAGCAGCACCGGTCATATGATTCTTGTGGAGGAGTTTATCAAGCTCAACACCTCCGAAGCATTTATGGAGATGTTCCGGGTAGTTATCCAGCTTGGAGCTATTATGGCTGTTGTTCTGCTGTATTTTCACAGGCTTAATCCCTTTTCACCCAGAAAGACATCAAGACAGAAAAAAGATACGATAGTGCTTTGGTTCAAGGTTGCGGTAGGAGTATTGCCTGCGGCAATTCTGGGATTTTTGCTTGATGACTGGTTTGATGAAAATTTTTATAATTATCAGACTGTGGCAGTAACGCTTATTGTATATGGTATACTTTTTATAGTAATTGAAAATCGAAATAAAGGAAAAATTGCCGAGATAAAAAGCTTCAGTGAAATGCCCTTTATGACAGCATTAGGTATAGGTTTTTTTCAGGTGCTGTCGCTTGTGCCGGGAACATCACGTTCAGGAGCTACTATTTTGGGAGCCATAATACTGGGAACCTCCAGAAGCATGGCTGCGGAGTATTCTTTTTTTCTGTCCATTCCGGTTATGTTTGGGGCCAGCGGTCTTAAGCTGTTTAAGTTTGGACTGAATTTCACCGGACAGGAGCTGGCAATACTGTTGACGGGTATGATTGTAGCCTTCATTGTATCGCTGGCAGCAATAAGGTTCTTGATGAAATATATTAAAAACAACGATTTCAAAGTATTCGGATGGTATAGAATCATATTGGGAATAATTGTGGTTGCATATTTTGTAATCGCAGGATAAATAGATGGGGCTGTCTCAAAAATAAATTGAGATAGTCCTAGAATTTTAGAAAAATAAAAAATAGCCTCAATGTTTTTCTTGATTATCAAGGAAAATTCCGAGGCTTTTTCTATTTTTGGGTATAAAAATTAAAGGTCGTAAAATCCACCCAAAATTTAATTTCAAATTATCAATTATGCTAATTCTTTTTCATAAAGTAATTTGCTATAGTTATCGTTTTGTATTTTTAGATGTAATTTATTTATGTTAAATCCAAAACATAAAAGCAGAAATTCAACATGAACATTCTTTTTGCCTCTTGTTAAAAATCGCCTGTAACCATAATCTTCTTTTAAAGCCCCAAAGGCTCCTTCTACCTGTATTGAACGATTCATTCGCAACATTATACCTTTTGGAGTTGTAATATTATTTAAGGACCTTGAACGTTTATCAATAAAAATTTTAGATGTATCCATTCGGCGATTTCCTTTTGCCTTGGTACACTTTGATTTCACTGAACAATTTTCGCAGCTTTCACATTCATAAGTAGTTATTTCTGAAATATATCCTGACTTTGACTTTCTCTTTGATATTCCAATCTTTTTAAGCTTTCTACCTTGATTACATGTATATTCATCGAGACTTTCATCATAGTCCATATTTTCTCTTTTTCCTATTAAATTTTTAAAACTTCTCTTTTTCCACTGCTCATATACTTGGGGTTTTATGTATGCATTTTGTTGATTTTCTTCCAAATACACATAATTTTCTTCGCTTTCATATCCTGCATCCGCTATTACATTTTCATACTTTTCGGGAAGATTCTCTTCAAGTTTTTCAAGGAATGGTATTAATGTCAATTGGTCTGAACGTTCAGATGAAACATCTACGCCTACTACATAACCACCTTCTACTCCAATTTGAATGTTGTATCCTGGTTTTAATTGAGCATTTCTCATATGGTCATCTTTCATGTGCATGAATGTTGCATCAGTATCTGTTTTTGAAAAACTGTTTCTTCCATCAAATATTTTGTTGTATTCACTATATTTCATTTGTTTTTCTAAAAATTCTTCTGCAGATTCTATTAATCGTTGAAGACTTGTCTTTCTTTTACCTTTGCCGTTTACAAATTCTATGTTTTCTTTTTCTTTAATTTTATTTAAATATGAAAGTATTGATTTTAACGTACTTTCCAGATCTTCTAGGTCATAGCTTTCTTTAAGTTCATATTCTGTTTTGTACTCTGCATTAATCTTTTCTATTAATTGCTTTACTTTTTCATGTAATTTTACTTCGTTTTTATTAACGGCTTTTTTCCAAACAAAGCTATATTTATTCGCATTTGCTTCAATTTTGGTTCCATCTATGAAGATATTCTCATATTTTATTTCACCTATTTCTGATAACCTAACTACCAATTGATTGAACAAATCTTCTATACATTCTGATAGTCTACCTGTTCTAAACCTTGCAATTGTATTATGATCTGGGGCGTTATGACCTTGTATTAACCACATGAAATTTATGTCTCTTTTGCAGGCTTCTTCTATTTTTCTGGTGGAGTAAATTTTATTCATATATGCATAAACTAATACTTGAAACATGATTTTTGGTGGTATTGCTGGGTTTCTTCCTTTTATGGAATATGCCATTGCTAAATTTCTATAATCTAACTCCTCTGTTATTTGGCTTAGCAATCTCACTGAATCATCTTTTGGTATTAATATTTCAAAATTCATTGGAATTACTAGTTGATAATTTCCTGAATTTTTAGTATAATCTTTTTGTTGTACGATTGGGTTTCGCATACTTCAATTATACACTAAATTATGGCTTCTTTTGAGGCCATTTTTTATTTTTTGCACAAAAAGAGAGCTGCCTCTCTTAGAAATTTAATTTTCTATTTTGAGACAGCCCCATTTTTTTGCCGGTTTCTTGATAAAAAATGTGAAAAGCTTTATACTATACTAAAATTACCATTTAGTACCGGAGGAATTATGTATAAGATCATGATTGTCGAGGACGATTTAACTATTGCAAGGACTTTGAAGAATCATCTTGATAAATGGGATTATGACGTAAGTTATATAGACAATTTTAAAAATATTACTGAGCAGTTTAAGGAGTTTGACCCTCACATTGTTCTGCTGGATGTGATGCTGCCGTTCTTTAACGGTTTTTACTGGTGCGGTGAAATACGAAAAATATCCAAGGTTCCGGTTGTTTTCATATCCTCTGCCGGAGACAATATGAATATTGTAATGGCAATGAACATGGGCGGAGACGATTTTATAATAAAGCCTTTTGACTTGAATGTACTGACTGCTAAGCTGGGAGCAATATTAAGAAGGTCGTACTCTCTTCAGGGGCAGATAAATTCAATTGAACATAAAGGAGTTGTATTAAACCTGAATGACACAACTCTTGATTATGAAAATCATAGGATTGAGCTTACCAGGAATGATTATAAAATTTTGCATATACTTATGGAGAACAAAGGGAAAATAGTATCCCGTGATGAAATAATGCAGCAGCTTTGGGAAAGCGACCAGTTTATAGATGACAATACATTGACGGTCAACATGACCAGGCTTCGCAAAAAGCTTTCTGAAATAGGTCTGGATGATTTTATTAAAACCAAAAAAGGACTTGGATATATGGTGGACTAATATGAATGATTTTTTTAAGGTAATTTTTTATTACATAAAGAAAAATACCATGGTTATAATTTCTGGAATAATATCATTGATTATTTTCCTTGCTGTTTTTACTCTTTATTCTCTGCCTCTGGAGCCGGTGGCATATGCGGCGGTGCTGACCGGTGTGCTTATTTCAATTATGGCAATATTTCATTTTATTATTTTTTACAGACATCATCTGGCATTTGTAAAATTGAAAAACAGCATCGGTATGGCAGAATATAAATTTCCTGCAACAATAAATCTAATAGAAAAAGATTACCAGGAATTAATTATAGAAATTGATAAACGAAGACTAGAAATTATTAATGAAAAAGATAAATACTATTCAGAGATGATAGATTATTATACCATATGGGCACATCAGATAAAGACGCCCATTGCGGCTATGCGTCTGATTTTGCAGTCCGAAAAATCAGAGGTTAACGATGAACTGCTGGAGCAGCTTTTTAAAACGGAGCAATACGTTGAGATGGTTCTTCAGTACCTGCGTCTGGAGAATTTAAACAATGATCTGCTGTTTAAAAAGTATTCTCTTGACGATATTGTAAAGCAGGCTGTGAGGAAATACTCCAAGTTTTTTATCCGTAAAAAAATAAGGCTTAATTACGAAAATTTGAATTGCGAGGTGCTCACCGACGAAAAGTGGCTTGTATTCGTTTTGGAGCAGATACTTTCAAATTCGCTTAAATACACCAACTCAGGAGAAATATCAATTTATATGGATGATAATCAGGCTGACACATTGGTTATAGAGGATACGGGAATCGGCATTGAAGGGGAAGATCTGGCAAGGGTTTTTGAAAAAGGATTCACAGGCTACAATGGAAGAGCAGATAAAAAATCCACAGGTATAGGCTTGCATTTATGCAGACAGATTTTAAATAAACTGTCACATACAATTGGAATTGAGTCAAAGGTTGGAAAAGGAACCAAGGTAAAAATAGGATTACACTCCAAGGACGTTAATTTTGAATAACCTTACCAAATTGTAAGAAAATATAAGAAAATGTAAGCCAAAGCTATGGTAGGTCATTTTCTTTTTTTGATAATATGAACAGGAAGAAATTATTGGAGGTAAATATGTCATTATTAGAAGTTAAAAACGTAAAAAAAATATATACTACACGCTTCGGTGGAAATCCTGTTCAGGCACTTTCAAATGTTTCATTTTCTGTTGAGCAAGGGGAATATGCCGCTATAATGGGAGAATCCGGTTCGGGCAAAACAACTCTGCTAAATATTCTTGCCTCGCTGGATAGGCCTACAAGCGGTGAAATATTGCTGAATGGGAAAAATATTGTATCTATAAATGAAAAAGAAATTTCATCATTTAGAAGAGATAATCTTGGATTCGTATTTCAGGATTTTAATTTGCTTGATACATTCTCAATTCAGGACAACATATTTTTGCCGTTGGTTTTGGCGGGGAAAACATATGAGGAAATGAACAAAAAATTGAAGCCGATTTCAAGAAGACTGGAAATATGGGATATTTTAAATAAATATCCATATGAGGTTTCCGGTGGTCAGAAACAAAGAACTGCAATAGCCAGGGCGATTATGACAAATCCTGAAATAATTCTTGCGGATGAACCTACGGGCTCACTGGATTCCCGCTCCTCAGACGGTGTTTTAAAACTGTTTAATGAAATAAACAGTGACGGTCAGACCATATTGATGGTTACCCACAGTGTAAAGGCGGCAAGCCATGCAAAGAGAATTTTGTTCATTAAGGATGGAAGCATATACCACCAGCTGTATAGAGCAAACATGACTAATGAAGAGTTGTATCAGAAGATTTCAGATACTCTTACCAGAATTGCGACGGGTGGTGGAAAAAATGAATAAGTTTTTCTATCAAAGTCTGGCTGCAAATAATATAAAGAAGAATTCCAAGACATATATTCCTTACATTTTAACCTGTATAGGTACGGTTATGATGTTTTATAACATGTGCTTCCTGGCATCTGCCGAGAGCTTGGGTATTGTAAGTGACCACGACAGTTTAAGGTTCATCATGCTTTTCGGCGCAATTGTGATAGGCATTTTTTCACTTATTTTTTTGTTTTACACAAACAGCTTTTTAATCAAAAGACGAAAAAAAGAGTTTGGTCTGTTTAATATTCTGGGAATGGAAAAAAAGCACATTGCAAAAATAATGCTTTATGAAACTGTGTTTACGGCTGTTATAAGTGTTGCAGCAGGTTTGGCTGCAGGGATACTTTTAAGCAAGCTCATGATTTTGCTTCTTTTTAAATTGATATCCTTCGAAGCCACATTTGGTTTTGAAGTTCCGATAGCAGCTGTATTGGTGACAGCAGCCTTATTCAGCGCAATTTTTTTAATTAACCTTGGTTACAATATAGGGCAGGTTCATTTGTCTAAACCCGTTGAGCTGTTAAGGGGCGGAAATATAGGCGAAAAGGAGCCGAAAACAAAGTGGATTATGGCAATATTCGGTGCTGCATGCCTTGCAGCAGGATACTATATAGCCGTCACAACTGAAAATCCGGTGGCTGCACTGAGCTTGTTTTTTGTTGCGGTTGTCTTAGTAATGACGGGGACCTACTGCTTGTTTACGTCGGGAAGCATTGCAATATTGAAAATGCTTAGAAAAAATAAAAGGTATTACTATAAGCCTAGGCATTTTATTTCTGTTTCGGGAATGCTCTACCGTATGAAGCAAAATGCTGCGGGACTTGCCAATATCTGCATATTGTCAACAGCCGTCATCATTATGATTTCTTCCACAGTATCCCTGTATGTGGGTATGGAGGATGTTCTGAGAACACGATTCCCAAGAAATATTGAGGTTGAAGCAAGCGATGTATCGGAAGAACAGGCACAAGTATTAGATAAATTAATTGAACAGCAAACATCAGAGCTTGATATTGACAAAACCAATGTATTAAGCTATCGCTCAATGGGCTTTATTGCAATCCGGGAAGGCTCGGATTTTACAAGGGCAGATTATGATTCATATACCTCAAATAACATTGCTTCACTTATATTTATTACTCAGGATGAATACAATAAACTGGAAAACAAATCGATTTCTCTTAAAAGCGGTGAAGCACTGGTTTATGACGCAGGTGGAAATATTCCGGAAAACATTTTAAATTTAAACGGATATGAATTGTCAATAAAGGAGCACATAAGCTCATTTGATTCTGTAGGCAGAACATCAGATATATTAACCAGCAGCTGCTATGTAATTGTTGATAATATATACACTATTGAAGATGTACATGATTCTTTAAGCATTAACAATGAAAAAATGGAGGAGCTTTCATATTTTTATGGCTTTGACACCGAAGCAGATGAGCAGAAACAAATAAATATTGTCAATAATTTAAACATCAAAATAGATGAATTAAATGTGTCAGGCCATGTAAACGGCGCTGAGGTATCCAAGGCAAGCTTTTACTCAGGTTACGGAGGGTTGTTTTTTCTGGGGATATTTTTAGGATTGCTGTTTATAATGGCAACAGTACTGATAATCTACTACAAGCAGATAGCTGAGGGTTATGATGACAAGGAACGTTTCAAAATAATGCAGAAGGTTGGAATGGACCGTGAAGAGGTAAAAGCTACCATCAGGAGCCAGGTGTTGACCGTGTTTTTCCTTCCGCTTTTAGCTGCTGTAATTCATATTGCGTTTGCATTTAAGGTTATAACAAGGCTTTTGTTAATATTTAATATGACAAATGTACCATTGTTTGCTGCTTGTACAATTGTAACAATTATAGTGTTTGCAGCGTTATATGCCATAGTATATGCATTGACTGCGAGAACATATTATAGAATTGTAAGTTAAACAATTTAATATAGCCCGACTAAGGGTAAAAATAAAAGCGAGCCAGATGGTGCTAAGCTCAAAAGGAAAGGAATTGCGCCCGCAGTATGGGAGCCGGGCAAAAAAACAATTAGGTCTGCGAATATTTATGTAATTAATTTTATTAAAACCGGAACAGTTATCAGTGATATCAAGGTTGTTGCTGAAACTATAATTGCCGCGAATTCCTTTTCCTTATCAAAGCTTTCAGCAAGAATGGATGTCATGGCTGAGGCAGGCATGGCAGTCATAATAACTACTGAATATATAGCTCTTGATGAATCTTTCACCAGCAGTGAAATCAGATAAATTATAATCGGAAGTATTATTAATTTTAATGCTGTTCCGTAATAGACAGTCCAATCCTTCAAGTGCTGCTTTATTTTTACGTTTGCCAGTATAACTCCTATTATGAACATAGATATGGGACCTGTAATATTTCCTATGCTTTTGATGCTTAATAAAAGAGGCCCTTTAATTTTTATATCGAGTGCCATTAAAAAAATTCCCAGAACTACTGCAATTATGGAAGGATTGAATAATAAGCTTATAATCTCTTTCTTCAGATATCCCTTTTCCAACTTTCCTCTGTAGAGCATTATGCCGTAAGTCCATACCAGGATTACAAAGAATACATTGAATATGGAGCCGTAAATAACACCCTCCGGGCCAAATATTGAATTTAATACGGGAAAACCGATGTAACCTGTATTGACAAATACATTTGCAAAATGCAGCACGGTTTTTTTATCCCTTTTCACAGGAATTAAAAACAGGTATGAGGCTATTATCATTATTGCATATGCACCAATGCTGTAGTAAAAGGTTTTTATGACGTTGAATTTTATGGATTCATCATATGTGAACATAAATGATGACACAATCATAAAAGGCAATGCTATTTTTATGAGAATATCGGTTAATCCTTTATTTAGCTCAGCCGTTATTATTCCTTTCCTGCTTCCGTAAACTCCTACAAGTATTATTATGAGAAGTGAGACTACACTCTCGGTTATTGCTGACATTTCCAAAACGAACCTCCTGCTTACTGGTATTTATTATATTATGCATAAGAAATTATTTGTTTCTTGCTATGTACGATTCTATAAATTTTGAATCTTTTGTAAATAGGATAATGCAGAATTGTCCTTTTTTGTATGCTATTTGCTGTATATTCCTTATTCTGTATAACTGCCTAGGTTTAATTCACCCTGCCATTAATTGCAATACGAATGCTAAAACATTTATGATATAATTTTATATATTTATCTGAGGAGAGACAGATATGAAAAAATACTTCAAAATTAAATATGTTATGATTATGCTTCTGGGGCTTTTTATTTTGCTTTATACAACAGACAACATGGCCTTTGCAGATAAAAATATAAAGGCACCAAAATCGCCGGTTAATTTAACGGTTGATAAGATTACAGATACATCTGTTACCCTGAAGTGGAATAAGCCGGTAAACAGCACAACTATAAGAAATTATAAAATTTACAAAAATAGTACATATATCGTTACTTCAAGTACAACATATTATACAATAGAAGATTTAGAGCCTGACACCGAATACGAATTTTACATAAGGTCAGAAGACGGAAAAAACAATGTGTCACCGGCAAGTGAAAAAGTTACGGTAAGAACAAATTCAGGCTCAAACAACAAAGTAATAGGTTATTATCCGGCATGGAAGTCATACACAGGATATACACCTGATAATCTGGATGCTGAAAAGCTGACACATATTAATTATGCATTTGCATATATAGGACAAGATAATAAAATTAAATTGGGATATCCTGAAAAGGACCCGGAAAACTTCCAAAAACTAAACAATCTTAAAAATACAAACCCTGATTTGAAAATATTAATTTCTGTAGGAGGCTGGAACTGGTCGGGGCAATTTTCAGATACGGCGTTGACAGCTGCATCAAGAACAGCTTTTGCAGAAAGCTGTGTTGAATTTGTTGTCGAGTATGGAATAGACGGGGTTGATCTGGACTGGGAATACCCTGTCGGAGGAGGCTTGCCAACTGATTCCAAGCGGCCTGAGGATAAGCAAAACTTTACGCTTTTGCTGAAGGAAATCCGTGAGAAGCTGGATGAACAAGAGCTTAAGGATAACAAACAATATTTGCTTACCATAGCAGGCGGAGCAAGCAATTATTACCTGAACAATATTGAACCGGATAAAATCAAAGAATATGTTGATTACATAAACATAATGACATATGATTTGCATGGACCATGGGATTCATATACAGATTTCAATGCTCCTCTTTATAACAAAAACGGGGATTCACTTCAATATAAAATAAGCGTGGACTCAAGTGTCAATGCATGGGTAAATGCCGGTATTACAAAGGACAAGCTGGTTGTAGGAGTTCCCTTTTACGGCTATATGTACCAGGTTAATAAAGACGGTAACGGATTGATGCAAGAATTTTCATCCGGAAAATCCTTGAGCTACAGCTCTATTAAGTCAAATTATATAAATTATACATACAAAAAATATTATGATTCAGAGTCAATGGTTCCATGGCTTTATGACGGAGATACATTTATAAGCTATGATGACACTCAGTCAATAAAGGCAAAGGCTGAGTATATTAAGAATAATGATTTAGGCGGAGTTATGATTTGGGAGCTAAGCCAGGATTACAACAATGAACTTTTAAATTCAATTTATGAAATATTAAATTAACTTGTTATTTATGCTTTGAAATCCTGGGTTTATAGATTATATAGTTTAGCATGATCACATACGGAATAATATGCCCTGCAAATGCCTGTATTATTGATACAGCTTTGGATAGACCAAATGGGGTTATATCGCCGTAACCTACGGCAAACAAGGTTACGAAGCTGAAATACAAGGAACGACTTATAATGTCTATAAACTGTTCCTGATGGGAAGAAGATGAGTAATGATCAACAATACAGCCAAGCCCTGCATATTCCAGAGTGACATATACAGCTGAAAATGCGACAGCTATGATGAAATACAAATTAAATAAAATTATTATATTATATAATATGACGGTTTTACGGTTCACAACAATACCCCTTAAATGTCTGCTAATAAAATTATATGCGGACATTTTATTTTTTAAGTATAAAATAAATCTTCCTGATTAAATATGGAGATTATTCACTTTTTGTTATTTAATTTTGTTGCACAAATCACTAAACGGATGTAATATAATATATATAATTTCAGGGGGTGTGTCTATGTCAAAGCAACTGAAAGCGGATTTAATGCTGGTTCTGATAACCATGTTCTGGGGAGTTTCCTATTATCTTTCTGATATAAGCTTGACGGATATGGGGTCATTTACCTTGAATGCAAACAGATTCGTCATTGCTTTTTTTTGTGCGGTATTGTTGACGTTCCCCAAATTAAAGAATGTTTCAAAAAATACACTGAAATACAGCCTCATAATCGGTGTGGCGCTCACTGTGGTATATATCAGTGCAAATTTGGGAGTTCAGTATACAACTCTTTCAAATACTAGCTTTTTGTGCGGGCTTGCAGTTGTTTTTACACCGATAGTGTCAAGCATAATTCATAAGAAGGCACCTGATAAAAAGCTTACACTTGTAATAATCATGACGACCTCGGGAATTGCGCTGTTAACATTAAAGGATAATTTTTCGGTTAACTTCAATAATTTACTGGGAGATGTGTCTTCAGTGGTATGCGCACTTGCCTATGCGATTGACTTGAACATTACTGAAAAAGCCGTTTCCATTGAAGATGTCGATCCGTTTCAGCTTGGAGTTTTCCAATTGGGAGTAACGGGATTTTTGAGCCTGATGCTTGCCTTTGTGTTTGAAAAGCCGCATTTTCCAACTCAGCCGGACATATGGGTATCAGTGCTGTTTCTGTCGATACTATGCACAGGTGCGGCATTTGTAATACAGGCTATTGCTCAACAATATACCACCGCATCGCATGTAGGCGTTATTTTTTCACTTGAAACGGTATTTGCGGGAATAGTGGCATTTGTGTTCGCAAAGGAGGTTTTGACGTATAAGTCATATTTTGGTGCGGCATTGATGATTTCGAGCATATTCATAATGGAAATCAATTTTAAGGAGCTGTTGGAGAAAAGAAAAAAAAATAAGGCTAGACTATAGAAAGTCCTTATTATTTCCCTAAATTTATCCAGTGCTCATATGCCTCATTAAGCTCCATGAAGGCATCAGATTTATCCTTTGCGGTTATTGCGCCTTTTAGCCTTGCAAGGTTTTTATAAAATCCATTTATTTCATCCTTTTCAGCACTGAATTGCACCCTTTTGGCAACCTTGCTCCAGACATTTGTAAGTTCATGGGCTTTATTATTTGCTTCTGCCCAGTCATCTTCTTCAATTTCTTTTCTCACCGAATCTATAGAAACAGGTATATTATCATCATTGTTCAATGAATTTTTCAAAACCTTGTCGCTTAACATTATTAAAACAAATAAGATTAATGTAACGATGGGTATTGCTATAACCATAAATTTTCGCATATTTCCTCCTTAGTATGGACCTTTAAAATCTCCTATGTCGATAACCTTTTTGATGTGATCCTCGTATTTATCAACGTAAAAGGATCCGGCAGGGTTTAAGGTTGCCAGGAAAACCTCAGAAACATCTTTTATGCCTTTTTCCTTAAGCATTTCCTTCAGCCATTTTTCGGTTTTATTAAGCTGACGAAGATTTTCTTGTATAAGAATTCCGTCATAAATCAATTCAGTGCTTATACCCGATGGCTTTTTATTTATTTTCATGTCCTTTGCGGTTACTGTTTGATATTCAGGCTTTTTAAGAACGGATAATTGACCGTTTGGTTCTATTATTGCAAAATCAACCTCGTTAATATCAAAGACATCCTTGTTTCTTAATAACTCCATTATATCTGCTGCCCTATACTTCATTTTACGAGATGCATTTTCCATGATTTTGCCGTTCATTATAATAATTGTAGGTTCACCTTCAATATATTTTGCTGCATATCTCCATTTCATTGTTATATATTCCATAAGATAACCTAATGCTGCCCAGCTCAGCAAACCAACCCAATGAGGCCATGCTCTGCTTGACAAGTCTGTAGTCATCTCTGCCGCGATTGAACCGATGGTAATTCCCAGTGCATAATCGAAAAATGTCAGCTGACTTATTTGTTGCTTACCCAATATCTTTGCGAATATAAGGAGAGAGAAAAAACTTATTACCGACCTTACAGCAACAACTAATCCTTCATTCATAACTGTACCTTTATGCGATTGTCTTCTTTTTTTTCAAAAACCTCATATGAATAACCTTCATCGCCCGATGAAAGTTTATTTAATATCATTTTGTCATTCATAAATTCCTCCGAAATTTTATTATTAATATTCTTTCTTTTGAAAAATATTATATTCAAATAAAAATTACAAATTAATATAAAAGGCATATTTATATATTAACAGGTAAAACTAAAATAAAATCAAGATAAGGAGCGATTCTATGTTTTTACATGATAAAAAAATGTTGTATGAAGTTAAAGTTGACAGACCTAATCCTAATTATGCGGCTATGCTGCAGGAACAGCTTGGAGGCCCGCATGGAGAATTAAAGGCAGCGATGCAGTATCTTTCTCAAAGCATGCGAATTAAAGATAAAGAGATAAAAGATTTATTTTTAGATATTGCAGCTGAGGAATTAAGCCACATGGAAATGGTTGCAACTACCGTTAATATGTTGAACGGACATTACTTGGATGCACAAAATGCCACAATAGGAAGTATTCAAGCCCACGTATCAACAGGATTAACTCCGGTACTCAGCAATGCGTCCGGTTATTTGTGGACTGCCGCATATATTGAAGAAACGGGTGACCTGGTCGCAGATTTGTTGTCTAATATATCAGCTGAACAGCGAGCGAAGGTAGTATATGAGTATTTGTACAGACAAATCAATGATAAGGGTGTGCGAGATACCATAGACTTTTTGTTGAATCGTGAAGAAGCTCACAACACTATGTTCAGGGAAGCATTTAACAAAATTCAAGACACGGGCTCTAATAAAGACTGGGGAGTTACTGCAGACTCAAAATTATATTTTGATTTATCTTCGCCCGGAACCAATAGCTTTAATTCTCAGAATGCTCAGCCTCCGAGCTTTGCAGCACCTAATTCTAAAAAATAATATAAAAAATTACTCCTTCTCAGCTTAAATTTAATAAGCAAGAGAAGGAGTAATATATACATACTTGGATGTATCGATGGAGGAATTAACTTGAAAGGTTAATTAATTAACAACTTAATAATAGCATAAATCTAGATGGCTTGTCAATGAATAGTTTGATTTCATTGTAGAAATATTTAATGAAAGTATTTTTGTAAAATAATTTTTAATTTCGACACACTTAAAAGTTACAAAAACGACAATAATTTAACTAAACATTTTATGACTTAAGATGTATATCTGAGTGTAATAATATTTTATGACAAATAATTAAAATAAAAAATACTTAAATAGATATCATTTAAGTATTTTTTCTTCTGTTAACTTTTTTTGTCTTCTTTTTCATCCTTAGCTTCAACGCTTATATCTTCAGAAATTTTATTTGCATGTGACTTGAATTGCCCAATAGCTTCTCCTATAGACTTTCCTATTTCAGGAAGCTTAGAAGGTCCAAAAACTATAAGCGCTATAGCTAATATTAATATAAGCTCAGGTGCACCTATTCTACCAAACATACTATCCCACCTTTAAAACTTTTTTATGATAGTTTCTAGAAAGATAACTGTGATTTTCTAGAGGTAATCATATTATAATACAATTCAGATTAAATTTCAATTAAATATTAATAAATAAACGAGGATTGCTCCTCGCTATTTATTTTTAAGCATACTGTGCGTTTAATAATTCAACAACTTTTCTTGTAATATCTGATGCTACTCCTGCACAACGGGTTTTTCTTTCATCACTGCCCATTTCAAATCCTGTCGCTTTCATCCAGTTCCCAACTGAATCCGCACATAAAATTGAGTTCGCAACTGTAGTCTGCAGTTCCATTTTTGGCTGATTCAATGGAAGCTCTGCTTCTTTATACCAGTTTTCTAATTCTCCCAATAATTTTTTAGCTACATCTGGTTCGCATACTGTACCTAGACATACTGCAGCTGCTCCTAAAGAACCACAAAGTGATCCTTGTGTGAAGCCTGCGCCAAAGTTATTAAATGCTGCTACAGGAATTTGATTGAACGGATATCCAACTTCTGTTGCTAATGTACCGAAGAACCCTTCGATTACTCCGGAACCTCAGCCGCCTTTTTCGAAATATCCGGTAAAAGCTGCTGCCTCAGCTACTGCTGGGTCTAGTTTCTTATAAGGCCATGGATATGCAGGCGCTTGTGAAGTATCAACATCTGCTGCTGGTGCAGGTGCTGCACAACCTGTAAGAAGTCCGCCTAATGATCCGACTGCAACCACACTTGCTGCAGTGTATCCCATTCCTTTAAGAAAATCCTTTCTTGTTATTTGTTTGTTTTCTGACATATTTGTCTCTCCTATTATAATAGTATAAAACTTGCCATATAATTTATGACATATGTTAATTATAATACAAGCTATGTGTTTTTTCAATGATATAAATATAATTTGTTGAAATTTCAAATAAAGTAAGGAAAAACATTATAAAAACATTATAAAAATAATTTATACCATGCGCATTCAATAATAAAATAAAGTTATTTTAAATAATAATATAATTAAAAAATAAGAAAGTATTGAATATTAAGAATATTTAATTTCAATAATCGATAAATTACATAAAAAAAGCGCCTGAGACGCGCTTCTTTTATTTTAATTCAAATTAAGCTATTTCACCTGATACATTCCATTATTTTCCATATATTTAAAAATAGATTCTCCATGCTGCTGTTCTTCTTTTTGAATATGATTTAAGATATTACGAACCTGTGGATCTCTAAATTCAAATATAGCTGTGTTATATGCGCCGGAAACATATTTTTCTGTCATGAGCATATCGGTACATAAATCTTTGTCAGAGTTATTATAATTTTGCGATTGTCCTTTAGGCATAAAGTTTGATGATTGACTCATCTGTTGTGCTTTCATCTGCATCTGTTGACTGCCGCTTTGCTGTTGACTGCCCTGCTGAGAGCTGCTGCCTTGAGAACCGGATTGCTGCATTTGCGGCATTTGTCCCTTTAACAACTGATCTAGCGTATTATAGTGTTCTTGTTCAGTTTGACCGTTTTGCTGGAAAATAGTTTTTAGCTGCGGATCTTGTGCTAGACTTGCATAATTTGAATACTTTTGTATACAAATCTTCTCATGGTTCTTTTGATCTTCTAATAGTGTTCTTTCTTTTTGCGAAAAATTCATATAAACACCTCCCATAATATTATTTTCAAAATAAAAAAATATATCCCTTAAAATAAAATGAAAATATATCTTATAAAATTAATTGCATTTTTTAGTCAAAAAGTTATAATATATATTAAATTTATAAATTTTACCAAAATATATAAATTTATAAAATTCAAACTAAGGAGAATCTGATGAAATATACTGTTGACCAACCAATTTTTGAGTTAAGCCCTAATATAAAGTTTGGAATTATAATTGGACATAACATTCAAAACTCAGAAACAAATAAGCAGGATGAAGAAAGATTAAGAAAAGCAGAATCTAAAATGAGTGAACAAATAAAGCCTGAGCAGCTAAGGGAATTACATAATGTATCTTTATACAGAGATGTAATGGTTAAGTCGGGAATTAATCCAAACAAATACCCACCGTCAGTTGAAGCTATGTTTAAAAGGATAATAAAAGGAGGAAAGCTTCCGATTATAAATTCACTGGTTGATTTATGCAATGTTGTATCAATAGAAAACGGAATATCTCTGGGAGGTCATGATTTAAAGGATATTCATGAAGATTTGGAAGTTCGATACAGCAAAAGCAAAGATGTGTTTTTACCCTTTGGAGCAGAAGAATACGAAGATGTGCCTGTTGGGGAACTTGTATTTACAAGTGGCAATGTAGTTCAGACGCTGAAGTGGGTTTGGCGGCAAAGCGAATTGGGAAAAATAACTTTAGACACTCATGATGTATTCTTCCAGCTTGTCGGGTTTGAATATGAAGAGGACTCATCTCTACATATTGCAATGGATGAAATTGAAACTTTGGTTAAAGAAAGATTCCAGGGAAGCAGCACAAGATATTTGGTTGATATAAACAATCCGTCTATAGAATTTAATTAAGAATTTTCCCGTACCCCCAAAATTTGCTTCATATATTCGAAAACTATAATGTATTCATGACACAGCCGAATACAATAACAAATTATTTATATGGAGGGAATATGTATGAAAAGTAAACGCATATTACAAATTTTGGCATTAGTGATCGCTCTGAGCATGATATTCACGACCGCAGCATTTGCAGTGCCGGGGCATAAGAATTTTGAAAAAAATTTTAAAAGCCTTAAATTAAATGATGAGGATTATAATCGTGCTTTAATGTCCTTAATATCAAAGGAAATTGTCAAAGGTTATGGCAAAGGCGAATATGGACTAAGGGGAAATGTCAAGCGCGGCGATGTAATTGTAATGATTATCAGGGCTTTGGAATTGGAAGATAATTATGATTTCAGAGAACTAGGAGCAAATTATCTGAGTATGTTGAAGGATATCGATGATTTTGAAGATGTAAAAGACATAAATGCTTATTATTATGGACCGATAAAAATAGCAAAAAAACTTGGCATAGCCAGAGGTGATGGCATATACTTTAAGCCTAACACCCCTGTAACAATTCAAGAAGCTATTTGGTTAATCAGTCGTGCAGAAGCATTGTTAGATAAAAACATTGATATGGATTCCGACAGGATAGAAGAATTAAAAGAAATATATGCCGATGAATTAAATGATTTTGCAAAAAGACAAGATGTATTCTGGATGCTTAATTATGTGCTGGATTTGGAAGAAATTGAAGAAGATTTTAATCTTAAAAATATTAATATAGATTTGGAAGATGAAAGTCAGCTGAATTTCGAAGACGACTGGTTCGAAGATGCTTATACTGGTGATAGCAGTGATTTGAAATATATTAAATTTACTCTGCCGGACGGTGGCGGCAAACTATACTATAACTACGACAAAGATGAAAATAAAAATTCTTTAGTGTCGGAAAAAATCAAATATTATTTTGATGATGAAGAAGATACTGAAATTGAAAATATATCATTTGTCCCAGATGATAATTATAAAGGAAATGTTACAATAGAGTATAGTGCATATACTGACGAAGAATCATATTCAGGCTTGATTAAAATAACAGTTGACTATAATACTCCGGATATCATAACGTACAATGTTAAAGAAAATAAGTATGTTAACTTCGATGAAGAAGATTTTGATAAAAACATTGACGAAGTAACATTTGAATTACCTGATGAGAAGACAGGGACATTATATTATGATGATGATGAAGACGGAAGACCGGAAAGTGATGAGGTCATCAGCAAGAAAACCGTATTTGACAGAGACCAGCTGGATAATATAATTTTCAAAACATATCAGTACTTTAAAGGCGAAGCAGCTGTTAAATACACAGCCGATGAACATATAAACAATGAAGTGGACAAAACATACTATGGTGAAATAAAAATAATAGTTGAGGGCGTTCAAGATATTGCATCAATAAAACTAGATTGTGATTTTGATGACGGGTGGGTCAACATAGATTTGAATAATAATTTAGAAGATATAACCGAAGATGATGACCCATTTGACTTAGACGATGTTGATTATGTTAAATTAGAGCAGCCAAAAGATGGAACGTTGAAGATTAAGCTTAAAGATAAGAGTTTAATAAATGCAGACTATGAAGACAGTTATGAATTAAAAGAAATTGAATATATTAGATATATTTTTGAAGATAACGGAGAAATAGAAATCAATTACAAAGTATATGACGAAAAAGTTAATTCTGTACTGGAATATGATGGTATAATCATAATTGACATTGATAATTAATAAAGTGTGGGCTTAGGGAATTTTTAACACTCTGACAAAATAAAAAAGCATTAAAATATTTTGTATTTTAATGCTTTTATTATTTCTTATAAAAAATTATTTAGAAGCTTTTTCTCTGGCAAAGAATTCCTTTGAAAGCTTAAATACTGTTCCGCTCAATGCCAGAACACCTATTAAGTTAGGAATTGCCATTAATCCGTTTAATGTATCAGCTAATGACCAAACGAATTCCAAACCGCCTATTGCTCCGATTAATACGAATGGTATCCATAAAATTCTATAAACCATATTTGCTTTAGGTCCGAATAAGTATTCAGCACATCTTTCACCGTAGTATTCCCAACCGACAATAGTTGAAAATGCAAACAGTACTATGCCTATTGAAACTATATATCCACCACCTGCAAATGAAGCGTTGAATGCATCTGTAGTAAGAGCTGCACCGGTTGCTCCGGTTTCCCATACGCCTGATGTGATTATTGCCAAAGCTGTTATAGAGCAAATAATAATGGTATCTGCAAATACTTCGAATACTCCCCATAATCCCTGACGAACCGGGTGATCTGTAGTTGCTGCAGCGTGAGCTATAGGAGCACTACCTAAACCAGCTTCGTTAGTGAATACACCACGGGCAATACCAAATCTCATAGCTTGTGCTATTCCAACACCGGCAAATCCGCCGACAGCTGCATGTCCTGTAAATGCACTTGAGAATATTAAACCGAATGCTGCAGGTATTTTAGCAATATTCATAAATATTATTACAAGTCCACCAAGAATATAAATAGCAGCCATGAAAGGAACTAATTTTTCAGTGAAAGCACCGATTCTTTTGATTCCGCCTATAATAACTAATGCTGTAAGAATTGCCAATACCACACCTGTAATCCATGGGTTAAGATTGAAGGATGATTGTAATGCAGCTGCAACTGAGTTTGATTGAACCATGTTGCCTATACCAAATGCTGCGAAAGCACCAAATATTGCAAATAATACTGCCAGCCATTTCCATCCAAGACCGTTAGTTATATAATACATTGGTCCGCCGACAAAACGACCGTCCTCGGTTTTTTCTCTGAAGTTAACTGCAAGAACAACCTCTGCAAATTTAGTAGTCATACCTAAAATTGCTGCAAACCACATCCAGAAAACTGCTCCAGGTCCACCTAATGCAATTGCTGTTGCAACGCCTGCGATATTTCCTGTTCCAACTGTTGCTGCAAGAGCCGTAGCAACTGCCTGGAATGCTGTTACTTCACCTTCACCTGTGCTGTCTTTAGCAAACATTTTAAGTAAAGTGTTCTTAAGAATGTAGCCTAGTTTTGAAATTGAGAAGAATCCAGTTTTTAATGATAAAAATAGTCCGGTTCCAACTATCAGGACAAGCATTGGTGGTCCCCACACAATACCGTTAACCCAGTTGTTAATGTTCATAATTGCTTCCATACTTAAAGCCTCCTTTAAATTATATATAATGAAAAACGATATATTAGTTATAAATATAACGTTTTCTTTATTATATCATCAAAGTTTTAAATGCACAAGATATCAAAATGGAAAATATCTTCATATGTTTGTCGATTAGGTCACTTTATAGAAAGTTATGATACCAATTAAGAACATTTTCTGAATATGTTCTTTATAGTCAGGACTAAATTTTACATTTTATTAACAATAAGTTAATTACTTAACTTGCACAATGATTTAATGAAAACGTTTAAATTAGCCAAAATATAAAAATATTGAATTGAGCTATAATTTATGAGTCGAATTCTGCGAATAGATTGTTAAAATTTATACGATAGTAAGATTATTTAACAAGGCAATTTCTGTTGTATATTTTATAATATTAAAAATATTTAATATAAAAATAGTAACGATTAGTTTATCGTTACTATTTTTAACTTTTAATTTTCAAAAACAAATTCTCCATTGATCATGGTTTTTTCAACTTTAATATCTTTTATTATATTATGCTCAACAGTAAATATGTCTTTGTCCAATACAACTAAATCTGCTGCATAACCAGGTTTTAATCTTCCTTTGAAACTTTCTTTGAATTCATTATAAGCACTTCCGATTGTATATGAATCAATTGCAGCTTCAACGCTCATTTTCTCATCATGCGCAAAACCGCCTTCAGGTGTTCCGTTTAACATTTGTCTCGTAACAGCGCAATAGATGTTAGGGAATGGATTTAAGTCTTCGACTGGTGAATCTGTCCCAAAACTCACCGGTATACCTGATTTATACAATGTATTAAAAGCATAGGATGTAGATGCCAGTTCTTTTCCTACACGTGATTCTACAATTTGAATATCACTGTTTAAGAATATCGGTTGATACATTACCGCAATATTTAACCGGGAAATTCTAGTTAATTGCTCCGGGCTGGAAATTTGACAGTGCACAATTCCATGACGCAGAGGATTATTACCAATGCTCATAGTGTTTTCATAAGCATTGATAACACTTTCAATTGCTCCGTCACCTATTGCATGAGTTACGACTCTGATTCCGTTTTCTGATGCTAAGTTGCATAAAGCTTCCAGCTGCTTGTCGCTTAAAGCCTCAACCCCCTTTGTTCCGGGATCATCATTGTAATTCTTCAACATAAGGGCGGTTCTTGCACCTAATGAACCGTCCTTGAACAATTTTAAGGTGCCTTTTGTAAGGAATTTTCCGTCATACTTACCTGCCGCATGTTCGGATTTGAGGTATTCACGAAAATCATTTATGTCTTGAAAGTTAAATTGAGGATTGTATCTAAGAGTAGTTTTTTTGTTATCATATATGCTATGTATAATGCTAAACATTTTTTTAAAATCCTTGCCTGAAACATCGCATGATTGTACCGAGGTTAGTCCTGAACTGATGGCGTACTCTGCTGCCCTCAGAAATTCTTTTTCGATGTCAGACTCACTTTTAACAGGCAGCACAGACTGTAATAACCGGGTGGCATTTTCAGTAAATATTCCATTAGGTTTGCCGTCGCTGCCTATGATTATTTCACCTCCGTCCACAGACGTCGTTTCATTAACACCTGATATTTCCAGAGCCTTCGTGTTTCCGATTACGACGTGGCCGCAAACTCTTTCATATACAACAGGTATTTCAGTAGAAATTTTATCTAAATCATGGCGGTTTAACATTCGTACATCGCCTGCAGTAAAATGATCCTGATTCCAGCCTCTTCCGTTCAAAGCAGCTATATCTTTATTGTTTTCAAGAAATTTTTTCCCGAGATTAATTGCTTCTTCAATTGATCTTGCATAAGTCAAGTTGCAGGATGTCATAGCCTCACCTACCATTGCAAGATGAAGGTGGCTGTCATTTAAGCCTGGTATAACAGTCTTTCCGCGAAGGTCCAAAACCCTGTCATGTTTAAATTTGAGTATTTCTTCATCAGTACCGGTTTTCTTGATTATTCCGTCTTCAATTAATACTGCTTCATTAAATAAATTTTTTTCAACATAAATCTTTGCATTTTTTAATATGGTTATCATAATTTTAGCTCCCATCCTGTGATATATAATTTATTTATAATGTTTAGCTGATGTTTCGTGGTAATTATTAAATAAAGTATAGCAGAAATTGCCGGAAGTGGCAATAAGTTCGACAAGAACAATAAACGGAGAAAAATAATATTTTTTGCTTAAAATCATATAATGGGGGTATATGTAATACATAAATATTTATTACAAAGCAGGAGGATAACATGAAAATATATGATTTTACAGTAAAGGATGCAGAAAATAAGGACGTATCCTTATCGGAATATAAAGGAAAGGTTTTGTTGGTTATAAACGGTGCGACAGGATGCGGGTTCACTCCTCAGTATGACGGACTTCAAAAGTTATACGAGAAATATCAACCGGACGGATTTGAAATATTGGATTTTCCAAGCAACCAGTTCCTTGAGCAGGCACCTGGGACAAATGAAGAAATAATTGGTTTTTGCAGACTAAACTTTGGAGTTGATTTTAAACAATTTTCAAAATTGGAAGTTAACGGCACAAATGAAGAGCCATTATATAAATATTTAAAAACCACCGCAGAAGAATACAGAAACAATGATACTATAGATTTTTACGAGAAGGTAAGCAAATTTACACCGGGTATAGCAGAAAATGATATAAGATGGAATTTCACTAAATTTTTAATTGATAAGGAAGGAAATGTTGTAGCAAGATTTGCACCAAATATTGCGCCTGAAGAAATTGATAAGCATATTTATAAGCTGCTTAAAGAAGAAGAAACAGAAATAGTTTGTCATTCGGATTTTTCAGACGGATGTCTTTAATAAATAGAAAATAAAGCCTTGTGCATTGCGCAAGGCTTTATTTTCTATTTGTACAAATCCTCATATTCCGGATGTTTTTCAAACCAGTCCACAGCATAGGAGCATGAGCATGATGCGGCAGCTTTTTTGTTATTTTTCTTTAAGTCTTGTATTAATGCGGAAAGAAGCTTGTCGGCAACTCCCTGGCCTCTTAATGATTTGTCTACATATGTCCTGGTTACATTCACTTCGTTTTCAGAAACATTTGGAAATACAACCTCGGCAATACATTCGCCGTTTTCACTTTCCAGATATATTCTGTTGCTTTCATATTTAAAATCCATAATGCCTCCAATAAGTTTATTTTTTTCCCGTTTTATAAAAACAATACATTAAAATTCATATGCTGTCAATGCTTCATTATTATGTTGCATTTTGATTTATTTAAAAATTTATATATGGCAGATAAAAAATTATATACAAACAAAATATTTGTAACAATTGTTACAGAAATGATAAATCGGATATTGTATCATTGAGCCAAGTTAAGAAACTAAAAAACTAATTAAACAGGAAATTGAAAGGGGAACAATTAAAATGAGCAATGTACATGAACATTCAATGTTTTGTTATCAATGTCAGGAGACAGCGGGCTGCACCGGCTGCACTAAGGTCGGAGTTTGTGGTAAATCACCGGAAACAGCTAATATGCAGGACTTGTTAGTATATACAACAAAAGGATTATCAGAAGTAACAACAGGATTAAGAAACGAAGGAAAAGACGTTTCAGCTGATGTTGACCATTTAATAACTTTAAACCTCTTTACAACAATTACAAATGCAAATTTTGATATTGGTGTATTTTATGATAGAATTAAAATGACTCTTAAAGTGAAAAATGATTTGATAAATAGATTATCAAGCAAAGAAAATTTATCAAATGCAGCTTTATGGAGTGCAGATACTGTTCCTGAATTTGATGAAAAATCAAAGACAGTTGGAATCTTAAATACAAAAAATGAAGATGTAAGAAGCTTAAGAGAGCTTATAACTTATGGATTAAAAGGCTTGGCAGCTTATATGAAGCATGCAAATGCATTAGGCTTCGATGACAAGGAAGTAAATTCATTTATGCAAAGCACATTGGCAAAATTATTGGATGATACATTAGAAGTTAATGAGCTGGTTGCTTTAACATTAGAAGCCGGTAAGACAGGAGTCAGCGGAATGGCAATTTTGGATAAAGCCAATACTACGACATATGGAAATCCGGAAATTACAAAGGTCAATATAGGCGTCGGCAAAAACCCGGGCATATTGATTTCGGGTCATGATTTAGGAGACCTTGAACAATTGCTGAAGCAAACTGAAGGGACCGGTGTTGATGTTTACACTCACTCAGAGATGCTTCCGGCTCACTATTATCCTCATTTAAAGAAATATAAGCACTTAGTAGGTAACTACGGCAATGCATGGTGGAAACAAAAAGAAGAATTTGAAGCATTCAATGGACCTGTGCTGATGACTACAAACTGTATTGTACCGCCTAGGGGCAGCTACAAGGACAGACTTTTTACAACCGGCTCTGCAGGATATCCCGGATGCAAACATATTGCAGGAGCTATGGGAGCAGAAAAAGATTTTTCGGAAATTATAGAATTGGCCAAGAAATGTGCTGCCCCGACAGAAATTGAAACAGGTGAAATCATCGGCGGATTTGCACATGAACAGGTGTTTGCTTTAGCTGACAAGGTTGTTGATGCAGTTAAATCAGGTGCTATTAAAAAATTCTTTGTAATGGCCGGATGTGACGGCAGAGCTAAATCAAGAAATTACTATACAGAATTCGCTGCGGCATTGCCGAAGGACACGGTTATTTTAACAGCAGGCTGCGCAAAATATAAATACAACAAATTGGAATTAGGGGATATCGGCGGAATTCCAAGAGTATTGGATGCAGGTCAGTGCAACGACTCTTATTCATTGGCGCTGATAGCACTTAAATTAAAGGAAGTGTTTGAGCTTCAGGATATAAATGAATTGCCTTTAGCATTTAATATTGCATGGTATGAGCAAAAAGCTGTCATAGTATTGCTATCACTTCTTTATTTAGGAGTTAAAAATATTCACCTGGGACCGACATTACCTGCATTTTTATCACCAAATGTAGCAAAGGTATTGGTTGACAATTTCGGGATTGCAGGTATAGGAACAGTTGAAGATGATTTAAAAATATTTTTAGGGTAAAGATGGATCTGAATAATGTTTAAACTAAGAACTGTGAGTTGTATGTTAAAAAAATGAATGTAAATAGATAATCGGGAAAAGATAAATGAAGTAAATGTAGGAGGCTATTATGCAAAAAGAAATTACGAAAGACATGTATATTGGAGAAATATTACAGATGGACCGTGGCTTGGCTGCTATATTAATGAATGCAGGAATGCATTGCCTAGGGTGCCCGTCATCTCAGATGGAGTCAATAGAAGACGCCGCAATGGTTCATGGATTCGATGCAGATGAATTGCTTAAGCAGCTGAATGATTATTTGAAATCAGCAGAATAAGGACTGTGCAATAAATGAGCATGAATAATCCATGCTCAGGCTTAGAGTATTATCAAAGTAAGTTTGAAGTTGATCATAGGATACAAAAAGAACTGTCAGCATTTGAACCGACCACCAAAAGTTAGACCAAAAATTTAACTGATGGGAGGTCGGTTTTTAAATGTCAAAATATAATTATGATTTGTAACCTTTTTAGTATTGAATTATATTATTAAAAGAGTTACTATATTTATTGTGTTAAAATAAGGAGGCAAAAATGACCGGTATAATTGAAAGGATTTATTCCAACAAGCATATGGTCAGGCAAGAAGACATTGTTGGAGAAATTCCTTCTGATAAGGAAGTATACAAGACTGCATTAGAAGTAGCCTGGCCGTCAGCCTTGGAAGCAGTATTGGTTCAGCTCATATCATCTGCGGATTTGATAATGGTTGGAGGATTAGGTGCTGCAGCGATTTCTGCTGTTGGTATAACAACTCAGCCGAGATTTATACTTTTAGCAGTAATTTTTTCTCTTAATATTGGGGTTACGGCTATTGTGGCACGAAGAAAAGGTGAGGGAAACAGAGAAGAAGCAAACAATACATTAAGACAATCAATAGTAGTATGCACCATAATGTCAATTCTTTTATCAGGCTTAGGTATAATATTTGCCAAGCCGCTTATTATATTTGCCGGGGCGCAAAGTGATGTGGTTGAAAGTGCAATAATATATTTTAGAATTATTTGTTTAGGTAATTTTTTTACATCTCTTGGGCTGACTATTAATGCAGCACAACGAGGTGCGGGCAATACAAAAATATCAATGAAGACAAATGTAGCGGCTAATCTTGTTAATTTATTCTTTAATTATTTGCTGATTAACGGTCACTTTGGTTTTCCTGCAATGGGAGTTACAGGAGCTGCTGTTGCTACTGCGATTGGAAATATAGTTGGCTTTTTACTATCATTAAAATCAATAACATATGCAAATGAATTTTTGCATATTAAGAAAAAGCAAAGCTGGAAGATGGAAAAATTAACAATTAAAAATATTTTAAACATAAGCAGCAGTGCTTTTGTAGAACAGGTTTTCATACGTGTAGGGTTTTTTACAACAAATAAGTTGATTGCAAGCTTAGGAACAGTTGATTTTGCAACTCACCAGATTTGTATGAATTTAGTCAGCATATCATTTGGCTTTGGCGATGGCCTTGGTATAGCTGCATCAGCGTTGGTAGGGCAAAGCCTTGGAGCCGGAAGAAATGATATAGCAACTATTTACGGGAAATCTCTTCAAAGAATTGCTTTGACTATTGGCATTATATTTGTTTTTATATTTATTTTAGGAAAATCCTTCTTTATATCATTATTTACTGATGAAGTAGCGGTTATTGCAGCCGGAGCTGATATAATGCTTATTATTGCGTTGACTTCACCGGTTATGACTTCAAGTGTAGTTATATCCGGAAGCTTAAGGGGAGCAGGGGATACTAAATTTGTTGCATACACTTCATTTGTAAGTATAGGAATATTAAGACCTGCAGCTACATGGCTGTTTTGCTATCCCATGAAACTGGGCTTAATTGGAGCATGGTTTGCTTTTAGTACGGACCAGTGCTTAAGATTTATAGTAAACTATGCCAGGTTTTTAAAAGGTAATTGGACTAAAATTAAAATATAGATTTATTATATTGAAGTGAAATTTACTAAATATGTAAAGTAATGACTATAAGTGTAAAAGTCTTGATAAATGATGTTATTTAGATTATAATGTTGAAAAAATTATTTATGGAAAGGTAGTGGTGTTAGGGTTGGAAAAAAAGCTGGCATTGTATGGCTTTAATAATCTTACAAAATCGCTTAGCTTTAACATTTATGATGTTTGCTATGCAAAAAGCGAGAGGGAGCAGAAGGAGTATATTGAATATATTGATGAACAATATAATTCAGAAAGGCTTACACAAATATTGTGTAAAGTAACAGAAATTATTGGTGCGCATATTCTTAATATTTCAAAACAGGATTATGATCCCCAGGGAGCTAGCGTAAATTTATTGATTGCTGAGTGTGCATTGGCTGCCGAAGAAATTGATGAATCATGCAACATGGGCAATCTCATATGCAATAAAGCTATGAATTCGGAGACTGTACATGCTCATTTGGACAAGAGCCATGTAACAGTGCACACATATCCTGAGTATCATCCAAATAAAGCTATTTCTACATTTCGTGTAGATATAGATGTGTCTACATGTGGGAAAATTTCTCCTCTGAACGCTTTGGATTATTTAATTGACAGTTTTGATTCTGATATTATTACTATTGATTATCGAGTAAGGGGATTTACAAGAGATTTAAGCGGAAAAAAGTTTTTTATTGATCATGATATTAAATCAATACAAGATTATATAGATAAAGAAACATTAAAAAAATATGATGCGATTGACATGAATGTTTTTCAATCCAACACATTTCATACAAAAATGCTCATTAAAGATATAGACCTTCAAAATTATCTGTTCAATAAGGATGTTTACGAGCTGCCTCCTAAAACAAGACTGGAGATTTCAGACAGCTTGAGAAAAGAAATGATCGAGATATTCAGCGGAATGAATATATTTCAGGAGGAAAGTTAAATGGAATTATGGTTCACAGAAGAGCATACCGATAATGTCAGATTTTCAATAAGAGTTGACAAACATATTGAAAGCGTACAAAGCGAATTTCAAAAAATAGACGTTTTCCAAACTCCTGAATTTGGAAAGGTTCTTGTTATAGATGGATTCGTAATGCTTACTGAAAAGGATGAATTTATTTATCATGAAATGATAACTCACGTACCAATGTCAGTGAATCCTGAAATCAAAAATATTTTGGTTATAGGTGCCGGTGACGGAGGAACCGTAAGAGAGCTTATACGTTATGCCTCAATTAAAAAAATTGATATGGTTGAAATAGATAAAAAAGTCGTTGACGTATGCATGGAGCATATTCCGCAAACCGCATCAAAATTGAACGATGAGAGAGTGAATTTGTATTTCGAGGATGGTCTGAAGTTCGTAAAAACAAAAACAAATGAATATGATTTAATAATAGTTGACTCGACAGACCCTATTGGACCGGGCTTTGAACTTTTCACCCAGGGATTTTATGAAAATTGCTTTAATGCATTAAAGGAAGACGGCATATTGGTTAATCAGCATGAAAGCCCATATTATAAAAGAGAAGCTGAAGCAATGCAAAGAGCACATAAAAAAATAAAAACCGTTTTTCCTGTGGCTCGTGTTTATCAGGCGCATATTCCAACCTATGGTTCAGGGCATTGGTTGTTTGGATTTGCTTCCAAAAGGTATAATCCTACGGAAAATATCAATGAAGAAAAATGGAATTCATTTGGACTGTCAACCAGGTATTACAATGCAGCTCTTCACAAGGGCGCATTTGCACTTCCAAATTACGTAATTAATATGCTTGACAACGCATAAAAGAGAAAAGGCGAATCCTTATCAATCTAATGGGGATACGTCTTTTTTCCTGTGTTATCAGTTGCTATTCGCAGTGAGCCAAGTTGGAAATAAGAAAAAATACCCGCTCACGGTTTCAGATACGAATAATTTTAAAGCTCATCGCGGTTAAACTATGAAAATAAGTGTTATTATGTAATAAAAATTAATTATTATAATCCATTGCATTAAAGGGACAATTCTATTATAATATGATTACAGCCAGACAAAAAAGAACATCTGGTTCAAGTTATGACATAGGTGATAGTTATGAAAATAAAAACAGTTGCATTAATTGGAATGGGTGCAGTAGGAACGGTTTACGGGAATCTGCTGTATAAAAAGTTTGGTTCGGATTTTGCTGTTATTACGGATGAATCAAGAAAAGAAAAATCAAGAAAAAGTGGATTTACTTTGAACAACGATACTTTTTATCCAAATATTGCCTCGAATGGTGAAAATAATATCAAATACGATTTAATAATATTTTGTGTGAAGAATTATCAGCTTGAAGGTGCTATAGAAGATGTGAGAAGCTTTGTCGGTGAAAACACCATAATGATAACATTATTAAATGGAGTTACAGCAAGGACAAGGATTCATGCTGCTTATCCGGATAACAAGGTTCTTTACGGCTTAGTCATGAAAATAGATGCTATAAGGACTGAAAACAAGGTAATAAATACTGTGAATGGCGAAATACATTTAGGTGATGCTGACAATACCATAATTTCAAAAGAAGTACAAGCGGTTGTTGACTGCTTTAATGATACAGGCATAAAAAATATTGTATTTGATGATATGATAAGAATGGTGTGGAAGAAATTCATGCTGAATGTTGGTGTAAATCAGGTTACTGCTGTAACAAGAGCAACCTATGGCAATGTTACAAGCATTGATACTAATTTAATATTATTTAAAAAAGCGATGCTTGAAGTGCTTACAATTGCAAAAGCTACAAATATTGATTTAAAAGAAGAAGATATTGATGAGTTTGTGGAGCTCATGAGTAATTTTTCTCCTAATGGCAAGACTTCAATGCTTCAGGATGTTGAAGCAAAGAGGAAGACAGAAGTTGATTATTTTGCAGGGACCGTTGTAGAAATGGGCGAGAAGCTTAATATACCAACACCTGTGAACTATGTGCTTTATTGCATTATAAAGTCTATTGAACAATTATATTAAAGGTGAGCAGGTTGACATTATGAGAAAAAAAAATGAAAAAAAAGAAGAGAAAAATTTAACAATCGTAGGGCATTTGGATGAACTAAGAAAGAGATTGATATATTCAAGTATCGTACTGGTTATTTCTGTATTGGCATGTTATAACTTTTCTGAACCGATAGTTAAAAATATAATTGACATAGCAGGCAATGTAAACTTTGTATTTATTGCACCGGCTGAGCTGTTAATGTCATATATAAAAATATCAGTAATTGCAGGTGTTGTAGTAGCCGCTCCATTTTTATTCCTGCAAGTCTGGATGTTTGTCAGCCCCGGACTTGTAAAAAATGAAAGAAGAACAATTGCTGTTTCTTTGTTTATCGGTGGATTGTTTTTTATACTAGGTGTGGTATTTGCATACTTGGTGGTATTACCTATAATGCTCAAGTTTTTCATGGGATTCCAGATAGAACAAATTGAAGAAATGATTAGTTTCAGTAATTATTTATCTTTTGTCATAAGCACACTGTTGTCATTTGGAATTATATTTGAACTTCCGATTATTATGGTTATTTTGACAAAGTTCCATATATTAAAGGTAAGCTTTATAAAGAAAAACCGTAAGTATACAGTATTGATCATATTTATACTTGCAGCCATTTTAACACCGCCGGATGTAATTACACAAACATTGCTGGCAGGACCTATGATACTTTTGTTTGAGGTGGGAGTATTATTCTCGTCAATTGTTGAGAAAAAAGATAAGAAGGAAATTGCAAAATAAGCATTGATATAATTTGATTAAAATCTAAAGTATTTGACAAAAATTTGAGCAGGCTATATAATAAAAATATAAACAGCTTATAGACAGGACAGTGATGTCCTGTTTTTTTAGAATAGGAGAAAGTATGAAGAAAAAGGTTATGGTAGCTATGAGCGGCGGAGTTGACAGCTCTGTTGCAGCAGTCTTGCTTAGAGACCAGGGTTATGATATATGCGGTGCAACTTTGAAGCTGTTCAGCAGCGAGGATGTTTTGACCTCCTGCAGAACAAGAACATGCTGTTCTTTAGAGGATGTTGAGGACGCCAGAAGTGTTTGCTACAAATTAGGTATTGAGCATTTTGTATTTAATTTTGGTGAAACCTTCAGGGAAGAGGTTATACAAAAATTTGCCGACAGCTATGAAGCAGGCAATACACCAAACCCATGTATTGACTGCAACAGATATATCAAGTTCAGTAAGCTTATAGAAAGAGCAATTTTAATGGAAAAGGATTATATATCAACAGGTCACTATGCTCAGATAGAATATAACAAGGAAAGTAAAAGATACCTTTTGAAGAAATCAGTTGACCAATCAAAGGACCAAAGCTATGTTTTGTATGTTCTCTCGCAGCATGATCTGTCAAGGACGTTACTTCCGTTAGGAAGCATGTACAAGACAGAGGTGCGAAAAATTGCAGAAGAAAGAGATTTAATTAATGCCAGGAAGCCTGACAGCCAGGATATATGCTTTGTACAGGATGGGGATTATGCAGGGTTTCTTGAAAATAAAATGGGAATTAAGTCTAATATGGGTAAGTTTGTAGATATAAACGGAAATGCTGTGGGAGAGCACAAGGGAATAATACACTATACTGTCGGACAAAGAAAAGGTCTTGGCGTAGCATTGGGAAGACCGGCCTATGTAGTCAATAAAAATAAAAACACCAATACTGTTATGTTAGGCGGAGAAGAAGATTTGTATACTGATAGATTACATGCAGGAGACATTAATATGATTGCTGTTGAAAAGCTTGCTTCATCAATGAACGCAACAGTAAAAACAAGATACAGCCAGAAGGAAGACGCAGCTGTGCTGCATCCTATTGATGAAGATAATATACTTGTAGAATTCAAGAATAAGCAGCGGGCAATCACACCTGGTCAGGCTGTAGTGTTTTATGATGGAGAATATGTAATCGGCGGAGGCACAATTCTCTAAAATTTACCTGATTCAGCCTGAAGAAATTTAATAACCATTAAATATCCTGTAAGGCATCAAAGGATCCTTGCAGGATATTTTTTTGTCAATAGGTATCACTAGAAATAATACCCATTGAGTTAAATCATGTTTAAATGATGCTATTCATTAAAATCCTCAGGTATTAAATGTAATACTCTATAGTCTACATGGTTTAAAAATATCTTCTTGGCTTTAGTAAAATTACGAGATTTTATTGCCTCATACAGTGCGGTATGACTGTTCATAGAAGCAATAAAAGCGTCAATGTTACCAACTTGTATACTTTTTTTAAAACGTCCCAATGCAATAGTATATAAGTATTCCTTAATAATTTCTTGTGCACTTTTGTATGATAGAATATACAACGAGTTTTTAGATAATTCGCAAATAGTAAAATGTACATTAAAATCGTTTAGTGCTATGCTTTTTAGTTTTTGTTCATATGTATGTTTGAAGTCTTCAATATCAACACTAAAAAATTCACTTGCATAATCAACACAGGCAAGCTTGAGTTTTTCCAGCTCATCATCACTTGAGTTAAGGATAGTCAGTCTAATACACTCCAAATCTATTAATTTTCTAAATTCCTTAACATCCTCCATCATTTTAGGATGCACAACTAAAGACGGTACATCCTTTAGCACATCTTCTATTTTGAAACTGTTAACATATGTTCCATCCCCTGCCTTGGTAGTTACCAGACCAAGTGCATTAAGTCTTTGTAATGCTGAACGTACTGTTAATCTGCTTACATTATATATTTTAGTAAGTTCATTTTCAGTGGGAAGCTTATCCCCATCTTTTAATTCTCCGTTAAATATGGAATCCTTTAGTATATCTGTAAGCTGTTCACTGAGACTGTTTTTTTTAATTATCTTACGATTCATGTCATCATCCTTTAATTATTAATAATATTAAACTATATTAATTGATATTTAACAATCCTGTACAGTTGTAATACAAGAATAACAGTTTTTATAAATTTTTGCAAGCTAAATATTTTACCGGCAAAATTGCAGAAAAATCAGCTTATAAAATTGTATAGCATAAATATAATAAAAAAATGCAAATGTTTTCAAATAAACATATTGACAAACACATACTGCAAATATATACTTGTATTACAAGCATATAAGAATACCGCACAATAAACGGTATTAATAAATTCTTTATTGGGAGGAAAAAATGAAAATTACAAAAGTAGATGTATTGTTGGTCACTACTGCAAACCCGATTTGGCGTCCGATACTATGTCGCATTCACACAGATGAAGGTATTTACGGTGACGGGGAAGCCGCTGTAGCATATGTAAGCAGCCAAACTGCTGCTTATGGTATGATACAGGATTTGGCAAAGTTAATTATTGGTATGGATCCATTAAAAAATGAAGTAATTTGGGACAAGCTTTATAAAAGTACATTTTGGGGGCAAAATGGAGGACCTATCGTATTTTCCGGAATAAGTGCAATTGATATAGCGTTATGGGATATTAAAGGAAAATATTTTAAAACGCCGTTGCATGTGCTTCTTGGAGGAAAACGCAGGGACAGGCTTCGTGCTTATGCCAGTCAGCTTCAGTTTGGCTGGGAACTTGATTGGGAGGGACCCACTACAGGAATACCGCAATGCACTCCTGAGGATTATGCTGCGACTTGCAGAAAAGCAATGAATGAAGGCTATGATGCAGTTAAAATAGACTTTTTTACTTTTGATAAGGATGGAACACCATTTACAGAGGAAGAACGAACCAGATTAATTAAACCTTATTACATAAATTTAATTGAAGACAGGCTTAAAGCAATACGTAAAGAATGCGGTTATGACTTGGATATAATAATCGAAAATCATTCTTTTCCTGATGCGCAGGGTGCGGTTCAAATAGGTCAGATGGCTGAAAAATACAGAATTATGTATTTTGAAGAACCTAATACGCCGACACCATTTATGCAGGCTTATATTGCCGGCAAGGTTAACATTCCTCAAGCAAGCGGTGAAAGAATTTATGGCAGATGGCAGTATGCACCATATTTCGAAAATAAGTCTCTTCAAGTCATACAACCTGATATAGGAAATTGCGGCGGGATTACTGAAGCAAAGAAAATCTGTGATATGGCTTATACTTATGATGTCAGTGTGCAAGCTCATGTGTGTGCTACACCTCTTTCCACATCTGTGGCACTGCATCTGGAATCCGTAATTCCTAATTTTGTTATTCATGAGCATCATGTAAATAATAGGTGTGTTTGCAACTATAATCTTTCCAAATATAATCCACAGCCTGTAAATGGGTATATAGAGGTTCCAAATGAACCGGGTATTGGCAATGAAATTACTGAGGAAGCATATAGATTAGCCCAGGTAGTGACAATAAAATAAGTGATACAAAAATTTTTTTTGAATAAATAAAAAATAAAGAGAGAGGTAAAATTATGAGACTAAAAAAACAAACTGCATTATTATTGACAGTAATCATGGTATTAAACATGGCATTGACAGGCTGCGGAACGAAAGATACACAAACGGGAACACCAACGGACAAACCTTCAGGGACAAGCGGTGGGATGACATTGGAAGAATACTCATTATCTGTGGCAACCCCTCTTTCAGCAGAAGATGCGGCAATAGACATAGAGGCAAAGTCCGACAATCCTGATAAGCTGGTTTGGAGGCATGCAAACGTTACAAACAACCTTATAGATTCTCCGGCTGTCAGAGGAGACAGACAGTTTTTAATAGAAATGAAAAAACGTCTTGGAGACAAGGTTGAATTCCAGATATTTCATGGCGGTGTTTTAGGAACAACATCGGACCAGCTTCTTGGGGGATTGCAGAACAGAAATTTTGAAAGTGTTTCATATAACGTAGGTGCAATGGCTGAATATACAAATGCTTTTATGCCGTTTGATGTTATGTTTTTGATACCTGATTTGGAAACAGCTTTTAAAGTGGTTGCAGGCGAGCCCGGGGAGCTGATGAGACAAGAATGCATAAAAGATACCGGATTAAACGTTTTATTCATGGGAGCAATAGGAATGAGACATATCACCAATAACAAAAAACCTATAACATCCGTTGCTGATATGAAAGGAATGAAAATCCGTGTGCAGAACAACCCGTTACATCTTCTTGCATTTAAAGAATTAGGATGCGCGCCGACGCCAATAGCCTACGCAGAATTGTTTACCAGCCTTCAGCAGGGTGTTGTGGACGGACAGGAAAATCCTATAGCTAATATCTATGCACAAAATTATGTAGAGGTACAAAAGTATATGACTTTAGCAGATCACCTCTATACGGCCGGCGGTACTATTGTAAACAATGATTGGCTGCTTGAGCAGTCTCCTGAAATCCAGCAGGCTGTTAAGGAATCTGCAGCCATTGCACAGGCATATTCAGGACCGGAATTACAAAAAACAGAAGAAGCCCTTTTAAAATGGATTACAGATAAGGGAATGCAGGTTACAGTGCTGAGCGATGAGGCAAAAGCAGAGTTCAAGGAAATTTCAATGGGAACCTGGGATGAAGCAGCTGAAATAATTGGTGTTGATTATTTTAACCAGGTGAGAGAGTCTATTGAAAAAATCTCCAAGTAAGCTTTTACCAGAAGTTTTAGAAAAAAACTCTATAAATCTAAACAAAGGTAATTGCGTTATTTAAACGCAATTACCTGCCATATAGAAGAGGAGGCTAAGATTTGAAAAAGTATTTGAATAATATTGAAGTTTATTTGGGCTCAATATGCTCTATAGCAATGGTAGTTATTTTGTTTATGCAAGTAGTGTCCCGATATGTATTTAATAATGCATTTTCCTGGGCTGAAGAGCTGGCAATAATATTATTTGTTTTGTCAACATATTTTGGTGCGACAGCGGCCATAACTACAAAGCAGCATCTTAGGCTTGAAGTCATAACAGAGAAATTAAGTCCTAAAAACAAATTGAGGTTGGAAATTGTTAATAATGCTTTTTTTGCATTGTTTAATGTAATTGTTCTTACAGGTGTGGTTCCAATGGTGCAGAGACTGAGAGAAAACGGTACGGAGACTGCGGTTACACATATACCAAAATGGAGTGTTTATATTTTTCTCCCTGTCCTGTTTGTTCTGATGATAGTACGGCTGATACAGTCCAGCATGGATAATTTAAAGAAGATAAAAGCACTTGATGAAGAGAAAACGGTTTAAGGAGGGATCATATGGAATCAGCAGTATTATTTATTTCAGCAGCGGGATTGTTGGCGATTGGAGTGCCGGTGGGGATTTCAATCGGTCTGGCCATAATTGCGGTTGCCTTTGCATTTGATACAACAAATATAGGTTTTATAGCTCAGCAGATGTATTCAGGATTTGAATCATTACCATTAACTGCAATTCCATGCTTTATGCTGGCAGGAGCTGTTATGGAAACAGGCGGACTTTCTAAACGGCTTGTCAATGCGGCAAGCAAAATGGTTGGAAATACAACAGGAGGCTTAGGAACGGTTACAGTTATAGCGTGCTTGTTTTTTGGAGCAATATCCGGCTCCGGACCGGCGACGGTTGCTGCAATCGGCGGTATAATGATACCATATATGGTTAAAGCAGGGTATGACAGAACCTATGCAACAGGATTGTCGGCGGTTGCCGGAGGGCTTGGTATAATTATGCCTCCAAGTATACCTTTAGTAATCTATGGTGTTGCGACAACAACTTCAATCGGTGATTTATTCCTTGCAGGAATAGGTCCTGCTTTTATCGTCGGAAGCATACTTGCGTTAGTCAATATTTATCAGTCAAAAAAATTAGGGTATTTCGGAAACGGAGAAAAATTTTCATTTATAGAGTTAATCAAGGCAGTATGGGATGCGAAGTGGGCGTTATTAATGCCATTGATTATTTTGGGCGGCATATACGGAGGAATTTTTACTCCGACTGAGGCGGCGGTGGTAGCTATATTTTATGGAATAATTGTAGGGAAATACGGCTATAAGGAATTAACATGGAAGGGTGTCCTTGATATTTTTATAAAAAACACATCATTTGTAGGGGGAATTTTATTGACATTTGCTCCGGCTGCAGCATTAGGTGCGGTACTGGCCTTGCTGAGAATACCTACAGCCTTAACAGACTTCTTGCTGGGCCTATCTTCAAATAAAATAGTTGTATTGCTTATAGTTAATGTGTTTCTTGTATTTGTCGGGATGGTAGTTGATACAACAGCTGCCAATATAATATTTTCACCGATTCTGTTAACAGCACTTAGACCTTTTGGGGTGGATCCCGTACATTTCGGGTTATTGATGACTATCAACCTGGCAATTGGTTTTGTCACACCTCCGGTAGCAGGCAATTTGTTTGTGGCATCGGGTATGACCGGAATTCCAATGGATAAGATTGTCAGAAAGGCATTGCCATTCATTGTATCCATGTTCATTGCGCTACTGATTGTTACCTATGTACCTGCAACATCTATCGGTATATTAAAACTATTAGGCAGGTAAGATAATGTCGTAGGATGTTTTATTATTCAATTATAAGGAGAAAGCAATTATGAAAATCACAAGTGTAGATGTAATCAAGGCACCGACAAAAGATTCTGATAGCGGTTATAAGTGGAATCCTGTATTTTTAAGGATAAATACAGATGAAGGGATTTCCGGGTTTGGAGAAGTAGGGCTGGCATATGCAAATGCAAGTCAAGCAGGATTTGGAATGTGCGTAGATTTTGCAGAATTAATAATCGGAATGGATCCGATGAATATTGAAAAAATCTGGGACAAGCTTCATAGGACAACTTTCTGGGGAATGGGCGGAGGCACAGTCATATTTTCAGGTATGAGTGCAATTGATATAGCTCTTTGGGATATAAAAGGAAAAGCATTAGGAGTACCGGTATATACATTACTTGGTGGAAAAACAAATGAAAAACTGCGAACCTATGCAAGCCAGATACAGTTTGGATGGGGGAAGGAAAGCAAGAATCTTATAAAACCGGAAGAATATGCACAGGCGGCCAAGGATGCAATAAAGGACGGCTATAACTGCATAAAGGTTGATCCGGTTGGTTATGACCTGGAAGGTAATTGGATGGGATGGAAGAACTATGGCTTACTTGAAAACAAGCAGATGAAGATCGCTGTTGATAGAGTTGCGGCAATCAGAGAAGCAGGCGGTTCAGACCTTGACATTATAATAGAGCTCCATTCGTTGACAGATACAAATACAGCAGTCCAGCTTGGAAGAGAACTGGAGAAGTACAGATGCTTCTATTATGAAGAGCCTACTCAACCTTTGAATGCAAGTTTATTTAGTGAAATAAACAGAGAAATAAAAATACCATTGGCAACAGGTGAACGATCATATAGCAGATGGGGTTTCAGACCTTTCTTTGAATCCAGGTCCATATCTGTAATTCAACCGGATCTGTGCAATACAGGCGGATTGACTGAAGGTAAAAAAATATGTGATATGGCACATATATATGATGTGGGGGTACAGATACATGTATGCGGAGGACCTATATCTACTGCCGCAGCATTACAGCTTGAAGCAGTTATTCCAAACTTTGTAATTCATGAGCATCATCAAATGGCACTGGTTGAAGATAATATTAACCTATGTAAATATGACTATCAGCCCCAAAATGGATATTTTGATATACCTGACAGACCCGGCATCGGGCAGGAGCTTACAAATGAGACAATAAAGAATTCGCCAATGATGGTAACAATTAAATAAATATATAAGGAGAATACATATTATGAAAATCACCAGCGTAGATGTAATAAAAACAAATGGAGGTGCACCGTCAGTAAAAGGAAGTCACTGGAATCCTGTATGTGTAAGGATCAATACTGATGAGGGCATATGTGGTTTCGGCGAAGCAGGAGTAGCATACTCATCAGGTACTGAAGCTGCTTTTGGCATATTAAAGGATTTCAGTGAACTAATCATAGGCATGGATCCTATGGATAATGAAAAGATCTGGAACAAACTTCACAGAACAACATTCTGGGGAATGGGCGGAGGAACTATTATATTCTCAGGTATGAGTGCAATTGATATAGCTCTTTGGGATATAAAGGGAAAAGCTTTGGAAGTATCGGTATATAAGATGTTGGGCGGTAAAACCAATGATAAATTAAGAGCTTATGCCAGTCAGATTCAATTTGACTGGGGTAAGGAATGCCGTCCTTTATCAAAACCTGAAGAATATGCAGAAGCGGCCAGGAAGGCAATGGCTGAAGGATACACCGCTGTCAAGGTTGATCCGGTCGGATTTGATACAGAAGGAGTTTGGATGGGCTGGAGCAATTATGGTTTGCTTGAAAACAAACAATTAAAAGTAGCAGTAGACAGAGTTGCAGCTATAAGAGAAGCAGGAGGCTCCGATTTAGATATAATAATAGAATTACATTCTCTTACTGATACAAATACGGCAATTCAACTTGGAAGAGAATTGGAGAAGTATAGATGCTTCTACTATGAAGAGCCTACGCAGCCTCTTAATGCTGATTTATTCAAGGAAATAGCAAATAATGTTAAAATACCTATGGCAAGCGGAGAAAGAATCTACTCAAGATGGGGATACAGACCATTCTATGAAGACAGATCATTGTCTATAATTCAACCGGATATTTGCAATACCGGAGGAATAACAGAAGGAAAGAAAATTTGTGACATGGCACATGTATATGATATCGGAGTACAGCTTCATATTTGCGGCGGTCCGATAGCAACAGCGGCAGCACTGCAGCTTGAAGCAGTTATTCCAAACTTTGTTATTCACGAACATCATCAATGTGCATTAATGGAAGAAAATATTAAACTTTGCAAGTATGATTATCAGCCGAAGAACGGATATTTCGAAGTGCCTGATTTGCCTGGAATAGGACAGGAATTGACTGATGAGGCTATTGCAAAAGCTGAAGTATATACTGTGAAATAAAATTTTATGCATTTGATTTGCATGATACATTAAATTGTGGTACATTAAATAATGATAGATACTTGAAACAGAGCTGTCAAAACAGAAATTATTTTCTGGTTAAGATAGCTCTTTTCAACTACTGTGGTATCGGAGTAGTGTTGTATGAAAAAATTACTGCTAAAAACTAATATAAATTACAGCTGGTTCATATTGGCAGCCGGATTCTTAATCATGGCTGCTGCTTGGGGTATTATTTTTAATTGTGCAAGTTTATTTATCACGCCTATAAGCGAGGAATTAGGTTTCAAGCGGTCTTATGTCAGCGCAATAATTACATTGTCAATGCTTAGCCAAATGATTTTGTCTGTTATGTCAGGTAAAATATTCTCAAAAATAAATATTAAACTGTTAATGCGAATAGCATCGTTAACAATTTCTATATCGTATTTTACATATTCTTTAGCAAATTCACTTGCTGAATTTTACCTGATTACAATAATTGCCAGTGTATCATCTGCATTTTTAACAACTCTGCCTCTTTCATTAATAATAAATAATTGGTTTTATGACAAAAAAGGATTAGCAATTGGACTAGCATTTATGGGCAGCGGTATCGGTGGAATGATATTAAATGCTTTAACCGGTGTGTGGATAGAATTATACGGTTTCAGAATAGCTTATAGATTTTTATCTGTAATCATGGCAGTGATATTAATACCATGTGTATTTTTTATTATAGAAATAGATCCAAAGGATATTAATTTTAAGCCATTTTATTCAAATGGCTGCAGAACGGTGCAAATACAGGGTACAGGAGATGGAATAACACTTTCAGAGGCAGCAAAAACAATTAAGTTCTGGATTCTTATGTTGTGTTTTATGGCAGGAAGTATGGCTTTGGCTACATCATTTTTTACTATTTCGCCACATATGATTGATTCCGGATATAATCTGACTACCAGTGCATATATAACAGCATTAACTATGGGAGCCTTAGCATTAAGCAAATTAATACTGGGAAAAATGTTCGATAACTTTGGGTTAAGAGTTTCTGTTATAGTGTCAATATTATTAAACATAGCAGGTCTGCTTGGCTTAATATTTGTTAACTATAAAGTTCTTTTAATTATTATTGTTATAGGGACAGGCTTTGGAAATGCATTTGGAACTATTGCTTTCCCTATAATAACCGCCAGAATATACGGGCAGAAAGATTTTAGTTCTATTTATGGGCTGTTCAGCGCAGCAGGCAGTCTTGGCGGCGTAATTGCTCCGACTATAAATGGTATGGTTTTCGATAAAACAGGAAGCTATGATACTTCATATATATGTATGATTATTTTATCTGTCGGTATAATTGCAATTTTTCAATTAATACTTCCGGCAGAAAAAGAACGCATATAGTATATTTGTTATAAATAAAGCACAATGAAATAAACAAATAAATCTGTTAACAGCGCTTCTATAAGAAAATGGCGATGATAGCATCGCCGTTTTATGTATCTTTATTCTGGTGAGAACTCATCTTTGCTAACTCCGCAAAGAGGGCAAACCCAATCTTCCGGCAAATCATCAAATGAAGTTCCGGGAGCTATGCCATTGTCTGGATCTCCTTCTGCCGGGTCATATACATAGCCACATGCATCACATACATATTTCTGCATAATTGTTCCTCCTTATAATTTTCAATGCTTAATACTATTTTAACTTAATAAAAACAAATGTCAATAAAAAGGTAATCAATTCTACTTATCAATTTGTTCATATAAACAACAGTTTCTAGTGTTTCATGAAAAAAAACTCATGAAACACATGACAACTGTAAGTATCTATATAACAATTTCTAAACATTTTACAGGAAAACCATCTGTAAAATGTAAGACAATTGTATTCATATAAACAACAGTTTCTAGTGTTTCATGAAAAAGGACTCATGAAACACAAGACAACTGTAAGTATCTATATAACAATTTCTAAACATTTTACAGGAAAACCATCTGTAAAATGTAAGACAATTGTATAGACACATATGGTTTTTATATATATAATAATGTAAACTAATAATATGAGGTTGACATGGCAATAAATAAGGTTGTGAGAGCTGCTTTGAAAGCAATATCCTACAATGATATTGACGTTAAGAAAAATTACCTGCTTCACAGAAATTTTGTAAATTTAACACACAGGCATTATTTAAAACCTTTTTTCAATACATGGGATTGCGCTGTAGACTCAGGGAACCATAGTATTCCTGTACGGATTTTTTCTCCTGAGGAAAATGGAGATTATCCGGTGCTTATGTTTTTTCATGGGGGAGGATGGGTTACCGGAAATATTGATTCCTACAGTAAGGTGTGTGCTAATATGGCCAAAATGACGAATCACAAGGTGGTATCAGTTGATTACAGGCTTGCCCCTGAGTACCCGTTCCCGGCAGGATTAGAAGATTGCTATCAAGTGGCAAAAGCATTTATTACCAATAAGGACATTAATGACAGGGAAGTTACGTTAATCGGAGACAGTGCAGGAGGCAATTTGTCTGCTGCGTTATCCTTATTGGCAAAGAACAGAAAAGAATTTAAAATAAAAAGACAAATATTGATTTATCCTGCGACATACAATGACCATAGCGAAACATCACCCTTTCAGTCGGTACATGACAATGGGACAGATTATTTGCTTACGGCTAAAAGGATTTGTGATTACATGGATTTATACAAAAGCAAGGATGAAGATAAATATAATCAGTATTTTGCTCCTTTGCTGGCAAGGGATTTGACAGAACAGCCGGACACTCTTATTATAACAGCGGAGTTTTGTCCTCTTCGGGATGAAGGAGAGCAATATGGGAAAAGGCTTAAAGAAGCAGGAAATAATGTTGAGATATTCAGGGTAAAGGATGCACTACATGGATTTTTTACTCTTCCGCCAAGGTTTCCTCAGGTAAAATTATGTTACGAGATAATTAATTCTTTTCTAGGCGGTATGAGGTGAAACAGTTGAAAAACAGAAAAGTATCAGAATGGAATAAACTGGACAATGCAGCAAAAATATTCCCTCCAAACAGTAAAAACAGCGATACAAAGGTATTCAGATTTGCCTGTGAGCTGTATGAGCCTGTTGATAAGAATGTACTGCAAAATGCACTAGATATAACAATAGAAGCTTTCCCTTTATACAAATCTGTAATAAAGAGCGGGTTGTTTTGGTATTATTTTGAGAGAAGTCATTTCAAACCGGAGGTAACAGAGGAAAATCTGCCGCCATGTACTACACTGTATGACAAAAACAATAAAACTCTTCTTTTCAGGGTTATGTATTTTAAAAAAAGAATAAGCTTTGAGGTTTATCATGCTTTATCAGATGGGGCGGGCGCGCTGCAATTTTTTAAAACCTTGGTTTTTCATTATATAACTATAAGACATGAATTCAAATTCAGAGAAAAAGTGCCTGTTCTAGATATTGATGCTTCAAAAAATCAGAAAATGGATGACAGCTTTCAAAAATATTACTCTAAAGCAAAGACTGCCGTAAAAAAGAAAAATAAAAAGGCATTTAAAATACGGGGAGCAAAAATTCCTGAATATAGAATAAACGTGATAGAAGGAATTATTCCGGTTGACAGTATGCTGGCAAAAGCCAAGGAATATAATACATCAATGACAATTTTCATGGCGGCAATTTTAGTGTGTGCAATCAATGAGGAAATTCCGGTGAGGTTGAAGAAAAGACCGGTAGTATTGAGCATTCCTGTCAATTTAAGAAATTATTATTATTCCCAAACAGCACGTAACTTTTTTGGAGTAATTAATGTTGATTATGATTTTTCGACAGGCAGCAGCGAATTGCCGGATGTTATAGAGGGGTTAAAAGAAAGCTTCAAGGAAAAATTGACTCCGGAGCATTTAGAGAGAAGGATAAATGCTCTTTCATCGTTGGAGCATAATTTCTTGTTGAGAGTTATACCACTGTCTGTCAAGGATATTGCTCTTAAAATTGCAAACAGCATTGTTGATAGGAGCTATACATCAACACTGTCCAATGTGGGTATTGTAAAGATGCCTGATGAGTTAAACCCATTTATATCATCATTTGACATATTTGTGAGCACAAACAAGCTTCAGGCATGTGTTTGCTCATTTGAAAATAAATTAAGAATAAGCTTTACATCTGCATTTGTATCTACGGAAATCCAAAGAAGATTTTTTAAAACCCTGACTGATTTGGGTATTACAGTCACAATTGAATCGAATATTGTGCATGAAGAATAGAAGGTGTATAATTGAAATATTGTAACAGCTGCAAGGTTAATGTTGCAGGCAACAGAAAAAATTGTCCCTTATGCCAGGAGACATTAAAGGGAGATAAACATGAAGACGAGGTGTTTCCAAGAATTTCATTTGTGTATAAAGAACATGGTTTGTTTTTTAAAATAATGCTATTGGTATCAATAATAATAGCTTCTATATCAGTATCAGTAAATATATTGCTTCCTCAAAGCGGTGCATGGTCATTATTTGTTCTTGGAGGGCTTGGTTCCGTGTGGGTAAGCATGATATCTGCTATAAATAAACGAAATAATATTCCCAAAAATATTGTTTACCAGGTTATGATTATTTCGATTATAGCAATAATATGGGATTTTCTAACCAGATGGAAAGGCTGGTCAATAACATATGTAATACCTTTCGTGTGTTTTTTTGCTATGATATCAATGGCGATAATATCAAATGTTCGTAAGCTTTATACAGAGGATTATATTTTGTATATAATAATAGATGGGTTGTTTGGATTAGTACAGATAATATTTATTTTCACAGGAGGCCTTACGGCACTGTATCCTTCCTTGATATGTATTGTAACAAGTATAATTTCTTTGGCAACTATTTTAATTTTTGAGGATAAAAAACTTTTATCAGAAATAAAACGCAGGCTGCACTTGTAGTCTGCGTAATTTTATAATAAATGATGCCGTAGTCTGCTACAGCAAATGTATTTCATTACTTCTGCAATATTCCTTCATTTCTTCGGACCATACCGAAGACTGGACTTCTCCGATATGAGCTTTTTGCAGGAAGAACATGCATATTCGTGATTGACCGATTCCTCCGCCTATAGTAAATGGAACTCTTTCATTTATAATATCCTGATGGAACGGAAGCTTTTCCTTGAACGTTTGATTTCTTTCCTGAAGCTGGCTTAACAATGCATTTTTATCAACTCTTATACCCATTGATGAAAGCTCCAGAGCAATGTCCAAGGTTGAAAAATAAAATAATATATCACCATTTAATGACCAGTCGTCATAATCGGCAGCACGCCCGTCGTGAATTGTTCCGTCAGACAGCTTTTTACCAACCTCCATTAAAAATACAGCTTTTTTCTCCCTGGTAATCAGGTACTCTCTTTCCTTAGGTGTTTTACCCGGATATAGCTGAAGAAGCTCTTCAGTAGTGATAAAATGTATCTCCTCCGGAAGCTCATTTCTCAAAAACGGATATAAGCTTCTCAAGTGTTGCTCAGTGGACTTGAAAGCATTGTAAATCTGATTTACAATATTTTTCAAGGTTCCCTTGCTGCGATCCTGCTTTTTTATAATCTTTTCCCAGTCCCATTGGTCTACATAAATAGAATGTATGTTATCTAATTCCTCATCACGTCTTATGGCATTCATATCTGTGTAAAGACCGGTATATGTATCAAAACGGTAGCTGCCAAGAGCCATCCTTTTCCATTTAGCCAGAGACTGGACAATTTCAACATCATACTTTGTTTCAAGCATATCAAATCGGACTGCTCTTTCATAGCCGTTCAAGTCATCATTTAACCCTGATTCCGGCCTTACCATCAAGGGAGCAGATACTCTTATGAGAGACAGATTTTTTGAAAGCTCTGATTCAAAAAAATCCTTGATTTTTTTAATGGCTATTTGAGTTTCCAACAGTGAAAGCTTGCTTATATAGCCCTCAGGGATTATTAATTTTTCTATTGACATATATCCTCCTAATTTAAATACTTTGATTTTTTATTTTTTTACTTATAATCATTAGCATCAACAAGCAGCAGATTATTGAAACAGGCGCTGCATAAAATGCGGCATATGCCCCCAGCAAATCGTTTAATGCTCCGGTTATGTTAAATATTACAACATATAATGCATTGCTTATTGTAACAATCAAACCTATTGCGAACGAAGAATTCTGTTTAAAGGCTGAATTCATTAATACCATCAGGGTCGGAAAGGTAATTGATATAAAGAAACCGGACAAAGCAATTAATATGAGTCCTTTATTTCTTAAATTAAGACCGGACAGCATAAATACTGCAGCTGCAAATAAAAATAACTTCAATCCCCTTGAATTTCCCGTTTTGTTTATTATAAATCCGCCAAACAAGCGCCCCAGTGCAAAGGAAAGGAAGAATACAGAAGCGTAGGATGCAGCATCAGCAGGATTCAGGCTGAAAGATTCTCTCATATAGCTGATAAACCATGTGTTTACTACAGCCTCTGTTATTAAGCCAAAGGTTAAGGCAATTACAAACATATATATAACGGGATTCCTGTAAAGGTCTTTTCGGTTAAGGCGGGTATCACTTTTTAACTGAATATTCGGTGTTTTAATAATCAATGTTAATATGACTGAAACAATAAAAAATATTCCGAGATAAAGATATATTGTTCTCCATGACACTGCTTCAGACAGCAATCTGCCATATGCTCTTTGCCCTGCAAAGCTTCCTGCTCCGTACATAAAATGAGTTATATTCATCAATATCGATTCAAAACCGATTGAAAGAACCGGTACCATTGTATCAATGCCAATCGATAAGAAAGAGCGTCCGATTCCGAATAAGAAATAAAATAGTCCAAGCATAAAAATATTTGCTGTAAACGGCGCAATCAGAACACCTGCAGTTGCTGTGACCGAGCCTATTATGTAGACAGTCTTATGACCGTACTTTTCACAAAAATGCCCGCCTAAGAAGCTCCCGATTATATTTCCCAATGTGTTCAGGCTTAATATCAGGCTTATTATGGTGTTGTTTATTTTGAATTCCTCAATGAAAAAAGGCACAAAATTTCCTCTTGAGCTTTCGAAGACAGCCATTGTAAAGTATAAATAAAACATTGTAAATATTAATAATATTTTGTTGCCTTTAGTTATCATTTTTCCCCTCTCAAACGTATGTGAACAATGCTTATACTATCACAAAAAAAAATTATAGTAAAGTAAAATAAGTTGACTAATTAAACGGCTGAATATAGAATTATTAAGAATCAAAACATTATACATATAGGAGATATTATGTTTAAACAAACCAGATACGATACAGACAGACTGTATTTAAGAATATTAAAGCCCAATTATGCATTTGAGGTTTTGGAATACTACAAAAGAAACGCTGATTTTTTATCCGAATGGGAACCAAGACGCCCAAGTGATTTCTATACATTATCTTATCATAAAAGACAGCTGAATATGGATTATTATAAATTCAAGGAAAATTCACTTGTCAGGTTCTGGGTTTTCAAAAAAGAAGACAACAAGCTCATCGGTAATGTATGCTGCAGCAATATTGTCATGGGTAACTTCAAGTCCTGTTTTATGGGATATAAATTAGACAAGGATGAAATTAACAAAGGATATATGTCCGAAGCAATAAAAAAGACTGTGGAAATTATGTTTGATGATTTCGATCTCCACAGGATAGAAGTAAATATAGTACCAAGAAACGCAAGAAGCCTAAAGGTTATGGAAAAGCTTAAATTTGAACAAGAGGGCTTCTCAAAGAGATATCTTGAAATAAACGGCAAATGGGAAGACCACATTCATTTTGCCGTGTATAACGATAGTATGTAGCTTACAATATATCCCAAGATTTAAAGGTCTTTGACAAATAAACAGACATGGACGGAACAGCTATAATAAGCGCAACCAATTCAGAAATTGTGAATGAATACCAAAACAAATCAAGACCGCCTATTTCAGATAAAATATAGGCAGCCGGAAGAAGCACAACAAGCTGTCGTGTAAAAGAAATTACGAGACTTATAATGCCCCTGCCAAATGATTGGAATGCAGTGCTTATTACGATTCCCACAGCAGCGGCAGCAAATGTCAGGCTGATGGTCCTGAGAGCCTTAATTCCGATGGTCATCATTTCTTCATTAGAGTCAAACATTCTAAGCAGCGGCTCAGTAAATATCTGAAAAATAAATGTACCGGTAAGCATAATACCAACAGAGATAATAAGAACAGTTTTTAAGGAGCTTAAAATTCGTTCTTTATTTTTTGCCCCGAAGTTGTAACCGATTATTGCTCTGAAAGACTGCATCATACCAAAAATCGGCATAAATATAAAGGATTGCAGCTTGTAGTAAATACCCAGCACAGAAATGGCAGCATCACTGATAGATATCAAAATTAAGTTCAAGCCGCTTATCATCAAAGAAGCAAGAGACTGCATAATAATGGCAGGCAGTGCCACTACATAAATATCATTCAGAATTTTTGTATTGAATTTAAAATTTCTTAATTTAACATTGATACTGTTATCCTTCTTTAGCATAATAATAATCAAAATAAACGAAGCAAGCTGTCCTGTTACTGTAGCCAGAGCTGCACCCGCTACACCCATTGCAGGGAACCCAAAATATCCGAATATCATAATCGGATCCAGTATAATGTTGGTTAATGCTCCTACCAGCTGAGAAACCATTGGCATAAAGGTGTTTCCTGTTGATTGGAGTATTGAAATACCAGAGCTGGCAATAAAATTGAAAAAAGATAAAATTAAAATTATTTTTAAATATTGTGAAGTTAAGCTTTGCAGTATTGCATCATCTGTAAAAAATCTAACTATGAAATCAGTGAAAAATATTCCTGATAATCCTACTACAATGGAATATATAAAGCTTACAACCACACCATGGCTTGCCGCTTTATCAGCCGTATCATGATTACCTTCTCCGAGCATTCTTGATATCAGGGAGGATATACCGGCACCTGTTCCGACAAATAAAGCCACAATAATAATTTGTATAGGAAATGCAAGTGAAACTGCAGTCAATGCTTCCATTCCGATTCTGGAAACAAAAATGCTGTCCACCACATTGTACATAGCCTGAATAAACATGGAAATAATAGGCGGAAGAGACATTGTTACAATAAGCCTCGTCATAGGTTCTGCCGCCATTTTGTTATGTTTTAAAGACTTTTTAAGATTATCTCCCTCCAAATTTTTATTTTGTTTTAAATTGTCCATATAATTAATCTCCTTGATAATTCCTTTGCTTTGTGTAAAATAATAGCCATATTAGTTATGGTAATCAATATGAAGAAAATTGTCAATTAATATATTGTAATGAATGCGGCTTTTGATATATACTATATTAAAGTTTTAATAAAATCCATGGTCGAATAATAAAATAATAATAGAGGTGTGATATGAAATTTATTGATTTAAGAAGTGATACGGTTACTATGCCTACAGAAGAAATGAGACAAGCAATGGCAGCAGCTGAGGTAGGTGATGATGTTTACGGTGATGATCCGACTATTAACAAGCTCGAAAAATTAGCGGCTGAAAAGGTTGGTAAAGAAGCAGCATTATTTGTGCCGAGCGGTACATTTGGAAATCAGCTTGCATTGTTAACTCATACAAGACGAGGACAAGAGGTTATAGTCGGGAAAAATAATCATATAGTAGTTCATGAGGTCGGAGCCTCTGCCGTTATAGCAGGCGTGCAGCTCAGAACCTTGGAAACGTCAAATGGAGCAATGAATCCTATGGATGTTAAAAAAGCTGTCCGTGTTGATGATATACATGAGCCTGAAACAGGACTTATATGCGTTGAAGAAGCACATGGCTGCGGAGCAGTAGTACCTCTTGAAACATTAAAGGAAATAAAAACTATTGCTGAAAAGAACTCGATACCTGTCCATATGGATGGTGCAAGAATTTTCAATGCAGCTGTATCCCTTGGGGTTGACGCTAAGGAAATTGCAGCGTGCTGCGATTCAGTTATGTTCTGTTTGTCAAAGGGTTTAGCGGCACCGGCAGGTTCAATGGTTGCAGGCAGCAAAGCATTTATTGATAAAGCAAGAAAAAACAGAAAGCTAATGGGCGGCGGAATGAGACAGGTGGGAATACTTGCCGCAGCCGGTATTATAACATTGGAGAAAATGACTGAAAGGCTTCATACAGATCACGAAAATGCAAAATATATGGCGGAAAAGCTTGAAGAAATACCCGGTGTTGAAGTAATAAGAGACAGACTCGACATAGACATGATATTCTTCAAAATGAGTGAAGACGTGATTCCGGAAAAAGTGTTTGTAGAAAATCTGTATAAAAAGAATATCAAGATTAACGGAGCAGAAGACGGAGAGTACAGATTCGTTGCTCATATCGGGGTTGCCAGGGAAGACATGGACTATGTAATAAGTACAATAAAGGCTCTGATAGAAAAATAAGACAAATAAAAATAACGGGAGGGACTTGTACCCTCCCGTTATTTGTGATAGATTATTACAAATATATTATTTATACGCGAGAAATTTTTATTATCCGAATAATCATGATGTTGTCAGAATGACAGTGCGTGGATTATTCATAATAGTGACAATGCAATATTACTAACAGGAGGCAGCCATGAATATAGAAATGTTCAGAGAATATTTAAGAGATGAGTCCAGGCAGACAGGAACAGCAGAAAGCATAATATTTCCGAAAACAGAAAAAGAAATTGTAGCATCAGTAAAAGAATGCTATTTAAATAATATACCTATAACAACACAGGGAGCCAGAACAGGTCTGGCGGCTTCAGCGGTACCCTTTGGCGGACATGTCATCAATTTAAGCAGGATGAATAAAGTTATAAAGGCCAGGTATGATGAGGACGGAGACAGATTTTTCATAAGCGTGGAGCCGGGCGTCCTGTTAACGGAAATCAGAAAATATTTAGCAAACAAATCATTTATAACATCTGATTGGGATGAAGAGTCTGTTAAAGCTTTAAAGCATTTGGATAAAAATGAATGGTTTTATTCTACAGACCCGACAGAGACCTCGGCATCCATAGGAGGCATGGCAGCATGCAATGCATCAGGAGCGAAAAGCTTCAGATATGGTTCAACCAGAGATCACATTGAATCAATCAGGGTTGTATTGGCTGACGGGGATGTATTGAGCTTGAAAAGAGGAAAATACTGTGCCGATGGCGGGAAGTTTAGCCTTGTGACAGAAAGCGGAAGAATTATTTCAGGAAAATTGCCTGAATATAAAATGCCCGATGTAAAGAAAAATACTTCAGGCTATTTCAATAAACCAAACATGGATATGCTGGATTTATTCATAGGTTCTGACGGAACTCTGGGGATTATAACAGAAATAGAAATAGAATTAAACAGAACCCAGACATGTGACTGGGGTGTAACCATATTTATGCCCGATGAGGACAAAGCACTTGATTTGGTAAGAGCCTTAAGAGGGGAGACTATATTTGAGGGTAAAGAACCGGTGAAGCTTAAGCCGTCCGCCATAGAATTTTTCAGTCATAAGGCACTGGAAATGCTTCGATATCAGCAAAAAACAAATCCTGCATTTTCATCAATACAAGAAATCAAGGACAATTACCATACGGCAGTATTTATAGAAATTGAAGGAGATTCCGACAATGAAATCTGGGAAGGAATAGAAGAGCTGGGCGATATAATTTCTGAGCTTGGAGGAGACGAGGATGCTACATGGGTTGCCAACAATCCAACCAGTCTGGAAAAACTTCACAGTTTCAGACACGCATGTCCTGAATGTGTGAATATGCAAATAGATGAAGCTAAAAAATCAGATTCCAATATCACAAAGCTGGGAACAGACATGTCAGTTCCGGATGAAAAGCTGAAAGAAGCAATGAAAATGTATAACGACGATATTATAAAAAATGAACTGCATGCGGTTATATTCGGCCATATAGGAAACAGCCACCTGCATGTGAACATAATACCAAGAAATATGGAAGAATACAAAAAAGGGAAAGAGCTTTTCATGAATTGGGCAGAAAAGATTTCCGCAATGGGCGGCGCGGTCTCTGCCGAGCATGGAGTAGGAAAGCTTAAGGTGCCGTTTCTACAGAAAATGTATAAAAAAGAAGAACTGGATGAAATGAGAAGCATAAAAAAATTATTTGACCCGAAACAACTGCTTAACAGAGGAACCATATTTCCATATGCTGCGAAGGAGGAGATACTGTGAAAATTATTGTATGCATAAAACAGGTGCCCGGAACCAACGAGGTTAAAATGGACCCTGTAACCAACACCATCATCAGAGAAAATGTTCCTGCAATTATAAATCCATTCGACACATATGCAATAGAAGAAGCAGTACGAATAAAAGAAAAATACGGCGCAGAAGTTTACGGACTGAGCATGGGAATTCCGGCAGCACAAGAAATGCTGAGAGAAGCAATATCACTCGGGGTGAATGATGCAATACTGTTATCAGACAGGAAATTTGCAGGTGCAGATACCCTGGCAACCTCCTACACGCTCAGCAGGGGAGTTGAGAAAATAGGTGACTATGATTTGATAATCTGCGGCAAGCAGGCGACTGACGGAGATACTGCACAGGTAGGGCCAAGCCTTGCCAAAACCTTAGGTATTTCGTATGCAACCAATATAAGTAAAATTATTGAAATACAAAAGGACTCTATGCACTGCATGAAAATAACCGATGACGGGTATGAGGAAATTGAGATTAAATTGCCCGCCCTTATAACTGTTGTTAAAGAAATAAACATGCCGAGGCTGCCTTCCATAAAAAGCATGAAAACAGCAAAGAAGGCAGAAATAAAGATTGCAGACTCCGCGGACGTGAATGCTGATGAAAAAAGAGCAGGATTAAAGGGTTCACCAACCCAGGTAAAAAGGACATTTGTTCCGGTTCATGAGGTTAACAGTGTTACAATAGAAGGAACCGCAGAGAAAAAGGCAAAAAAACTGGCAGATATACTGTTATCAATTGAGATGTAAAGGACGGTGGAAAAATGGCAAGTATAAATATTATCAGAGAAAAATGCATAGGCTGTAAAATATGTTTAAGTTCATGCCCCTTCGGTGCAATAGAAATAACAGACAAAAAAGCCGTAATAGGACCGAAATGTACTCTTTGCGGTTCATGTTCAGAAGCCTGCAGGTTCGGTGCGATTAATTTTATCATGGATGAGGTTGAACAAAAAGATTTAAGCGGTTACAAAGGCATATGGGTCTTTGCAGAGCAAAGATATGGCAAGCTGAAATCCGTTGCAATTGAGTTGACAGGCAAAGCCAAGGAGCTTGCCGGAGATTTGCAGGTTAAGGTTACAGCGATAGTTCTCGGCAGTGATATAAGGCATCTATCAAAAGAGCTGATTGCACATGGAGCAGACGAAGTCATGATAATGGATGCTGATTGGCTAAAGGATTTCAATGACCATGTATATGGTGAAGTAATGATTGATTTGATTGAGGAATACAAGCCCGAAATTGTGCTTATAGGTGCAACCTCAAACGGCAGATCCTTAGCTCCTCATATTTCATCAACACTGGGAACAGGTCTGACTGCCGACTGCACAGTTCTGGAAATCGACAAGGAAGAAAATCTTCTGCTGCAGACTAGACCTGCATTTGGCGGAAATCTCATGGCAACCATCATATGCCCCAACAACCGTCCCCAGATGGCGACTGTACGACCTAAGGTGTTTAAACCATCAGAACCTGATTGTAAAAGAGAAGGCAAGGTAACATTACTTCCTGTTCCGTCACCCATAGAAGGATTTATAAAAAAAATAAGAGACTGGGATAATGAAGATAAATTGAATCTTACAGAGGCAGATATAATAGTGAGCGTAGGCAGGGGCATAGGAAACCAAAAAAACATACAGCTGGCTCAGGACCTTGCCGATGCATTGGGCGGGGCACTGGGAGCTTCAAGACCTGTAGTGGATTCAGGATGGATAACCTATAGTCAGCAGGTTGGACAAACAGGAAAAACTGTTGCGCCGAAAATTTATATAGCATGCGGTATATCAGGAGCCATACAGCATTTGGCCGGGCTTGCGGACATTGAAACCATCGTTGCCATAAACAACGACCCGGATGCACCCATATTCAAGATAGCCAATTACTGCATTGTAGGAGACGTAAAAGAAATTCTGCCTCTTCTGACTGAAAATATAAAAGTACAAAGGCAGCATATAAAATAAAATATTATCTGAGGTGGAAAATGAAGGCTGCAATAATCGGATACAGCGGTTCAGGCAAATCAACCTTGGCAAGTCAGCTGGGAGACTTTTATAATTGTCCGGTTTTATATCTGGATAAAATTCAATTTGAAGCAAATTGGAAAGAGAGAGACGAAAAAACAGCTATAAATATGGTGAAGGAATTTTTGGATAATAATGACAGCTGGGTAATTGACGGCAATTATACGAAATTTCTCAGAGAGCAGAGGATGAAAGAAGCAGATATTATTATATTTATGTGCTTTTCAAGATTAACCTGCCTATACCAGGCATATAGCAGGTACAGAAAATATAAGGGGAAAACCCGTGAAAGTATGGCAGATGATTGCTGTGAAAAATTTGATTTTGAATTTGTCAAATGGATTTTATTAGACGGAAGGTCAAAAGAAAAGAAAAAGCAATATGCAGAGACAACCCGAAAATACAGCCATAAAATTGCGATATTAAAAAACAGAAAAGATATAGCATCGTTTTTGCAGAAATTATAGCAAACAGCTTTAAATGAATTCTATCAGAAGTGAAACATACGATTATAAATGCATTGATTTGCATAAAACCTACAAAGTGGAATCAAAACCAAGAACCTCGAATTTTCAACGAAAAACATTAATTTCTTATTTTAAAATTTATTATGATGGTTCCACACGTACGAAAAATTGCCATTCAATGACATTTCAAATATTTCAAATTGAATAAATATACATATATTTATTCGTGATATCTGATATGTCCATATAGTATATGCATTACTTTTCAAAGTGACACTGCTAAAACATTTATATTCAAAATTCCCATTATTCGGGGATGGACCTTGAATTTGGAATCTGTCCCCGGAATAAGAAACATGATGTTTTACACTTCATGTACGATCCTGATAAAGCGTTTTTTACCTATTTTCAACACATCCCCATCTGTTAGAACAACATCAATATCATCAAGCCTCTGCTGATTGATCTGTACTCCATTTTGCTGAACCATTCGCCGGAACTCACCGTTGCTCTTTATGAACCCTTTCTCTGCAAGCAGCGGGATAATTTCAATTAAACGGCTATGGGGTTTTACCGGAAGCTCCGGAATCTGGTCAGGAATAGCTTTTTTGCTGAAGGCTGTATCATAGTATTCCTTTGCCTGAATAAGCTCCTGCTCTGTATGGTACAGGCGGGTAATAATTTCAGCCAGGTAATATTTGACATCACGGGGGTTTTTCCCTTCAGCCAGCTCCTGCCTGACAGTCTCGATACGATTCGGATGCTCGTCTGTTGCCAGCTCAAAATATTTCAAAATTAACTCATCAGGAATCTCCATGACTTTTTTGAACATCACTTCGGCAGGCTCGTAGATACCGATATAATTTCCAAGACTTTTGCTCATTTTTTCTACACCGTCAAGTCCTTCCAATAGCGGCATGAATATAGCTATCTGCTGAGGCTGGTTCATAGCTTTCTGCAAGGTTCGCCCCATCAGGATGTTGAAGGTCTGATCCGTGCCTCCCAACTCGATGTCTGCCTTCAATGCTATGGAATCATAGGCCTGCATCAGAGGATAAAAAAACTCATGAATTCCGATGGGTATGTTGTTGGTAAAACGGTTCTGAAAATCATCCCTCTCCAGCATTCTGGCAACCGTAGTTGTGGACGCAAGCTGTAGAACATCCTCAAAGTTCAGCTTGCTCAGCCATTCACTGTTGTATCTGACTGTGGTCTTTTCCTTATCCAGCACTTTGAATATTTGCTCAAAGTACGTACGGGCATTCTCCTTAACCTGCTCATCAGTAAGGGCATTGCGGCCTTTGGATTTTCCGGACGGGTCGCCGATTTTTCCGGTAAAATCACCGATGATGATTACCGCTTCGTGCCCCAGGTCCTGCATTTGTTTGATTTTGCGCAGCACCACCGCATGACCCAGATGAATATCCGGCGCGCTTGGGTCAAGTCCCAGTTTAATAACTAACGGACGGTTGTTTTTAATGGATTCAGATAGCTTGTTTCGCAGCTCGTCTTCATTCACAAGCACACTGACACCTTTTGCGATAATACGCAGTTGTTCCTCGACAGTCTTCATTTTCCCTCTCCTTTAATATTTAGTATTCATTTAATACAGGCAAAGTCTGCAAGTTGAAATAAAAAACTCCCGTCCTTCTGGAATGAAGGACGAGAGCAAACTCCCGTGTTACCACCTTACGTTTACGGACAATTCACGCTGCCCGCCTCATCGAGTACGCCATGATACATGGTTATACTCTGGCACTATAACGTGTGCGGGAAAACGTCACAGCCTACTTGAAAAACGTTCGGTGTGAAGCTCAAAGAGGTATTCATAACCGGTTCGACACGCGCCTCTCATCATCCGGCAGCTTTCTGTGTGCATTGCAGGTTATTACTTATTCTTATCACAGCTTTTCGACTTTTAATCTTAACTCCGAAATACGGATGCTTCCGCATGTCTTCGTTATGCATACATTAAATTATAGAAATTATAAACTGAAAAAATATCATTGTCAAGCATGTAACGCTTATAAGGATAATTTTTTGCTTATGTTTCTGCAGCATGTAAAAATGATGGTAAGCTTACGGCGATTCCACATTGTGCTAAAAAGGGTATATGTGATATAATAAACTAATTTATAATACATAGCAAATTAAAATAAAATTACTGGGAAAAAACGTATGATTTATTTAAAATCTTTTATATTTCCAAATGAGGATTTAGAATTTGAATTTTTCATGGATATTAGAAGAACGTGCTACGACTCGTTTTATCCATTTAAGATATTGTCGGGAAATGGTTTTGAAAGAATTGATTTTGAACCGGTTACAATTTTTTACGGCGGGAACGGTTCGGGAAAATCAACAGCATTAAATATTATAGCCGAAAAAACGGGAATTAACCGTGATTCTATTTATAATAAATCTAATTTCTTTGCTGATTATGTCAATATGTGCGGGATGAAAACAGCCGGGAACAGTTTACCGGGAAACAGCAGCATTATTACAAGCGACGACGTATTTGATTATTTATTGAATATTCGCAGTCTCAACGAAGGAATTGATAAAAAAAGAGAAGAGCTTTTTGATGAATATTTGTATTTAAAATATTCTCAATATCAAATTAAATCGATAGAAGACTACGAGCACTTAAAGAAAGTAAATAGCAGCAGAAGCAAGACACAGTCGCGTTTTGTCAGAAATGAACTGATGGATAATGTCAGAGAGTATTCCAACGGGGAAAGTGCCTTCCGATATTTCACCGAAAAAATCGGTGAAAATGGTCTCTATTTATTAGATGAACCTGAAAATAGTCTCTCTCCAAAACGGCAGCTGGAATTAATGAAATTTATAGAAGATTCTGCACGGCTTATGGGATGCCAATTTGTTATATCAACACATTCGCCATTTCTGCTTTCCATGAATGGAGCTAAGATTTATGATCTAGATGAAAATCCCGTTAATGTGAAGCGTTGGACAGAGCTGGAAAATGTGCGTATATTCTATGAATTTTTTAAGAAATTTGAAGGTGAGTTTTAACTAATTACGGAGACGTATATTGAAATAAAAACTCATATACTTCTGGGAATGAAGCACTGGAGCATGAAGTACTCTGGGACTGACTCCTTAGCGGTATAAGATATATATGTGTTTAATAAGATAACTTTTAATTTGTCACTATTACGCATTATTTCCAATTGTGTCATAATCGGTAACTAGGAATTACATGTGCATTATTTATATTTGATGAGGAGGGAATCTTATGCAGAAAACATTTTCTGAAATTAAACTTTTTCAAGTAAAGCCTGAGAAATTTGAACAATTTGAAGCTATTGCAGATACGATATTGAAAGAACAAATAAAACAACAAGGATGTATAGCAATCAAGTATATGAAACGTTTCTATACTATTGATGGTATCGAACTCGGCGAAGCGCCAAGAGAATTAACTAAGATTGTGAAATGTGTTAAGTATTATTCTTTTTGGGAGTTTGATAACAAAGAGAATTATGGAAAAGCGACAAAATGGTTCTTCGAAACCTATTTAAAAGATATTCAAAAACTGCTGATTGCTCCATTTGACATTAATTGCGGCAATTCACTATAATACATGTTGCGAGATGTTTTATAATGAATGAAGATAGATATAACGAATCATGATTTGGATTTGAAATGAGGAGAAAAAATGTTAGATAACCAAGGTTTTGATTTATGGGCGAATGATTACGATAAGACTGTAAAAACAAAGCTGCAGGCTGACATATTGCAGAAGCTTCAGACAAAAGAGTACATAATCATCGATGTGCAAAGGAAAAACAATTATGAAAAATATATATTTGACAAATAAGCAGGCCCGTAGGTTTATGCTTATGAAGCATGGACTTATTGGAGACTATAAATTTACAGGTAAGCAGGGTGTGATTGATTTTGTCCATCAGGCAGGCTGTATCCAATATGACCCGATTGATGTGTGCGGAAAGAATGCAGAGCTGGTACTGCAGTCCAGAGTAAAGGGGTTCACAAAACAAATGCTGTATTCACTTTTATATGAGGACAGGATGCTGCTTGATTACTTTGATAAGAACCTTGCAATTATTGAAACTGCTGACTGGCATTATTTCTGGCGGTATCGTGAATCATATAAAACCGGAGGCAGAAGCCACAGTGAGGTCAATGCTGTGTGCGAAGAAATCAAGAACATTATCCGTAATCAAGGTCCGGTTTCATCTGCGGATATTGGATTTGATGACAAGGTTGATTGGTATTGGAGCCATACAAAATTATCCCGTGCGGCTCTTGAAACCATGTATTTCCGGGGTGAGTTAGCGGTGCACCACAAGAAAGGAACAATTAAATATTACGATCTTGCCGAAAATTGCATTGATGCTAAAATATTGAATGCTCCAAAGCCTTATCTCAATGAACTTGACCATCAGAAATGGTTTGTACTACGCAGAATCGGTGCGGTTGGGTTGTTGTGGAACAAGGCATCTGATGCCTGGCTGAATATCAGGAATCTAAAATCAGTTGAGAGAAACGAAATTTTTAAGCAGCTGCTTGCAGAAGAAAAAATTCTTGAAATTAATGTAGAAAATGTAAAAGACAAGCTGTATTGCCTCACATCTGACCTGAACTTACTTGAAACAGTATTAAAAGAACCTGAACTCAAATCACGCTGTGAGTTGATTGCTCCACTTGACAATATGCTTTGGGACAGGCGGCTTATCAAGGCACTTTTCGATTTTGATTATAAATGGGAGATTTATACACCTGAATCACAACGGAAATTCGGATACTATGTTCTTCCCTTGCTCTATGGCGATTGTTTTATCGGCAGGGTTGAGGTAATATGTGACCGCAAGGATAAAACGATGGCTGTAAAAAATATCTGGTATGAAGAAAATTTCAGGCATACAAAAAAGCTTAAAAACGCGATTAATAAATGTATCCTTAAGTTTGCCAAGTTTAATGAATGTGAATATATATCAGATACCCCCATGTAAATTAAACTTATAAGTTATTCAATAGATTGATGTTATTTTTTTGAAAGGGTGATAATAATGCTGGAAGTTAAATTTTATGATAATATAGATGATGATTTATTAAAGTTTGCAGTAATTGCCGCAAGGTACAATGGCAAGTGGGTTTACTGCAAGCATAAGGATAGAGATACCTATGAGGTAGCGGGAGGGCATAGGGAGGAAAATGAAAAGATCATTGATACTGCAAAGAGAGAATTGTTTGAAGAAACCGGAGCAGATGAGTTTGAGCTAATACCGGTATGTGTCTATTCCGTAACCGGAAAAAACAGAGTAAATGACAACGGTGAAGAGTCATTCGGTATGTTGTATTATGCAGATATTAAGTCCTTAAAAAAACTTCCTGAATCAGAAATTGAAAAAGTATATTTATTTGATGAACTGCCGTCAAATTTGACATATCCTCTCATTCAGCCGATATTAATAAAAAGAGTGGAAGAGAAGGTACTTAATTATAAAAATGTGAGGGTTATATCCATAAAAGAAAATCCGGAGTATAAAGACGCATCAATTGAATATATACAGAATATATGGGCAAACGAGAAAAGCAGGGAGGTTTATGAAGATTGTATTACAAGTTGCATTACGACATTAAATCCATTACCGCAATGGTATTTGTTAATGGACAAAAATAAAATAGTCGGCTGCGCCGGTCTCATAACAAATGATTTTATCAGCAGAATGGATTTATATCCATGGGTTAGCTCACTATATATAGAAAAAGAATACAGAGGAAATGCTTATGGAAGTATATTGTTGGAACGGGCAAGGTCAGATGCAAAGAAAGGCGGATTTTCTAACTTATACCTATGTACAGATCATATCGGTTTTTATGAACATTACGGGTTTGAATATATTGGTACAGGCTATCATCCTTGGGGAGAAAGTTCAAGGATATACTGTATAAGTTTATAAATTAGTAAAACAAATATTTTGTAAGATGAATAGCAGATTTATCAGAGAAAAAAAGATGGCATTTTAATTATGAGGTAAATATGAATAATAAGGATATATGGAGAACTGCAATGGAGCAGTCAGCAATAGACTTTAACTGCTCAATAAATGACTTTGTAAATCGAGGAAATACAGTTGTAATATCCAAGCTAAATGATGGTGCTAAAAAATGTTATAAAAAGCCGATGTTCTGCGGCTTAGCATATTACGGTGACGGACTGGTTGCTTCTGTAGACGAGCAAATTAAAGAATTTATTGCAAAATTTATTAATAAGCATTCAGACTTCAGAAGCTTTGATACACCGCAATTGATTGTTCTTAATAAAGAGCTTGAAAAATACGGTAAATGTGTTTGCCACATTGCAGAATTCTTCTTGCCGGATATAGAAAAACAGGTAACAATCAATGACAATATTAATGTTAAGGTTTTATTTGAAGAAGAAATACCGGTTTTATACAATGATGACAGATTTCATATGGCATTGGGATATGGCAGTGACATCAGTAAAAAGGATGTATTGGCTGTTATTGGATATGTTGACGGAAAAATAGCCGGCGTAGCCGGCGCCGGAAATGATTGTGATACTATGTGGCAAATTGGAATAGATGTATTGCCTGAATATAGGAAATTGGGAGTAGCATCTACGATTACAAAGATATTGACTGATGAGATAATAAAACGCGGGAAAGTGCCGTTTTATTGTACTGCCTGGTCAAATATACCTTCAAAAAATAATGCTATCAAGTGTGGATATAAAACCGCATGGGTTGAAATGGCAGCCAAAGATACTTATGATGCCATGGCGATTATCGGAGAGGCAAGATAAAAAGAGGCTGTGAATTATGAAAAAAACTATGATAATTTCCATTTCTTCAATATCCGGCGGAGGAAAAACTTCTGTCATAAATGAATTGAAAATAAGGCTTCCTTTATCAAAGGCTATTTATTTTGATGACTATAATTTTAAGGATTGCCCTGATGACTATTTTCAATGGGTTCAAAATGGAGCAGATTATAATGCTTGGAACCTGGATATATTAGCAAATGATATTAATTTCTTATTATCACGAGCAAATATCAGCTATATACTGCTTGACTATCCTTTTGCATATAAAAATGATAAACTTGCGCATTATATTGATTATGCAGTTTTTATAGATACTCCGTTGGATATTGCCATGGCAAGACGCATTAAGAGAGATTTGATAAATAAGCCATCAGAGTTATTAGAAGAAGACTTGGACAGCTATCTTGCCGGCGGCAGAGCTGCTTATTTAGAGATGTTAAAAACAATAAAGCCAAATTCAAATTTTATAATTGATGGCAGCTTAAGTATTGATAATATTGTCTTTCAAATTGTTGAGCAAATAAAAAATTGGGTGGATAAATGTTAGTAATATTCATTTTTATAATAAAAAAGTGTTGAAAACAATAATGGTATATTGGAAAATGAAGCTTTCAGTCCAACATTTTCAGAAGTAACTCAGCGATATTGGATTTATTTATAAATCATAACCAAGACAGGAGGGGAAAAATGAAATATTATAAAAAATTAGTCGGAAGGAAGGTTTATTTGTCACCGATGAATATGGAAGATGCTGAAATTTACGTTAAGTGGCTTAACGATTTTGGCGTTACAGACGGATTAGGAACATCCGGCAAGATTACATCATTGGAAGGTGAGAAGGAATGGATTTCACAAAATTCAAATCAAAATCAGTTTGCCATTGTAAGACTGGAAGATGATAAGTTAATCGGCAATTGCTCAATACATGATATTGATCAGCAAAAGCAATGCGCCGAAGTCGGATTATTTATCGGAGATGAAGAAAACCGCAATAAGGGTTACGGACAGGATGTACTTAATTTGTTATTGAATTATGCGTTTAACTATTTAAATATGAATAATATAATGCTAAAGGTATTTTCATTTAATGAAGGTGCGATTAATTGCTATAAAAAGGTGGGCTTTAAAGAAATAGGAAGACGAAGGCAAGCCTATTATTTAAAGGGCAAGTTCCATGATGATGTGTTTATGGATATGTTAAGAGAAGAGTATAATAATACAGGTAATTCAGATTTGGCTTGATAAATTTTATATAGTCATCATAGTACCTTTATTCCCTAATATAATTATATTATTATACAAATTATATAGGAGGATAATCATGATTGAGCCAAATCAATTCTTTTGCAATGCAGCTGTTGATTTACCATATCCCGAGGTGCGTACAAGCAGCCGGAACCCTGATTATGCATATGCTATGCTAAGCAACGTAGGAAGCAGCAATTCAGAGATGAGTGCAGTAGGTCTGTATTTTTACAATAGCGTTATACTGAATCCTGAATACGAGGACTTTGCACATTGCTTCGACAGAATCGGAATCGTTGAAATGAGGCATCTTGATATGTTTGCGGATCTTGCTTTTCAAATGGGCCTGGATCCAAGGCTTTGGAGCATAAGAAATAAAAAAATGACATACTGGACGCCTTCGTATGTTAACTATTCTCGTGAAATAAAGGCAGTTATAAATAATTCAATTATGGGAGAAAACGCCGCAATACAAAAATACAAAATGCAGGCGGATATAATACGCGATGCCAATATAGTGGCGATTCTGGAACGCATAATTCTTGATGAAGAACGTCATATTGAGATTTTTAACAGCATGCTTGAACAATTAAGATAAGAAAAATTACTATAAAACGAGGAAACATGATGGAAAAGATAAGAATTACAGAACCCTGCGTCAATTTGAAAAATGAGTATCTTGACATGCTTTCAGAATGGAAAGAATCAGGAGAAGAACTGATTCCATGGAGCTTAAACATGGAAAGCAGTGATTTTAATTTAATGGTAGAAAAGCTGAATGGATACAAAAAGGGAGTCGAGTTGCCGGAGGGCTTTGTTGAGTGTTCGACATTTTGGCTGATAAACGAAAATAACAGAATTCTTGGTGCTATTGATATCAGACACAGGTTAAATGACTATTTGTCATTCAGAGGAGGTCACATCGGTTACGGAATCAGACCAAGTGAGAGGCGCAAGGGCTATGCTTCTTTGATGCTGTTTTTGGCATTGGGGGAATGTAAGACTATCGGATTATTGAGGGTTTTAATAACTTGTTTAAAAAGCAATTCAGGGTCTGCAAGGACAATTATTAAAAACGGAGGAATACTTGAATCAGAAGATTCTGATAATGGAGAGATTTTTCAAAGGTATTGGATTGATTTGAACGATAAATAACTTTTGATAAATAAAAATAACTTTATTTTAGTGTAACATAAATTTAAAAAATGGTTTATTGGAGGAAAACATTGAACAATGACGAAAAACATAAAGAAGTTTTGCGCATAGTCCGGGAAAAATTAACATGCTCTGCACATAATTTAGATCATGTTATGAGGGTATATAACCTTTGCCTTGTGCTTGCGGAATGTGAAGAAAATGTAGATTTAGAAGTACTTATACCGGCAGCGTTGCTTCATGACATTGCAAGAGTTGAAGAAATTGAGGATAAAACAGGGAAGACTGATCATGCTGTTTTGGGAAGCGAATTAGCCGGCGGCATATTAAAAAATATGAGTTACGATGAAGAGAAAATTGAAAGGATCAGGCACTGCATATCGGCACATAGGTATAGAACAGGAAATGAACCCAGGTCGATAGAAGCTAAAATACTGTTTGATGCTGATAAGCTTGATGCAATCGGGGCGGTAGGAGTTGCCCGATCGTTTATGTTGTCCGGTCAAAGCGGGCAAAGATTAGCATTAAACAATTCAATTGATGATTATTTGGCAGATAACACAGTTGAAAACGGCAGAATTAAAGATTTTTCAAAGCATTCGCCATTAATTGAATACGAAGTCAAATTTAAAAAAATTCCTGGCAAATTATACACTGATAAAGCAAAAGAAATCGGCAAAGAAAGAATGAAATTCATGGATGAATTCTTTGAAAAACTAAAGCAGGAATTGGAATGTAAGTAAAATCAATCATTTTGTAAATACTGTACATAGAACTTGCCAATGAGCAAGTTTTTTTGTCTAAAAACTTAAATCAAATGAAATGATAATATAACCCTGAAGAAGAGTTTTCAAATTGCGGGATGAGGTGATAAGCAAACGTGATAATTAGAAGAACAGAAAAATTATAAATATTTGAAAAAATAAAACAAAATAAAATATTAATATTGACTTTAATAATATTAAAGTGTATACTTAATATTATTAAAGAGAGGTGGTAAAATGCCTATTGATGTAGTACCTGAATGGATGAATAATTTAGACGATGAGGATATATCGTTTATTAAAAAGTTCATATTGTCTTCCGGATCTTTGAAGGAAGTGGCAAATCAGTACGAGGTGACATATCCGACAGTCAGGCTGAGGCTTGACAGATTGATACAGAAAATTCAGATAAACGAGAATAATGCGGGCGAACCATATATTGCGTTGATTAAAAGACTTGCAATAAATGAAAAAATTGACTTTGACACTGCAAAAATATTAATTTCAGAGTATAAGAAAGCAAATAAAGGGGGAAAAGATAATGTATAATGCAACCATAGCAATAGCTGCTTTATTGATTGTACCATTAATTTTATTTTATATAGAATATCGTTTAGCAAAAATTCAAAGCAAAACAGCTATAATACTGCCTGTTGTTATATTGTGCTTTTCTGTTATAGCACCTTTTATTGCTATAACAAGCATCATTATGTTTGTAATATATTTTGTTGTAAGGTATTTAGAAAAAGAAAAGAGAGAAAAGCTGTCTGAAATTGATAAAATGAATATTCAGGACTTAGAATAAAAATTTACCAGGGGGTAAGTATGATGTTAGAATTAGTAAAGCCGACTGCAGAAATGGAAAAAATGATTTTGGAGTTCATTTCAGAATTTAAACAGCACAATGAACATACAATTAACGGCTGCTGCGGACTGACAAGATACGAAAATTATTCGGATTGGCTGAGTTATATAGAGAATGTTGAAAAAGGATTGATTGTGGACAGAATTCCATCAAGTACACTTGTTGCTGTAGATAAGGAAAAATCAGTAATCGGAATCATCGACATAAGACATTATCTGAACGATGAACACTTTTACAGCGGTCATATAGGCTATTCGGTCAGACCGGACAAGCGAAACAAAGGCTATGGAGAAGAAATATTGCGCTTAGGATTGGAAAAATCAAAGGAGCTTAATATTGACAAACTTTTGCTAACTTGCAAAACAGATAACATATCTTCTCAAAGGATCATTGAAAGAAACAATGGGATTCTGGAAAAAGAAATAGTTGATGACGGAGAATCCTACTTGGTTTACTGGATTAAAAACTAATACAAAACTCCCGGAGATACTTCCTTCCGGGAGAAATTTTTCTATTCTTCAAAAAAACCATATATCTGTTCCATTTGCTCATAGGTCAGCATGCCTACATAGCCTTTTATTATTTCACCGTCTTTGTTTACCGAGATAGTAGTGGGGAAGGATCTTAATCCATATGTATTAGCTACGTTCATATCGGTATCAAGTAAAACAGTAAGGTCAAGGTTGTTTTCTTCCATGAAAGTCTGAACTACTTCTTTAGATTCACCAACATTGACGGCTAATATAAGCAAATCATTCATATGTGCTTCCTGTAATTTCTGCAGGTCAGGCATTTCAACAACACAGAAACCGCACCAGGTAGCCCAGAAATTTAATATAATATTTTTATCTCTCATTTCACTCAATTTTATTGTGCTGCCGTCAAGTGATTCAAGTTCGAAATCAGGAGCTATCAAAGCGTCACTGTTGGATTGCTCATAATTACTTTGTTCGCTGTTATTTTCCTCATCAGGAGGAACAGCAATATCATTTTTTTCATCACATCCTGTTGCTAGTAAGGCAACAAGTACAATCATCAATATTAATTTTTTCATAATCTCCCTCTCGCTTTCTGTATATTAAACTAATACCCAGGTGTTGAATGATTTAAACAAACAAATGTGTACCTTCATTATTTGTTTTTGTTATAAAAGTTTGTGGATATTTTACAGATATTTTATTGTATGCTGATTCCAGGCTTTCTTTGTCAGTAAATAATCCGAATATTGCAGAGCCGCTTCCTGTCATCATTGAGGACAGGGCATTGCTTTGCAGCATTAATTTTTTAATTTCATTTATTTCAGGATGAAATTTTTCAACAACCTTTTCAAGCGTGTTGGAAATTGACCTTGCAGTATTTAACGAGTCACTTGAATTAATATAATTTAATATTTTATTTTCTTTATATAAATTATAATAATCAGCACTTAAGTTGGTATAAACAAATGAAGTTGCCATAGAAAATGTTGGCTTTACTATCAATATGTTATCCCATATGAAGTCATTTAACTTTGTAAGCTTTTCACCAATTCCCTCTGCCAGATACGTGCCTCCCGTAATGCAAAACGGTACATCAGCTCCTATCATAATTCCTATTTGAAGCATTTCATAATCAGAAAGATTCAGATTCCAGATTATGTTTAAACCTCTGATAACTGCTGCGGCGTTACCGCTGCCGCCTGCTAATCCGGCTTCTGCAGGTATTGTTTTATTTATTTTTATGATAACACCGGAATTTATATGATGTTTTTCTTTTATTATAGCAGTTGCCTTATAGCATGTATTTTTTTCATCCGAGGGTATTTCTGTATTACTGCATTCAATGATAATCTCATTTCTTTCTATGCTGTCTATAAATATTTCATCATGTAATTCTATGGATTGCATAACTGTTTTTATAAGATGATAACCGTTGGGCAGTCTGTCCTCGATATCTAATAATAAATTTATTTTCCCGTAGGAATAAAGCTTTAACATGGCAACCTCGTTTATAAATTGTATAAGTTGAAGTGAGTATCGGATTATTTTAGAAAATTAATATGTTAATAATTATATATTATACGTCATATTATAACAACCATAAATATTTTTAAAATATTTATAAATCTATGTTTAATAGAAAAATAATTGGGTATAGTTATATTACAACATAAATTTTACTAAATTTTACTGATACAATTAAAAATACTGAATTTGTAAATATTAATTTTAAGCTTATTTTAGTAGAAGATTAAGAAACATAAAGTTGGTTTATAATAAGATTTATTTATAATCATCAACAGGCTATTGGGATTGTTTCCCAGGTTTAAGGGTTGAGAATAAAGAAGATCGGAGGTAAACATTTTACAAACCTTAAAATTATAGTACATAGCAAATTCAAAAATATTAATTGTAATTTGGTATCAATCAGTAATATAGGTTTAGTAGAATAAATGTTTATATATAGAAGTTTACGGAAGAGGTGATTCCCCCAAAAACAGAATCCGATAATTTAAATGAATAGCATCCGGTTTTCAGGTGTGTAATTGAAGAAAACCGGATGCTATTCATTTTTGCATATAAAAACCAGGCAGATGTCGGGCCCAGGCTGCTGAAAAAGCCCACCTGCTGCGTTACCGTTCAGGCAGCCAATCCTCACGTATGTTTGAATACGCTCCGGTTGCCTGCCTTCCGTTGCCTTGTGGTATGAACTTTTTCAACAACCTGCCAAAATTGATGAATTTGTCATCAATTTGAGCCTGACAAATGCCTGGCTCAGATTCAAAATAAGTTCTTTTTTAGCAATACAAATCCCACTATTGCTGCTGTAAATACAGATACTCCCAGTACCATCCAAAAACCGTATGGCGAATTTGCATACGGAATATTGGCTACATTCATGCCGTAAAAGCTTGAGAACATTGTTGGTATGGCCATCAAAATAGTAATAGAGGTCAACAGCTTCATAACGATGTTCAAGTTATTTGATATGATTGATGCAAATGCATCCATTGTACCGCTTAGTATTCCGCTGTATATATTGGCCATTTCAATAGCCTGCTTATTTTCAATTATAACATCTTCTAATAAATCTTCATCCTCTGAATATTTCTTTATAATATTTATGCGCATTATTTTTTCAAGTACTACTTGATTTGCACTTAATGAAGTTGTTATATAAACCAATGATTTTTCCAAATCCAATAGCTGTATCAGCTCTTTATTTTTCATGGACTGATGAAGCTGTTTCTCAATATAGTTGCTCATTCTGTCAATTTGCCTTAAGTAAAGCAGGTATCTTTGAGCGTTCTTATAAAGCATTTGATATAAAAACCTGTATTTTTTATAGGTACAAAATGTACGAATGCTGTTTTTTTCAAATTGGTCAAGCACTATGGAATTCTTCAAGCAAACAGTTATAATATTTTTATCCGTAATAATAATTCCTAAGGGCAGTGTTTCATAAATTATATGGTCATCAGTTTTTTCTACATATGGAGTATCCACCAGTATTAATACCTGGTCATTTTCTGACTCCAGACGAGCAGTTTCCTCTTCATCCAGCGCTGCTCTTAAAAAATCTCTGTCAACTGAAAGTTCGTCTTCAATGCGATCTAGTTCTTCGGGTGTCGGATTAACTAAATTGATCCATGCTCCGTCTTCTATTTCTTCCAGCGTAAAAAGAGTATCGTCAATTGTTTTGAATATATCAAGCATTTCTCACCTCAATTTAATAATAGATTTTCTCTATTACAAAATTGATTTCAAACCAAGTAATAGAGAAGTATTCAGTTTTCTTAAGTACTTTAATTGTTTGACCGTAGGGACCTCGTCCATTACTTTCACTTCCTTTTTGATTGTTTATTGCCTTAATTATAATAGACTATTTTTTTATTATTTGCAAGATAAAAATAAAGTAAATTAAAGAAAAAACACATATTTTTTATGTTTATGGAAAACATACTAACAAATGAATAAATTTTACCTACTTTTCATTTAATATAGGTTAGAAGGTGATTTTTTGACAGTAAATTCCGTAGCACGAGTTAAGGGACTGGTTGAAGGTTGCGTAGGGCAAAAGGTTAAATTTAAGGTTAAAAAAGGGAAAAGCAGGTCGCAAATGAGCGAAGGCGTAATTGCTGATACATATCCATCTGTATTTACAGTATATATTGACAGCAAAGGACTTAGGAGAGTTGTGTCATTCAATTATATTGATATTTTAACTAATTACGTTGAATTTTTCATATGTGATGATGATGAAACAAGAATCGTTTGAGAACAAAAATCTAAAGCAAGACTGAATTCATTTACACACCAATAATTTTAATGAAACAAGTTTCGCTTTATTTTTTTTGTAAATTTTGATATACTACAACTTGAATCTTTATTGGGAGAATGCAGTGAAAAGATTATTTTATGTTGTATTAATATTGTTTTTGGTAATTACAGCCGTTTACATTTATTCAAGATACATAGAAACAAATTATTTAACAGTGCACTATGAAGCTATCAATAACAGGTATATAAATAAGGACAGCATAGAGCTTAAAGTATTGCAATTTTCTGATATGCATATTTCCAAATATTTTGATGAAAAGGATATAGAAAAAACTGTAGAAAAAATTAACGAGGAAAAGCCAGATATTGTTGTATTTACCGGAGATCTAATAGATGAATACAATGATTACAAAAATAAAGAGGATGTAAGTGAAATTTGGAGTTTATTAAAAGAGATTAACGCACCCCTTGGCAAGTATGCCGTTTATGGCAACCATGATTATGGCGGCGGAGCAGAACAAGCCTACAAAAAAATTATGGAAAACAGTGATTTTATTGTATTAAAAAATGATAAAATAGTTTTAGATGATTACAATATTAATATAATAGGGATGGATGACTCTATATTTGGAAAATTTGAAAAAGATAAGCTGATAGGGTTTTTGGACGAAAAAAGCTGTAACATTGTATTGAGCCATGAGCCGGATGTTATAGACCATTTGCTTGAATATAACATAGATTTATTTTTATCCGGACATAGCCATGGCGGTCAGGTTAATCTGCCGTTTGTGAAAGTTCTTCCCATATTGGCTAAAAAATACACAGGCGGAATATACAGCTTTAACAATTACAGGCAGACAACACTTTATGTTAATATCGGGTTGGGCACTTCTCAGATTCCTTTGAGGTTTATGGCTCCGCCGGAGTTATCAGTTTTCATATTAAATAATCAATGAACATGAAGCAATGCACAATAAAAAATGAGATTCCTCACTGCGTTCAGAATGACATTGCCATAGGAAACTGTCAATTCCCAGAACGCAGCCTGAAGAATCTCATTTATTTTGTTATTTAGATGGTACCTTTATTACCTGATCCGGGAATATCAAGTTTGGATTGGCTAAATTATTGTATTCAGACAATACTTCCCAGGTGGTATTATATTTTTCAGCTATTTTCCATAAAACATCTCCGGAAACAACTATGTAAGTTATTTCAGCCGGAGCGGGTTCTGGAGCCGGAGCAGGTACCGGTTCAACAGGTACAGGTGCCGGTTCTTCAGCAGCAGCTTCTTTAACTGTGATTCTTCCGGATACTTCACTTCCAACAGTTCCATTTGTATTTAAATAATCGGCAAATATTTCTTCATATGTTCCAAATTCTGCTGCAACATCGTATTTAGCAAGCATTTCATAACCATCTCCGCCGATTGCCATGAAGTCATTTATTGCTACAGCATATTCTGATGATTTATCTAATTCATTACCGCCTACTTTTGCATCAAATACCCTCGAGCCAACAGGCTGAGCAGGATCAAATGCAAATGTAAGTCCGCTTACCTGAAGAAAAGCCCCTTGTGCTGCAGGATAACCGCTTACTGAGTGTTCAAGCATTCCTAACAAGTCTTCTCCTGTAATTCTTTTAACCTGTATAATATTACCAAATGGGAATAATTCAGCAACTCTTCCATAAGTAATATCTCCAGGCTGAATATCAACTCTGATTCCGCCGCCATTTACAAATGCCACATCAGCACCTGAAGCTGCTTTCACAGCATCTGCAGATAAATTACCAAGATTGGTTTCCTTGGTTCTTACATTTTCTCTGACACCGTCCAGATATACATCAGTCTTAGCAACAACTTTATCAAATGTCGATTGATTTCCGGCTTTTATTTCATCTATTACCTTTAATAAATCCGGATCGGGAACTGTATTTGCAGCGGCTTCTGCTGTCAGAAGCTGTGCTGTTTTACTGACGACTTCTCCATCCAGAACTTCTATATTTACATAGCCTAAATTTTGGTCATAATTGCCTGTTTGAGCTATCAAGGTATTATTTACAACTAGTCCATTTTCCAGCAGTGTGTGGCTGTGACCGTCAATTATTATGTCAATACCTTCTACTGCTTCGGCTATAGCTTTAGAAGTCACAACGGAGCTTTCATCCAATCCAATGTGTGCAAGGGCAATTATCACATCAGTTTTATCCTTTAATTCTTCAACCATTTTTTTAGATATTTCAATTGAATCTGCAAAAGTAATTCCTTCTACATTTGCAGGGCTGGTTTTGTATGCTGTTTCGGGCGTTGTCAATCCAAATATTCCGATTTTAACTCCATCTATTTCTTTAATTACATATGGTGTAAACAAATATTCGCCTTTTTCATTTAATACATTAGCACTTAAGAATTCTACTTCGGACATATCTCTTAATTCCAATAATCTTCCCTGACCGTAGTTGAAATCATGGTTTCCTACTGCCATACAGTCATATCCTGCAGCATTTATAACTTTAACCGCATTTTCACCTTTGCTGATATTGACTATCGGCATTCCGTGCAGTGTGTCACCGGCATCAAGAACCAGTGTATTTGGGTTTGCTGTCTTAGCTTCCTTAATTAAAGCTGCTATTTTTGCAAAGCCTAATTCAGCTGCTGTGCCTTCTAATCTTGCATGAGTATCATTAGTGTGGATAATAGTGATTTTTGTTGTTTCAGCATCTTGAGCGAATACAAAGCTGAAGCTGCTTAGAATTAATAATACAACTAATACTAAACTTGTAACTTTTTTCATTATTTTTTTCCTCCTAATTTTATTATGTTTTACCATAATTTAATTATACAAGCAGCAAGTGGTTATTTCAAGATAACATTTTCCATATTTAATAATATAATCAATAAATATAAAAAATATAAAATATATTGACAAAGATATCAAACTTTAATATTATGAATACAATAAATTAATATTTACAGTGAAGAGGATTAGTAAATATATATGGCCTATAGAGAGGAAATCACTGGTGGAAGATTTCTGACCCGCTGTATTTTGAACCCGCCTTGGAGTATTTGGGAGTAACAACCCAAAGGGAAAACCCCCTTATATAAATTGAGATGCTGTTTTTATTGACAGTAATTAGAGTGGTACCGCGGATAACCGCCTCTTGTCATAGAGGCGGTTTATTTTATTTAAATCGAGAGGAGAAGCTATGGCTAAAAAGGAAAAAGGTTTTGTAAAAGAAATTACAACGATGGAAGAAGATTTCAGCAGATGGTATACAGATGTTATATTAAAAAATGAGCTTGTAGATTACTCACCTGTTAAAGGATTCATGGTAATAAGACCATACGGATATGCTTTATGGGAAAAAATTCAGGAATTTGCTGATGAAAAATTCAAGGCAACGGGACATAAAAATATGTATTTTCCGCTGTTGATTCCGGAAAGCTTATTGACAAAGGAAAAGGAACACGTTGAGGGCTTTGCTCCTGAAGTAGCATGGGTTACGCACGGAGGTAATCAGGAGCTTGGCGAAAGATTGGTTGTAAGGCCAACCTCAGAAACAATTATTTGCCACATGTATGCGAAGTGGTTAAATTCATACAGAGACCTTCCTTATTTATATAATCAATGGTGCAGTGTTGTCAGATGGGAAAAAACTACAAGACCATTTTTGAGAACCTCTGAATTTTTATGGCAGGAAGGGCACACACTTCATGAAACAGAAGAAGAAGCGCAGGCAGAAACATTACAGATGCTTGATATATACAGACAGGTTGCAGAAGATTTAATGGCTATGCCTGTTGTAGTCGGCCAGAAAAGTGAAAAAGAGAAATTTGCCGGAGCCTATGCAACATACACGATGGAAGCATTGATGCATGACGGTCAGGCTTTGCAGGCAGGAACATCACATAACCTTGGCCAGCATTTTACAAAAGCATTTGAAATAAAATTCCAAGGAAGAAACGGACAGGAGCAGTATCCATTCCATACTTCGTGGGGAATTTCCACAAGATTGATAGGCGGACTTATAATGGTGCATTCCGATAACAGAGGACTTGTTCTTCCGCCAAAGATGGCTACTACACAGGTTGTTATTATTCCAATTGCTCAAAACAAACCGGGTGTATCGGAAAAAGCAAATGAATTGTTTGATATAATGAAGGCGAGAGGAATCAGGGTTGAGCTGGATGACAGCACTGAAAATTCACCGGGATGGAAGTTCAATCAATATGAAATGAAGGGCTATCCGATACGTATAGAAATAGGACCAAGAGATATCGAAAATAACCAGGCAGTTGCAGTCAGAAGAGATAAGCTGGAAAAAGAAACAGTATCTCTTGACAATATAGAAAATACTATTGCAGAAATGCTTGATACAATGCAAAAAGATATGTTTGAAAAAGCAAAATCTCACAGAGAAGCTAACACATATGTGGTTGATGATTATGAGCAATATAAAAAAGATTTACCTAACCGACCTGGATTTGCAAAAATGATGTGGTGCGGAGAAAGAGACTGCGAAGATAAATTAAAAGAAGAAACAGGTGCTACAATAAGATGTATTCCATTTGAACAGGAAGATCTGGGACACAAATGTCACATTTGCGGCAAGGAAGCAAAACACATGATATATGCAGCGAGAGCATACTAAAATAATAAAAAATTTATAATGGACGGAGGGTGTTTTATGCCCTCCTATTTTATTATAATCAGTTTATTGTAATATTTTTGTAAAAAGGTTATATCCTGATTGACAGTACAAATCTACAATGCTATAATCTATATAAAACTGACCGGTCGGTCGAAATTTTGGGAGGATGTATATTGAAAAGATTTTTGACATTATTATTGATTATGGCATTTGTATTATCAGGATGCAACACAAAAGATGCTGTTGTGACAGAAGAAGAATCTTACATAGCTGTTGAAGTCGAAACCTTAAAGCCAACGGAGCTTTACATAGAAAACATAATGACAGCAAAAGTATATGCCGACAAGGACGTCTATGTTGTTCCTTTATTGGCTGGAAAAGTAGATAAGATAAATGTAGAAGTAGGAGACAGGGTTCAAAAGGATGATGTATTGTTTGTTATGGATAAGGACGATATAAACAAACAGGTTAAACAGGCTTATGCTGCTTATGATGCAGCAAAGGCCGGCTATGATGTAAGCGCGGCGCAAATCCAGACAGCAAAGGATTCATTTGAGAGAATTAAAAAATTGTATGAAGAAGGAGCTGTACCTGAAACTCAGTTTGAACAGGCAGAGCTTGCCGCTTCTGACGAGTCATTACAAGCGGCAAAAATGGGAGTTGAACAAGCCAGAGTTGCATATGAAAATGCGGCATCAATGCTGGATAATGCAGAAGTTAAGGCTCCTATATCAGGCGTAGTATCAGGTGTAAATATTGTTGAGGGAGAATATGCTGCGTCCTCTAATCCTCCGATTACAATTGTTGATTCAGAAAGTGTGACAATTGAATTTGGAGTTCCCGCTAACATGGTAAATAAAATTTATAAAGGCGATAAGGTTAAGGTAGAAATAAGTGCTGCAAATTACAATGAGGAAGCTGTCATTAATACTGTAAGCTCATCTGCCGACCCGATGACAAACCTATATAATGTGGATATTGTATTAAATAATGACGGAACAATAAAACCTGGTATGTTTGCCAAGGTTTATCTGGACACTGACAAAATAGACAGTGCACTTGCAGTTAAAACCGAAGCGGTTAAGGAAAGAGAATACAAAAAGTATGTATTTGTTGCTGACGGAGAGGCCGCAGTCGAAAAAGAGGTTACAACAGGACTGGATACCGGAAGATATATAGAAATCACATCAGGATTAACTGAAGGTGATAAGGTCATTATCAAGGGACAGGATTATGTAAATGATGGAAGCAAAATAAAGGTTGTAAGGGGTGAATAAGCATGTTTGCAAAATTTTCAGTAAAAAAGCCCGTTACAATCACCATGATGATATTAATTGTGATTGTGCTGGGAGTTGTTTCATTAAGCAAGCTGCAGATAGACTTACTTCCTCAAATGGAGCTGCCATATGTTATGGTTCAGACCAGTTACCAGGGTGCAGGACCGGAAGAAATAGAAAATTTAGTAACTAAACCCCTGGAGCAATCAGTTGCCACAGTGGAAAATATTGAAGGGGTAATGTCATATTCAAATGAAGGCAGCTCAATTGTTCTGATGCAGTTTGCTTTCGGAACGGATATGGATGAGGTAATGCTTCAATTAAGGGAAAGTATTGATTTGATTGAAGGATTTTTGCCGGAAGGAACAACCTCACCTATAGTAGCAAAGCTGGACCCAAATGCTATGCCTATAATACAATTGGCAATATCCAGCAAGGGCGATATCATCACTACGCAGAAGATTGCAGAGGATATAGTTGCTCCTCGCATCGAGCGTATAGAAGGAACAGCTTCAGCAGGAGTTTCAGGCGGACTTGAAAGAGAAGTTGAAGTAATGCTGAAGGAAGAAGCATTGGTTGGCTACAATCTCAGCTCCACATACATAGCTCAGATGCTACAATCTGCTAATATCAATTTGCCGGGCGGCACCGTAAAAAAAGGTAACAATGAGCTTACGGTAAGAACAGTCGGAGAATTTAAATCAATAGAAGAAATTAAAAATATAAGCATACCGCTTCCGCGTGGAGGTACTGTACGATTAATTGACGTAGCAGACGTAAAGCTGACTGATAAGGAACAATCCACTATTGCAAAGTTAGACGGCAAGGAAGTTGTTCAAGTATCAATAATGAAACAGTCAGACGGCAATACGGTTAATGTTGCTAAGGCTGTAGAAGAGGAAATAGAAAAAATCAGGCAGGAATATCCTGATATAAATATAGTTACCATATTTAACCAGGCAGACTTTATTAATTTTGCAATTCAAAATTTAGCAAGGACTGCAACAATGGGTGGTGTTCTGGCAGTAATCATTCTTTTGATATTCTTGAGAAGCTTTAAAACAACATTGGTTATTGCACTTTCAATTCCTATATCTATAATAACTTCATTTGTTATATTGTATTTTGCCAAAATTACCTTGAACATGATGACCATAGGCGGATTGGCACTGGGGATAGGAATGCTGGTTGATAACTCCATAGTTGTTCTTGAAAATATATATCGAAACAGAAGTCTCGGGATGGACAGAATTAAAGCATCTGTTGATGGTGCCAATGAAGTGACCATGGCTGTTACTGCTTCTACATTGACAACAGTTGCTGTTTTTATTCCGATAGTGTTTACCGGCGGATTGGCTGCCACTATATTTAAAGATTTTGCTCTTTCCATAGTTATAGCTCTTTTCAGTTCACTGATTATAGCTATAACCCTTGTTCCGATGCTGGCATCAAAACTTGTTTCGGTTAAAAATCTGGAATCAGAGGAAGCACAGGAAAAAAAGCATGGAGCATTAGTTACAGCTTATAAAAAAATATTGAGCTGGAGCTTAAGACATCGGTTTATTACCATTGCAATAAGTCTGGTTATGTTTGTCGTAAGTGTTATCATGCTTACTACCGTAGGAGCAGAGTTTTTCCCTGCTACAGACGAGGGAATCATTAATGTAACGGTCAACTTGCCTCCGGGGTCAGAAACCTTAGAAGTTGACGATACATTAAATGATATGCAATCCTTAATACAGGAAATACCTGAAGTAGAATCGGTATTTACTTCCGCAGGAAGCAGCGGAATGATGAGCATAGCAGGCGGTTCCAGCTCTGGCTCCATGACTGTGATTTTAAGTGATTTAGATGAAAGGGACAGAAGTGTAAAAGAAGTCAGTGATGAAATAAGGACAATTACAAAAGATGTACCCGGTGCAGAAATAAGTGTTTCAGAATCATCAATGATGATGATGGGATCCGGTTCAGGAGCAATCAGTATCAGTGTAAAGGGTGATGATATAGAAACTCTTAAAAATATCGGAGATGATTTTAAAAATATAATAGATAAGGTAGAAGGAACCAGAGAAGTTACGACAAGCTATGATGACGGAATACCTCAGGTTCAGATTGTTGCCGACAGAGGAATTGCATCTCAATATGGACTGACAACCGCTCAAATAGGCTCAGCGGTCAACAGTACATTATCAGGTTCAAATGTTACAAAGTTCAAGGTTGACGGCAATGAGCTGGATGTTGTGCTGAAGGGTGACAACATGTACGGGCAAAGCATGTCCTTATTGGAAATGCTTCCGATACCTACACCAGCAGGAAGCACTGTTCCTCTTTCAGAAATTGCAGATATAAATATAGAAGAAGGCCCTATCAGCATTATGAGAGAAAATCAAACAAGGGTTCTTACAGTAAGCGGCAGTGTGGTTGGCAGAGATGTTCAATCTGTTTCAACTGAAATAGAGAAACTTCTTAACCAATATGAAATGCCAAACGGCTACAGTTACACATTCGGAGGAGAAACAGAACAGATTGAAGAGACATTTACTGATCTGGCAATGGTTATGCTGGTTGCAATAGTACTTGTTTACATGATAATAGCTGCACAGTTTGAATCCCTGATTCAGCCTTTATCAATAATGTTCTCCGTACCTCTTGCATTGTCAGGCGGATTTATCGGACTGTTCATAGTAGGCCTTCCCCTCAATGTTATAGGAATAATCGGTCTGATAATCTTGGTTGGTATAGTTGTAAATAATGCAATAGTCCTGGTTGACTATATAAACAACAGACGAACCAGAGGAGAAGACAGAAATGAAGCAATCATGAAAGCAGGGCCTATAAGAATAAGACCGATAATGATGACTGCGCTTACAACAATATTGGGATTGGTTCCTATGGCATTTGGGATAGGAGAAGGAGCGGAGCTCACTCAGTCAATGGGTATTGTAGTAATAGGAGGATTATCACTTTCAACAGTACTGACTTTGGTTGTAGTACCTGTTATGTACACGATATTTGATGATATTTCTGAATTCTTTAAAAGAAAGTTCAAGAAAAATAAAAATGAAGTAATAGAGCAAATTTAATGCAGGGGAGGGCTTTGTGCCCTCCCGCATAAGGAGGAAAATGTGGCGGAAAATCAAAAAAGAACTGATATATTAACATCTGCCAGAGCTCTATTTAGAGAAAAGGGATTCCATAACACAAAAATGGAGGATATAGCCCTGAGAGCAGGTGTTGGAAAAGGTACGCTTTATGGATATTTCAAAAACAAGCAGGAGATATTTGATGAAACATGTGTCGAATTTGTGGAATCAATTCTTGCGGGTACTGTAGAAATAAGCAATATGGATATTTCCTTCAAGGATAAGATTTTGATGATATTTAAGAAAAAAAGAAATTCAGCTCATGAGGAATTCGGGAAAAACCCGATTGATTACATTATGGTATATAAAAATATTATTTCTGAAAAAGTTTTAATAACAATGTTTGATTACATATCAGATATTAACAGGATTATTGTTGACATAATAGAACAGGGGAAAAAGGAAGGCGCAGTAAGAAAAGATATACCTTCTGATTTAATAGCCTGTCTCATAGTGGGCACAGTTGGAGAATATTTCAATCTCAAGATGTACAAAAAAGATTATGATTTCAGCAATGAAGATATAATATTTGACTTGTTATTTAATGGTTTTGGTGTAATATAGATATATAAGAGTTTTTTATTATATTGGGAATATAAATCAGCTACATAATAATTACGGAGGATACTATGAAAAGAAAAATATCATTTTTGCTTGCAATGGTACTTACGCTCAGTACATTGACAAATGTTGCAGCTGCAGAAGACACAGCAGCAGTAACAACAAGCACAGAAGCGACATCTGAAGAAGCTGTACAAGAAGAAAATAATATATATGAATTGTCTATTGATGATGCTGTGGAAATGGCAATTGAAAATGACAGGGAAATGTGGAAAATCGATGACGGAATCAAACAGATGCAGGATGCCAGAAAGGAAGGCAGTGATGCCAAGAAACAAGCCGAAATGCTGATGGGTTTGTCATTGGATGTCATTTCTGCAATGGAGATAGATATTACTGATAAATACGTTGACACATTATTGGCTAAAAATGGTTACTATGTAACATATGCCGATACTCAAATGAAGCAGATTGAAAAAAACAGAGAATTGCTGGTTAAGGGAATTGAATTTTCTACAAAATCATTGTACTACAATGTACTGCTTGCTGAAAAAGCTATTGAAATAAATGATGCAAAGCTGAGTAAGGCAAATGAGCAGTTAAGAGTAGTAAATTTAAAATTCAATAACGGCTCTGCTACAAAGGCAGAGGTATTAAGCGGTGAAATGGCAGTGCAGCAGGCTAAAACCGATTTGGATTCAGCTATGGATGATTTGAATATAGCAAAGCTTGATTTATTGAATAAATTGGATTTACCATTTGATTCTGAAATTGTTTTAACAGACACAGAGCTGACATATATTCCAACTGCAGAAATCAATTTGGAGGATGCTATAACAAAAGCCAAGGCAGAAAGACCGGAAATCCTTGCTGCAGCAAATGAACTGGAGCTTCAAAAAATTGAAACTCATGCTTACAAAGCGTACTACACATCTAACCTGAGAGAGCACAAAGCGGCGGTGGAAAAGCTAAAGGATGCCGAATTAAATGTGCCTCAGGCTTATAAGGATGTTGAACTTGATGTAAGAAAAGCATACTTGAATCTGGTTAAAGCTGAGAGAGCTCTTGTTAATATGGATAAAACCGTAGAATTGTCAAAGGAAGCTGCCCGTATAAATAAGCTGCTTTACGATAATGGAATGGCGACATCTCTGGATGTATTAGAAGCTGATACGGGTTTGGCACAAGCTGAAATTGGTCGTTATCAATTACTTGCAGCTTACAATTTAAGTAAAATGATGTTTGATAATTCAAACTTGATGGGTACAGCAGCAGATAAATAATTATATTGTCAACAAGATGGCAGACCTGAGGACCGCTATTTACGCGGTCCTTTGTTATATAGTTCCGAAATTATTTTCAACAGCGTCAATGAGAATCCGACATACATATTGATTCCAAACACAAAACCCCCAAAGCCGTAAAGCATTAATCTTTTGAAATATTTTCCTGCAAAAGAGTCAAACAACTCATGAATTTTCTCAGGCTTCATCTTTTCAATTTCTTCTGAGGCAATTTTATCAAATTCTATTGATTTCAATATCTCATTAAGATTTCTTTTTAAGCTGCTTATGCATGACTCTACAAATATATTAAGCAAATAATCTTTGGATGCATTGTCTATAAAGGCAAAATTTTCTGAAATAGTCTCATCAATTACAGCATTGAAATGCTCTTTGACAGTTTTTTCAAATTCTGAATTTTCTGTCAGAGATATTATATTTTTTTCTAGAGACTTTATAAAATCATCCTTGTCAATGAATTCACCGGTATTTTTGTTTATGTGGTTCTTTATTTCATTCAGGGTTGAACCAAGAATATCTTCAAAATTATTTTTATTAAACTCTTTATAAATTTTATCCTGGATATATTTTATGTCGTCCTCTGAGATGTTTTCAAATACCTCCGCAAAACTTGATTTAAAGAACATGTCAGCTAGATAATCAGTATAGTCTGACAGCTTTTCAATAATTTGTGATTTATTATTATTAATATTCAAGCTTAATTCATTTGTAAAGGAAGATATTTCTTTTTTGTATATATTTAAAAATGTACTTAGCTCATCAGCATAAAACAGATTCAAAATACTGTTTAATTTAACCCCTTCAGCCATCCTGAATAAATCAGCGGTTAAGGCATTGATTTTATTTTCTATCCTTAAGGAGTTATCACTATTTAAATAATTGTCAATTATATCGTTCAGCTGAAGCTTGTTTAAACCGGTGTACAGTACCTCAACCTTTGATTTGTAGAGTCTTTGTTCGAGCAGTATGCTTATTATACTGCCAAGTTCAAGTTTTTTATCATCTATAAATCTTGGGATTTTTATAAGTATAATTTTAGAAATAAGTTCATTGATAATTTCGTCGCCGCCCATGAGAGTATACATACTTTTTTCTACAAAACCAAGTTGATTTTTGATTTCTGATTGAATTATCAATGATATTTTTAATCTGCTTGCTTTGATATTATTTATAATAGATTTAGTCAGGGTATCAAGCAATTTTGGTAATTGAAAATCAACATAATTCCTGAATTTTCCGTCAAATATTTCTCCAAAGCTTTTATTTCTGTCTATCAGCTTATTAATCAAGCTTACAGCTCTGTCAGAAATTTGATCTCTTGATTTCCTGGACAAAACAATGCTGCTTATTTTTCCTGATATCGACTTGGCAAGATCTTCTCTTTTTTCAGGGTCAATCAATTCACTTATTGATTTTTGGGTATATATTTTATATTTGTTATCATATTCCAAAATAAGGCTGTTTAGTTCATCTTCATTATTTAGTGTCAGGCTCACTTTATTAAAATAATTGCTTCCGACTGCATTAAAATATTTCTTAAAAGAATTTTCTGACAATTTACTTTCAAGCGAGTTGTCGGAGCTTATTAATGAGTGTATTTTGCTGCTAAGTGTTGAACTAAGCAATCCCGCATTTATTGATGAGATTATTTTATTTTTGGCTTTATCATTTATAAAAGAAGATATCTTGGTGTTGTTTACTTTTTCATAAATGTAAGAGCTGATATTGTGGATGCTTTCCTTAGCCGTAGTCCTTAAAAATGAATAAATGCTATTTACTGCATTTTTTTTGTTGTTATATAGCATAATAGTAAGAGTTCTATAGTCATTTTCTGCAATAGTCTTTGTAAAGGAAAGCTTGATTCTGTCATAGTATTTGCCAAACAACTCATTGATGCTTTTTTTGCTTAATAAGCTGTTATCTATGAAATGAGCAGTATTTTGGGCGAAATTTTTTTGGTTTTTTATAATATAGCCTAAAGAGAAATTACGTAAAAAAGGTATTTTTGACAGCAGTTTTTTTTCTTTATAAGGCTTAAAAATCATATTGATGGCAACTAAATTTGTAACATATCCAACAAAGGCATATACCAGCATATTAGTAATGTTAAACTTAGCGGGGTCAAGTGTGGGATTTTGAAATGCCGCTAAAATCAATCCTGCAGCGACTCCTAAAATTCCTCCAAAATACATGATTGGCTTAAGTTCTCTGCCTATAAATCCATTAGCCAAATCAACAAGCTCATCATCATTAAGCTTGTTTAAATTATCAGCAGCAATTGCTTTTATTGAACCGCTTAGAATTATATCTGCATTTTTTACTGCATATGTACGAATAGACTCAGAGCTGTTCTTTGATAAATTATCAATAGAGTTCAATTTATCAAGAGCAGTTGAAAGCTTAACATCCTTTAGCCCTTCAGCTGTCTTCTCGAAACTTTTATACAATTCTGTATTTAATCTATTAATTGAATTTGAATCCGGTTTTAATGAAGAATAAGATTTTGCAATTATTTGAACTTCTTTTGCAATCCAGGTTTTTATAAATTTTTCATTTAATTTTATCTGATTTATTAAAAATTTCCTTGATTCTTCAGAAATTGTTTTTAATTTTTCGTCATCAACAAGCTCTCTTAGTTCCTTAGATAAAATATTTTCAGCGAATTCATTTGCTTTGTCAGTTAAATAATTTTTGGCGAGATCAGAAGAGGCAAACTCTTTAAGTTTATTTACCGCAGAAAAGTTCAGCCCATCATCTATCAGTTCCATAGGCAGTAATTTTTTTATTTCAATTTCTAAAATATATTCAGCAGTTCCACTAAGTATAGATTCAGAATTTTTAATTATGTAAGTTACAACAAAATCAGCAACACTTTCGGGAGTGATGTTATTTCTTTCTAACTCGAGGATTATCTCTTTTACAGTCAGATTATTTAATATTTCAATTAATTTAGCGCTTAAATTTCGGCTTAACCTTTCCGGTTCTGAGTTTTTCTCTATATAAGATATAATCTTGTCAGCAATGCTGTATTTTTTGCTTAAATCTTTGAAGTAAGTATCTTTAATTAAAGACAACAGCTTTGATTTTATACCATCAGATTCTTTTATAACATCATCTATTGATTCTTCAATCAGCTTATCAATTAAATCGCTGTTTAAATTAACCCACGCAACAACATTTTCTGTTACAGAAGGAATAGTTCTGATAAGATAAAGCTTTAAATTTTCTTCAAAGGAAATATCTAAAAGCTGAAATATTGATTTGTTGCATTCCCTGCCATACGAAAACAATGAGTCTGACAAGTTGCTTATTAAACTGATTCCTTTATCAGAATTAATATAGTTTAAAAAGCTTTCATTAATATTATTTAAAGTATAGCTTTCTATATTAATAACTTCCTTTAATTTTTTATTGCCGATAATTTCCTTTGACCTATTGAGGGCGTTTCCTATACCGATTGAAGTTAAAAGCTCAATTATTTTTTTACTGTCGCTTCCCGACACAGCATTCAGGAATATATTAACGGCATTTGAAATAACAGCATTGCAGATTTTTTTATTAATAATTTTATTTAATATTAACTTATCATTGCTTTTGATTACTGATAATATAAAATTCTCCAAGATGCTTGAAGTGTCAACTGTCTCATTCAATGAAGCATAAAAAGAACTGTTGATTTTATTAAGCTGTACGGGGCTTAAAAAGTTGTTGATATTGATACTTTCAGCAATTGCTTCATATAGCTTTGGCATATGCTCGTTAATAATTCCCGCAGCAAAAATATCAACTGATTTAACAGACTGCTCGAAACCATTAATATGGACGAAGGTATTTGACCCCGCTTCTTCATAAAGACTGTTTTTAAAAAAATCAGCTGTCATATTTTCGAATTCTTTTTTAAATTTCTCATCACTTAGTATTTCCTGAAGCTTATCCTTGTTTATTATGTCATTTTCTACCATGGAGCTTATATTTTCAATAAACTCATGTCTTGTTTTTTTAATGACACCGCCTATTTTTAAGGGGGTATATTCCTTAAAAAGCATGTTAATGGCATAATCGTTAGTTATATATCCCGAAGCTCCTCCAAGAATTGCCTGAATTATGTAATTAAGTATTATTTCGTTCATAAGTTACCTTCCAACATTTCATATCCTCGAAAATTATATCACCGGTAAGGTAAATTTGCAAAAAATATTTTGCTTTAATGCAAGTATAGTTTATTTATTCATATGGTAAAATATAAGGTTTTTTATATTATTTGCATAATTCCGATGAATAAACATATAATTAAAATTGTATTGATTTCTAATGTAAATTAATGTAAAATAGAATAAATCAGCACAATTTTATTAGGAGGAATAAAGCAAATGAAAACGTATAACACTGACCAAATTAGAAACGTTGCCTTAATTGGCCACAGTAACTGTGGCAAAACATCATTAACGGAAGCACTTTTATTCAGTACTAATGTTACAAATCGTATGGGCAAAGTTGAAGACGGAAATACAGTTTCCGATTTTGATAAAGAAGAAAAAGATCGACAAGTTTCTATTAGCACATCAATCATACCTGTAGAGTATGAAAATACAAAAATTAATTTTCTTGACACTCCTGGATATTTTGATTTCGTAGGGGAAGTATACGGAGCTCTAAGAGTTGCAAGCAGTGCCGTTATTTTGGTTGACGCCAGCTCAGGGATAGAAGTCGGAACGGAAAAAGCATGGAAATATGCTGAACAAAGAAACTTACCAAGAGTTATTCTAGTCAACAAAATGGATAAAGAAAACGTTAAATTCGATGAGCTGCTTGAAAGTCTGAGAGATAAATTCGGCAATAAGGTAGTTCCGTTTGCAATTCCTCTGGGAAAGGGTGATAATCACGACGGATACATGGATATATTGACAAGACAATGCTATATAGGACTAAATCCCGTTGAAACCCTGCCTGACACTGCAGAAAAAGCTGAAAGCTTCAGAGCAATACTAATGGAATCAGTTGCTGAAACAGATGAAGAAATGTTGGAAAAATTCTTTAACGGAGAAGAATTTTCTGATGAGGAAATTCATAACGGATTGAAAAAAGCAGTTCTTACCGGTGAGCTTGTTCCTGTTGTCTTAGGTGCCGTAACCAAGAATTTGGGTTCAAATTTATTAATGAAAGTAATAAAAGAGTATATGCCGACAGAGCAGGATGCGGAAGATGTGAAGTCCGATTCTGACTCACCATCAGCTTTTGTATTTAAAACAATCGTTGACCCGTTTGTTGGAAAAATCACATTATTTAAAGTAATGTCCGGTTCTTTAAAGAAGGATATGGATATATACAATGCAAGAAGTCAGGAAACTGAAAGATTAGGAAACGTGTTCTTTCTGAGAGGAAAAGATCAGGTTGAAGCTTCCGAGATAAAAGCAGGAGACATTGGAGCTACTTCTAAATTGCAGTATTTTACTACAGGAGATACTATTTCTTTAAAATCAAATCCGGTAGAATATGATGGCATAGATTTTCCAAAACCATGCTATTTCATGGCTGTAAGTGCAAAAACAAAAGATAATGACGAAAAAGTCGGATTAGGTCTTCATAAGCTGAGCGAAGAAGATCCTACCTTTACAATAGAAAGAAACTCAGAAACAAAAGAACAGGTAATAGGCGGTCAGGGAAATATCCAGCTTGAAGTAATAGCAAGCAAGCTAAGAAATAATTTCAAGGTTGAAGTAAACCTCACTCCTCCTAAGGTTGCTTACAGAGAAACAATCAGAGGTAAATCTGACGTCCAGGGTAAGCACAAGAAACAATCAGGCGGTGCAGGACAATATGGCGATGTACACATCAAATTTGAACCAACTCAGGAAGAATTTATATTCTCAGAAGAAATATTTGGAGGCTCAGTTCCAAGAAACTTCATTCCGGCTGTAGAAAAGGGCTTAAGAGACTGCCTGGACAAAGGAGTATTGGCAGGCTGCAAGGTTGTGGGAGTTAAAGCGATATTATATGACGGTTCATACCATGATGTTGACTCCAATGAAATGGCATTTAAAATAGCTGCTTCACTGGCATTCAAAAAAGGTATGACTGAAGCAAAACCGATATTGCTGGAACCAATTGCCAAGGTTGAAATAAGCATTCCGGACGAGTACCTCGGTGATATCATGGGCGATATGAACAAGAGGAGAGGAAGAATCCTCGGTATGGAGCAACAGGTTGACGGCAGTCAGCTGGTTATGGCAGAAGCACCTATGGCAGAAATGTACACATATGCCATAGAATTAAAATCCATGACCCAGGCCAGAGGAAGCTTTACAATGGAGTTCCTGAGATACGACGAAATGCCGTCAAACATGGCAGAAAAAGTTGTAGCTGATTACAAGGCTAAGAATGAGAATAATTAATAAATAATTTAAAGTAAAGCTTTGCTAAATTTAAACCTCTCGGATATAGTACCGAGAGGTATTTTTATGTCAAAAGGAAAAGGATCCTGATTATGAGAAATATTTGAAAAATATTAGAAATAATGGTATGATTTATCAAATATACAACAGAATATAGGGGTTCTTATTATAAAAAAACCAGGAGGGGAAACATGAAGAAATTTTTCGCATTTTTTATAACGATTTTTTTTCTGTCATCAATTTTGAGTTCTGCGGCATATGCATTAGAAAAAAATTCAGAATCTATTGAGTTAAATGTATATATTAATGACATGAGAGTACCAATAACTAAAGTCAATAATGAACATTATATAAAAATTGATACTTTAAAAAATAATAACACAGGTCCGGATTATGGAAATATTATCAATGGCATGAATATCATAAAAAATAACGGTGAGTTTTACTATATTAATATTAGAGATAATTGCTTATACAGAACTAATCAAAACATGAGCGAGAACGACAAGATAATTAATGGTCATGTAGATCAATTTTATATTGATAATCAGACAATTTATTATATTGAATATAATTATGAAGATAACAACGGCGGGATATTCAAATCTAACCTTGATGGTACTGACAAGCAGCAAATTGTCAGTGGTGCAGCTTCTTTTCTCAATGTTTTAGAGAATAACTTATATTATTGTGAAGGGTTAGATGGAGGAAATCTATGTGCAATTGATAAGGATGGTAATAATAAGAAAATTTTAATTCAAGGTGAGATTGCTTATCCAAACTTAGTAAATGGATGGATTTACTATATAAATCTTCTTGATAACAGCAACATATATAAAGCTGAAATTGATGGAAGTTATAATGTCAAAATTAACACTAAATCTGCTAAATGTTTAAATGTTGACAATGATAAGGTATATTTTTCAGATAAATATTACGGTTATTTTATGAATCATGATGGCAGCTTTGAAAATAAGCTGTATGACAAGCCTGCTGATAATATATTAGTCAGTGAAGATAATATATATTGGCTGAGGCGTTATTATGATGTGTATAAGCAGGATAAAGACAGTGTAATGAGTAATTTAGTTTTTGAGGGCTCTGAAATCAGAGATGTGGGATTACAAAATGACATGCTGATTATATTATTACAAAATGAGGTAATAAACAGCATTCAAAGATATAATATAAATACAGGAAAAAATGATGTTATCGCCATTCAAGATGCCTTTAATATAGAAGAAGTGCAGTATCCATATGTATACTATAAACCAGATGGTGGCGGCAAGCTTCTTAGGTACAACATTGATACAAAATTATCTGAAATTATTGTACCGGAAATGTTTTCTACAGTATGGAACGTCATAGACGATTGGATTTACTACGAGGAATATGAAGGCTTATACAGAGTAAAAACTGACGGTACCAATAAGATGAAGCTGTTAGACAGCAATATATTTGAATTTCAGATAAACAGCAGTGGAATATATTATCCTACAATAAAGAGTGACCATACAATTGAGGGATATTATAAGATTGACTTGGACGGAACTAACAGACAAATGCTTATCAATGATTTAGCTCCGGATTCGTCATTCTTTAGCGAGATTTACAAAGATTATATATATTATTATCAAGATGATGGCATATATAGAGTTAAAAAGGATGGCACTAATAAAAAGAAAATTATTAATCAGCCCACACAGGAATTTAAGATAACAGATGACCACATTTACTACAAATCCCAAGGCGATTTATATTCGGCCGCATGTGACGGAAAAGATCAAGAAAAAATAATAGAAGATAGCGGACTTTCATTTACAAAGTATAAAGATAACATTTTTTATTTGAAATATGATAAGGAATATACATCACTTTTTAAATATAACCTGACGAGTAAACAATCCGAACAAGTTCGGAGTATGAATTTTCCTAACACACATACAATATTTGTAAAGGAAAAAGACAATAATCTTCTCTTAAGCTGTTCAGTAGATAAAGGCTACTGTCTGGTGACGTCATATTACCTTTTAGATATGGATACCAATGAAGTTAAAGTGATATATGACAAACTAAAAAACTGCTATATTACTAATGTGTTTATAAATGATGATAACTTGTACCATGTGAAGGTAGAGGTAGAATCAAAGTTTATAATTAAGTAAAACCCCCATTATGGGGACGGACCTTAAAGTGATTACAGATTGTTGATGAAAAAAGAGTAGATATTTTCTCATAAAAAATAAGACTTTCGCAGTCTTATTTTTTATAGGTTATATCTTTTACGGGGGACTGAATTATTTAATAATTTAAAATCCTGAATTAATTATACAGCTTAATTGTGGAGAAATTATGAAGGGAAAATATATTAATCATATAATTTTTCTTCATAATTTCTTCATAACTATATGTTAAATATATACACGAATAATTTTTATAAAATTAAACATAGTGATTAGGGAAAGTAAATTTAGCGGACCATACAGAGAGGGGCTTCAAGGCTGAGAAGGCTCTATGCATAAACTTAATTGAAGTGCCCCTATGAATGTTAGGCCGAACAACAGTAGGCTGTTACGGATCTCCCGTTACCGAGAAACAACATGTTAGTGTTGGTTATGAGATGGACATTATTATTAATTAATAATGCCTGAACAGAGTGGGACCGCGGAGTTATACCTCCGCCTCTGAGTTGCAGAGGCGGAGGTTTTTTGTTTTCAGTAAAATATAAGGAGGTGAAAAAAGCAATATTATAGAAATTAATATAAAGATTGTATTTAATGAAGAGGAAATATAATGGATTTTGAATTTATAAAGGAATTTGCTCCGCTTTACGTGGAAGCAGGCAAATTAACATTTCGAATTGCAGCAACCGGAATTACGGGGGCAGCTATTACAGGATTAATTTGCAGTTTTATCCGGTACTACAAGGTGCCTGTATTAAGAAGCCTTATTGGGATTTATATTGAATTATCAAGGAACACCCCATTGATAATACAGCTTTTTTTTCTGTACTTTGGTCTGCCGAAGCTGGGGATAATGCTCAGCTCGGAAAGCTGTGCAATTACAGGATTAATATTTTTAGGCGGAAGCTATATGTCTGAAGCATTCCGAAGCGGTTTAGAAGCTGTCGCGGATATTCAGATTGAATCGGGATTAAGTATAGGACTGACAAAGTTTCAGGTTCTTAAATTTATTTTGCTGCCTCAGGCAATTACAATATCAATTCCTGCATTTTTGGCAAATATAATTTTTTTGATTAAAGAAACGTCAGTGTTTAGCGCGGTAGCATTGGCTGATTTAATGTATGTGGCGAAGGATTTAATCGGTTTATATTACAAGACAGATGAATCGCTATTAATGCTTGTAACAGCATATGCAATAATTTTATTGCCCATATCAATAGTGTTTACAATTATAGAAAGGAAGCTTAAATATGCAGGATTTGGGGATTAGTATTTTGTTTCAAGGCAGAAATTTTATAAGATTGCTAGAAGGATTGTGGGTCACTGTTAAAATATCATTGATTGCTGTTATCATTTCTGTTGTGCTGGGAATTGTTCTGGGTATGATAATGACCGGTAAAAATCCTGTTGTTAAAGCAATTACCAGAATTTACTTAGAGGCTGTACGTATAATGCCGCAGCTGGTGCTTTTGTTTTTAGTATATTTTGGATTGACGAAAGCTTTTCAAATCAATTTGTCAGGAGAGCTTTCGGCGGTTATTGTCTTTTCACTTTGGGGTACAGCCGAAATGGGCGACTTAGTAAGAGGAGCGCTTCTTTCCATACCAAAGCATCAATACGAAAGTGGCAAAGCAATCGGACTTACTATAGTGCAAATTTATATGTATATAATAATTCCACAGGCTGTGAGGAGATTAGTACCTGTAGCAATAAACCTTGTTACAAGAATGATAAAAACAACATCGTTAATTGTCCTGATAGGAGTTGTGGAGGTGTTGAAGGTAGGTCAGCAGATAATTGAAGCATCGCGTTTATCAGTGCCGTCAGCACCCCTTTGGGTATACGGAACAATTTTTTTCCTGTATTTTATTGTTTGCTATCCAATTTCTTTAGTGGCAGCAAAATTAGAAAAACAGTGGAATAGTTAGGAGTCAGCATGAAAGATGAAGCTTTACTTAAAATAAAAAATTTAAATAAGCAATATGACAATAACATAGTTTTAAAAAATATATCATTAGATATTTATAAAGGAGAAGTTGCGGTAGTCATAGGACCGTCAGGATGCGGCAAAAGCACACTGCTCAGATGTATAAACGGTTTAGAGCAAATACAAGGCGGAGAAATTTTATTGCAGGGAGAAGTTATCAGTGACCGGTCAAAAAAAATGCATCTCGTACGTCAAAAGATAGGGATGGTTTTTCAAAGCTATGATTTATTTCCTCATATGACTATTCTTGAAAATATAACACTAGGACCTTTAAAGGCTCAGAGAAGGAATAAAGCTGAAGTAATCAAAGAGGCAGAGGAGCTGTTAAAAAGAGTAAATTTACTTGAAAAAAAGGATGCTTATCCAAGACAGCTTTCAGGAGGTCAAAAGCAAAGGGTTGCAATAGTGCGTTCATTGTGCATGCATCCTGAGGTTATGCTTTTCGATGAAGTTACTGCAGCATTAGATCCTGAAATGGTGAGGGAAGTTCTTGATGTTATGCTTGAGCTTGCCGGAGAAGGCAGTACCATGGTTATTGTAACACATGAAATGCAGTTTGCACGTGCGGCAGCTGACAGAATTGTATTTATTGATAAAGGTGAGATTGTAGAAGAAAACAGTCCTTCTGAATTTTTCACAAAACCAAGGACAGAGCGTGCAAAGCAATTTTTAAATATGTTTGAATTTAATGCTGTTAAAGGCGTTGAAGATAAAAAAGTAAATAAGAAATAGGAGAACTTATCATGAAAAATTTAAAAAGATTTATTACATTAATATTAACACTTACACTGATTGCTTCAGTATTTACAGGGTGCGCAGGCAGCCCTGCAGAGCCAAGTGATTCTCAGCAGGTTTCTTCGGGAACTGCCAGGACCTTAGAGGAAATCAAAGAAAGCGGCAAGGTTATTATCGGAGTTTTCAGTGATAAAAAACCTTTTGGCTATGTAGATGAAAACGGTGAATATCAGGGATATGACGTTTATTTTGGAAACAGAATTGCAAAAGATTTAGGTGTTGAAGCAGAATATGTACCTGTAGAAGCAGCCAGCCGTGTAGAATATCTGGTAACCGCAAAGGTTGATATTATTCTTGCAAACTTTACTGTAACAGAAGAACGTGCCGAAAAAGTCGACTTCGCACTTCCATATATGAAGGTAGCTCTTGGCGTAGTATCACCTGACGACACATTGATAACAGATGTGGAACAGCTTAATGGAAAAACCCTGATAGTAGCAAAAGGAACAACAGCCGATACATTCTTTACTGAGAACTATCCTGATGTTGAATTACTAAAATTCGATCAGTACAGTGAAGCTTACGGTGCGTTGCTGGACGGCCGCGGAGATGCATTTTCAACTGATAATACCGAAGTTCTGGCATGGGCAATTGAAAATAAAGGATATACGGTAGGTATAGAATCCTTAGGAAGCTTGGATACAATAGCGCCGGCAGTTCAAAAAGGCAACACAGAGCTGTTGAACTGGTTAAATGATGAAATTAAATCTTTAGCCGGCGAACAGTTATTCCACGCCGATTATGAAGCTACATTAGCTCCGGTATATGGTGAAGCTGCAGATCCCGAGAATATAGTCATCGAAGGCGGAATAATAGAATAAACACTCAGAATATACAGAATATAAAATTATTGCAATTTAATTGTTGTCAAATAATGCAAATTACTATATAATAAGTTGACAATATTAAAGAAGGAGTAAGTTATGATTACAGCAATCTGTGCTGCGAATTTTAAATTTAATAAACAATGTAAGTTCAGCAGCTCTGTTTCAAAAAATGGTATTTTTTCGTTTTACGGGAGAAGTGTATCCATTTTTAGAACATACAGTCGATTGTAAATCATGCAGTCCGTCACGCTGATATAATTATTTTATAATTAATAATTACAGGACTCGGGTTTATATACCGAGTCCTTTTATATTGTCCTAACTATGTTTTTCAGAGTGTTTTTTCTGAAGAACGGCGGTAGGCCAACTGCAACAAAATCCCAAATTATGTGAGCACAGAGAGCAAATAATTTGGGTGAACGAGACTGTGTTTTTAAATTGGATATTTCTCCATCGCCCTTTTGCATTAAAATTTATTGCAAGGGTTTATTTTATTTATTAAATAAGATTTTTGGAGGAAATATGAATAATAATTTAAAACGAAATATATCGATAGGTTATATATATAACTTTTTTTTACAATTAAACATTACATCGGCAATATGGGTGTTGTTTCTGGCATTTAAGGGTATGTCCCTGATTGAGATAGGAATTCTTGAATCAATTTATCATATTACAGGTTTGTGCCTGGAGCTGCCAAGCGGCGCTTTAGCAGATTTAAGAGGAAGAAAATTTTGTGTTGTTCTTGGCCGTGGGGTTAATGTGTTATCATGCATATTAATGATAACATCGAACAGCTTTTTAGGATTTGCAGTTTCATTTATATTAAGCAGTGCTGCCATGAATTTAAATTCAGGCGCAGCAGAAGCTTTGATATTTGATAGTTTAAAGGAATTAGGAGAAGAAGAGGGATATAAAAAAATATGGGGCCAGCTGGCATTTGTTATGTCAATATCGCAAGGAATAGCTGTATTATTGGGAGGAATTTTAGCTGATATTAATTTCTTGTATGCATATATTTTTGGAACAATAGTTCAGATAGCAGCATTGTGTATTTCCTTTAATTTCGATGAACCGACTATGACTATAAACGCTGATAAATTTTATAAACAGGCAAAAAAAGAAAGGATTATTATTAATCAGTTAATTACAAGCATCAACGTTTTAAGACTAAGAAAAAATGTTTTTTACGTAATAATGTTATCGGCATTGATGGGTAGTCTTCAAACCACAGTATTTTTTTATAGCCAGCAGTATTTTTCTGATATGGGTTATACGAAGACTGCAATTGCAATTATATGTGCGGCCGGAAGCCTTATGGAGGCATTTAGCTCTAAATATGCCTATAGAATTGAAGAGATGCTAAATTTCAAAGGATCAATATTGATTATTTCAACATTGAATATATTTGTCCTGGCAGGTCTGTCATTATTTGAAGAATATTCTGTAATCTTTTATCTTTTGACTTTTATCACAGGCGGGATGGGATTTACTCTTTTCAGCAATTATATAAACATGAGAATACCATCGGAATACAGAGCTACTATTTTATCGTTTGACAGCCTGAGCTTCAGTATATTTATGATATGTGTATTCCCCTTGTTTGGATTTGCCGCAGAGTATACAGGATTTGCAGCAACCTTTGCCATAACTGCAATAACTTATATTCCGGCAATGATTTTTCTGATGATAAAATTAAATAAACATACGAATACTGTTATAGAAGGAAATTAATATTTTCAAACTATTTATTTACTAATTTCGGGGACCAAGTTCCCCGGTTTTACTTTTTTGCTTAAAATATTTATATGAAGATAGGTAGTGCCATTATGATAATTTTATACATTTAGTAAATACGATCTATTAGTAGGCTTGATTTCACCATAATAAAATAATGAACATATAATAAGAATATTAATTATGGAGGTTATCATGAGTATTAACAATCAAGATATAAATACAGGATGCATTACAATAGGAAGAATGGCTCCTGACTTTACTGCTTTGTCAACCGAAGGAGTTGTAACATTATCACAATACAGAGGAAAGTGGGTGGTGCTTGTGAGTGAACCTGGGGATTTTGCGGCTACATCCACTACGTCGCTGATAGCTTTTACCAATCAACATGAAGAATTTGTTAAAAGGAATGTGCAGATATTGGTTTTGACAATAGATAATAATTTTGCCAACATTGAATGGAAAATGGATATATTCAACAATTATGGCATGATAATTCCATTTCCGCTGCTAGAAGACAGAAATGCCGAAATAGCTCATAAGTATGGAATTGTAAATCCGGACAGAGTTTATGAGGAAAGTGTAAGAGATTTGTTTATAATAAGTCCTGAAGGAAGAATACGTGCAATATTGACTTATCCTGCTTCTTGCGGCAGAAATACATATGAAGTAATAAGGATTATAGATTCGCTTCAATTGACAGAAGCATACAATGTCTATACACCATCCAACTGGATGCCTGGAAACCCGGTTATGATACCTACAACGCATAGTTTCTATGAAGCTATGGACAGAACTATAAATGGTCTGGATGAGGATGTATATTGTACAGATTGGTATAGCTGTTATAAGGATTATTATTCACTTGGGAAATCTGATTAAAAATGTTAATTTACAAATAAAGTTGACGAAAGACAGATGATTCTTTTCACTTGAAAGGTCTGTTGTTGTAATGTACAATACAATAGTAGTTGTATTATATAAAAACAGAGGTGGATATGACAGAAAAAGTCTACGACTCAAAGGTGATTAGAAAGCAGATTTTTTTTCTTATAATTCCTGTGATGCTGGAAAATATATTTCAAATGTCAGCAGGGCTTATTTCAGCTGCAATGATAGGAAGGCTTACTCCTTCGTTAATTTCGGCACAGGGTATCAGTTCAAGAGTAACAGGAATACTCTGGTGTCTGTTTAAGGGGATTGGTGTCGGAGCTACGGTGGTAATTGCAAAGAATCGTGGCGAAAACGACATGGCAAATTCCAAAAAAACATTTGAACAAACCTGTTTATCAGGATGTTTGCTTGCGGCATTAATAATTTTGATTGTTCTTTTTAATTCACATAATATAACAACATTCTTTACAGCTAATACCTATACATTGCAGGCAGCTGATGCTTATTTGAAGATTGTTGTTTTAACAGCCCCATTTTTATTGATTATGTCAGCAGTAACCGCTGCATTTCAGGCCTGCGGCAATACTAAGACACCTATGTACATAGCTGTGGTCGTAAATATTATGAATATTATTTTAGGGTATATGCTTATATACGGAAAGCTTGGATTTCCACGTTTGTCTTTGCAAGGAGCTGCAATTGCACTTTTATTATCTCAAGCCTGCGGAGCAATGCTTGGAATTTATCTTTTATACAATAAAAGATACGGGTTGTTCAGCACCGTTTTAAGCAAAAGTCAATTTTTTAAAATAGAGTTAAATCAGATAAAGCAGGTTTATTCCATTGGCTTGCCTGCGGCTTTTGAAAGCATATTCTGGCAGTTGTCAGCTGTCGTTATGAGCAAGGCAATTCTTTCCTATGGAGAGGTTACATTTGCAGCTTACCAGCTGGGGCTTCAGGCAGAGCTTATGTCGGAAATGCCGGCTGTAGGTGTTGGCATTGCGGCAACAAGCATGACTGCAAATGCTATAGGGAAAAAGGATGGTGTGTTATTAAAAATTTATTCGAAACAGCTAATTACAACTTCTACTGCAATAAGCCTGTTTACTTCAATGCTGATAATTGTGTTTCCTGGCTTATTTATGGATTTCTTCACAAATAATCCTGAAATAAAGGCAATAGGAATTAATTATCTGATAGCTATGGGATTCATTCAAATCCCTCAGAATGTATCAAAGGTATTAAACGGAACTATACGCTCTGCAGGATATAAGAACATTCCGATGGTTATTTCATTCATTGGAATTTGGGTAATAAGGGTTCCTTTGGCACTGTTGTTTGCATATGTTTTAAAGCTGGATATAATATTTATTTGGCTTTGTATGGCAATTGATCAAGTATTAAGATGGAGCTTAAGTGCAATTGTATTTAAGGCTAAAAAGGTTGATGTAATTGAGAATTAATTTAAGGTAAATTATTAATGACATTTTATTTTTACTATTATATAATTAATGCAGTATTTATTTGAGGTGCTAAATGGAAAAAAAGGATTTTGAAGAAAACTATAAAATAATAAAAGCATTGGCTGATGTAAACAGAATGATGATTATAAATAATCTTTCGGGCGGAGAAATGTGTGCATGCAAATTATTGGAAAAATTCAACATTACTCAGCCTACATTGTCTCATCATATGAGGATTTTATCTGAGTGTGGACTCGTGAATTCCAGGAAGGAAGGAAAATGGACACATTATTCCCTTAACATGGATGTAGTTCTTAGGTTTCAACAATTTATATCAAAACTGACATCTGAATAATTCATGCAAAAAACAGGATAATGTATCCTGTTTAATTTATGTTCACCTGAGTTATTTAACCTTTTCCAGAACTTTAATTATATCTTTTGGTTTTAATACTTTACCATAAGAAACTACCTTTTCATCGATAACCAATGCCGGTGTCTGCATAACTCCATAGGATACAATATCTTTCATGTTTTCTACTTTTAATATCTCAGCCTCAATACCCGTTTCTTTTAAAGCTGCCTCTGTGTTTTCCTTTAATGCAATACAATTTTTACATCCTGATCCTAAAACCTTAATAATCACTATAAAACTCCTCCTTTATAATTTATATTATTTTAAAACAATTATATAAACAAGTATCCGATTGAATTAAACACATACCCTATAATAATGATACCAATTGTTACCAAGCTGATAAAGATTACCAATAGTCTTTGTTTGACAACTTGTTTCAACATAATTATTGAAGGCAAGGATAATGCTGTAACACTCATCATGAATGAAAGAGCAGTCCCAAGACCAACGCCTTTTAATACTAATGCTTCTGCTATTGGCAATGTTCCAAATATATCTGCATACATTGGAACTCCAATAAATGCGGCTATTAATACGGAGTACCATTTATCTTTGCCAAGAATTGCGCTGATAACTGATTCAGGAATCCAATTGTGAATTACAGCTCCAATCCCTACTCCAATTAGAACATACAGCCAAACTCTTTTGATTATTGTTAAAACCTGCTCTTTAGAATAATCAATTCTGTCTTTTCGTGTCATTTCTTCCTGCTCAACATCCAGAGATTTATTGCCGAAAACAAATGGTTCAACATAATTATCAAGCTTTAATTTACTAATAATTGTTCCGCCGGATACTGCCAGCACAAGTCCTACAACTACATAGGCTATTGCTGTTTTCCAGTTGAAAATACTTGCAAGTAAAAGAACTGATGCTAAATCTACAAGCGGTGAAGAAATTAAAAATGAAAATGTGACACCTAACGGCAATCCTGCACTTGTGAAGCCAATGAACAAAGGAATAGATGAGCAGGAACAAAACGGTGTGACAGTGCCCAGCAATGCACCCAGGATATTTCCTGAAATGCCGCTGAACCTACCTAATATTTTTTTTGTTCTTTCCGGAGGGAAATAGCTTTGTATATATGAAATTATAAATATCAAAACTGATAAAAGTATAAATATTTTAACAACATCATATATAAAAAAGTGGATACTTCCTCCCAAACGTTCTTGGATGCTTAAGCCAAAAACATTTTCTACCAATATCTTTATTAAATTTGAAAGCCATTCCATTTTTAGGAGCTGACTATTCATCCAAGAAAATATTAACATTTTATCTCCTTTAATCAGAAATTTGCCCAGACAATAATTGATGCTATACACATTATATTTAATACATAGATGATTGTCAATGTGTTATTTCAAAATATTAAATATAAAATACTTTACAAAGATTTTACAAAACTCACATTGACATATGAACATGTAATCATATAAAATTTTTTTATAAAATATAAAGGAGACATTATTATGAGTAATAAACCAAAGGTTGCATTTATCTGCGTTCATAATTCATGCAGAAGCCAGATAGCAGAAGCATTGGGCAGGTATTTAGCCGGTGATGTTTTTGAAAGCTATTCGGCAGGCGCTGAAACAAAGCCTCAGATTAATCAGGATGCTGTCAGGTTAATGAAAAAGGTCTACAACATAGATATGGGAAAAAATCAATATTCTAAATTAATAACGGAGCTTCCTGAAATTGATATAACAATTAAAATGGGATGCAATGTTATTTGTCCATTTGTTGACAGCAGATATGAAGAGGACTGGGGACTGGAAGACCCTACAGGCAAAAGCGACGAAGAATTTATAAAGGTAATAAATGAAATTGAAAAAAAAATAAAAGAACTCGCGGCAAAAATTGAAACAGGAGATATTTCAGATATTTAGGAGGACGCTATGATTAATATATTAAAAGCTGCGGCAGATGAAACCAGATTAAGAATTTTGTCTCAATTATTCAAGGGCGAAATGTGTGTATGTGAAATAGTGCAATGCTTGGGATTAACACAGTCCAATGCATCCAGACATCTGACTGTGTTAAAAAATGCGGGGATTTTAGATAGTTGTAAAAAAGCCCAGTGGGCGTATTTTAAAATAAATAATTCATTTATTAATGAAAATAAGGAATTGTACGATTATCTTGTAAGAAAAACCAAAATGCTTCCTTTTTACAAGAATGACAGTACTAATTTTGAAATCTGCAAGCTTCAAGACATATGCAATAAATAGCGGGAGGATTATTATGAGTAGTGAAAGGACATCTGAAATAGGATTTTTTCAAAAATATTTAACGTTATGGGTAGCACTGTGTATGGCGTCTGGAGTATTGATAGGAAGATTCCTGCCTTTTATACCTAAATTTTTCAACCAATTTGAGTATGCTAATGTTTCAATACCCACTGCAATACTTATTTGGGTTATGATTTATCCCATGATGATGAAAGTAGATTTTCAAAGCATTAGAAATGTTGGCAAAAATCCAAAGGGTCTGTATGTTACATGGATTACAAACTGGATTATCAAACCTTTTTCAATGTATGCGATAGTATCATTTTTCTTATTTGTTTTATTTAAAAATTTTATAACACAGGAACTGGCAACACAGTACCTGGCAGGAGCGGTGCTCTTGGGTGCAGCTCCATGCACGGCAATGGTATTTGTATGGAGTACATTAACTAAAGGTAATCCGGCTTATACTGTTGTTCAGGTTGCAACCAACGATTTAATCATATTAGCTGCTTTTATTCCTATTGTTAAATTTTTGCTTGGAGTGAGCAATGTTTCAGTTCCGTGGGAGACTTTAATTTTATCAGTTGTACTTTTTGTTGTTATACCATTGACAGCCGGAATAGTAACAAGAATTAATGTTATCAGGAACAAGGGTTTTGAATATTTTGAAAATAAATTCTTGCCAAAATTTGATGGAGTGATTACAATAGGCCTGTTATTAATGTTGGTATTATTGTTTTCATTCCAGGGAGAAACTATTTTAAGTAATCCGCTGCATATTTTATTAATTGCGATACCATTGACAATACAAACATTTTTAATATTTTTTATTGCATATTTAGCATGCAAATGGTTAAAACTTCCCTACAACATAGCTGCTCCTGCAGGAATGATTGGAGCATCAAATTTCTTTGAACTTGCAGTGGCGGTTGCAATAGCATTGTTTGGAATGGACTCACCGGCAGCGCTGGCTACCACGGTAGGAGTGTTGACAGAAGTTCCTACAATGCTGCTATTAGTGTCTATGGCAAATAAAACAACACACTGGTTTCCGTCTGGGAAATAATATGGAGCAATAACAATATACAATTGTACGAAAGAATGATACATTTTTATAGCCGGGGCAACCCAGCTATAAAATATTTTAATACGGATTTTCGAATATTATTAATCAGACGATTTATGAATAAGCTTGTTCATACGCTTTGTTATTTATGATTGAAATTTATGAAAATTGAAGATAATTAATGAAAAAAATAGAAAATTGATAAGAAATATATTAATGGTTATCATTTTGAGTATAAATAAATTAATTTGATGAAAAATAATTATTGAAATTCTTGGAAACAATGATATAATAATCTTAAGGTCAAAGATAGTCAAAGTTAAAGTCAAAACTAAGCAAAGGAAGTGAAATATTGTCTAATAATTTAAGTGATATAATTGAAGGCTTTATAAAAGAGCTTATAGAAGCAAACAACTTCAGAGCGATAGAGATACAAAGGAATATACTGGCTCAGCAATTTGATTGCTCTCCTTCTCAAATAAATTATGTATTAACAACTCGTTTTAATAATGACAGAGGTTATATTGTTGAAAGCAGACGAGGCGGAGGAGGATATATAAGAATTTTCAAAGTTCATTCAGCTATGGAGGATGAGCTGGAAAGAATAATAAAGGACAGTATAGGAGACAGCATTACTTTAAATAAATCATTTGATTTAATGCATGCACTTTCTGACAGAGGCGTAATATCTATAAGAGAATTGAAAATTATGCAAAGCGTATTGAGTGACAGGGCACTTTATAATGTGCCTTATGATGATAGAAACAAGTTGAGAGCTGATTTGTTGAAGGAAATGATTTTATCGTCAATAGAAGATTAAAATTTCAGGAGGGGTTGCAATGCTATGCAATGAATGTGGTAAAAATGAAGCAAAGGTCCATGTGACACATATTATAAACGGGAAAAAAACTGAAACACATTTATGTGAAGAATGTGCTAAAAAGAATCAATCATTATTAAACCCTAGTTTCTCTATGGAAAATTTATTTTCGGCTATGCTGAACAATGCATTTAATTCAACTACTTATCTGCCAAGCAAAGGCTGCTCCAAGTGCGGTATGACATATGATGAATTCAAAAACTCAGGAAAGTTTGGTTGCAGCGACTGTATAGAAACATTCAAGCCGAAATTGATGCCGGTAGTAAAGAATATTCAAGGATATGATACCCATAAAGGAAAAATTCCAAAAAGAGCAGGCGGCAGCTACAAAATTCAAAAAGATATTGAAAAACTAAGGATGCAGCAGAAGCAGGCAATAGAAAACGAAGAATATGAGGAAGCTGCCAAGCTGAGAGATAAAATCCGCGAAATGGAAGATAATATTTAAACGGGGTGAAAATATGAATAATAATGATATCGTAATAACAAGCCGAATAAGGCTTGCAAGAAATTTAAAAAACTATAGATTTCCCGTAAAAATGAATCAGGAAGAATCAGAAAAGGTGATTAAAGAAGCGACCGATGCAATCAATAGAATCAACTTGAATTATAAGCTGCAATATATGAGAGATTTATCGGATACTCAAAAAAACTCTTTGATAGAAAACCATTTAATCAGTCCTGCACTTGCTGAGAAAAAAGAAAAAGCGGCATTTTTATTAAGTCCGGACAAAAAAGTATCCATAATGCTCAATGAGGAAGACCACATCAGAATTCAAACTCTTGATAAGGGAATGTCTTTAAAAGAATGCTGGGAATTAAGCACAAAAATAGATGATGTTATTGAGGAATCGGTTGATTATGCATTTGACCATGAGCTGGGATATGTAACCTCATGCCCTACTAATATAGGTTCCGGCATGAGAGCGTCAGTTATGATACATTTGCCGGCAATTTCAATAACCAATCAAATTGAAAAGCTGTTGTATGGTGTTTCACAGCTTGGTGTCGCTGTCAGAGGCGTTTACGGAGAAGGAACAAAATCCCTGGGACATTTGTATCAGATATCAAATCAAGGAACATTGGGAGTATCAGAGGAAACATTAATTGATAAAATAACACAAATTGTGAATCAGATTGTTGAAAAGGAAGAAAAAATGAGAGAGCATCTCAAGAAGAACAATTTTGACCAGCTTGAGGACGAATTTTATAGAGCATATGGACTTTTAACAAATGCAAGAAAAATGAAAACAGAGGAAGCTATGAGACTTATTTCATTATTAAAGCTTGGCAGGGACATGGGAATGATAGATGTTGCTGCAGGCAAGGATTTATATGAATTAATGACAAAAATCCAACCAAGCAACCTGTCATCTATTGCAGAAAAAGAACTGCTGCCAAAAGAAAGAGATAGCAAAAGAGCAGAGATTATAAGACATGAATTATTAAGTTAAATAAGTTTATAATATTAAAAAGGAGATGAATTACATGATAAGCGGATTAAACAATTCTGCAAAAAATGCCATAGAATTGGCTCAGGAAGAAGTAAAGAGATTCAAACAGAATATGCTTGGAACAGAACATATTCTTATCGGACTTATGCTTGAGCAGGAAGGCATTGCAGGAAAGATACTTAGAAATAAATTAGACATAGATTCAATAAGAGAAATTATAAAGAATACAACCGGCATAGGAGATTCCATGCCCGAATATATAGCAGTCAGCCCAAGAAGTAAGTATATATTAGAGCTTGCAAGACAGTATTCAACACAGATGGGAATGCCTTATGTGGGAACTGAGCACATCCTTCTGGGGTTAGTGGATGAAGGTGAGGGCATAGGTGCCCAAATTATCAAATCAATTATAAGTTTAAAAGATTTAAAAGCGGAAGTAATTGAAGCGATAAAGCAAGGAAGCGGCGGAGCGTCAAATGCGCCAAACCTTGGGAATGACACAGCTCAAACACAAGGAAGTGCCACTAAAACAATTGACAAGTATGGTACAGATTTAAACCAAAGGGCGCGGGAAAGCAAACTTGACCCTGTAATAGGAAGAGAAGACGTTATTGAAAGAGTTATTCAAATACTATCAAGAAGAACCAAGAATAACCCGTGCTTAATAGGTGAGCCGGGAGTAGGCAAGACGGCAATAGCAGAGGGGTTGGCACAGGAAATAGTAAAAGGCAATGTTCCTGAAACACTAAAGGATAAAAGAGTGGTTACACTTGATATGGCCGGAATGGTTGCAGGTGCCAAGTACAGAGGAGAATTTGAAGAAAGGCTCAAGAGTGCCGTTGAAGAGATTAAGACGGCAGGAAATATAATATTGTTTATAGATGAGCTTCACACAATAATCGGAGCAGGAGCTGCAGAAGGGGCTATCGATGCTTCGAATATCCTGAAGCCTACATTGGCAAGAGGAGAGCTTCAGGTTGTGGGAGCAACAACGATGGACGAATACAAGAAGCATATTGAAAAGGATGCTGCTCTTGAAAGAAGATTCCAGCCTGTAACTGTCGATGAACCAAGTGTAGAAGATACTATACAAATACTGAAAGGGCTAAGAGACAAATATGAAGCTCACCACAAGGTTGCTATTACGGATGATGCAATTGAAGCGGCAGCTAAGTTATCACACAGATATATTTCCGACAGATTTCTGCCTGACAAGGCTATCGATTTAATAGATGAAGCTGCATCAAGAACAAGGTTGAAATCCTCAACCGCTCCTAAGGGATTAAAAGAAATAGAAGAAAAAATGAATGAAATAAAAACCGAGAAGAAGGCAGCAATAAATAACCAGGATTTTGAAAAAGCGGCATCCTTCAGAGATGAAGAAAAAAGACTTGCCGAAGAGCTTGATAAACAAAGAAAGCTCTGGGCTGCAAAAAATTCCAAGGACTCAAAAATCGGCTATGAAGAAATAGCAGATGTGGTTTCACAATGGACCGGAATTCCGGTTAAAAAGCTTCAGGGTGATGAATCTGAAAGACTCCTTAATATGGAAGATATTCTTCATAAGAGGGTAGTTGGACAGGAACCGGCAGTAGAAGCACTGGCAAAAGCCATAAGAAGATCAAGAGTAGGGTTAAAGGATCCGAAAAAACCTATAGGTTCATTTATATTCTTAGGGCCTACAGGAGTAGGAAAGACAGAATTGTCAAAAGCTTTGGCAGAAGCAATGTTCGGTGATGAAAATGCCATTATAAGAGTTGATATGTCAGAATACATGGAAAAACACTCGGTCTCCAAGATAGTAGGCTCACCTCCGGGATATGTTGGGTTTGATGAAGGTGGACAATTAACAGAAAAAATCAGGAGAAAACCATATTCGGTAATATTGTTTGACGAAATTGAAAAGGCACATCCTGACGTATTCAATATACTTCTTCAAATTCTTGATGATGGTCGTTTAACAGATGCCAAGGGAAGGACAGTTGATTTTAAGAATACTGTTATAATTATGACATCAAACGTGGGTGCAAGCACTATCAAAAAACAAAGAACTCTGGGATTTACTTCAGGTGCTACTGATGAAGAAAAGAATGAATACGATAAAATGAAGGAAAATGTAATGGATGAACTTAAGAAGACATTCAGACCTGAATTTCTGAATCGTATTGATGAAATTATAGTATTCCATTCATTGAACAAGGAGCATATTAAACACATTGTATCTTTAATGATTGAAAGTTTATCCAAACGCCTTGAACAAATGAATATAAAAATAGAACTGGACGATAAAGCGAAGGATTTACTTGCAGAAGAAGGATTTGATCCATTATATGGAGCAAGACCTCTTCAAAGAGAAATAAGAAGAAAAATTGAAGACAGATTGTCCGAAGAGCTGTTGAAAGGAACAATCAAAAAATCAGATACAATTAATGTAAGCGCTAATGACAAGGAACTGATATTCAGCAACAGCAGATAAAGCTGTGAGTAAAATTGTTCGTATAAACGAAACCTCCGATGCCAGGTCGGAGGTTTTAGTTTGTGCATGTTTATAAAAAGGTTACTTAAAGTTTAATAATCAATTCTAAATACATGCTCGTTTTTAAGGCGTTTAATAACATCTTTGGAAATTACAAGCAGCTCTTTTTGTTCGTCAACAGAAAGCGGAGTTTTTGACAGAATTACTTTATAGCTTGACGGACGTAAAGAAACACCTTCAAGCCCGCTTATCAGACCGGATATCGTCGTTACATTTTTCATAGGAATAAAAAAGTTTATTAATACGGATTCTGAATCATATAAACAATTCTTCAGGTTAAAATTAAGTATGTTGTCATGACGGTACATATACCCTTGATAAACGCAATCGCAATTTTTTACATCATTTGTTTTATCGATTTTGTAATACAATGTAGCAGTTGTCTTCTTGCTTTTTTCGTCAACTCTAAGCTTTATATATGAGCAGTATATTTTTTTGCCGCTTTGATGATACATATATAAATTATCAGCATTCCACAAATGGCTTTGCTCTGCATCGGTTTTTTCGCTCTCTTCATAATCAACTAAATTTATCAGGTGTATATTTAATGCTTTTGATATATCGGATAAGGTAACGATATCAATTGCTATTTCTCCGGATTCATACTTGGAAACTGTTGATTTGCTCTTATTTATCATTTTTGCAAGTTCATCAATAGTTAATTTTTTTATTTTCCGAAACATTTTAATTTGGCTTCCAACATGCTGCAATATTTTTCTAGACATTTGTCAGTCTCCTTATCATAAGCTATACAAAATTAGGATGTTGCATATGTATTAAAATATACAATTTAATAATTACATATATAATAAACTATTTTGATTTTGATTGTCAATAAACAGGAGCTAAATAAGTGTCAAGTTCTATATCAGCATGGTGAATGTAAATGAAACTAATTAAATAGTTTCTTTGGTTTATTGTACTGGTTTCATAAAAATAGATAAATTTCTGATAATGAAGGATTAAACTGTTAACTTTTTTATTATTATAAATAAATATGCGGATTTGTTTCGCCAAGTGAAAATTTATATTATTTGTATGTATTGTGATGACATTTTGATTGATTTGACTAATTTCTGAGAACCAATACAATAGAATAATATGTTTTACTGACAGAAAACGATGTCTAGAAGGAGAAGATGATGAAAAAAGATTATATTAATATTTTTGTAGTTGGGTTTGCTTTGTTTTCCAGTTTTTTTGGAGCAGGCAATGTAATATTCCCCCCGTTTTTAGGACTGGAAGCAGGAACAAACTGGCTGATATCATTTATTTGCTACTACATGGCAGATATAGGCCTTGCGTTATTAGCAATATTTTCAATGATTAAAACAGGAAGTGACATAGATGGAATGACAAGCCGTTTAGGCAAAATTCCCGGTAAAGTGTTTACATCAATTATAGTTCTGTGTATCGGACCTTTAGTGGCAATTCCGCGAACTGCAGCAACAACCTATGAAATGACAGTAGTTCCCATAACGGGTATGTCAGGAGATATACTGTCTGCAATTGCAATCGTTGCATATTTTTCAATAATATTGGTTCTTTGTATGAAAGAATCTTCAGTCATAGATATTGTCGGCAAATTTCTGACACCTGCTTTATTTGTCGGACTTCTGATATTAATTATTAAGGGCGTAATCTCACCAATTGGAACAATACCTGAGGTTCAGCTGGAAAACAGCCTTATAATTAATTCTGTTACATCCGGATATCAAACAATGGATGTTCTTGCAGCATTAATTTTTGGTGTAATGATTGTAAAATCTGTTTCAGAAAAAGGATACAGCGATAAAAAGCAAAAGAATAAAATAATCGGATGGTCAAGTGTAGTGGCAGGCGTCGGATTGCTGATTGTTTATGGCGGGTTGACTTATCTGGGAGCTACTGCATCTGCTCTGTATCCGAAGGATATTAACAGATCAGTATTATTACTGAGTATTATCAGACAGATTCTCGGACATACGGGCATTATAATACTGGGAATTGTTGTTGCATTGGCATGCATTACCACAGCCGTAGCATTGGTTGGCGCCAGCGGAACTTATTTTGAACGCTTAACTAACGGGAAATTAAGTTACAAATCTATTGTAACAGTAACATGTATATTAAGTGCAGTTATCGCAATGATTGGATTGGATGCTATAATTTCCGTAGCAGCACCCATATTAAGCATCGTCTATCCTGCGGCATTGACAGTAATTGTTTTGTCATTGTTTGGAAACAGTATAAAAAATGACAATGTATATAAAGGAGCGGCAATTGGGGCTCTTATTGTAAGCTTTGTTGAAACCGCAGCAGCGGGAGGTTTAGGGATGGAATTTATATATAATCTTCCATTATCGCAATACGGTTTTGGATGGGTGCTTCCGGCACTTGTTTGCGGCTTGGCCGGTTCGTTAATAAAATCCGGACAGGATGGTTACAGAGGGAAAGAAGTTCCTTCAGAATCAAATTAACCGATTTTATTATCTCTGTCTGACTGAAAATTAAGAAAAGCTTTTAGAGAAATTTTATTAAAATATGCAAGAAAGAAATCCAATTATTTATAGATGACAGCCGCAACAACAGAAAAATGATGCGGCTGTTTATAAGGTTCAAGTTAAATATGTAATACTGTTACAATCTTCCTCGAATATATTTAGATAAGGTTTCTGTTTCGGGATTTGAAAACATTTTAATTGTCGGGCCGGATTCTACAATTTCTCCTCCGTAGAAAAAGGCGGTATAATCAGAAATCCTGCTTGCCTGCTCCATGTTGTGGGTTACTATGATAACTGTGCATGTTTTTTTTAGTTCTGAAAGAAGTTCTTCAATAGCAAATGTGGAAATGGGATCAAGTGCGGAGCAGGGCTCGTCAAACAGTAGAATTTCAGGCTCCAGCATCATTGCTCTTGCAATGCAAAGGCGCTGTTGCTGCCCTCCGGACAGAGACAGCGCGGATTTGTCCAGTCTGTCCTTCACTTCATCGTATATGGATGCCATTTTCAATTTCTCTTGAACCTTATTGTGAAGAAACTCCTTATCTGCCTTGAAATGCTCGGATAAGGGCAAGGTTATATTTTTGTAAATGCTTGTGGGCAGGGGATTTGCCTGCTGAAAAATCATTCCTATTTGTTTTCTCAGGCTTCGAACATATTCCTTGTCATTTCTGCTGTAAATATCTTCCCCCTCTACGAAAATACTTCCTTTCAGGTGAAATGAACGGACTAGGTCATTCATCCGGTTTATGGAGCGTAGAAGCGTAGTTTTTCCGCAGCCGGAGGGACCGATGAATGCATAAATGGAATTTTGGGGTATATTGAGACTGACATTTTTTACGGCCTTGTTTTTTCCGTAATAACAGGACACATTCTTAATGCTGACTGATATGTTTTCATTCTTGCCCATGTCTGCCTCCTCCCAGATTCCCTACGACAGTTGCCGCAAGATTCAAAAATATTATAATGACAATGAGGACAATGGATGCGCCGAAAGCCACAGGCAGGGAATTTCCTTCTCCTGCAGGAGACGTGAAATATATGTAGCTTGTCAGCGTACAACCTGAATTCCTCAAGGTTGACAGCCAGTTTTCAGGAGTATACCACGGCTGCATACCAGTCATTCTGATAGAGCCTCCCAGAGTCAGCCATACAATTGCAGTATCGCCTATTATCCTTCCCATTCCTAAAATAATCCCTGTCACAATTCCGTCCCGTGCAGAGCCCAGGGCTATTTTTGAAATAGTGCGCCATTTATTTGCCCCCAGGGCATAAGAGCCATCTATATATGAAGCAGGGACAGCTCTTAAAGCTTCCTCCATAGATTTGATTACAAAGGGGAGTATCATTATAGCCATGGTAATACCTCCTACCAGGAATGAGCGTCCATATGCACGGCTGGTGCCTTCCACCCCTTCAATGGCGGAGCTCAGGAACGCCATGTGTCCTTGAGTAAATATTGCCAGGGCGAAAAGAGCGATTACTACAGTGGGCACACCGGACAAAATATCCACTGCACCCTTCACCAGTGTTTTGAATAATCCTTTTTTAGAGTAAAAAACCAGGAAAATTGCCGTGGAAAGCGCGAAAGGGAATGCAGCCAGAATTCCTATCAACGTGAGCAGGGTTGTGCCGATTATAGGAGTCAGAATTCCTCCGGATTCTGGATTCAAAGCGGAAGGTTCAGGCTCAGATGTTAAAAAATTCCATGATATGGTTTCCCATCCGTAATAGAATATAACGGAAAGTATGAATGCGAGGACGCATAAAATCATAGTCATGGATATTATGGCATAAGCTGTGCCGGCTGCACTGCTGAATTTGCGGTTTACTTTACTAATCATCAAGACCATCCTTCCTTCTCATACGTTTTTCAATAAGATTTGCTAAAATGCTCAGAGCGGTTCCTATTATCAGAAGTGTTGCTCCGCAGGAAAACAGTGCTGATTCTACGGCATATGAACCCATGGCTTCAGACTTATTTACTATGGCGGATGCAAGAGGCAGAGTGGGAGCAAGAAAGTTTATCAATCCCAGCCTTATATCGGGTATTATACCAACGCTGCCGCAAACCATTGATACCGCTATCGCTTCGCCTATACCACGACCGGCTCCAAGGATTATGCCTGCCAGAATACCGGAGCGAGCAGAGGGAAGCATAATTTTATATATAACCCTGAATTTTGTCATGCCAAATGAGTATCCGGTTTCCTTGAGTGTCTGAGGAACGGATTTAAGCGCATCCACACTCAATGATATTATTGTAGGGACTATCATAAAGGTAAGGACAATTATAGCAGAGAGCATACTGCTTCCCGTCATTTGGAACCTGGATAAATATTGTATCTGCATATCTGTTGTTACAAATAGTTTTTCCACAAAAGGTACCACGGCTATCAATCCTATAAGTCCGAAGACTACAGAAGGAACAGCTGCAAATAATCGAACCACCGAAATAAGAGACGAAGAAATTCTGGGAGAGGAATATTCGCAGATTGTAATTGCCGAGCCTATTCCGATGACTGATGCCACAAAAAGTGCAAAAAATGTAGTTAAAACTGTTCCGGAAATAAGACCCAGCATGCCAAAAGTAAGTGCGGGATCCGAGTCTGGGGAATAAAAGGCCTCATTAATCTGAACATCAAATCCTCCGTTAAAAAAATAACCTGCCCCATTTGCCAAGAATACGGGCATTGCCTTATAAAACACAAAAACAAATATAAATACTATTATGGCAATGCTGACTGCGGAAAGTACACTGATGATAAGCTGAGATAAATCTAAAGTATCCTTCTTCATTTTTCCTCCTTGCTTAATTTAAAAACTGTGCTGCAAATGCGGCACAGCTTTTATTCTATATTTATTTTTTCAATTCAAACCAATTATCAGAGAATTTATTTTAAAGAAATATAACCTTCAGCTGTTACAATATCTTTCTGGCATTCAGCACTTTTCAGGTAGTCTATGAACATAGCTGCGGTCTGTGAAGGAGTTCCCTTTGTAGCAACATACAGTGCTCTGCTTAACGGATATGTACCGCTTTGTACAGTGACGGTGGTTGCAGAAATATTGTCCACAGGTATTGCCTTTACGGTTTTGTCCACATATCCTATTGAATCAAAACCTATAGCGTACTTGCTTTTAGCTACGCCTTGCTTAATCAGTGCGGAGGAAGCATGTGCCGTAGCCGTTGCTACAACCGATTTCTTTTCCAGCAGCATCTCTTCTAATGTAGCCCTTGTTCCAGAGCCTGTCTCGCGAGTTTGTACCAGAATAGGAGCATCTTCCCCTCCTACATCTTTCCAGTTAGTTATTTCACCCAGAAATATTTTTGCTGCCTGATTCTTTGTAAGAGATTTAACGTTGTTATCAGGATGGACAATTATTGCTATGCCGTCTTTTGCAACTTCATAATCAGTGAGAACTGCTTTTTCGTCAGCTGTCAGATCACGAGAAGACATGCCTATGTTAACTGTGCCTGCCGTCGCATCTTTGATTCCAGCTCCTGAACCGCCTCCGGCTACAGTTATGGATAAACCGTTGTTTGCAGCTATAAGTTTATCCGCTGCTTTCTGTGCTATAGGTTGAACAGTTGTCGAGCCGGATATTTTAATTGTTCCTGTCATTGTTGTAAAATAATCAACAGCAGCTGTGCTAGTACCTGCATCGTAGTTTACTTTTGCACCGATAGCCTCAGAAAAAGCTCTTATTGGAACCAGCGTACGGCTATCTACCAGCTTTGCCGGACTTACTAAGGATTTTGTTACACCGTTTACAGTAAATGTTTTTGAATTAATCGTAAATACTGCTGTATAAGCTGCTGTCTTGATTGTGGCTTTTTTATTGCTCCCGTCCCATGACACATCAGCGCCAAGGTTTTCAGAAATAACTCTCAAAGGTACCAATGTAGTGCCGTTCTCAAGTACCGGAGCAACATCGGAAGCTACCGCCTTGCCATCAATTTTCAGGTTTATTGTTGCCGCTGATGTGCTGAATACTGAGCTGAGCACACATACAACGATTAAAACAAATAAAGCAATTTTTTTAAACATTTGTTCACTCTCCTTTTAATTTTTAAATTGATCAGGTGCTGTTTAATAATCAAATTGTAGTTAATCTGATAATAAATACTGTTTGTAAAGAAGATGTGTAGGGTGATATATGTTCAAGTAAAATAAATGTAAAATTGGAATATTATATATAAAAATACCCTGCAGGTAGACTGTTTATTGCCTACTCTACAGGGTATATTTTAAATAAGATATAGATTTTATATCTATCCTCTATTTTTTTTATAATTGCTTTGGGATTCTATAATGATATTGTTTACAATTTCTATAATATCCTCAGTATATGAACGGTACGGTTCGGATAAGAGATATGTAGTTTCTTTAGAAGCATTCGTCAATGTCTCTGAGGATAAGTGACCAAATAATAAATAATCAGCGGAAATATTGAAATTTTTGGATATTTTATAGAGCGTCGCCACAGACATTCCTTTTTTTCCGTTTTCAATCTCAGCCAAAAATTGAGGAGAGATACCTGCTTTCTCCGCAAATTCTTCTCGAACCATATTCATTTTCTCACGCTGTTTGCGCAGCCGTTTACCGATTTGAAGCATAATATTTTCTTCCATATATATCACCTCTTTTATATATTAACTATTGCTATTAGCGTATTAAATAAGCTATAATTATATAATTAAGCTGATAGCGTAACGAAATAAATTTTGTGGAATGAGGTAAAACTTGATGAATGTAAAAAAACTGAATACTTGCTGCTTTATCGGAGACGGCAATCAAAATAATCAGCAGTTATTTGAAGAGAAAACTCTGCATTTTATCGGTACAAAATTGAGAATTGAAAAGATGATTGTAAATCTGATTGAAAGTCTGTATGTGACAAATTTCATAAGTGGAATGGATATAGGCTTTGAACAATGCGCATCAGAAATAGTGCTTAAAAAGAAAGAAATGTATCCTCAAATAACATTGGAAGGTGTGCTGCCTTATGAATTACATTCAATAAATTGGACGGGAGTTCAAAGAAATAAATATTATTCAATCATGGAGAAATGCGACAGGGAAATTTTGCTGCAATATCACTATACTGACGATTGTATAAGAAGACGCAATCAATATATGATAAACAAATCTAAATATATCATATTTTTTCAAAAAAGTACAAGCAATATTGATAATTTAATTTTATATGCAAGATTAAAAAAAAGAAATATAATGATTATTGATTCTGATGAGATACAGCATTCAAGGAATGAGTCGATTTTTTAAATTATATTGAATTTTGACTAGTTTTTGAAAGGTTTAGTTCTGTTTAATAATTTTTTATTGTTAAATTGTAACAAATCCGACTTATTATAATTTACATCGTGTAAAAATAAATTGACAAATGTACACTTGTTGTATACAATAAACACATGTATAAAAACATGCATAATATAAGGGGATGAAAAATATGAATAACTCTAATAAAGCTTATGACTATCTTTATAACGAAATTTTGTCTAATAGATTATTACCTGGTTCTCCAATTTCAGAGGCTGACATAGCATCAAAATTAGGACTAAGCAGAACACCGGTAAGAGAGGCTTTGAAAATTTTAGATACAGAGGGCTTAGTCAAGCAAATCCGTAACAGAGGAACATTTGTAACTGAAATATCTGTTCATGATATTGAGGAGATATTTTCGCTACGTGAGCTGTTTGAGATACATTCGCTTAAATCAGCATATAAGTTTATATCTGATGAGACTTTAGATACTATTGAGAATAAAATACGTTCATTAAATAAGGATGATAATCAGGAAAAATTTTTTGAGATTGACGAGATGTTACACAGTACAATAGTGAATCATTGTGGTAATTCAAGGTTAATTACATTTAGAAATATGATTAACTCACAAATTAAAATGATTAGAAGAATTTCAGCACAGGATCCGACACACTTTGCTCGGTCAAAGGAACAGCATTTAGAAATTATTGATGCATTAAAGAAAAGGGATTTAGAGACTTCAGAAAAACTGCTAAGCAACCACATAAGGGAAATAAAGGCCAGGACAATTGAAGTTTTGACATATAAGATGGTTAGAAATCAATGAGTTATTAGAGCAGCCATTTCGCATATCTAATTATATAAATACTCTACAATAATAGAATTCTAAAATTTGTACACTGTTTGAGGTGCAAATTTTTTTTATTGGTATTTGCAATTAAAAAAATAAAATACATATTGACAAAAGATTTAACTGTTAGTATACTTATTGTATACAATAAATATACAAAAGGAATACAAACATAAAGGAGAGAAAAGATGGTTCATATTTTAAAGGCTTTTTATGAAGAAAAAAACGAATTGGTTAAGGCTTTTTATAATCAATCAACTGCCACTATCCATGAAGCAATGGGAAAAAAAGGTGCCATGGAATCTTCAATTAAGCCTATTAGTAATGGCGTAAAAATATGTGGTCAAGCAATTACTGTTAAGTGCTGTCCTGGGGATAATCTAATGCTGGTCAAGGCAATAAGCATGGCAAAAGAAGGGCAAGTTATTGTAGCAGATATGGGCAATATTAAAAATTCGGGACCGTTTGGAGAAGTTCTTTCTACGGAATGTATTGCAAAAAACGTATCTGGTTTGGTTACAAATGGGTCTGTAAGAGATAGCAGAGAGATAAAAGAATCGGGATTTCCTGTTTTTTGCACCGGCTTTAGTATTGTTGGAACAACAAAAGCTTCTGTCGGACTGATTAATCACCCTATAAGCTGCGGCAACGTAGTAGTTAATACGGGAGATATTATTCTCGGCGATGATGACGGTGTTGTGGTTATACCAATTAACGAAGCCGAAAAGATATTACTTCTTGCCATGGAAAGGATAGAAAAAGAAAACAAAGTTATAGAAGAATTGAAGCAAGGTAAATCTTTGTTTGATATCTATGAATATCAGGCAGTACTTGATAAACTGGGATGTATTGAAGAATAAATTCATTATTATATTATGATAAATATTTATAGATGGAAGTAAGTAGCTTTAAAAATAATTAAATTTAAGAGTGAGGTATAATTATGAGTGAATTTGATGAAAAATATAGAAAAAGGTTAGAAAAACTTTCAACTACCAACATCTCTGATGCTCTTGACGCATTAGGATACAAGGGATCTACCTATGGCATCAGACCTTTAATGCCTGAATGGAAAAAGGCAGTGGGAAGAGCAGTTACAGTTAAAATGGCAGCCGCAGGTTTAACTAAGGGGAAAACGCATTTAGGTGTTAAGGCAATCGATTTGGCTGAAAAAGGTGATATTATTGTTATTGATAACGGCGGAAGAATTGACACTTCATGTTGGGGGGGAATTTTGGCAAACGGAGCTAAGATAAAAGGTGTATCTGCAGTTGTTATTGACGGTGCTTGCAGGGACCTGGATGACTGTGTAGAAGCAGAATTTCCTGTTTTCGCCAGAGGAACTGTTGTTGCTACAGCAAGAGGCAGAATTATGGAAGAATCAACTAACTCTATGATTCAATTTGGAGGAGTACAAGTAAGGCCGGGTGATATCATTGTTGGTGACAGAAGCGGTGTTGTAGTAATTGCTCAAGAAATACTGGATCAAGTAGTTGCTAAGTCTGAAGAGCTATATGAAAAAGAAGAAAAAATGATTGCAGAAATAAGACAAGGCGTATCAATGATTGAGGTAGATACAAAATATAATTATGAACAAATGCTGAAAAAGGACTAATATAGATATACATAATGGAGGATGCGGATGAATGAAATTATAGAGAGATTCAGAGTATTAGACACAACTTGTGTATCTGATGCAATGGATAGATTAGGAATAAAATGTGCTTTATTTGATATTAAACCAATATTAGACGGAATCAAAATCTGCGGACCGGCTTTTACTGTACATTATGTACCCTGCGGGATAATAAAAGGTACTGTCGGAGATTTTATTGATGATGTAAAACATGGAGAAGTTGTGGTAATTGATAATTCCGGAAGAACCAACTGTACAGTTTGGGGAGATATAATGTCTATCGTAGCTGATAAGAATGGCATTGAAGGCACGGTAATAGACGGAGTGTGCAGAGATTTGCCAACAATAATCAAACTTAAATATCCAATATTCTCAAAAGGATATTATATGTCAACAGGAAAAGACAGAGTAGAGGTAGATGCAGTAAATGTACCTGTTTCTGTTTCCGGTGTTCAGGTGCGTCCGGGAGATATTATATTGGGAGACGACTCAGGAGTAATAGTTATTCCTAAAGAAAAAGCCAAGGATATTTTGGAAGTGGCAGAGACAATCGACGAAAAGGAAAAACTGATAGAAGAAGAAGTCCTTAAAGGAACTAAATTGAAAGAAGCAAGGCAAAAATTTAATTATCACCATTTACAAACAAAAATCGAGTGATTGGAGGTGTGAATTATGATAATTTATTATACAGTATTTGAAGTTGCTTTTAAAAATACTCAAAGAAATAGGAAGAAGTGAAAAAGCAGAATTTGTAATCAATGAAGTATAGCATTTGTGTTTTAGTATTAAGTTAAGGAGTAAAATTAAAATGACAAATGTTACTATAAAAAAATAATAAAAAGAGGAGAAAATAATGAATAATAATAAAGTTAAAAAGTTTTTAAGTATTTTATTAGTTTGTATAATGGCAGTTAGTTCTCTAGTAGGATGTTCTCAAGGTTCAAGTTCTGATGAAAGCGGCAACCCAGTGTCTGAAAAACCAGATAAAGTTTATGAATTAAAATGGGGACATGTTTCTGCTCCTTCACATGCATATCATATAGCAGCTGAAAAGGTTGCAAAAGAAGTTTTTGATGCAACAAATGGTCAAGTAAATATAACTATATTCCCTTCAAGTCAGCTTGGTACACAACGTGAAATGACTGAAAGTATACATAGTGGTGTTATTGATATTGTAAATTCTTCAAGTTCAGTACTTTCTGGCTTTGTTCCAAGATTACAAGTATTAGATCTTCCTTTTATATTTAAAGATAGAGCACATATATATAAAATAATGGATGGTGAAATAGGTAAAGAAATATTTGATGGTGTAGAAGAAGCTGTAGGTCCGGTAATTGCTATTTGGGATAACGGCATACGTGATTTATGGATGAAAGATAGAGTGGTTAAAACACCAAATGATATAGCAGGATTAAAACTAAGAGTAATGGAAAGTAAAGCATATATCAGAATGGCTGAATGCTTAGGAGCAAATGCTACACCAATGGCTTATAGTGAGCTTTATACTGCTTTACAGCAAGGTACTGTTGATGGAGCTGATGGTCCTGTTCCAAATGCATATTCTGAAAAATTCTACGAAGTAACACCATACATTACTTTAACAGAACATGCTTATTCAGCATCACCTGTGCTAGTGAGTCCATTCTTAAAAGATAAGATTGGTGAAGAAAACTATAATATTTTAATACAAGCAATTAAAGATAACACTGACTATCAAAGAGAAGTATCGGAAACTCAAGAAAAAGATTTCTCTGATTTATTAGTTAAAGAAGGTGTTGAAATTTATAGACCAACTGCAGAAGAAAGACAATTATTCGTAGATTCATGTAAACCAGTATGGGATGAATTTGCTGATGTTGTTGGACAGGATCTAATAGATAAAATAGTTGCAGCAGCAGAGTAATAATCTTTTAGGAGTGTGAAATTTTGAAAAATTTTAGTAAATTTACAAATAAACTAAATACTGCTGTGCTATTTATAGCATCAATATTGTTTTTGTTTATGAGTTTTTGTACAATAGCTCAAGTATTTTCACGATTCGTAATAAAAAATTCATTACCATGGTCAGAAGAGTATGCGAGATATGCTTTTATATATGTTGTACTTTTAGGAATAACAACAGGAGTAAAAAAGAAAGGTCATGCTTTTGTTGAGTTATTTATTGAAAGAATAAAAGGAAAGTTTAAGTTTGTACTTAAAACTATTTCAAATCTTGTATCAACTTCGTTTTTTGGTTTATTAATAATATATGGATATAGGGCTGCCATTAGTGCTTCTACACAGTATTCTCCGGCAACTAATACAAATATGGGGCTTATATATGCTGCACTTCCTATATCTGCAGCCATAATGTTTATATATTCTGTAGAGATCTTAATTAATACAATATTAAACAATCAATCTACAGATGACGTAAAAAAATTTGGAAGGGAGGAATAATAATGGCAGTAATATTTATAACACTCATTATATTGCTTATTTGCGGAGTACCTATAGCAGTTGCATTGGGTGTTGCATCTATAACTAATATGCTTGTGGATGGTGGAATACCAATGCTTGCGGTTGGGCAGAGAATAATAGCTGCAAATGATTCATTTCCTCTATTAGCTGTACCATTTTTCATGTTTGCTGGTACAGTTATGACAAAAGGAGGTATTTCAGGAAGATTAGTTAATTTTGCACAAACAATTGTTGGAAGTATAAGAGGCGGTCTCGCAATGGTTGCAACAGTTGCATCTATGTTTTTTGCAGCAATTTCAGGTTCATCAGCGGCTACTACTGCAGCTGTTGGATCAAGCTTAATTCCTTCTATGAAAGAAAAAGGATATGCTGATGACTTTTCAGCTGCAACAATAGCTGCAGCCGGAACTACAGGTATAGTTATTCCACCGAGCACAACAATGGTAGTGTATGGAGTAGTAACTGGAACATCAATTGGTAAGCTTTTTATGGGTGGGTTTATTCCTGGATTATTAATGGGACTAGCTATGATGCTTGTTATATATTATCAAGCCACCAAAAGAGGATATAAAGGTGAAAAACGCGCAAAAGGCAGTGAAATATTTGTAGCATTTAAAGATGCTGTATGGGGAATATTAATGCCGCTTATAATTTTAGGCGGTATATACGGCGGTGTATTTACACCTACTGAATCAGCTGCAGTTGCATGCGCATATGGATTGATAGTTGGGTTGTTTGTTTACAAAGAAATAAAGCTTAAAGATATAATGGATTTAGTTAAATCTTCAGTATACCAAACTGCTATAGTAATGTTCATTTTGGCTACTGCAAATTTATTTGGTTGGCTTTTAGTTGCGAATAGTATCCCTCAAAAATTAGCCGCAAGTATGTTGGCGTTAACCAATAATTCTATAATCATAATGATGATTATTAATATTCTGTTACTATTTGTAGGAACATTCTTAAATGCTACAGCAGCAGTATCAATACTTGCACCAATTCTTTATCCAGTTGTAACAAAGGTAGGAATTGATCCAGTTGCCTTTGGTGTTATTATGACAGTAAACTTAGCAATAGGATGTATTACACCACCTGTTGGTGTAGATCTATTCGTTGCACAATCTATAACAGGAATAGATTTAATGAAGATAGCTAAGGCTGTAATACCATTGCTTGCAGCTCTGATAGCAGTATTAATTATAATTACTGTATTCCCACAATTAATAACTATATTACCTGGTATGTTGCAATAGATTAGTAATATTTAGAATAGGTTTTTTATAAATAATCTATTACAGTTTTAATAGAATTAAGATGAATATATATTTTATTGGTTAATGGTCGCTCTATGAATCGAAAGAAGAACTGAATAACATTGGTAAATGAATTACTTGGGATATATACAATATTCAGCAAAGCAAACAGAACAGACGGAAAAGTTCAAAATCTCGCAGCGTACATCAATAAAAGTACTTTAAAGCAGTCCATAAAAAAATGGATAAGAACAAAGCCACTTGCATTGTCAAAGTATACAAGATGGAATATGAACAAAATCTTGAAAGAAATTTAGGAATTCTTGTTAAGAGAATGAAAAACGAAAGTTATCGACCAAATTCAACAAGATGTATATACATACCTAAAGAAACAAATGGGAAGATGAGACCGTTAGGATATTCTGCTATGAAGATAAAATGCAATAGCACAAATACTTAAACACGTCTATGAGCCAAAATTCTACAATAAGAGTTTTGGATTTAGACCAAATAAGAATTGTCATATGGCGATAAGAAAAATCATTGAGTGGTACGATATCGCAAGATAAAGAGGGATAGATTCATCAGGGATGTAAACATCGAAACTGAGTCTATTGTTGTAATTGTAGCTATTGTATCTGATTTGCCAATGGCAGATAAAATTGGCATTTCACAAATATAAACAGAATATTATATCGAATTAGATGAGGATAACAGTATAATAACTATAACAAAAAAATAGGAGTGTGAAAAATTAATGGGAAATATACTTTTGTATCTGGATAAACTGAACCCTAATATGGAAAAAATTCTTCTCGATTTAGCAGGAGATAAATATGATATTCGTTTTTTGGAGCCTACATTGGGAAAAAAGGGCGAACTTAAAGATGCAGATATTTTGATTGATACAACTTTTTCATGTACAAAAGAAATTATAGACAATTGTCCAAATTTGAAATTAATACAAAGAACAGGTGTTGGAGTTGATATGATAGATATGAAATATGCTACAAAAAGGGGAATTCCGGTATCTGTTTGTAAAGGATTTAATTCTGTTTCAGTTGCTGAGCTTGTCATTTCTCAAATCCTGGCACTGTATCGTCATCTTGTAGACATCGCTCCGTTGACTAAAAAGGGCGAATGGCACACATGGACATACCGTCATGAAAGTTATGAAATTTCAGGAAAAACAATAGGCGTTTTAGGTAGTGGGGCTATTGGGAAAGAAGTTATGAAGCGTCTTAAGGCTTTTGATGCTAACATTAAATATTATGATTTATTTCGCATGTCTGAAGAAAAAGAAAAAGAACTTGGAGCTGAATTTGTTGATTTAGACACATTATATAAAGAATCTGATATAATTACAATTCATTTACCACTGTTACCTGAAACAAAAGGAATGGTTGGCAAGGAACAGTTTAAGATAATGAAAAAGAATGCAATTTTAATTAACTGTGCTAGAGATTTCATAGTTGATCAAGATGCACTTGTTGAAGCACTTAAAACAGGTGAAATTTGGGGTGCGGCAGCTGATATTTTTGCAATTGATCCCATTAATGAAGGAATTCGTTCTATAAAAAATTCGAACCTTATTTTAACTCCACATATCGGAGCAGCTACATATGACAATTATTATAGAGTATACAAGTTTACATTAGAAAATGCGACTAAAGTTTTTAATGGAAAAGCAGCAAATGGCATAATAAATATTAATGCTGAATTGTTATAGAAAGATTACAGTGCTTGACAAGTCGACAAAAGAAGGAATGTGGCAAAGCTGGGATTACAGACATGAATGCTTTGAGTTGCAGGGTAAAACAATTGGAGTAATAGGTTCCGGATTTATAGGAAAAGAAGTAATGAAAAGGCTTATTCCTTTTGATGTAAATATTATTTATTATGATGTGATAAAATTAAAGCCGGCAGATGAAGAAAAATATTGTGCAAAGTATTGTGAATTAAATGAGCTTTTATCTATATCTGATATAATAACAATTCATATGCCGGTTCTGGAAAGTACAATAGGATTTATGGGAAAAAGAGAATTTTCATTGATGAAGGATAGCTCATTTTTAATAAATACTGCCAGAGGTCAATTGATTGATGAAGATGCATTGATTTGGGCATTGGATAATAAGAAAATTGCAGGAGCTGCATTGGATGTTTTTTGTAACAATCCGCCTGGCTCTGATTCTCCACTATTAAATTACCCTAATGTTATTACAACACCGCATATAGGCGGAGGCACAATTGATGCATATAGGAAAATTATTAAAATGTGTGTAGATAATATACAGAAAGTATATAACAATGAAGCACCTGATTTTATTGTAAATAAGTAGGATGTAAATGTCTCTGTTTATGGAGGTGATATAATTGATTTATGGCAATTTAATGAATCCTGGTGATATAAATGTATATCCACAGGCTGTTTCATATGCATTAGAATATTTAATTAAGAATGATTCTTCCAAACTTGATATAGGGAAATATGAAGTTGAAGGTAAAGATTTTTATATTATAGTCTCCAATTCTATGCTTGACATGATTGAAAATAAAAAACCGGAATCTCATAAAGAATATCTGGACATACAATTATCTCCTGCCGGAGGTGAAATAATGGGTTTTGCTATTGATACCGGCAGAAATTCAGTCAGTCAGGATTTATTAGAAGAAAAAGATGTTTTATATTATGAAAATGTAGAAAATGAGAAATTTATAAAAATGAATCCGAACGATTTCTTTGTGTTTTATCCATGGGATATACATAGGCCCGGATGTATTGATGAAATACCAACTTATACGAAAAAAGTTGTAGTGAAACTAAATATAAAATATATGCTAGATTAAATTATTTTTAGAATAATAATTGGTGATAGATTTTACTTTTTTAATTCAGTAGGAAAAATAAATTTTTAAAAACTACTTGACAAATGTCTGAAGTTGTATATAATAATTAAAAAAAGATTTTAAATATTCAGCGATGACAGGAAGAGTACTTTAAAACTTAAGGCACAGAGAGATAGCGTTGGTGAGAGTCTATTACAATAGTTTTAAATGAAGAACATCCTTGAGCTTTTGACCCAAATTGCTTATGCAAAAGTAGGCTCAAACGCATCCGAGCGTTACAGCGGCAAAGACATGACAGTGTCTTTCGAGTGAGCTTGTACTAAGTGCAGCTAATTAGGGTGGTACCGCGAATGAATTTTAAACTCCTTCGTCCCTTTCCAGGGATGGAGGAGTTTTTGTATGCCCTAACCCCATTTTTCAGAGTCTTTTTTCTGAAAAATGGCGGTAGGTCAACCGCAATAAAACTGCGATTTATAACCAACTCCTTAACCCAGACTCGATTGATACAACAAAAAAATTTAAAGCATAGGAAGGTTAGGAACAATGCAAAGAGTAAATGAATACCGTACCCACACCTGCGGGGAAATAAGAGAAAGTGATATTGGCAGTAAAGTGAGGGTTGCAGGTTGGTTTGAGAATGTTAGAGATCATGGGGGAGTTAAATTTATTGATCTAAGGGACCACTACGGCTTAGTTCAGGTGGTGGTTGAAGATGAATCACTGATAGCCGGAATAACTAAAGAAAGCACAATTTCAGTTTCGGGTATGGTTATCAGAAGAGATGAAGATACTATCAATGAAAAAATAGAGGCAGGATTAATTGAGGTTGAAGCAGAAACAATTAAGATTCTGGGAAAAACAAGGACTTCTCTTCCTTTTGAAATCACAACATCAAAGGAAATCAAGGAGGATTTGAGATTAAAATACAGATATCTGGATTTAAGAAACAAGGATGTTCATAAAAATATTGTCTTTCGTTCACAGGTCATAACTCATCTTAGAAATAAAATGAACGAACTGGGTTTTTTGGAAATCCAAACACCTATATTGACTGCATCATCACCGGAGGGAGCAAGAGATTATATTATACCCAGCAGAAAGCATCACGGCAAATTTTATGCCTTACCTCAGGCTCCGCAGATGTTTAAGCAATTATTAATGGTGTCAGGCTTTGATAAGTATTTTCAGGTGGCGCCTTGCTTCAGAGATGAGGATGCTAGGGCAGACCGTTCTCCCGGAGAGTTTTATCAGCTGGATTTTGAAATGGCTTTTGCAACTCAGGAGGATGTGCTGACAGTTGCGGAGGAAGTATTGTGTGATGTATTTACTGAATTTTCGGAAAAGCAGGTTTCCAAGCCTCCATTTGCAAGAATTCCATATAATGAATCAATGCTCAAATATGGAACTGACAAACCGGATTTGAGAAATCCTCTTGAAATAATTGATATAAGTGATATGTTTACAGAAACAGATTTTGCTCCGTTCAGGAAAAAAACAGTCAGAGCAATAAATGTTCCTGACTGTGCCGCGCAGTCAAAGGGATTTTTTGAAAAAATGCTGGAATTTGCAACTAAGATAGGAATGAAAGGTCTTGGGTATATCAAGGTTGATGAAGAAATGAGATACCATGGACCTATTGACAAATTTCTTCCTGATAATGATAAAAAACAATTGGCGGAAAGAGCAGGATTAAAGCCGGGCTGTGTGTTGTTTTTCATAGCAGACGACAAGGAATATGCTCCTAAGCTTGCAGGACAGATAAGAACGGAGCTTGCTAAAAGACTTGATTTAATAGATGAAAGTAAGTTTGAAATGTGTTTTATAGTGGATTTTCCTATGTATGAAATTGATGAAAATACAGGAAATATAGGGTTTACACACAATCCGTTCTCAATGCCTCAGGGAGGATTAGATGCTTTGGTAAATAAAGACCCTCTTGACATTGTTGCGTATCAGTATGATATTGTATGTAACGGAGTAGAGCTTTCATCCGGTGCTGTAAGAAACCATGATACAGATATAATGCTTAAAGCCTTTGAGATAGCGGGATATACAGAACAGGATCTGCAGACAAAGTTTACCGCATTATTCAATGCATTTAAATACGGTGCTCCTCCTCATGCAGGGATGGCGCCCGGAATCGACAGAATAGTGATGCTTCTCACGGGAGAAGAAAACATAAGAGAGGTAATTGCATTCCCGATGAACAGCAGTGCACAAGATTTAATGACTGATGCTCCATGCGAGGTAACTGAGCAGCAGCTCAGAGAGGTTCACATAAAAATAAGGTAATAGCAGGAGGCAGAAATGGTAACTCGTGATGATATTTTAAAAATAGCCAGGCTTTCTAAATTGTCAGTTGAGGAAACTGAAATGGAACAGCTTACAAAAGACATGTCGGAAATAATTCTTTTTGCTGATACAATCAAAGCAGCTGTTGAAGGAGACGATATTGAGTTTGATGATATCAACAACACATCTAACTCGTTTCATGAAGATGTTGTAATTGAATCCTACGACAGAGAAGAAATATTAAAAAACAGCAATGGCGGAGAAAACGGGTATTTTTTCGTAAAGAAACGTTCAGGAAAATAAACAATTGTAGGGGTGAAATATGAGTAAAATTAAATACATTCATAATCTTTTAGAAACTAAGCAATTATCCTGTACTGAATTAACAACGAAATATTTACAAAGCATAGAAACAGAAAATAAAAAGCTGAATGCATATGTAAAGGTTACTGAGGATGTTGCATTAAAGACTGCAAGAGAAGTGGATGATAAAATTAAAAGAAAAGAAGAATTAAATATGCTGGAAGGCATTCCAATGTCATTAAAAGACAATATATCCACCAAGGATATTGAAACAACATGCTGCTCAAATATATTAAAGAGCTATGTTCCCATATATGATGCTACGGTATGGGATATACTGAAAAATCAAAATGCAGTATTGCTGGGAAAAGCCAACATGGATGAATTTGCAATGGGTTCATCATGTGAAACATCGTGCTTCGGAGGAGCTTTAAACCCTCATAATCTGAGTCGTGTTGCGGGAGGAAGCTCAGGAGGAGCAGCATCATCAGTAGCCGGTAATATTGCCGCATATGCTCTCGGTTCAGATACAGGCGGCTCTGTAAGGCAGCCGGCAAGCTTTTGCGGTCTTGTGGGATTAAAACCGACATATGGAACTGTTTCAAGATATGGACTTATAGCATATGCTTCTAGCCTTGATCAAATAGGTCCGGTTGCATCATGTGTTGAGGATGCGGCAATCATTTATGATTCCATATCTCTTTATGACAGCAAGGACTCAACCTCTAAAGGAAGCAGGAAAAAAACAACAGATAAGCTGACAAAAAGCATTAAGGGAATGAAAATCGGAATAGCTAAAGAATTTTTCGAAGGCATCAGAGAAGACATAAAAAAATCTATAGAAGCTGCGATAAAGAATTATGAAGCTTTAGGCTGTGAAATAGTTTCACTGGATTTCCCCCAAATCAGGCACGCACTCCCTGTTTATTATATAATAGCATGTGCGGAAGCTTCTTCAAATCTAGGCAGATATGATGGAATTCGATATGGAAATAAAGCTCAGTCCTACAGTGATATTAATGATATGATATGCAAGACCAGAAGCCAGTGCTTCGGAAAAGAGGTCAAGAGAAGAATAATGCTTGGAACATACGTGTTGAGCGCAGGGTATTATGACGCTTATTATAAAAAAGCACAAAAGCTGAGAGGCTCAATTATAAAAGCTTTCAATGAAGCCTTTGAGTCCTGTGATGTTATGCTGGCGCCAACGGTGCCGACAACTGCATTTGAGCTTAACTTTACGTCTATAGACCCGGTTGAAACCTATTTGACAGATATATGCACTGTTCCTGTAAATATTGCGGGTCTGCCGGCGGTTTCAATACCATGCGGCTTTGATGACAAGGGTCTCCCAATCGGAATGCAGCTTATAGGAAATACTTTTAACGATGCGGTTATTTTAAATGCGGCATATCAATATGAACAGTCTGTAAAAGAAAACATATACAAACAAACAGAAATGGGGGTGAGACTATGAGCTGGGAATTAGTTGCAGGATTTGAAACTCATATAGAGCTTTCAACTAATACAAAAATATTCTGTCAATGCACAACACAGTTTGGCGGAGAGCCTAACACCCATTGCTGTCCGATATGCATTGGGTTACCGGGAACTTTGCCGAAATTGAACAAAAAAGCGGTTGAATATGCTGTTAAGGCAGGGCTTGCCACAAATTGTAAAATACGTAATATTTCCAAAATGGACCGTAAAAATTATGTATATCCTGACCTTCCGAAGGCATATCAGATATCACAATTCGATAAACCTTTGTGCGAGCAGGGATATATAACTTTATCATCAGGAAAGAACATAAACATTACACGTATTCACATAGAGGAAGATGCAGGAAAGCTCATTCATGAAAGAGGAGACACTTACATCGACTATAACAGAGGGGGAGTACCATTAATTGAAATTGTTTCTGAGCCGGATATCAGGAGCATTGATGAAGCGGTTGAGTATGTGGAGAAGCTGAGACTAATTATGAAATATATAGGTGTTTCAGATGTCAAAATGCAGGAAGGTTCATTAAGATGCGATGTTAATATTTCAGTTAGGAAAAAGGGAGAAGAAAAACTAGGAACCAGGACTGAAATAAAAAACATGAACTCCCTGAACTTTATAGCAAAGGCAATGGAATATGAATTCAACAGACAAGTAGACCTGCTTGAAAGCGGTGAAGAAATAAAGCAGGAAACCAGACGTTACAACTCTGATTTGAACACCACAGAAAGCATGCGCGGAAAAGAAGATGCTGATGATTATAGGTATTTCAGAGAACCGGATTTAGTTACCATTGAAATTTCCGATGATGAAATAAAAAAATATAAAGAAGAAATTCCGGAGCTTCCGCTTGAAAAGTTCAATCGTTTTGTCAATGAATATAAATTGTCTGAAAGTGATGCGGAGCTGTTGGTAAAATATAAAAAAATAGCCGAGTATTTTGAGAAAGCATCTGAAAATATTGAAAACAAAAATTCAGTAGCCAATTATATATTGGGAAATATCTTTCGCAGACTTTCCACAGATACAGAAAAGGAAGAAAGCAGCATTTCCATTCCTCCTGAGTATTTAAATGAGCTTGTCATGCTGACAGAAAAGAAAAAAATAAACTCCAGTATGGCAAGAAATGCTCTTGAGCAAATGCTTGACACAGGAAAACCAATAAATGAATTTATTACTGAAAAGGATATGGAAGGAATTGACGAAGAGGCCTTAAGAAATCTTTGCGAAAAAGCTATAGAATCAAATGAAAAGGCGGCGGCTCAATATCTGGGCGGCAAAGAGAAAGCCCTGGGTGCCATAATCGGTTATATTATGAAGGAAACGAAGGGCAAGGCAGATGCGGCATTAGCTACAGAGATGGTAAAGGAATTGATTAAGCAATAGCTTAATCAATTCCTTTTTATGTTTCATAGGTTTTTAATATATTCTGAGCTATTTCCTGTCTTGATGTACGCATATCCATGGCTTGCTTTTCTATATATCTGTGAGCTTGACTTTCAGTCATACTCAGATACTGAATCAGAACACACTTTGCTCTTGTAACGATTCTTATTTCTTCTATTTTTTGGTGCAATGAAATATTTTCGCTTTTTAACCCAAGTATTCGGTTTTTAGTTGCCATAGCCAGTTTTTGCGCTTGCGTAAAAACCTGCCTGATAATTGGTTTTGGAACAATAAGCACACCATAGCCTTCTACCTTGGCTGAGATGTCGTCAGCCATTTCATTATTAACGATAAGTATCACACCGAAAGCACTGATTTCAGTAATAGTGACTGCGAGATTATCACCGAATTCATCGGCAAGAGGAGCATTAATTACAACAATATCGTAATCAGCAGCTTTAATTAGTCGTCGTGCTTCACCGCTGCTTTTTGCAGATGTCACATGAGTCTTGGTATGGGCATTCAACAGTTGGGATATAAGGTCTATTCCTTTGTCCGAACTTGAGACAATAAGTGCACTATCCATGAAATCACCACCCTTCATATTTGTTTTGTAAATGATTTTTTATTGAATAATCATAACATCTCATATTTTATAAAAGTAAGTATCGTGCTCGAACATATCCTTGTCTTCTGCCAACTCATATTTATTGCACTCTTCCATTTTTGCAGCTATATATTTACCTAATGTTCTTTTAGGAATGCATTTTGCAACAAATTCACTGCTCATTGCACATTCGATAGCTTTTTCTAACGTATTAGGAATAGTTTCATAATTTTTCAGGGTTTCTTCATCAGCCTCATATAAATTCACATTTGCAGGAGCATTTAGCTTCAGGTTATTGGTAATACCCTCCAACCCTGCATAAATCAGCAATGCAAATGCGTAGTACGGATTGCAGCTTGGATCTGAGGACCTGAGCTCCATTCTTGAATAAATTCCGTCTGCAGCAGGTATTCTGATGAGCTGTGAGCGATTTTGATATGACCATGTTACAAATTTAGGAGCAGAATCCCTTCCAAAGCGATCGTAGGAATTTGTAAGAGGGTTCAAAAACACCGTGATTTCTTTTATTCTGTTCAAAATGCCCGCTATGAAGCTTTCGGATTCCTCAGTGTCACTGTTTTGTATTTTGTCAAATAAATTATTATTATTTTTCAATAGGGAAATATTAATGTGAAGTCCACTTCCACTGTGATTTTTTAAAGGCTTGGGCATGAAGGAAGCATAAAGTCCATTCAAATGTGCTATAGTTTTAACTACTGATTTAAATGTCACCAGGTTATCTGCCGCAGACATGGCATCACTATATTTAAAATCAATTTCGTTTTGACCGGGACCCTGTTCATGGTGTGAGCATTCAGGATGTATACCCATTTGCTCCAATGTGAGACTTATATCTCTTCTGACATTTTCTCCTCTGTCAAGAGGCGCCAGGTCAAAATAACCTGCCTTGTCGTGAGGAATTTTAGTGGGGTATCCCTTTTCATCTTCTTCAAATAAATAAAATTCGCATTCAGGCCCGATTTCAATTCTATATCCCAATCTGTGAGCAACATCAACTGCCCGCTGTAATATGGCTCTGCCGTCACCTTCAAATGGCGTTCCGTCTGAATATTTTATATCGCAATAAAAACGCACAACTCTCCCTTGCTGTTGTCTCCAGGGCAATATGGACAGTGTTGACGGGTCAGGGAATAAAAACAAATCTGATTCTTCCACATTAAGGAATCCCCTGATTGAAGAAGCATCAAAAGATATTCCGCTTTCAAAAGCCCTTTGAAGTTCTTCGGATACAATTGAAATATTTTTTACTGTACCAAATATATCACAAAAAGACAGACGAATAAACTTAACATCATTGTCATTTACAAATTGTAAGACTTCATCCATTGTGTATTTCATAATTCTACCTCCAGCATTACTATTACATTTATTATACAATATTTAGTTGTCAATATAAAGCTGTTTATATTGATTTTGAGTATTAGGAGTCAATACATAAAAATTATGAGATAATATTTCAGCCTTGTTCATACTGAATTTATTGCAGAATTCATCAATATAGACATCAATTTCCTGCATATCGTCTTCGCTTGCAACATGCGCATTAATTTGTGACGGAAGGTCAAAAGGAAGCTTGTTGCATCTTAAATAAATTTTTCCTCCGTACATTCCTGTTGCACAAAAGTAACCCACAGGGGGGTCGTTAAAAGCGTCTATTCCAAGTACGATAATAATTCCTCCAGCCTGATACTCTCCTAAAAAGCTTCCGACAGAGCCTCCTATAACTATGACAGGCAGCTTATCCTGATATGATTTCATATGAATACCTGCCCTGTAACCGGCATTATTTTTTACAAATATTTTGCCTCCTCTCATGGCATAACCTGTGGCATCTCCGCTTGAGCCGTGTACATATATATTGCCTTCGTTCATGGTATCTCCCACCGCATCCTGCGCATTTGCCAATACTGTTATGTTAGAGCCGTTTAAATATGAGCCGAGGGCATTACCCGGAGTTCCTTTTATAAAAATATTCTTATCGGATAAACCGCTTGCTATATATCTTTGTCCCGTACAATCTGTAATATTGATTATTTTGTCATTTGAATTCTTAATTACATTGTTCAATTCTTTAAAATGAAGCTTCTTAGCATCTATATTCATAATATCCTCCATTATTCTCCGGCATGTTTAATTCCCAGTATTTCCAATTCTTTTTCATTTAATCCTATACCCCTAAGCATTAAGCGGTTGCCCTTCAGTGCTTCTATAGAATTTATTCCCATTCCGCCCATCATTTCTTTGATTTCATATTTCCATGCAGAAATCAAATTATAGAGCTTCTGGCTTCCATCATCTATATCAAGTCTCTTAACAAGGTCCGGATGCTGTGTTGCTATACCCCAGTTACATTTACCAAGGTGGCAGCTTCTGCATATATGGCATCCCATGGCGACCATTGGAGCTGTTGCAACATATACTGCATCCGCCCCTAAGGCTATTGCTTTTACAACATCAGAACTGTTTCTGATGCTTCCGCTTGCCAGTATTGAAATATTACCTCTTATTCCTTCTTCTCTAAGTCTTTGATCAACACTTGCCAAAGCAAGCTCAATCGGTATACCCACATTGTCTCTTATTCTTGTAGGAGCAGCTCCTGTTCCTCCCCTGAAACCGTCAATTGCTATGACATCAGCACCGGAACGGGCGATGCCGCTGGCTATTGCTGCTATATTGTGAACTGCTGCAACCTTGACAATAATAGGTTTTTTGTAATCAGTTGCTTCTTTTAATGAGTATATTAACTGTCTTAAATCTTCTATCGAATAAATATCGTGGTGTGGGGCCGGAGATATTGCTGCGCTGCCTTCCGGGATCATTCTTGTGTTGGAAATATCTCCGACTATTTTTGCACCCGGAAGGTGACCTCCTATGCCGGGCTTTGCACCCTGGCCCATTTTTATTTCAATTGCCGCACCTGCTTCAAGGTAATCCTTGTGAACTCCAAAACGTCCCGAAGCAACCTGTACTATTGTATTGTTTCCATATTTATATAAATTTTTATGAAGCCCTCCTTCACCGGTGTTATAAAATATTCCAAGCTTTTCTGATGCTCTGGCAAGACTTTCATGGGCATTGTAGCTTATTGAGCCGTAGGACATTGCACCAAACAGTATTGGAACTGAAAGCTCAAGCTGCGGCTCCATATCTGTTATTATATTTCCATTCTCGTCTCTCATGATTTTATCAGACTTTTTGCCAAGAAAAACTTTAGTTTCCATCGGTTCTCTCAATGCATCAATGGACGGATTTGTTACCTGTGATGCATTGATTAAAATTTTGTCCCAATATACAGGGAATTTATTGGGATTTCCCATAGAGGACAACAATACCCCGCCGCTTTCAGCCTGTTTGTATATTTCTTCAATTGCGCTTTCGCTCCAATTTGAATTTGTTTTATAAGTGTGGTCTGTTTTTACAATTTTCAGTGCCATGACAGGACATGTTGCAACACAGCGGTGACAGTTAACGCATTTGCTGCTGTTCTCAGTCATTGTTTTAAGCTTTTCATTATATTTGTGAACCTCGTTTGCGCATTGACTTTCACATATCTTGCAGTTTATGCATTTTTCCTTGTTTCTTAGAACTTCATAATCAGGATAAAATAAATTTATTTTCATTTCTCTGCACCCTCCTTTAATGTAACAATAATCGGTTCTCCGCCTTTAGGAGACCAAATCTTGTCGGGATCAGGCTCAATTATTCTGATGGCACATTCTTCACTTGCCGCATAAAACATGTCATCTTTTTCAGCAACTACCATGGAGCGAAGCTTCAGCCTGTCGTTCAGTGCCATCATACCGTTTTCAAATCCAAGAAGTATTGAAAATGGACCGGTAATTAAAAGGCTGCTGAATGTATTCCTTAAAAATTTAAGCTTTTCTTTTTCTTCAGGGCTTTTTCTTTCTATGGTTGTCCAGAATGGCGCTGCAATTACATTTGCAGCTTCAGTAAATGTTAATCCCTGGTTTCGTACAAGATAGTCAATTATATACGTTATAACTTCTGTGTCTGTTAACAGGGTGCATTTGTAACCGAACATTTCCATAAATCTCCGGTTGGTATCATAGGATGAAATTTCACCGTTATGAACTACAGAATAATTCAGCAAAGCAAAAGGATGAGCTCCTCCCCACCATCCTGGTGTATTTGTGGGGTATCTGCCATGGGAAGTCCAGCAATAGCCTTCGTATTCTTCCAGCCTGTAGAAATAACCTACATCCTCGGGAAAACCTACAGCTTTAAAAACACCCATATTTTTTCCGCTGGAAAACACATAAGCTCCTATTATGGTAGAATTAATTTTTATTACACATCGGGCGGTAAATTCTTTTTCTTCCAATTGTGAGGAAGCAAGCTTTGAATGTCTGGGGTATAAAAAATAACGCCAGATAAGCGGTTCATCAGTAATGGACGATGTTTTTCTTATTGGTATTTTTGAAAGATTCTCTATATCAAAATGTCGCTCCAGGAATTCTTCACATTCTCTTTTTGCAGTATTGTTTTCATAAAAGACATGAAAAGCATAAAGATCCTTATATTGAGGGTAAATCCCATAGCCGGCAAAACCTCCCCCTAATCCGTTAGATCTGTCATGCATAGTTGAAATAGATTTGATTATAGACTCACCATTAATTTTTTTGTTGTTTTTTGAAAACATTCCGGATATGGCACAACCGGAAGGTATTCTGATTTGACCTTCTCTTTTCATATTGCTCCTCCTGCGGGTATAAAAAAAGGCGCATTACAACAACTGGTCTAACCAATGGTTATAATGAACGCCTTTGTTCATCTTTTTATAGCCCTACCGCCATTTTTTCAGAGTGTTTTTTCTGAAAAAATGGCGGTAGATCTTATGCAGTGCAATCCCAATTTATGTGAGCGACAGCGAACAAACAAATTGGAGATGCAGCCTGCAATCGAAATACAAGGTACGCCGACGGCGGATACTTATATTGTTGGAAATTATACGCCAACTAAAAAGAAATGTCAAGTAAATTATTTATATATATTAAAAATTAAAAAATATTTATATGTCCTTCTTGCGGGAGACAGTGAAACTGTTAACCGTAAGGAGGAGCATATTTTTATTGTGCTATTTATCCTCCAAAGCATCGAGAAAAAGGTTAAGGATGTGATGCTGTTTAGGATGCAGGCACCGATACCGGTTCACTAACGTCTGCTCTTCCATGCTAAGATCGTATTCTTTTACCGCTTTTGGCTTATGACGAATATCGGTGCGACCGAGCAGAAAATCCACCGACACATCAAAATAATCTGCGTATTTGTGAAGTGTTTCAATATTAGGCTGATAACCGCCGGTTTCATAATTTTGAATCTGTGATTGTGCAATATCAAATTCATCTGCCAGCCTTTGCTGACTCAATTTTTTTTCCTCACGCAATAATCGAAGATTATACATTTCGTGTACCTCCTTGTTAATGTATTCTAACAAGTTTATCTTATAATATACAAAAAGCT
>JAEXUD010000047.1 GCA_023453025.1 Bacillota bacterium
GGTGAATCCACCAAGTGGTTGTAAGTTTCATAACCGTTGCCTTTATGCCAAGGAAGTTTGTATGAAAGAGGCGCCTTTATTAGAAGAAGTGAGGCAAGGTCACAGTGTATCTTGTCATAGGTGGCAAGAAATCGGTAGTTAGGAGTGAGAGAATGAAACCATTAATTGGGATTACAACAGCATATGAAAAAAGAGCAATAAGGGATTATGAGAGTTTAAGTTATAATTATATTAGGGCTGTTCAGCTAGCAGGGGGCCTTCCTATTCTTATTCCAACACTTTTATATGAAGAGATGGACAGGTATTTAGATTTAATAGATGGTCTTATTTTATCAGGGGGAGATGATATTGAGCCAGCTCTTTATGGTGAAGAACCTATTTTAGAGCTAGGAGACGTATGCCCAGAAAGAGACCTTTTTGAAATGAAATTTTTTGATAAAGCACTAGAGAGAAAAGTTCCTATACTAGGTATTTGTAGAGGGTTTCAAATCATGAATGTAGCATTGGGGGGAACCCTTTATCAAGATATAAAAGTGCAGCAAGGTAGTGGGTTTAATCATTTAAACTTAGTGGACCCAGTGGATACCTTGGAACATGAAGTGACTCTTGAGCAAAATTCTAAGCTTTATCAGATGATGGGAAAGGATAGGTTGATGGTTAATTCCTTACATCATCAAGCTGTCAATAAGGTAGGAGAAAACTTAAAGGTAGTAGGACTTTCCTCTGATCATATTGTTGAAGCTTTGGAGTATGAAGGAGAGAGTTTTATGTTAGGTGTGCAGTGGCATCCGGAAGATTTGGTAGTAAAGGATAACTATTTTCTAGAATTATTTAAGGCGTTTATAGAAGAGGTAAAAAATAAAATGATTTTAGACTAAGTAAAAATAAAATCCCTTAAGGTATTATGATATGATTCCCCTTAAGTAGACAAGGTAAATAACTAAAATCTACTTAAGGGGGATTTTTTATGGCTAAATCACCACATACGCCTGGATGGAGAGCTGTGGTTGCTCAGGAATATTTAGATGGACAAGGTTCTTCTAACGATATAGCAACTAAATACGGAGTTAATCATAGATCTGTTCAACGATGGGCACAACGGTATAAAGAGCAAGGTATATCTGCTTTTATTAGAGGAACTGGAAACACCAAATACACATCCGATTTTAAGCAGATGTGCGTTGAACATTATATCAGTGGGTCAATGTCTGCAGATGAGGTTGTTGCTAAATATAATATTTCGAATGGATGTGTTTTACGGCAATGGATTAAGCGTTATAATGCCAATAGAGAACTTAAGGACTATAGTCCTAAAAGGGAGGTCTATATGGCAGAAGCAAGAAGAAAGACAAGTATTGAAGAACGCAAAGAAATCGTTGAATATTGCATAAATCATAACCGTAACTACAAAGACACAGCAGCTAAGTTTGATGTCTCTTACAGTCAAGTTTATTCATGGGTTAAGAAATATGAAATCAAAGGTGAAGAGGCATTATCAGATAAAAGAGGTTATCATAAAACAGATGATGAAGTTGATGAACTGGAACGTCTTAGACGAGAAAATCTTAGGCTTAAACGCCAACTTAAAGAAAAAGATATGTTAACTGAACTGTTAAAAAAAGTGAAAGAATTCGAAGGGATGTGAACTTGGGAAAACTACGTTATGATTCGAAATTTATGGCTATAAAGTTCTTTTTTGAAAACAAACGCTGGAGCATTAATTGGATGTGTGGACAGCTTGAAATATCTAGAGCAGCTTATTATAAATGGTTACATCGAGAGGTACCACAACAGGAAACAGAAAATCTTAAACTTGCTGAGTTAATTAAAGAATACGATGAACGTTTCAGTCATATTTTAGGATATCGTAGAATGGCCTCATGGATCAATCACTTTAATCAAACCAGTTATAGTAAAAAACGAGTACATAGAATCATGAAAAAGCTTGGCATTCATGCTGTTATCAGAAAGAAAAAGAAGAAATACACATCTTCTAATCCTGAAGCAATTACTGAGAACAAGCTAAGTAGAAATTTCTATGCGACCAGGCCAAATGAGAAGTGGGCTACTGATGTAACTGAATTCAAAGTTCCTGGGGAAAAGAAAAAAATATATTTAAGTGTAATCATTGATTTATATGATAGATATCCAGTTTCGCATGTAATCAGTTGTAGGAATGATAATAGGCTAGTGTTCAACACTTTTGACAAAGCAATAGAGTCTAATCCTTATGCAAAACCTATTTTTCATAGTGACAGAGGTTTCCAATATACAAGCAAAGTATTCCAAAAGAAGCTTAATGATCATGAAATGGAGCAATCAATGTCCAGGGTAGGTCACTGTATTGACAACGGTCCTACAGAAGGATTCTGGGGGATTATAAAGTCCGAAATGTACCAAATGTATGAAATCACTGATGAAGCATCTTTGAGATATGCAATAAATGAATATATAAGATTTTATACAGAAGAACGTCCTCAGGACAGATATCATTGCAAGACACCACATGAAGTTAGAAGTGAGGCATTATTAGCAGAAAAGCCAATGGAATATCCTATTCCTAAAAACAAACGAATTGAGAAATATAAAGAAAAATGGTGTGCATAGAAAAACGACCACACAAATCTGTGTGATCGTTCATCTGTACTTCATTTTAGATATTTGACCTGTCTACTTGACAGGGGGCATATCAGTATTGAATGGCCTTATTTTTTATCGAATAGGAATATGAAATGTTCCTTTTTTTGGTTTGTGAAACTAATTGACGACATAGCGACTTAGCAGTATAATATGCCATATAATAAATATATAATAAATTTTATAATAACATATAATTATTAAAAAGTCAATAGTTAAATTGAAAAAGGAGAGGAAATAATGGATAAATTCATATCTAGGT
>JAEXUD010000035.1 GCA_023453025.1 Bacillota bacterium
AGTTTATTTTTATGCATTTATTATATCATAAATACGCTCAAAAACATAGAAAAACCGTTGAATTTTCAACGGTCTTAATGTTAATTTTTCGTAATTTTTGTACTGACTTTGTCAGCAGTCTGAGCAATAGTTTAGGCTATTGCTTTTTTATTAAGAGGTAAATTCTTATATATGGTAAGAATTATTTAATACATATATAAATATAAGGAAAAATTATGAACTACATAGTCATTATTTTAAAAACTACTTTTGCTGCATTTTGAAAGTCATTAATATTTAATTTTTCATCTGTTGTATGGGCAAGCTCCATGCCTGCTCCTATATTTACAGTTTTAATTCCGTTGATATTGAAGATATTTGCATCGCTTCCTCCGCCTGAAGGGAGCTTTACTACTTCAAGTCCAAGATTTTCGCACACATTCGAAATTAATTTTATATGCTCATCCTCAGGATCCAAAGCATATGAATAATAACAATTTTCAACATGATACTCCAGTTTAGCGCCATATTTCTCACATGCATGTCTTAAACATTCAACCATGTGGTCAGTCTGTTCGTTTAATTTTTCGATAGAACGGCTCCTTGCCTCAGCTACAATTTCAGTTAAAGGAGAAACAATATTGGTAGAACCCTCTGCTTTGAAGGTTCCAATGTTAGCAGTTGTTTCAGAGTCTATTCTTAAAAGCTTCATATTTGTAACTGCTTCTGCTGCTGCCATTATTGAACTTATGCCTGATTCAGGACATGCGCCGGCATGAGCTGCCTTTCCGATGATGGCAGCAAATATTCTTGTTTGGCCAGGTGCTTCGATTATGATATGATTTGGACCGCTGCCGCTGTCCAGGACTATTCCTTTTTTTGATTGAAGCCTTGTGAACTCAATTTCCTTAGCTCCGTTAACCCCTCCTTCTTCACAGATTGTAAACACGATTTCCATTGGTCTGTGATGGATATTATTTTCCTTTATTGTTTTCAAAGCTTCCATTATTGCAACGACACCGGCTTTGTCATCTCCTCCAAGTATAGTGTCACTCTTGCTTTTTATGTATTCTCCGTCAATGTAAGGTTCAATGCCTACTCCTGGTGTAACAGTGTCCATATGTGCTGAAAAAAGCATGGTTTCACTGTTGTTTGTTCCTGGAATAAAACAATAAATATTGTTTCCATTGGAATTTAATTTTTTGCCTGCTTCATCTGTATAGACATCAAGTCCTAATTCCTTAAAATCTTTAATAATTCTCTCAGAAATATTTTGTTCATTTTTAGTTTCGCTGTCTATTTTTACAAATTCCATAAAAGTATTCAGCATACGTTGGTAGTTAATCATATTAGCCAGCCTCCCATATTATTTTCATTCTATATATTATACAAAAAAATAATGTATTTCAAGAATAAATATTTTTACCGAAGTATTTGTTTGGGGCTGCAATAAAAGCATAGTATTAATTAAACAGAATTTTTCTCGCTTCATCTGGTGTTGCAATTTCCCGGTCAATTAATTTTGCAATTTCTCTGACTTTCGCAACTGGTTCAGAGTTGGATTTTGCAAGTACACCTTTTGAAATATATAGATTATCTTCCAGGCCAACTCTGACATTGCCGCCAAGAACCATAGCAGCCGTAGTAATGTCAAATTGATTTTTACCTGCTGCGGCGCATGACCAAACAAAATTTTCACCTAAAACTTTTCTAGCTGTATTATATAAAAACAACAGATTATCAACTGTCGCCGGCAATCCCCCCATTACACCGAGTACAAATTGAATATAAACAGGACCCTTTAGTAACCCTTTTTTTACAAAATAAGCAATATTGCTTATCATACCAACTTCGTAAACTTCAAATTCAGGTTTTGTTCCATTCTCACTCATTATACGAATATAATCCTCTATAGATTGAAATGTATTGGCAAAAGGTACGGTGTAGGTATTTTTGACAAATGGTATTTCCCATTCAAATTTTGGTTCTTTTATTTTATCAGCAATCGGTGAAAAGCAGAAATTAACAGAACCTGCATTACATGATGCTAATTCAGCCTTACAAACAGGAACTGCAGCTAATCTTTCTTCAGATGTCATACCTATAGCTCCGCCTGTTGTAATTCCGATTACTACATCACATTTGATCCTGACTCCTTCTGCAATTTTCTTCATAAGCTCCGGACTGCCTGTTGGCTGCCCATTTTCCGGATTTCTGGCATGTAAATGAACTACTGCTGCACCGGCTTTGTTTGCAGCAACGGCTTCATTTATTATTTGTTCCGGTGTAATAGGCAGATATTCTGACATGCTTGGAATATGAACAGCGCCTGTTATGGCGGCTGTAATAATTACTTTATTATTCATAGATTTCCTCCTGAAATTTGTTTGATATATTTACATGCAAAATTTATGCCAATAAAAAAATATTGAATCAAGTCAGATTCAATATTTTTAATTATATTATTGTTGTAAAAACTATACAGTGCGTATGATTTTATTACAACATGCATTATAAGTATATATCGTATCTCTTCAGTTTATCATATAGAATACTTCTATTTATTTTTAATAATTTGGCAGCAGCAGTTTTATTACCTTTTGTATGAATTAAAGCCTTTATAATAGCTTCTTTTTCTAATTGTTTTTTTTGCGCCTCTAATGTTGTAATTTCTGTTTGCTCACTTATATTATAATTATTTTCCTCTTTTAATACTCTTGGCAAAAAGAAATCAAAGTCGTTTATGGTAAGTGCAGAATCTGAAGACATAACACAAGCTCGCTCAATGACATGCTCAAGCTCCCTTATATTTCCTTTCCAATTATATTGCTCAAACAATCTATATACCTTGTCGGAAATACCGTTAATGCAATAACCATTCTCTCTGTTAAATTTTTGTATAAAATAGTCACACAATAATGGTATATCATCTAATCTTTCTCTCAAAGGAGGAATTTTTAATTCTACTACATTTATTCTATAGTATAAATCTTCTCGAAACTTTCCTTCGGAAACCAATTTTTCTATATCTTTATTTGTATTGCAGATTATTCTGACATCTATTGGAATTGTATTTAATCCACCTATGCGTTCTAATTCCTGTTCCTGAATTACTCGTAACAGCTTGGATTGTAAAAACAATGGCATCTCTCCGATTTCATCCAACAGTATAGTTCCGCGGTCAGCAAGTTCAAATTTCCCCTTTTTTCCTCCTTTGGTTGCACCCGTAAAAGCACCTTCGTCATATCCAAACAACTCAGATTCTAATAAATCTTTTGGAATTGCCGCACAGTTTATTTTTATATAATTAAACATTTTTCTATCGCTTAATTGGTGAATTGCATTTGCGAAAACTTCCTTGCCTGTTCCGGTTTCACCTGTTATGAGAACGGACAAGTTGGAGTTTGATATTTTAGGAAGTATTGATTTTATTTCTAATATTTCGTTTGACTGTCCAATTATACTCTGGATGGAAAAAGTATTGTTCCTCAAATTATTGAGTTGTTCAATATATAATTTATTTTCTTTTTTTAATTTGTTTATTTGATTGCTAAGTACCTCAATCCTGTTTATATCATGAAAAGATGCAGTTGAAATAACACCTTGAACGGTTCCGTCTTTACCTTTAAACGGTATTCGATTACAAATTACTTCTTGACCATTTTTCATACGGAATAAATGACCTATTTCGGCTTTTCCGGTTTTTGACACAATGTTAAGTCGTGTATTTGGTATGACTTTTTCAACCGGCATACCTTCAGCCTTTTTTGAATCAATGTTAAGCACTTCTGCGTAATTATCACTTAAATAACGTATAATACCTTTGTTATCAACAATTATAGTAAAATATAGAGATTCCACGGCAAGTCTTAAATAATCGTTTACATTCAATAAATCCTCTGTCATATCTTGACCACCTTTGCTAATATTTTATTATCATATCACATACTGTATATTTTAACAATGTATATATTAGAACTACAGTGACGGGGAGTGAATTTTATTATAATTGTGCACATATTTATATAGAATGCAAGTTGCATGCCACAAATATCTTATATAAATTTTCAGATTCGGCAGAACGACTTTAACGTGCAAGTTATAGCCTTAAAATGTTTTATATGTATAAATATTCCAGCATAATGTGGAAAACGTGTGTATAATATAGTACACTATGTTACTGTATATGTATAATTATCTGTACATATCTGATGACAGAGTTGTATTTTTGTAAATGGAAGCAATATATTGAGCCATTGAAAACCTTCTGCAGCTGAACAATTATTTTAAAAAAGCTTCTGATAATATTTAAATTAATCAGAAGCTTTTTTCCCTTCCAGCTTTATTTATTTTAATAATTCAGGCAATTTGAACATATCTAAGCATTTCATAGTCGGGAATGGTATTACGCCGGCTTCAAAATCTTTAACAATTTTTACGATCATATCATTTGCAGGAGTTGGAATATCTAGTTTCCCCCCCCATTCGCAAGCAACACCGTTTATTTGGTTTATTTCACACTTTATTCCCTTTTCCATGTCCTGAAGCATACTTGCTTTTAATTTTCTATGAGGTATGAAATATTCTCTTAACCATTGATTTGCTTTTTCTAATCCTTCTTTATCGTCAAATCCTAGACTGTAGTAACTCCATCCTGGTACGATATCTTCTAATTGTATGCCTCTTTTACGAACAATTTTCACTATCTCATTTCCAACATAAGATGCACATGCTGTAGCTTTATCATTATCCAATATCTCAGCATATGTAACTCCTAAAGCTGCAGACATTCCACTTAAGGTTGCATTTTGTATTAGTTTTGTCCATCTGATACCTGGAAGATTTTCAACTATAGCACATTCTCCTGCTAAATTTAATATTGAAGCAATTTTCTCTATTCTTTCAGTTTTCTCACCATCGCTTTCTCCGATCTCAAATCTCATTGCTGAAATATCAGAGGTCAGTTCTGAAACACCGGGTCTAAGCCAGCTGGCACCCCAGCCTACAACGCCGCCTACAACTCTTTCAGGACCAACTATTTTTCCGACACTTTCTTCCGGGATACCATTTTGTAATGTACAAACAACACTATCAGGTCCAAGGTGAGGAAGAAGCTGCGGCAATGCTACATTATTATAGGTTTGTTTTGCCATTAAAATAACTATGTCATAAATTCCTTCCATTTGATCAGGGGTTATTGCAGTTACCGGTACATTATCCAATTCCATTTTTCCTACTACTGTAGCCCCGTTTTTATTTAGTTCATCAACATGTGCCTTATTGGCATCAATTAAAGTAATATTTCCTCCATTTTTAGCAATTAATGCTCCTGTAATTGTTCCTAGGGATCCAACCCCCATTATTGCTGCTCTCATAATATTTATCTCCTTTTAAAGGTATTTTTGAAGTATGAGAATACTCAAGCAATTTTTATGCCAATTTTTATTTTATAAGATTTATGCCAATGTACTTAATTAAGAGGGTATTCAACTGTAATAAAATACCTACAAATATTGTTGACATTTTCCGACGTTTTTCTAAATATTCATTTATAAAAAAAGTTTCATAAATCGAAAATTTTTAAAGGTATATATTTTGAACTGCTAATAGGCTGAAAAATAAGCATTTATAAAAAAATATTTATAAAAAATGCTATTGGCATGTTAATTGCTATTATACAAGCAAACATTATCAAATGGATAAAATCAAAGCAAAACTTAAAAGTGAGGTGATTGATTATATTAAGTGTTTGTAAATACAATTTGATATGATTATTTTTTATTTATTATTCAAAATCATACAAGTTAAAAACATTGGTGTCAAAATTAAAATTTCAGGGAGGTTATCATGGAAATTATAGGTATTTTAGGACTGTTATTAGCTATCATTGTGTTAATATTTGGAGCATATAAAGGAATAGGTGCTCTGCCGTTAACCTTAGGTGCAGGTTTGATAGTAGTTTTATCAAACAGTATGCCCTTTTGGGAGAGTTATGCTGAGTTTTATATGGGTGGTTATGTAGGATATTGGAAGAGTTACTTCTTAATATTTGTATTTTCTGCATTATATGCCAGGGTCATGGAGGATACAGGTGCAGTTTTCTCGATTGCTTATAAATTTATTGATTGGTTCGGCAAGAAAAGGGCAATGCTTGTGGTATTACTGACAACTGCAGTACTGACATATGGCGGGGTTAGTTTATTCGTTGTAATATTTGCCATTGGACCAATAGCAATGCTTTTATTTAAAGAAGCAGATATAGCCAGGCGTCATATAGTAGCCCCTTTAGTTACAGGCTATGGAACATTCACTATGACATCATTGCCCGGTTCTCCACAACTTACAAATGTTATTCCATCGAATTACCTTGGAACAACATTGACTGCTGCACCGGTGCTTGGTATCATAGCAGCTGCAATGATATTTGGAATTTCCTATACTTATTGTAAGTATGTTGAAAAGAAATCCAGAGCTGCAGGTGAGCATTTTTCATTTCCGGCAAATGTCGATCCTTCAAAATATGAAGTTGACAGGTCAAAACTTCCTCCGGCAATAACTTCATTTATTCCTCTGGTTTCGATTGTAGCAATAATTATATTGTTAAGAAATGTTATTACAAATTCTACTTTTTTAGTTGTAATAGCAATGGGTACTGCAACAATATCAGCCACAATTTTAAATTATGGAAGACTTAAAAATTTCAAGAGTATTTTCAATCAGGGTATGGGAAGTGCAGTAGGTGCAATTGCAGGTCCATGTGCAATAGTTGCTTTTGGAGTACTTGTTAAGAATGCTCCCGCATTTCAAAATATTGTTGACTATGTATTAAGTTTACAAATGAATACGTATGTATTAGCTATTCTAGGGACTTCAGTTATTTCAGGTATAACCGGCTCCTCATCAGGCGGACTTACTATCACTTTGGAAACTTTGTCGGAAAAATTCATATCATCAGGTGTTAATCTTGGAATACTTCATAGACTTATTTCTGTTGCATCAGGTACTTTGGATTCACTTCCGCATTCGACATCTTTCTTCCTTGTGTTCGACTATTTGGGAGTTTCTCATAAAGAATCATATTTCCATGCATTTATAGTATCAGTTATTGCCCCATTGATAACTGTATTAATATGCGTTACCGGAGTAATTCTATTAGGATTTTAGTAAATTCGTTTTGTATATTAAATGGCTTCAGGGCAATAACCTGGAGCCATTATTTTTATGTTCTTTTTTATACGTGAAGATTATTATAAATATATTTAGAAGATAAATACAGATTATGACCACCGGTTAGCAGTACACCCCAAATGTCAGGCAAAAAACAAAATATATTATGTTAATTTTAAGGCAAACGTGGTATAATATATATATTCATTTATAAATACAAATGTATAAGTTTCAGTTTCAAGGAGCAGCCATGTTTGATATACAGGACGAATTAAAGAAGATGCCGGACAACCCAGGTGTTTACCAAATGAAAAATCAGTTTGGAGAAATTATATACGTGGGTAAGGCAAAAAACTTAAAAAAAAGAGTGAAGCAATATTTTCAATCAAAAAACCATGCACCTAAAATAGAAGCAATGATAAGAAATATTGCAGAATTTGAATATATAATAGTAGACAATGAAGTTGAAGCGTTAATACTTGAAGCTAACTTGATAAAAAAATACAGACCTAAATACAATACTATATTAAGAGATGATAAGCAGTATCCGTATATAAAAATTTCTGTTCAGGAAAAATACCCCAGGATTTACAAGGTAAGGGAAGTAAAAAAAGACGGAGCAAAGTATTTTGGACCATATCCAAGCGTTTATGCAGTCAACGAGTTTATTGACATTATAGGAAGCTTATACAAGCTCAGAAAATGTTCATTAAAGTTGGATGGAACAAAGAAAAACCAAAGACCTTGCTTGAATTATCATATTGGAAGGTGCACTGCTCCATGCATGGGAAATGTTGAATCAAAGACATATAAAGAAGAAGTGAATATGGCAATAAGTTTATTGTCAGGCAAAGAGGAAGAGTTGATTAATTCCTTAACAATAAAAATGCATGCATCATCTGATAATCTTGATTTTGAAACAGCCGCCAAATACAGAGATCAAATTAAAGCATTGGAGTTAATTACAGAAAAACAAAAAATCATTTCGGCTAATTCGAACCTTGACCAGGATGTGATAGGAAGTGCATTAGGAATTGAAGAAGCATGCGTTCAGATATTTTTTATTCGCGGCGGCAAAATAATAGGCAGAGAACACTATTTATTGACAAATATTGAAAATGAAACAAGAGAAGAAATTATAAGTTCATTTTTATCTCAATTTTATACAGGAACTGTATATATTCCTAAGGAAATATATATAGAAGCAGACATTGAAGAACGAGAAGTTTTAGAAAAACTTCTCAGCGAAAAAAGAGGAAATAAGGTTTCAATCAAAATCCCTGCAAAGGGTGACAAAAGCATGCTTATTAAGATGATAAAGAAAAACGCATTGGAAATTCTGGAAAAGGGAAGCCAAAGAATCAAGAAAAATCTTGATGAAAGCATGCAGGCAGTTGAAGAATTAAAAGATTTATTGGAGCTGAATGAAGCTCCTCTCAGAATAGAGGCATATGACATTTCAAATATACAGGGAGTTGAATCTGTCGGTTCAATGGTAGTATTCGAAAGAGGTTTGCCAAGTAAAAGCAACTACAGGCGCTTTAGAATCAAGACCGTCAAGGGTCCAAATGATTATAAAAGCATGGAGGAAGTGCTTGAAAGACGAATAAACCGTGGACTTGCCCAAAGTGACATTAATGGTTTCAATAAAATGCCTGACTTAATATTGATTGATGGAGGAAAGGGACAAACCGGCATTGCAGAAGAAGTAATTTATAATTTTGGATTAAATATACCAATTTGTGGAATGATAAAGGATGACAAGCATACTACAAGAGGTTTAATTTATCGGAATAGGGAAATAGAATTGAGTAAGGATAACAAGGTTTACAGACTGATTTACAGAATTCAGGAGGAGGCTCACAGATTTGCCATTGATTATCACCGCAACTTAAGAGATAAGACCTTGTTTAAGTCAGAGCTGGATAATGTAGAAAATGTGGGCGAAAAAAGAAAAATCAATTTACTGAAAGAATTTGGCTCAATTGAGAATATCAAAACAAAAAATATTGAAGAGCTGGCTGCTGTAAAAGGAATGAATCTCAGGGCAGCTGAGTCGGTATATAATTATTTTAAACAAAAAGAAAAGATGAATAATGGATGAATATTGAACAGTACGATGGAATAGAGGATGGTAACTATGCAGTATGTTAAACTTGAGGATTTAGTAAGCTATATAAATTTAGAACCTGTAAATTATCCGGAGGATGTGCAATCAAGAATTTATACTCCTGAAATAATACGACCGGGGCTTCAAATGGCCGGTTATTTTGATTGGTTTTCATTTGAAAGAGTACAAGTAATGGGAAAGGCGGAAACCTTTTATTTAAAAACATTGGATGAGGATGTAAAACGGCAAAGATTGGATAAATATTTCAGCTTTCCGATTCCGGGACTTATAATTGCCAATGATGTGGCAGTAGATGAAGATTTGATTCATTATGCAAAAAAATACAAGAGACCTGTATTTTTATCCAGACAAAAAACAGATAAGCTGGTTAATGTTCTTATAAATTTTTTAGAAGAGGAATTAGCAGAAGAAACAACACTTCACGGAGTATGCCTTGAGGTATTTGGTGTCGGTGTTTTTATAAAAGGTAAAAGCGGCATAGGTAAAAGTGAAACCTCACTGGAATTAATTAACAGAGGACATCGTCTTGTTGCGGATGATGCTGTTATAATTAAGAAGGTTGACAATGGATTGAAAGCAACGTGTCCGGAGCTTACGCAGCACTTAATGGAAATCAGAGGTATAGGTATACTTGATATAAAGCATTTGTTTGGTGTCGGCTCAATAAGAATAGAGCAGTTTGTGGAAATAGTAATAGAACTGGAAGAATGGGACGAAAATAAGGAATATGACAGAATCGGAACGGACGAAGATTACACAGAAATTTTGGGGATTAAAGTTCCGACAGTTGTAATTCCTGTGAGACCCGGAAGAAATATTTCTGCTATTATCGAAATTGCAGCTAAAAATTACAGACAAAAGCTCCTTGGCTACAACCCGCTGGAAACATATAATAAAAGATTTAAAAGTTTAACAAGATAAGATATTTATGAAACTTTTATAATTAATCTTGCAAATTTTAAAATAAATTATATCTCAAAAACTTAATAAATTAAAAAAAAATGGAGCAATATTTATTTAAATTACCGAAAAAACCTAATGTGACTTTAAAAATCTGCTGATTAAACGTTATCACAAAATTATGCAATTTTTATGGTTGCATTTATTTTTGCTTTGGGCTATAATTTAATGTGTATTGATTTTTATAACATGGTAATAACATGCCTGTTTAGCTATATATTGCAAACAACTGATAAATTCTTTGTTATAAACAATATTGACAAGGTTACACTTTACTATTTAATAATTATATAGGAGGATATATAAATGTCAAAAGTTATGAAAACTATGGACGGAAATACCGCTGCTGCGTATGTCTCATATGCCTTTACAGATGTTGCGGCAATATTTCCTATAACACCATCTTCACCTATGGCCGAACTTGCTGATGAGTGGGCAGCACATGGTCAAAAAAACATTTTCGGGCAGACTGTTAAGGTTGTGGAAATGCAATCAGAAGGTGGAGCTTCAGGAGCCGTTCACGGTTCATTGCAGGCAGGTGCTTTAACTACTACTTATACTGCTTCACAGGGATTGTTATTAATGATTCCTAATATGTATAAAATAGCCGGAGAATTGTTGCCTGCAGTATTCCATGTATCAGCCAGAGCAATTGCAGGTCATGCATTATCAATTTTCGGCGATCATTCAGACGTAATGGCTGCCAGACAAACAGGCTTTGCATTATTAGCTTCAAGCAGTGTTCAGGAAGCGATGGATTTAGGCGGAGTTGCACATTTAGCAACTATTAAAACAAGAGTTCCGTTTGTACATTTCTTTGATGGTTTCAGAACATCACATGAAGTTCAAAAGATTGAAACTATTGATTATGCTGATTTAGCAAAATTAGTTGATATGGATGCTGTTAATGAATTCAGAGCAAGATCTTTGAATCCGGAACATCCTGTTACAAGAGGTACAGCTCAAAACCCGGATATATTCTTCCAAGCTAAAGAAGCTTCAAACAAATTCTATGAAACAGTACCGGGTGTAGTTGCTGACTACATGAAGGAAATAGAAAAAATTACAGGAAGAGAATATAAGCCATTTAACTATTATGGAGCACCTGATGCTGAAAATATTATAGTTGCAATGGGTTCAGTTACTGAAACAGCTGAAGAAGTGATTGATTACTTAACTGCTAAAGGAGAAAAAGTAGGTATAGTTATAGTTCACTTATACAGACCTTTCTCATCAAAATATTTCTTTGACGTAATGCCAAAGACTGTTAAAAAAATAGCAGTTCTTGACAGATGCAAAGAACCGGGCTCAGTTGGTGAATCATTATTATTGGATGTTAAATCCTTATATTACGAACGAGAAGATCAACCGTTAATAATCGGCGGAAGATATGGATTAGGTTCTAAAGATACAACCCCGGCTCAAATATTTGCTGTATACAATAATTTAAAACAAGACCAGCCAAAGGATGCCTTTACAATCGGAATAGTTGATGATGTTACATTTACATCTTTAGAAACTCCTGAAGTTGTTAATACATCAGCAGAAGGAACAGTAAGATGTAAATTCTGGGGTCTTGGTTCTGACGGAACAGTCGGAGCAAATAAGGATGCAATAAAAATAATCGGAGACCATACAAACATGTATGCTCAAGGATATTTTTCATATGACTCTAAAAAATCAGGCGGAGTTACAGTATCTCACTTAAGATTCGGTAAAAAACCTATCAGATCAACTTATTTAATAGATGAAGCAGATTTCGTATCATTGTCACAGCAATCATATGTAGCAAAGTATGATGTGTTGACAGGGCTTAAGAAAGGCGGAACATTCTTATTAAATACTATCTGGTCTAAAGAAGAATTAGAAGCAAATTTACCGGCAAAATATAAAAAATATTTAGCTCAAAAAAATATTAATTTCTATACAATCAATGCTACAAAAATTGCTCAAGAATTAGGACTTGGAAACAGAACAAATATGATAATCCAGTCCGCATTCTTTAAACTGGCCAATGTTATTCCTGTTGATGAAGCTGTAGAATACTTAAATAAAGCTATTGAAAAATCATATGGCAAAAAAGGTGATGCAATAGTTAATATGAACAAAGAAGCTGTTCAAAAAGGTATTGTGGAACTAGTAAAGATAGAAGTTCCTGAAAGCTGGAAGGATGCTTCAGATGATGTCAGCGCAAACAGTGGTTTAGCAGTTCCGTTTACTGAAGAGGAAAAACCGGAATTTATAAAAAATGTTGTTGATGTTATGAACAGACAAGAAGGAGATATACTTCCTGTAAGTACATTTGTCGGCATAGAAGACGGTTCATTCCCACAAGGTACATCTGCTTATGAAAAAAGAGGAATTGCAGTTGATGTTCCAAAATGGTTACCTGAAAATTGTATTCAATGTAATCAATGTGCATTTGTATGTCCTCATGCAGTTATCAGACCAACATTGTTAAACGAAGAAGAAAAAGCAAATGCACCTCATAACTTTGATACTCTTAAGGCAATAGGCAAAGGCTTAGACGGGTTAGAGTACAGACTTGCAATAAGCCCATTGGATTGTACCGGTTGCGGAAACTGTGCAGATATCTGTCCAGGCAAGAAAGGAAATAAAGCCCTTGTTATGACTCCAATTGCTGAAGAGGTTGAAGCAGGAGTTCCAAACTGGAAGTATGCTATTGAAAAGGTAACAATAAAAGATAATTTGATGGATAAGGTTTCAGTAAAAGGAAGCCAGTTCTGCAAACCATACTTTGAGTTCTCAGGTGCTTGCGCAGGCTGCGGAGAAACAGCTTATGTCAAGACTATTACTCAATTGTTCGGAGACAGAATGATGATAGCCAATGCTACAGGATGCTCATCAATTTGGGGAGCTTCTGCACCGGCTACTCCATATACAACAGACTCAAACGGAAGAGGACCTTCATGGGCTAACTCATTGTTTGAAGACAATGCTGAATATGGATTGGGTATGGCAATTGCTGTACGACAAATGAGAGATTCAATCCAGATGTCAATCGATAATTTGATGGAAAAAGATATACCTCAGGAATTAAAAGATGCGTTCAATGAATGGGTTGCCACCAAGAATGATGGTGAAAAATCAAGAGCAGCATCTGACAAGGTTGTCGCAGCATTAGAAGGATTTGAGACATGTGCAGAATGTGAAAAAGATGTTAAGAATATATTGAATAAGAAGGATTACCTGGTTAAAAAGTCACAGTGGATAATCGGCGGAGACGGCTGGGCTTATGACATAGGTTACGGTGGATTAGACCACGTATTGGCAAGCGGAGAAGATGTAAATGTACTTGTAGTTGATACAGAAGTTTACTCAAATACAGGAGGTCAATCTTCAAAAGCTACTCCGACTGCTTCAATTGCTAAATTTGCAGCATCCGGAAAGAGAATTAAGAAAAAAGACCTTGGTATGATATCTGCTACTTACGGATATGTATATGTAGCACAGGTTGCTATAGGTGCTGACAAGAACCAGTTCCTGAAAGCATTAAAAGAAGCTGAAAGCTATGACGGACCTTCATTAATCATTGCTTATGCTCCATGTATCAACCATGGTATCAAGGCCGGAATGGGCAAGACAGTAGACAGAGAAAAGAAAGCTGTCGAAGCCGGATACTGGCATTTATACAGATTCAATCCACTTCTGAAAGAAGAAGGAAAGAATCCGTTCATGCTGGATTCCAAGGCTCCAAGTGCATCATTCAGAGAGTTCCTTGAAGGCGAAGTAAGATATGCTTCATTGAAGGTATCCTTCCCTGAAATAGCTGAACAATTATTTGTTAAAGCAGAAAAAGATGCTAAAGACAGATATGACGGCTATGTAAGAATGACCCAGATGAATTACTAAAAGAATCAGGAGCTGCTGTACTATAAATTTAGTGCAGCAGCTTTTATTTTATGGTATAATTAGATATTACAGAGTAATTTTTTTATGGTGAAAGATATGGAAAATGATATATTGCAAAAAAAATCATATACAAGGGTAATTGATTATATAAAAAAACAAATAATGACCGGTGAATTAAAAACCGGAGAAAGGCTGCCCTCTGAAAGAGAATTGTCTGAAATGCTGGGATTAAGCAGAAATTCTGTCAGAGAAGCTATCAGGACGTTGGATTTTATGGGCGTTGTTTCCAGCCAGCATGGTGCAGGAAACTATCTGACCGGAAATTTTGAAAATAATCTGGTAGAATCGATGTCTATGATGTTTTTGCTGAATCAAATCAGTTACCGTCAAATAAGCCAGTTGAGACGAGGACTGGAACTTCAGGCATTGATGATTGCCATAGACAACGCTACAGAACAAGAGATAAAGCACCTTGTTCAAATAAATGCTCAGCTGGAAACTCAAGATGAGAAAAACAACATTATTCTGGACAAACAGTTGCATTATAACATAGCAATTGCCTCCAGAAATACTTTGATTATAAATATCCTTCAGGCTCTTTCAGAAGTTATGGATAAATTCATTGCAGATTTAAGAAGTGAAATTCTTGCAAATGAAGAAAGCAGAAAGCAGCTTAATGATGCGCATAATGAAATTGTAAAAAGCTTGATATTTAAGGATAAGGCTTTAGGATTTAATGCCATTAACAAACATTTCGCCGTGATTGACGAAAAACTTGAAAGTTATAAATAATGTGTTAAAAAAAAGACTATTATTGACACCGGGGAAAACGTAAAGTATAATGTATCGAAAGTGGTACTACCAATTTAATGCATGATGGCTATGTCATCTTTATTTTTTAAATAAAGTGGTACTACCAATATTACAATCATGATTGATTAAGTTAAACCGTCTAGTAAGAAAGGGAAAAGGTAATCATATGAACATTTTAGTTTGTATTAAGCAAGTTCCTGAAACCAATAAGGTTGAAGTGGACCCGGTAACAGGTGTATTAAAAAGAAACGGCGTGGAATCAAAAATGAATCCCTACGATCTATATGCCATTGAAACAGCTTTAAGAATAAGAGAGCAAAAAGGAGGCACGGTAGGTGTCATTACAATGGGACCTTCTCAGGCAAGAAGTGTTATTAAAGAAGCTTTTGCAATGGGGGCGGACAATGGGACTCTGATATCTGACCGTAAGTTTGGCGGTGCAGACGTTTTAGCAACAAGCTACACAATCTCACAGGGTATAAAAAAATCAGGCAGCTTTGATCTTATACTTTGCGGAAAGCAAACCACTGATGGGGATACCGCTCAGGTAGGTCCGGAGGTTGCTGAATTACTTAATATGCCCAGCGTTTCAAATGTGAGCAGAATAGTTGAAGTTCAAGATGATGCTGTTGTTGTCGAAATGGACATGACACATGATTTAGAGGTGGCAAGGGTTGGATTTCCATGCCTTTTAGCTGTTGAAAAAGATATCTTTATGCCAAGACTTCCGTCCTATGTTAAGAAACAGGAAACAAAGGACAGAGAAATTTCTGTTGTGACATTTGATAATTTAGATGATAAAAATGAAAAGCATTACGGCCTTAGCGGCTCTCCAACGCAAGTTCAGAAAATTTTTCCTCCTTTCGTAAATTCCCACAGGGAAATGTGGAATGGAACAGAAGATGAGCTTACTGATAAATTGGTAAAGAAACTGAAAGAATTAAAATTTGCGTAGGAGGATGTTATGACAAAATTAGTTGTAAATCAAACAAAAGTCGGAAATATTCAGGAGCTTATAAGCATATGTCCTTTCGGAGCCCTGGAAGAGAAAAACGGTGAGCTTCAAATAAATGCTGCCTGCAAAATGTGCAAATTATGTGTAAAAAAGGGTCCGGCAGGTGCTGTTGAATATGTTGAGGATGAATCTGAAAACTTAATTGACAAGAGTTTATGGAGCGGTATTGCTGTCTATGTGGATCATATTGACGGAGCAATACATCCCGTGACATATGAATTGATAGGTAAAGCAAAAGAGCTTGCGGAAAAAATTAATCACCCTGTATATGCGATTATGATTGGGAAAGATATTTCATGTCAGTGCCATGAGCTTCTACATTATGGTGTTGACAAGGTATTTGTTTATGATGACAAGAAACTGGCACGTTTTAAGATAGAGCCATATACATCGGTATTTGAAGATTTTGTAAATAATATAAAGCCAACTGCGATATTGGTGGGAGCGACTCCGGTAGGAAGACAGCTTGCCCCCAGATTGGCTGCAAGGCTTAAGACCGGACTTACCGCAGACTGCACTAAGCTTGAAATCAATGAAAATACCGATCTGGTACAAATCAGACCTGCTTTCGGCGGAAATATAATGGCACAGATATTAACTCCGAACAGGAGACCTCAAATGGCAACTGTAAGATACAAGGTTATGGATGCACCTGAAAGAAACAAAGAGGAATCCGGGATAATAATAAATTGTGGAATTGCTTCTGATAAATTGAACTGCAATGTGGATGTTCTTGATATAATACCAAAGGAAAAAGAACAGTTCATAGAAGTTTCGGATGTATTGGTAGTGGCTGGTCGAGGTATCAAAAAAGAAGAAGATTTGAAAATGGTCCGGGAGCTGGCGGATTTGCTGGGCGGACAGATTGCATGCACAAGACCTATGTTTGAAGCGGGATGGCTTGAAGCAAAGCGCCAGATTGGGCTGAGCGGAAGAACAGTCAGACCGAGACTGATAATCACATGTGGCGTATCAGGTTCAATTCAGTTTGTGGCAGGCATGAACAATTCAGAACAGATAATAGCGATTAACAACGATGAAAATGCTCCTATTTTCAAAACTGCACATTATGGAATGGTTGGAGATTTGTATGAAATTATTCCGAGTCTTATCGAGCAAATAAAAGCCGGCAGGGAGGCATAACAATGAGCTATAAGAAATTAGACCAAGAAGACTTAAAATATATACAGAATATAATAAATGATTCTGAAAGACTTCTTTTCGGAGACTGTATCAATGAAGAGTACAGCCACGATGAACTAAGCGATACCACAAGTTATCCGGATGTGGTAGTCAAGGTGACTTCAGCTGGTGAAGTTTCTAAGGTAATGAAATATGCTTATGACAATAACATACCGGTTACGCCAAGAGGTTCGGGAACCGGTCTGGTTGGAGCTTCTGTAGCCATGGAACATGGAATTATGATTGATACGACTCTTATGAATCGCTTCCTTGAGCTGGATGAAGCTAATTTAACACTGACTGTGGAGCCCGGAGTTCTATTAATGGAAATTTCGGCTTATGTTGAGGAAAGAGGCTTTTTCTATCCTCCTGATCCGGGTGAGAAGTCTGCTACAATAGGAGGAAACATAAGTACAAATGCAGGTGGTATGAGAGCTGTCAAGTACGGAGTTACAAGAGATTATGTCAGAGGGCTGGAAGTAGTATTGCCCAATGGCAACGTTGTTGAACTTGGAGGTAAGGTTGTTAAAAACAGTACCGGGTATGCTCTGAAAGACTTGATGGTAGGGTCTGAAGGTACTCTCGGAATAATTACAAAAGCTGTTTTGAAATTAATTCCTTTGCCTAAAAAGGCAATAAGCCTTCTTATACCGTTCCCTACTTTGGAACAGGCGATAGGTACGGTGCCGTTGATAGTAAAATCGAAATCGATCCCTACCGCAATTGAATTTATGCAAAGAGAAGTTATAATGGATGCTGAAGAATATTTGGGTAAAAAATTTCCTGACAACAGTGCCGATGCATATTTATTGTTGAAATTCGATGGAAATTCAACTGAAGAAATTGAAAATTCATATGACAGTGTTGCACAAATCTGTTTGCAGCAGGGAGCAACCGATATATTAATTTCAAATACAGCCGAGAGAGAAGAATCAATCTGGAAAGCAAGAGGAGCCTTCCTGGAAGCTATAAAGGGCTCCACCACTTATATGGATGAAGTGGATGTAGTTGTTCCGAGAAGTTCTGTTAATGAAATGGTGGAATACATCCATAATTTATACAAAGAAGTTGATATCCGCATAAAGAGCTTTGGCCATGCGGGAGACGGAAATCTGCACGCATATGTATTGAAGGATGATCTGAGCGAAGAAGAATGGCAAAAAAGAATGACTGAAGCCATGGGAAAAATTTACGACAAGGCTAAAGATTTAAACGGTCAGGTATCAGGAGAGCACGGAATAGGTTATGCAAAAAAATCCTATCTGATGGCTTCACTGGACCCTGAGATTGTAAGCTTGATGAATGGGATAAAAAAAGCATTTGACCCCAAGAATATATTGAATCCGCATAAAGTATGTCAGATATAGAGAGGTAGCTCTATGAAATATATAGCTCAATTGTTTATCATATTTATGATAACTTTTACAGGAGAAATATTGTATGAATTTATACCGCTGCCCATTCCTGCAAGCATATACGGTTTATTGCTGATGCTGATTTGCTTGACGACAAAAGTAATAAAACCGGAGCAGGTTAAAACCGCAGGAGGGTTTCTTCTGGATATAATGCCTGTAATGTTCATGCCTGCTGCTGTGGGGCTGATAACAATCTGGAAGGACGTAGTCCATATAGTAGTTCCCATAATAATCATTACTTTGCTTACAACAATCTTCGTTATGGCGGCTACCGGCAAAATGACTGACTTTATATTAAAAAAGGATGGTGGCGAGGATATATGAAAGAGATAATAGGAAATTCGGTTTATTTCGGCGTAGCATTAAGCTTGCTTGCATATATTGCCGGAATCTGGCTGAAAAAAAGGCTCAAGTTAAGTATATTGAATCCTCTGCTTGTTTCCATAGTGCTTGTGATTTTATTTCTGGTAATATTTGATGTAGACTATGAAAGCTACAATCAAGGAGGTAAATATATAAGCTACTTTTTGACTCCTGCAACGGTTTGCCTTGCTATACCTTTATACCAGCAGCTTGATCTGCTTAAAAAGAACTTCAAGGCTATAACCATCGGTATCTTGACGGGGGTCTTGACCAGCCTTGTAAGTATTTTAGCATTATCTATGATATTTAAACTTTCTCATGAGCTTTATGTAACACTGCTGCCTAAATCCATCACAACGGCAATCGGCATTGCTGTTTCAGAGGAGCTTGGAGGCATAAAAACAATCACGGTTGCAGTCATAGTTTTGACAGGTATAACAGGAAATGTAATCGGAGAAGGCGTGTGCAGATTATTTAAAATAAAAAATCCTGTTTCGGTGGGTCTTGCCTTCGGCACATCCTCACATGCCATAGGAACAACGAAGGCACTTGAACTGGGAGAAGCCCAGGGAGCAATGAGCAGCTTGTCGATTGCCGTTTCAGGGCTTCTAACGGTTGTGCTGGCTCCCATATTTGCAAATTTTTTATAACATTATAAGAGACGATTGGACTTTTTTAACAGTCTGTCAACAAATTGAGGCAAATGTTCGGTCGTTTGCCTCAATTTTAATGTTGTGGCATATCTAAAAATATAGTAAAATAAGAAATAAGAAGTTCATATTAATAGAAAAAGATAAGGAGAAAAATTATGGGTAAAAGAACAGTCAGCTTATTTCTGGTCGGACTCATGTTGATTTTAACATTAACAGGATGCGGCACAAATGAATTGGGGTACTTAAAGTTATCAAGAGAAATCGGCAATATAACACAGTATGAATTTAACAACTCTACACAGATTGAAGTATCCGGAACTGTAGCAGGGGAAGATTACAACATAGATTTAGAATTTGAGGGTTCAGCGAATATAGAGGATTTAAATTCTATGTATGTGAATCTGGATGTGATGATTAAGGTTAATGATATGGGAAATGAAATGCCAATCAACTTTGTGATATCCGACAATAAGATTTTTATTTCTAAAAATGCTGTTTTAGAGGCAATTAAGCTTGAAGAAAAAATTAACGGAACTGCAGAAAATCAAAATGTTATTGATGAATTGTACAATGTGGGTCTAAAGGATGCAGAGTACATAATGATTTCAGATTTGAACGAATATTATACTGGTATCGAGTATAAAACAAACTACAAGGACATGTATGACAGCGCATATGATTACATGACGGCAGCATTTAAGGGGTTTGATTCTAAGCTGATTAAAAAGATTAACAACGGCTATGCAATAGAACTGACTTCTGAAAGTGCCGTGGATTTTATTGAAAGATTGATTACATATGTAGGTAAAAACAAGGACCTTGTATTTGACGAAACCGTCAAGTACGTTGAAAATATTTATGATGATATGAATATCAGTGAATTAGAAGGTTTGACGGATGCCGACAAGGAAGCGGCTATTGAGGAATTAAAGGCAAGCCGTCAGGAATTCTATGACTTTATAGATGAAGCAGTTTTATTTATAGAGTCCGAGGAATTTAAGGAATATGAAAATATGTTTGACAAAAGTCAATTAAAGAATGAAATTTGCAAAAAAGGAAGTTCTTATATACAAAATATCCAGGGAGAATTGGTATATGCAGACATTATTATGGGAAATCTTAAGTCTTCAACTGAAATAATTCCAACTGATGTTGAAAAGACTTTAATCCCGGAAAAATCCATAAACATTGAGGAGTTTGAAAGCCTGTATAATGAGACTGAAAATAAAGTTAATCCTGTTAACAAAATAGAATTGAGCTGGTATCCAAACAGCACAAGCGCGGAAATTAATAAATATAGATTAGACGGAAAAACAGAATGGGATTATCAGTCATATGCATTGATAGAAGAGAGTGTATATCTTCCATTGAGATATATAGGCGAGTCGTTTGATGAAGAAGTTCAATGGGATGATGAAAACAAAAAGGCATATGTTATAAGGGGAAATGAAAAAATAGATATGACGGGCATTATAATTGATAATACAACCATGGTAAAGGTAAGAGACTTTGAAAAGCTCGGTTATACAATAGGATATAATCAAGTAGACGGATATTCTACAGCAACTATAATTAAATAAATTAAATGAGAATCCCGAATTTTTCAGGATTCTTTTGAGTAACCTGAGCGCAGCTGGACTTTTCGTATTAGAAAAAATAATAATTTAAATACAGCTTGATTTACTATTAGCAGAGTGTGTGGTATAATTTATTTTGTTTTATATTCTAATAATGAGGTAAAAAATGAAATATCTTATTCAGTTTACTATTATTTTAATAATTACATTTTTAGGGGAGATTTTGCATAGATTCATACCTCTTCCCATTCCTGCAAGCATTTATGGTCTGGTTATAATGCTTATCAGCCTTAGCACCGGAATTATTAAGCTGGAACAGGTCAGTTCTGCCGGTAATTTTATGTTAGATATAATGCCGGTTATGTTCATACCTTCTGCAGTTGGACTGATTACTATATGGAGTGACATAGTACATATTGTAATTCCATTAATATTCATTGCTTTGCTTACAACTGTTTTGGTCATGGCAGCGACCGGTAAAATGACTGACTTTATATTGAAGAAAGATGGTAAGTAAATGAAAGAGGTTATTAACAATTCAGTTTATTTTGGCGTAGCAATCAGCTTATTATCATATATCGCAGGCATTCAGATAAAGAAAAGGCTGAAATTCGGCTTGTTAAATCCTCTTCTTATATCTATTATACTTGTAATTATATTTTTATTAGCATTTAATATAGATTATGAAATATATAATAAAGGCGGCAAATACATAAGTTACTTTTTAACTCCAGCAACAGTATGTCTGGCAATACCTCTGTATCAGCAGCTTAGCTTATTAAAAAAAAATTTTAAAGCCATTATGGCAGGCATATTGACAGGAGTTTTAACAAGTCTTGTAAGTATTCTTGTTTTATCTTGTATATTTAGCTTATCCCATGAGATTTATCTATCGATTCTTCCTAAATCAATTACAACAGCAATTGGTATTGCTGTTGCTGAGGAATTAGGAGGAATTAAGACTATAACGGTTGCGGTCATTGCAATAACAGGAATAACCGGCAATGTAATCGGTGAAGGTGTGTGCAAGCTGTTTAAAATAAAAAATCCTATTTCCGTAGGATTGTCACTGGGTACAGCATCACACGCAATAGGAACAATCAAAGCGCTTGAACTGGGAGAAGTTCAGGGAGCAATGAGCAGCCTTTCCATTGCCATATCAGGACTATTAACAGTCTTGATGGCACCGATATTTGCAAACTTCCTATAATTTAATACAAGAATCGATAAAGGCAAGCTGAAGCTTGCTTTTTAAATAATTAATATTTTGTTAATAATTGCTGTATTTCTCAATACAATATTAATATTGGTAAAATTTTTTTTGTTGCTTATGCAGATAAATTACAATATAATGAATTAATGAGATTAATAAATCAACCAAGAGGCTAAAATGATAAAAATAAAAATAAAAAATGCGGCAGAAATCTTAAATGCTGAATTAATCGGCAACTTTGAATTGGATAAATACATAAGCGGTGTAAGCATAGATTCCAGAAAAGTAAATGAAAATAATTTATTCGTTCCTATAAAAGGAATGACAACAAACGGTCACTCATATGTACATGATGCAATAAAAAAAGGTGCGGCAGCAACTTTGTGGAACAGGGGTGAACCTAATCCTCCGACTGATATTGCAGTATTAATGGTTGATGATACAGTGAAGGCTCTGCAGGATTTAGCGTATGACTACAGAAATAAGTTAAATGTAAAAATTGTAGGGGTGACAGGAAGCAACGGAAAGACTTCCACAAAGGACATAACAGCAAGTATATTGTCACAAAAGTTTAAAACTCAAAAAACCATGGGAAATTACAATACGGAAATAGGAGTTCCATTTACATTGCTGAGCCTTGATGAGGATTGTGAAGCTGCTGTTATCGAAATGGGAATGGAAAGAAAGGGTGAAATAGATTTTCTTACTCACTTGGTACAGCCGGATGTTGGAATTATAACAAGTGTGGGTCTCGTACACATAGATAATTTTCCGTCAATTGAAGAAATAGCAAAGGCAAAGCTTGAAATCGTAAACGGAATAAAGGATGATGGAGTGTTCATTTATTTCGGAGATGACGACTTGATTGCTGATACAGTAAAAAACACAAAAATAAAAAACAGCATAAGAAGACAGACCTTTGGGCTTAATGAAACCAATACCTTGTATATTAAGGATTTTCATGAGGATTTGGATGGCATAAGCTTCAAGGTAAGTGACGACAGCTTTGATGAGCTGCATGCCGATATGCTCGGAAGGCATCAGTCGCTGAATTCCATGGCAGCAATTCTGGCAGCTTTGGAATTAGGAATGACTCCTGAGGAAATACGCCTGGGGCTTTTGAAAATTGAAAAAACAGGACTGAGAAATGAAATAATAAATATTAAAAACTGCACGATACTTAATGATTGCTATAAATCAAATCCTGTAAGCATAAATGCTGCTTTGGATATTTTTGAATTGCTTGAATCAAATAATAAAATCGTTGTGCTTGGTGATATGCTTGGATACAGGGAAATGAGCCACGACATGCACTATAACGTGGGAAGGGATCTGGCTTCCCATCATATAGACGAGCTTGTTACAATAGGACAGGAAGCAAAATTTATGGCTAAAGGTGCAAGAGAAAATACAGACATTAAAAATATAATTGAGCTTGATACAAAGGAAGAAGCAACAGAATATTTGAAAAGATATTTAAATGAAGACTGTTCAATTTTAATTAAGGGATCTAGATTTTTAAAGCTTGAATATATAGTAAATACACTAAAGGATTTGGAGGATAATCAATGAAAACTAAATTAGCAATATTGTTTGGGGGCAAATCCGATGAGTATTCAGTTTCATTGCATTCTGCCGCAGCAATAATCAAAAATGTGCCGGAGGAAATGTTTGATGTGACATTGGTAGGTATAACGCAGGAAGGCAAATGGTTTTTGTATGAGGGAACAGCCGACGGGATTAATGATGATACATGGCACAAGGGCAATTTGAGCCCGGTATTTTTAAACATGGGCAATGATTTTAAAGGACTTGTAAAGCTTAATCTGACTGATAATACATTTGAAAAAATTGAATTGGACTGCATATTCCCTGTGCTTCACGGCAGGAACGGTGAGGACGGAACTATTCAGGGGCTTTGTCAGATGTCGGGCATTCCGTTTGTGGGATGTGACATGACTTCCTCTGCTGTGTGCATGGATAAGGAATTTACACATGTTATATGTGAAAGTGCAGGAATTAAAACAGCACCTTATATAACAGCTGTCAATTCAAGCAAGCTCAATGTGAAAAAGCTTTATGAAGAAGCTTATGAAAAGCTGTCTCTTCCTATGTTCATTAAGCCTGCCAACAACGGCTCCTCAATTGGCATAAGCAAGGTAAGAAATTATGATGAATTCGAAAAAGGAATCATGGAAGCATTCCAGCACGACAGCAAAGCAGTTATCGAAAAAATGATTGAAGGCTTTGAAATAGGCTGTGCCGTGTTAGGCAACGAGGAATTGACAATAGGCGAAGTTGATGAAATAGACACTAAAAATGATTTCTTTGATTATGTGGAAAAATACAGCCAGCACAATTCCAAAATATATTGTCCTGCCCGCATCAGCGATGATTTAAAAACGGAAGCTAAAGAAATTGCAGAGAAAACATACGTAGCTCTTGGCTGCAAAGGACTTTCAAGGGTTGATATGTTTATAACTCCTGAAAACAAAATATTTCTGAATGAAATAAACACTATTCCCGGACTTACAGATTTAAGCAGATATCCGTCAATGCTCAAGAAAATAGGAATAGATTACAAAGATCTGATTGTCAAGCTGGTTGAACTGGCAATGGAACAATAGATATACGATTGATAAAAAGAGTAGATTCTGAAACGAAGGATCAGAATCTACTCTTTACATTTATCTTTTATCTTTTTAAACCAAGTATTTCTCTTGCTTCGTCCGGTGCTGCCACCTCACGGCCCATTTCTCTTGAAAGGCGTGCAACCCTTTCAACCAGCTGTGCATTTGATTTAGCCAACACACCCTTGGAAAAATAAATATTATCCTCAAATCCCGTTCTTGCATGACCGCCAAGTATTATGGCTGCCATGTTCAAAGGAAGCTGATATCTGCCCACTCCGGCAACAGTCCATGTTGATCCTGCCGGAATTGATTCAACCATATATAATAAATCTCTCAGTTCTCCGCCCATTGCTCCCGGAACTCCAAGAACAAAGTCAAAATGCATCGGAGTGTTTATTATACCTTTTTTTGCAAATCGCAATGCTGTATCAACCATGCCCTTTTCAAAGCATTCCAGCTCCGGTTTAACTCCCAGCTCGTTCATGCGTTTAGCAAATATTTTAATGTTTTCTTCTGTGTTCATAAATACGTCGTCTGCAAAATTACAGGTTCCCATACTGAGTGTAGCCATTTCAGGGCTTAACTCAATGGGCTGCATTCTTTGCTGTGGAGTATGCCATGTTGCTCCTCCTGTTGAAGGCTGGAATATAATGTTGCATTTTGCTTCGATTTTTTCTTTTATTTCCTTGTAAACCGCATAATCCTGTGTCGGATTCCCTTCCTTGTCTCTGGCATGTACATGCACCATTGATGCACCTGCCAGATAGCATTCATATGCTGCTTCTGCTATTTCATCAGGTGTCAGAGGAAGATTAGGTTGTTGTTCTCTTGTTACTTCCGCTCCGGTCAAGCAAGCGGTAATAATTAATTTTTCCATTGGTACCTCCATACAATAATTTTTTGCCTAACATTATTTTACAGTACCTACGCAATATAGTCAATTACTGCTGATGTGTTTTTCTACAGATAATGATAAATTTCATTGCAAAAAATCTGTATCAACCATAGATTACATAAGTATGCCTTTCATTATAATTGTTTTCACCTGGGTAAGTTCTTCCAGTGTCGCACTTACACCTTCTCTTCCAATTCCGCTCATCTTGTATCCTCCGAATGCAATATCAGGGTGTCTGTATCTTCCCGTGCCGTTCAAAACAACGCTGCCGCATTCTATTCTATACGCTGTTTTTAGAGCCTTGCTAATGTCATGGGTCATAATGCCGCCATTAAGACCATATACAGAAGAATTATGTATTTCAATTGCTTCATCCATTGTATCAAATCCTATTACAGGGAATACCGGGCCGAACACTTCCATATCTTTTGCAATATCCATATCCGGGGTTACATCAGTCAGTACGGTAGGCTCAAAAAATGTCCTATTGATTATATTTCCGCCGCATAAGCATTTTGCTCCCTGACCGACAGTGTATTCTACCTGCCTTTTTACTTCAAGAGCTGCCTTTTCATTAATCAGGCATCCCATTTCAGATTCAGGGTTTATAGGGTCTCCGATTTTAAGTTTTTTTAGTCTTTCAACAAGCTGTTTTGTAAAATTTTCCCTAATTGAGTTCTGGACTATGAATCTTTTAGTCGCTATACATATTTGACCTGAATTTGTGGTTCTGGCCATTATTGCGTTTTGAAGAGCCAATTCCATATCAGCATCTTCATATATAATCATTGCATCGTTACCGCCTAATTCCAGAAATACACGGTGGAGATTTGCCGCGGCCTGTTTTGCGGTTTCAATTCCCACTGCTGTGCTTCCTGTTAGGCTAACGGCATCAATTTCAGAGCTTCCCACAAGATATTTACCTACAACAGAACCACTGCCGGTTACAATTTGAAGGGCATCTCCCGGTACTCCGCATTCTGCAAGCAGCTCCGTTATTTTTATAAGAGTCAGAGGGTTGTCAGAGGGCGGTTTAACAATAACCGAATTTCCTGTTGACAGAGCAGGAGCAACCTTGTATGCGTAGGTTGAAGCAGGGAAATTAAATGGTATAATGCATACGACAGTTCCCAAAGGTTCTCTGCGGGTATATATTATGTCATTTTCTCCTCCTTGCTGATTATCGGGAAGAGTTATGCCGTAAAGATGATTGGCTCCCTCCAGAAAACGCCGGAATATAACCGGAACAAGACCCACCTCGGCTTTTGCCTCCTTTATGGGTTTTCCTGTTTCCTTGCACAAAAGTTCGGCAAGCTCGTCTACGTGTTCACTAATTTTATCAATAAATTTCAATAAAATTTTTGAACGTTCATGCAGGGGTGTTCCTCCCCAGATCTTTTTACCATTTAGTGAATGCTTCAATGCCAGATCTAGATCTTCTATCGATGAATCCGGAACTGTATCAATCAATTTCTGTGTGGCAGGGTTAAGTATATCAATGGTTCTGCCGCCCGGAGAATCTTTTTTTTGTCCGCCTATAAGCATTTTCATAAGTACCACCATTCCTTTCATTTTTATATGTTTTAAATATTATGTCATAATTCCTATGCTATTGCAAACGGATTTCAGCAATAAATAAAAATGTTTCTTGGATTTTTTTCGGAACATATTAATTATCTGAAATAATTTAAAAAAAATTCTAAATTGGGTGGAAATATTACATTATTTATAGTATAACTTTATATGAATTATTGTAACATAAATTTTAATTGTAAAATAGTAAGGAAAAATTTACGCAGGAGAAAAAAATGGATAGAGAACTGGCTTTGAATATAGTAAGGGTAACAGAAGCAGCTGCGCTGGGCAGCGGAAAGTATATGGGCAGAGGAAACAAGGAAATTGCCGATCAGGCTGCAGTTGACGGAATGAGAAGCATGTTTCAGGTGCTTGATATTGCAGGAACAGTCGTAATAGGCGAGGGAGAGCTGGATGAGGCGCCTATGCTTTATATCGGAGAGAAAATCGGTACATGGGAAGAAGGAGCACCTGAAATCGATATAGCGGTAGATCCTCTCGACGGCACCAAGCTTGTTGCAAAAGGACTGCCAGGTGCTTTAGCGGTAGTTGCAGTTGCGCCAAAAGGATGTCTTTTACATGCACCTGATATGTATATGGATAAAATAGCAGTTGGTCCAAAAGCAAAAGGATGTGTAGATATAACTGCTCCAATTGAAAAAAATCTGTATAATGTAGCTAAAGCTTTATGCAAAGATATTACAGAAGTAACAGTTATTATGCAGGACAGAGAAAGGCATCAGCATCTGATAGAAAGTGCAAGAAGTGTAGGTGCAAGAATAAAGCTTTTTGGAGACGGAGATGTGGCAGCTGCCATAGCAACATGCTTCGGAGAATCCGGTGTGGATATGTTTATTGGAAAAGGAGGAGCTCCTGAAGGAGTAATTTCAGCTGCGGCAATTAAATGCCTGGGAGGAGAGTTTCAGGGTATATTAAGACCGGATAATGATGAGGAGGAAAGAAGATGCAGGGAAATGGCGGGAGACAGTTGGAGCAGAGTCCTCACCATGGAAGATCTGGCAAGGGGCGACGATATAATATTTGCTGCAACCGGAGTTTCTGACGGGGAACTTTTAAAGGGAGTCAGATATATGGCAAACAACAGGGCAAGGACATCTTCGATGGTTACACGCTCAAAATCAGGCACAATCCGATTTATAGATACAACTCATGTCCTGGATAAAAAACCAGAATACGCATACGTAAAATAAACTCCACTCCGGGGGCAGACCTTAAAATGAACCGCTTTCACGGTTCGTTTTAAGATCTGTCCCCCAGAGTGTTTATAAATATATTATATTTGTTTTCTTGCCAGCTTTTTTTAACTCTTCAACCAGGCTATCAATAATATTTTGCTTGATGTTGTAGCCCATTGGAAAATTTGGATTTTGGTGAGCAGGATTTACTGCTCTGCCTACGTATAGGTTTATGTGAGTCCCAATATCAGTCAGTATTTTGGTTAGAAGCGAGCTGCCGTCATAGTCATTGAATTCTAATAAATCCTCATAGCTTGCTTTATTTAATCTCCTGATATTATCCAGAGTCTTACCAAGAGTCAGAACACCTTCTGTTACAAGATCAAATCCATCCATGTATGCCATAGGCGGTATGTCGTCCCTCATGGAATCCATGTCAACTTGCAGATCTTTTCCAAGCTCACGTTCTGCTATAAGAGCTGTTGTACCTCCGCAGATAATTTTCAAATTGTCACTTAGCTTCATTATTTCCGCAAGCTTTTTATCCAGTGATTTATCGGCCGGAGGCCCTATAAATAAATCAATTATTTCTGTTCTTCTCACTTTTATTGTCAAAATAGTTGTGTCATCACCCGGTTCATTGTTGTATAAATTGTTACATACACCAATGAAGTTACCATTAATCAGATGAGCAGATTTATTTACATTATTTAAATCCTTAAGATATTCATTTACTTCTTCCCAGGTCCAGCCCAGATTAAGCATCTGACCGATGCCGGCATGAATAGCTCCATCAGACACAACACATATTGTATCTCCTTCCTTAAGCTCCAGGTTTGATTCGTATATTTTTTTATTGCCTATTATTCGCTCGGTTTTTTCTATCATAATACTTCTTTTGTGCGAAAAATAAAAATATGGGGGATTGTCATATTCTGCAATGTAAGCATTGTTATTTTTATCAATTTTAATTATTGTAAATGTAGAATAGGCCAGCTTTCTCACCTTGCACTCAGGAAGGGTATTTATTACTGTTTCAATAGTTTCATCAATTGACGCACCATTATTCAGCATTGTTACGGCAATTTTAGTTGTCATTGTTGCAAGTATGTTTGCTTTCACACCACTTCCAAGTCCGTCGGATATAACAATAATACATCCATTATTATCATAGATATATTCGACCTTGTCTCCACACAATTCCTCCGTGAATTTATTTAAGCTTTTATAATTTATATCGATAAAATTATCCATTATTCTTCATTTTCCTCTAAAACAACTTTTTTAAGCTTTAGAAGCGCAGCCTTTGTTTCAGCTGTTGTTTCGCCTAACAACCCTGCAATTTCCTGGGCTACCCTCATTTGTTTTTCAATTACTTTATCGGCGGTTTCCAAAGTATTTAATTTTAAATTAATTATTTGTTCTTTTTTCCCTTCTTCATCAGTAATGTCATTTAAGATTCCAAACAATATTTTATTTTTCGGTAAATAAATAATGCGCTCAAACATAACCATATTGTAGTTTTCCAAGGTAATTTTCCTCCCGACCATATTTTCCTCAGTGCTTAGAACAGCCTTAAAATCATTGATAGGCATAATGGATGAAAGAGGTTTATTTCTTATTTTAGCTATGTTTGTTTTAAATACCTTTTCTCCAACCGGATTTAAATCAAGTATATTTAATTCCAAATTCGTAATCACAATGATGCTTGGAGAGTACTGGAAGTAAATATTTGATATTTTTTCTGCTTGATTACGCATGTATGGCATACACATTTGAGGATGAGATAATCCTTCAAGAACAGCAATTGCTTTATCTCTGCATGTGTCATATCCGCAAGCTCCGCAGTTCAGCTCATCAGATTTTGAATGCTTGCCTGTTTGCTCCAACACATTTCTTATATCTTCCTCTGTATAAATTGGATGCAGATATTGCTTGTTTCTGAAATTTCTAATATAATTTATATTTTTATCCTGTGCTGTATAAATAAGTTCTTCTTTTACTTCATGGACAGATAATCTTGTTTTAGTTTTAGTTTTTCTAACATATATGTTTTGACCTTTTTTAGGTACGGCAGGACCTCCGAGGCAACCTCCGAGGCAGCTGTTAGCCTCAATTATTACATTCGACAATTTGTCCTCGGATAAAGCGTCAAATGCTCCCCTTAAATTATCAATGCCCGAAATAGACAAGGGTGTAAATC
>JAEXUD010000060.1 GCA_023453025.1 Bacillota bacterium
GTTAAGTCCTTTGTCCGCCACATGTATAGTTCTGACGGTAACATTATTCTGCTTTTTTAAACGGTTTATAACGTCCCTCAAAACAGGCTTTTCCGATTCATTTCCCGGATACATTTTCATTCCAACAGGTATTTGGTTACGATCAAGCAATAATCCGAGTCCAACAATAGGATCTTTTTTGTTTTCCTTACTTGGACCCTTCCTCCTAAAATCATCTTCTCTGTCAATTTCAAAGTAGAAGTTTGTACAGTCAAAATATGATTTGGAAACATCCAATCCGTAAATCTTGTTCCGGCTTAATATAAAAATATGGGAACATATTACTCAGAATATTCGTCTCTATTATAGAGGCAAAATAATGCATTTATTATTTATAATGGGATTAACTAACATTTATTCTTATTTATAAAACTGGTGACCACTATAATTTATTTAAGGAGATTTTTGAATGAATGAAAAACCAATGGAGCTAAATACCGCTTTAATAAATCCATGGAAAAAGCCTATGACTGACATTGCTTGGGGATTTGCTTTAACTTCCATAACCTTGAATTTTTTGTGGCTGCAGTATATTTTACCTGCAATTGGAACAGCACTGATATTTGCAGGGGTCAGAAGCTTGCGAAAAGAAAACAAATATTTTGCATCAGCATTTTTTCTTTCAGCAGCTCATATGGTCATATATGCGCTTTATTTAATTTTTTTATCAACGCCCTTGGTTGTGGAAATTCAAAATGAGGCAATTTCTTCTTTACTGCTAATAGGGGTTCGTCTTGCTTTATTTTTGTCACTTAGTATGGGGATGAAAAATGTTCTTGTAAAGGCAAATGCTTCAAATATTCAAAATTCGTTTGTTTTGGCGGTTGTGTGGATATTATCATTTACTTTACTTGCAGTATCTCCATTTTCTGATAGCTGGATAGCCTTTATAGTCTTAATATTTTTTTTGATAAAGGTTATTCGTTCCATGCTCCAGTTGAGAGACTATTTAGGGAGTATCGGATACAGCTTTGTCTCCACCCATGAAAAATTAAGCAATACTGTTGTTATACGAGGATATTTGATAATTTGCTTTATTCTGGTTGTAGTCTGTAGTACTGCTGCAAGTCATTCAGTTCCGAAGTTTACTGCAATGAACTCTGTTACAGCATCAGATACCAGAAACAAGCTTTTGGAGCTTGGTGCACCGGAGGAAATTCTTAGTGACATATCAGATGAGAATATTTCCATGCTGGAAAATGTAATTAATGTTGAGGTAGATACTGATTTGTTAATGTTTGACGGAATAAGTGAAAGGGTTGAAACCGGAACAAACATGTATAGAGAAAACATTAAACCCAAAAATCATACTATAGAGGCAGCAACTGTTTATATTGAATTGCCTGAAAATGAGGTTTATGTGTTGGTGTATTTTAAATGGCAGAAGCCCAAGGCTTTTTGGAATGATGGATTTACCATTTGGGGATTAGAAGGAATTGAACTTTTAGACGGAAAGCTTTTTTACCAAAAGGACAGCATAAATTATGAAGCACCCATACCAAGGCTTAGAAATGATTTTGCAGCAACAAGCAGCATGTTTTTTGGAGCAAGTCAATACAGGCACATTATGGGCGGAGTCTGCTATCCCTTTGGTTCACAAAATCAGAGAGGATATGTTTTTTATCGCTTAAATCTTCCCGAAGAAGAAGGGATTGTAGTTAACTGCATTAATTATTTGCACTCCTCAGGCCCTGTTTCACTGCCATATAATTATGCTGAGCAAAAAATATTATCAAGGCAGCATGAATATAAGCAGCAATACACAACATATCATCTTAAAAAATATCAGGATATGTAAGATTTACTGCGATGACAAGGTTATATTTGTTTTAATAAGTGCCGATATTATCTTATTAAGTCCATAGTGTTCATATAAAGGGGTGATAGTATATGTTAATGATGTATCTGTCAATGCTTGATACGGAAGAAGATAAAAATATATTCAGAAAGCTGCACGACGAATATAGTACATTAATGTACCGCAAAGCATACGGAATTTTAAGGGATTGTGATTTAGCGGAAGATGCAGTGCAGGAAAGCTTTATGCGCATTATAAAAAATTTTGACAAATTTTCTAAAAAAAAGTGTCCACAAACTCGAAATAAATTCGTTAATATAACTAGGAATGCTTCTATTGATATATATAGGAAAAGAAAAAAACAGCAGGAGGTTTCATATGACGAAAATGAAAGAAAAATAATTGACGAGCTTGCGGTTACGGATGATATATTTGAAGGAATGAAATTTGAGCGTTGCCTTTTTAAGCTTCCGGAATCTTATTATATTATTTTATCCTTAAAATATGACGACGGGTATTCATATAAAGAAATAGCCGAAATATTAGATTTATCAGAAGAAAATGTTAAAAAGAGACTTATGCGTGCCAGAAAAAAATTAAGAGAAATAATAAATGATCAGGAGATTTAAATTTAATGCAAAAAAAGATTTTAACAGACGAAGAGTTAGATATATTATTGACTGAACATATGCCTAAAGCCAATATGCTATTAGACCGTCTTGAGGAAGAAAGAGACAAGAATGCTGCTCCTCATGTTTTTTCTGCGCGCTATAAAAAGAACATGAAAAAAATAATAAAAGAATACAGCAGGACTCATATGCAGAGAAAATTTGCAACTTTTAGTAAATATGCTGCTATAATCCTTATTATATTCATTTTAGCCAACAGTTTATTGGTTGTAACAGTCCAGGCATACAGAGAAAAGGTCTTTGAAATGATAACCAATGTTTACAAAGAATTTACTTCTATCATAACAAAAACGGAGGAAGTGCCGGAACCTTTAACTGAGAAACCTGAATTTACCGAACCGTCATATATTCCGGAAGGATTTGAGGTTATAAATAACATGCAGACAGATATAACAAGAAAGATTGATTATGAAAATGGAGACAGAATACTTGTTTACAAACAAAATATCTTAACAAACAGTGAGCTTAGAATAGACACTGAAGGTACCGAAATTAAAAATATTAAAATAAATGGAACTAGCATAAATTATGTTTTTAATAAAGGTATGTACAATGCATATTGGAATGACAACGAATATTTTTATCTCATTACCGGAGAAATATCTTTTGAAGAGCTGCTGAAGGTTATTGAAGGTGTTATACAAAAATAAATTTATAAAATTTATAAATATTTTAAAAAGAGTGTCCACAAAAGCCACCTGAATTTCGTTATATAGTATAGAGGTAAGAAAATACTTATATAAAAATCAGGAGGCTTTTTGATTATGAGAAAAAAATTAATTACTATGATAGCAGCGGTTTTAATGACAAATTTATTTGTTGTTCCTGTTATGGCAGATACGGTTGCATTAAAAGGAGACGAAATTATAATATCTCCAATGTACACTTATATTTCAAATGCAGAAGCATCACTGTCTATTAATTCTTCCGGGAAGGCAACAGCAGAGGTTTATGTAACCGGAAGCAGCGAGGTAACAAGTATTAAGGCAACAATAAATTTACAACAGTATAAAAATGGCAGTTGGACAACTATCAAAACATGGAATGAAAGCAGTAGCTCAAAAATACTGAATTTTATTGATACATATTATGTTTCAAGCGGTTATACATACAGAGTGAAATCAACGGTGACTGCTTATAGCGGGCAAAATTCGGAAAGCACCACTTTAACGAGCGGTTCGCAGAGTTATTAAAGTAATTTTTTATGTGACATTTGTACCATAATATATGTTAAATACATGAGGTTGTATAGAATTAACATCATGGATATAACCAAAGCGTTTTAGAGTATGAGGAAACAAAAATCAACGCATATGTTAAAAAAATCTCAAGAAAGGAGTATGCTAATATGCTGCATATAAGATCACCAAATAAGATAATCTAGGCATTGACATATATTCAAAAACTTCAGCTGAATGATATTTGTTAAAAAAATACAATAAAAAATTCTGGAGGTGTAATATGAAAAAAATATCAATATTATTAATAGTAATTATGATTATTAATAGCATTGTTGTTTATGGAGATGTTAATACATCTGACTTAAAAGAGATAAATGCAGCTAAAACTTTAGATAACACGGGATACAAACTATATTTTGGAGATAATGTATATAGTGAAGATATATCAATTCAGGCATCTTTATCATTTGATAAAAATGTTATTGCTGGGCATATTGTAACAGAGAATGGTGAAAAAATAGGAATAAATGGAAATTTAAAAGAAAGTAGCCAATATACATTAAAATATGAAGGACAAATTGAAAATAATAAATATTTTGAGGCCTTTGTTCAGAACAAGCCAAGTAATAAGTTGCGTAAAAATGCAAGCATTTATTCAGCAACTATAAATATATTAGATAAGGATGAAAAGGGGGATGTAATAAAGGCTGAATCCTACGTGGTTGAGTCACTTACAAAAAATGAAATAAATAAATTTATAAGTGATAATGTTGCTGAAAAAAGAATTAATGATCAATATGATCAGACAGAAAATAATATAATGCCTTTGGCGGCCGGATATCAACTTATTTACTCCTATGGGGCTAAACAATATTATGGACTTAGAACGTATTCAACAACAACTGAGGTAAAGGATAGAAATGTGGTTTTTAGAATACAAACTAAAGAAAGTGATTTTGGATCTTATGTAAATAGTAATTACCCTGGAAATACATTTCTGAGTGCGAGGGGAACTAACTTAAATTTTTATTTAGATGGAAGTGGTCCAGGAAGTGTTTACAATGCAGTTAATCCTAACTCAAGTAGCAATAAGACTTATACTATAGATATTCCTATAGGTAGCTATACCGTACCAGTACCTGTTACTTTATCTAGTGTATCTGTCAACAGTTCTGGTTTTTCTAACCTAAACTTTTTGACAACCGAAACTGAAGGATGGAAAGATGATTATAATACAACTTCTTCCTTAAATGCAGATAGAGCAAAATGCTTTGTCGTATATGTAGTAGATGGAACAAGTAGAACAGCTAAATGCAGAATAAAAATTACTTTTAGGGTTGGTATGGAAGACATGAGTGGTATAAAAACAAATGTATATCCAACATTTGATTCAGCATATTTTTCCTATATAGGATAAATTCAAAAGAAATAAATGAAAGTAAAACTTTCATTTATTTCTTTTTCCCGAGTTTGTTCAGGTGTATAATAATTTTGAATTTTTATTATTTATAAAACAATGGTAGGATGGTGTAGATGGAAAGAAAATATATAATTAAAAATGTAAGTTTAATTTTATTTATTATAATATCTTTTGAATTTCTTGTGGTTTCAGCTGATAAAGCGTATGATGCACACATAAATCAGCTTGCTAAGATGTCTGCGGAGTATATTACATTAAGTGATGCAATAGACTCAATTTCGGCGGATAAACCTGAAAATTTAAATATTGCTTTAAGTGACCTTGAGATAATGACTTCAGACACACATATGAGGCTTATGAGCCAGCTTTTAAATACAGAGGTAAAAAGAGACGATATGAAGGCTACGAATAATGCTTACAGTTATTTACTGCAAAATTATGATAAGATAAAATCAGGATATGCTAATAGAAAAGAGCTTTCAAAGCTTGCGTCAGATTTGCGTAAGATTCACGCTGAAGGATATGAAAAACTAGGTAAATATATTTATAAGTACAATGGTAATATTTTCGGAAAAAGCTATTTTTTAGTGATTGGTGTTATGCTGAAAGCATCTGACGAATATAATTCTTATTGTAGCTCATACGCTGCAATGCTGTAAGGAGGAAGCATGAAAATTAAAATATCAGTAATACTCATTTCCTTATCTATAGTTTTTATTTCTGTTTCATTTATCAATTTAAATATATATACGGGCATTAAGAAAGCAGTGGTTGAAAGAGATCGTGAGATAACAAATGAATTGCAAGCTGTTTTAAAGGATGTTAGAGAAAATGCCACTATTGAAAATTCTGAAAAGTTGATGGTATTTTCTAAAAAAGTAATGAATCTGGAAAACTCATTTTACGGTGGAAATGAAAATTTACCATCCGACTGTCTTTTGCTATACGGTTTATCATCGGATATTATTAAGAATATAAGCAATGATGAGGAATTATCAAAACTACTTATTGATTACGAAAATACATTAGACTCTGTATTCAGTGAAATTAATTGAATTAATATAGATTAAGCCCCATGGTACCTTCGTTGAGTAAGGATAACAAGCAGGATATTCCTGGCACTTATGACGCGGGGACGGGGTTGTTGACATCAAAGCAAAGTAGAGGTTAAACAAGCACAAGTAAGAAGCCATATTATACCAGGAGGTGTTATATGTGATAATCTCAGCTTCAAGACGTACTGATATACCATCATATTATTCGGATTGGTTTATTAATAGACTAAGAGAGGGTTATGTATATGTAAGAAATCCAATGAACTACAGACAAGTAAGTAATGTGCCATTATCCCCAGAATTACAGAATTACCCAGAATTATATCTCATTACCGAGAAATATCTTTTGAAGAGCTGCTGAAGGTTATTGAAGGTGTTATACAAAAATAAATAAAAGAAACTTTAAGAAAAGTGTCCACAAAAGCCACCTGAATTTCGTTATATAGTATAGAGGCAAGAAAATACTTATATAAAAATCAGGAGGTTTTTTAATTATCAAAAAAACTACCTGAAGAAATTAGGAGGAAAACACATCAATTAACTATTGCGAAGGAGTGATATGAATGAAGAAAAAGATATGGAGTTTAATAATAGGTCTTGTATTGATTTTTGGAGGCGTTTTTTATGCAATTGCAAGTGACAAAATAGCATATGAAGATAACAAAGATAATGAAGATAATGGAGTTGTAGTGGTCCATGAAGATACTGCATTATGTGAAGAATTTGATATAACAAACAAAGATCTTGAGGTGTATCTTAATAGTATTGAAGATCCTACAAAGAAAGAATTACTTAAAAAGTATTTTTATTTACCATTTGAGTTAATACCAGAAGAGAATAGGAACAGCAATTTGGATCCGGTAAGTCAAGCTGAGATTATGTCAAAACTTTCAAACGAAGAGTTAAAGGCTATTGTCGATAAAATGGAGGAAAATATACCAGGATTAAAGGAAAAAAAGGAACAAGAATATAATGACGGATTTAAAGAAAATTAAGTAAAAATCTCTTGAATCAGGGAGGCTTTTTCGTTTGCCATTAAATAAAGTGCACAAAAACATTTGTTAAATTATGGATAAAACCAGATTTCAAGGGAAGACATGCTAGTCTTCCTTCATTGTAACTTATTAAGTAACATCTTCATAGGTAACATGGACTGTATATTTTAATATAGAATCAATGCAACTAATTATCTTTTGAATAATCTTGCGATTTTTCATATATTATCGTTCCTTCGTTTTCAATCTCTTTAGTCATTAAAGAATCAGGCTCTATATGCGCTTTATCAATTAAGTCTATATCTTTAACCAAAGAATCGGAAAGAATTTCAAGTAATCCGACAAAGTCCAAGCCTTTTAATTTTCCGTTTGTATCTATATATAAGTCTATGTCGCTGTTCTCAGAAGCATTACCTTTAGCATATGATCCGAATATTATTGCTTTTCTTACAGGGTAATTTCTTAATATGGGTATTATCGTTTCTTTTATCTTTTCGATTGAAACAGTATCGGTAATCATACTCTCAAGCCTCCTTATATCTTTTCCTGCAATTTTTAATTTTATTATATAATATTTTCAAATTTTTAGCAATGAACGAAGCAAATAATATTTACAGTACCCGGTAAAGCAGGATAAGTCACCTAGCGTTATATTTTTATTGATGACTTACGGAATGGCAGGTGATATAATATTATAGAGATTGTAATCTTTGTAAACATGATTCGAGCACAAATGAGTTCAATTTATATGTGTATAAAAATTGAAACTGCAATCAAGTTTTGAAATATAAAAAAGATATAATATAATGGCAGGGAGTGAACAGAATTGTCTATTAAAACAATTGAAAATATGGTAAATTGGGTTGAAGAAAATTTAGAAGGATGCCCAACCTTAGAAAAAATGTCCGATTTTGTAGGGTATTCACCTTGTTATTGCTCTACTAAGTTCCATGAACATGTCGGTGTTTCATTTAAAGATTATATTCAGAAGCGACAACTGAGCATGGCAGCGGCAGCGTTACAGAAAACAAAGTATCGAATTATTGACATTGCCATGCAATATGGGTTTTCATCACACGAAGCATTTACAAGGGCTTTTGTGCGCGTTTATGGTTATACACCCTTTCAATATTGTAAATTGTTGCCGGAAATCATGACATTTGATAAAGCTCAAATAGATATTTAAGCACTCCTCAGTAAATGTAAGGAGTTTTTTAATGTTAAAAAAAATTGGACGAAACGATTCATGCTGGTGTGGAAGCGGAATTAAGTATAAAAAATGTCATGAGTCTTTTGACGAAAAGCTGTCATGGTATAAAACACAAGGTTTTATGATTCCACCCAGAGAAATTATAAAAAATCAAGAGCAAATTATCGGGATTAGAGAAAGTGGAAAAATCAATATAGCGGTTTTAGATTTCATAGCTGAACAGCTACATACAGAAATGACAACAGAACAAATTGATCTTTTGATATATGAAAAAACAGTGGCTTTAGGTGGAATTCCGGCAACACTAAATTTTGAAGGCTTTCCCAAAAGCGTATGTACATCAATCAATGATCAGGTATGCCATGGAATACCATCAAGTGATGTTTTGCTGAAAGACGGGGATATTATAAATATAGATGTTTCTACAATATACAATGGATTTTTTTCTGATTCATCAAGAATGTTTTGCATCGGAAATGTAAGTCCTGAAAAAAAGAAACTGGTGGATGTGGCTAAAGAATGTATTGAATCAGGATTAGAACAAATAAAGCCGTGGGGATTTTTAGGTGATATGGGTCAAGCTGTACATGAACATGCTATGAGCAATGGATATACTGTTGTACGGGAAATAGGCGGACACGGCATTGGTTTGCAATTTCATGAAGAGCCGTGGGTAAGCTATGTTTCAAAAAAAGGAACAGAAATGCTTTTAGCTCCCGGCATGGTATTTACGATTGAGCCAATGGTTAATATGGGAACTGATGAAATTTTTGTAGATGATATTGACGGTTGGACAGTTTATACTGCGGACGGCATGCCATCTGCCCAATGGGAAGTTATGATCTTAGTTACTAATAATGGATATGAAATATTAGCATATTAGCCACATGAAATCAGAGATTCATTCAAAATACGGTGACGTAGGTGACGCGGGGACGGGGTTGCTGACATCTGACAGGTACAATTATCGCGGAATTTTCTTATTTATTTCCGTATATGGGAATATTGCTGACAAAGCAGCAAGGATAAACCGATGAATTATCTGAAATACCGGTATGCATTATTTTAACAGAGGCATAAACCCTGTAAGCTTGTTTACCTTTTTCTTGCTCCCATAAATTGCAATGCCGAAGTAATTGTGCTCCTGCTCCGGTACTGTTGCAGCCTTGGCAACATATTCACTGTATATATTGCAGCCTTGTGCAACATCTGAAAAGTCAACAACCAGCAAGTCGCTGAATTCCGAACCATACAGGCTTTTTCTTAAATCTTTCAGTATGTCCGTATCTCCTTTAAGCATTGTAACAGGAATTGTTATGATGCCTAAGTGAGAGTTGTTTGTGGCATCCAGCACATCTTCCCCTACCTGCTCCGGTACATGTTTTCCCAATGTTATTCCTAAGATGGCAGAAGTGTTGGCTATAATGCCTATGGGGAGTTCAGAATTTATAATCATTACACATTTCATATCAGAATTGTTCATTTTATATACCTCCTTTTGGTTAAGCAGAACTTTAACATGAATTCAATCTCATCTGTCTTTGAAAATATTCATATATTGTTTTGGTGTAAGTCCGATAAATCTCTTGAAGAAGTTTGAAAAATGGCTCTGGTCGGTAAAACCCGTCTGAAAGCCCGCGTCAACCGGCAATACTCCGTTCTCCAGCAATTTCTTTGCTTTATCAATCCGAATTGTTTCTAAATAACTGTACGGAGAAATTCCCTTTTGTTTTGTAAATGAACGAAGCAAATAATATTTACTGTACCCGGTAAGACGTGACAAATCATCCAGAGTTATATTTTTCATGTAGTATTTTTCCAGATAATCGCAGACAGCCTTTGTTTCTGCGCTTTGCTCCGTATCATCAGGTACCGATTCCCGTTCGGCATATTCTTCAATCAACTGCTCTAAAAGGAAAAAGAATATTTCTTCCTTTCTAAAATCCTTTTCTCCTTGCATTATCATTTGATGCAGTTCCTTCAGCAACGAAACCAATTCGTTATGAAAAACCACTTGCAATGTGAAATAAGGCAGATAATTTTTACCGGTTATTTCAAAGACTGCTTTTCGCATAATTTCAGGTTGAATGTTAATGCATCGATAATCCAGAGTCTTGCCGTCAATTTGCTCACAGGTATGGTTGTCCCGGGGGTTAAACAATAACAAATTTCCCGGCTGTATGTTATATTCCTTATTTTTACAGGATAAATACCGCTTACCCTTTTCAATAAACCCTATTACGTAATATTCATGAAAATGATTGGGAAATTTCTGCATAATACCTTTAAAATGATAGGCCTCGATTTTTAACTCTTCATCGTATTTCACGGCTCTTATTTCCTGCTTCATACTTATACCTGCCTCTGTATTATCTGATAATTACTATATTATAAACTGAAATAGAATTCTTGTATGATATTGCTCAATTTGAAGAAAAAGACACACTATGGGGACGGACCTTGGAGTGGCTTTTTGCTGTGTTAATTAAGCACTTGATATTAATAATATTGTAACACATAAAATCATGGATACAAGTATAAAGGAAAGTGTAGTCAATGCTTTTATTACATATATTTCTGGCATTTTTAGTAGATTTGGTTTATATTATTAGTAAGATTTAATTAACTAAAAAAGGTGTTGTCATGATTAAAAATTATTTGGAGCTAAATAAATGTGAGAAAGAGAGATTCCTTCAATTTATAAATAGAAATAAGATAGATAAAATATCTTTTCATGATATGGACAAACAATTCAAATCTGAAGAATTTGATTTTGGTAATGGAGTTATTGTAAAGGTCAATGAAGAAAATATCATCGGAACGGAATCGGTGGTGTTGAAAGAATGCAGTAAAAAAGGAATAGCCTATGTAATTAAGTTAGATATAAATGAAAGAGCAGAAGATAAAAAATCAGCTATATGTGAGATAGTGGAAGAATCCAAAGATGCAGCAAAAAAATATGGAGCAAAAAAAATCTTTTTAGGAACAAAGAATGAGACGGTTATTAAAACCTTGAATGCATTAAATATGGAGAGACAGTATTCAGCAATAAGAATGGCCTTGGAGGACAGACGGGTTAAATATACACCATTAAATTTAATTGAATTATCGGAGCAGAATAAGAAGGAATATTTAGCAATTTATAATGATGCATTTAAAGAGGTCCCAAATGGAGCAACATTAACAGAGAGGGAAGTAGAGGAATATATAAAAAATGCTGATGAAAATAGCTATTACATAGCAACAATGAATAATGATAAGATAGGGTTTTTACAGTTCAATATTAAAGAGGATGTCGGTGAATTTGATTTGGGATTAATTAAGGCAGCTAGGGGAAAGGGATATGGTAAGCTGATTTTGGAAACAGCTATTAATTTTTTGAATGAAAAGAAAGCAGCAGAAATTAATTTAGTTGTTATTACAAAGAATATTGTTGCTTTGGATATGTATAATAAAAGAGGTTTTAAAGAAATTGAATTGGTGAGTGAATGGTTTCAACTTAATTGACTAAAACAGAATTACCTATGTATTAAAACAGAAGGAATTATATCTAAGGGGGATATATGGCAAGAACTAAGCAAATCAAACCTGAAACACTGTTTTTTCCCAAGAGAATCATGGAGCGCCTAAGCTCCGTCAAATCATATCCGCTTACGCTGATAGAAGCACCCTCCGGCTTCGGAAAGACAACTTCTCTTAGATATTTCTTTGATACACAGATTTCGGAGACTGCGCTGATTATATGGCGTACCCTTTCACCGGAATTGCCAAATGCTACATGGAAAGCCTTTTGTACCTCAGTAGGAGCATTTGACACGGATGCTTCCCAGCTACTGACGGCTGCAGGGGTACCAAACGAGGATAATCTTTTGGAAATAAAAGAAATTTTCAGACAAATTTATTGCCCAGAGGAAACTTACCTTGTGCTGGACGACTTCGCTGCGTGGAAGCTTGGTAATCCGGGTGCGTTTCTGTCGGCACTTTCGGAGCATGGAGGAAAAGGGCTGCGCGTTGTTGTTGCTTCACAGGTCCTGGCAGATGACGCACATAACAGCATGCTGCCAAATGCACGCTTCTTTTTGCTGCAGGAATCCGTGCTGGCATTTTCAATTGAGGACATCGATGCATACTACCGCAGTGCGGGTATTTCCCTTACCTCTGTTCAGCTTGAGGAAGTGAAGCGAATCACAGGCGGATGGGTCATGGCGCTTTATTTGCAGCTTTTGTCTTTGATTGAATCCGGCCGTTTTGAGAAAGGCAGCCTGCAAAATCTTATACACAATGTTCTGTGGAGCCGTCTGAAATTTAGGGAACAGGAATTTCTCATGGCTGTTTCTATATTCCCGCGCTTTTCTCTTACACAGGCGGTAGCTCTTTCTGACATGAGCGCTGCGGAAACAGAGAAGCTCCTTCGTGAAAAAAGGGTATTCATAAACTTTGACAGAGAAGTAAGGCGCTTCTATTTGCATGCTTTGTTCCGAAACTTTCTCACTGACCAATTTGAGATGCTATCTGGCGAAAAACAAAAATCCATTTATTTGTCAGGAGGAGATTTAGCTGAGCAGGCAGGCGACCGTGTAAATACCCTTCGATTTTACTATCTTTCAGGCGAGTGGGAGCGGCTTCTGGCTCTGCCGCTGACCAGCTACGAAATTGCAGATGTGGTGGACAAACATACAAAGCACATGATTTTAGATATCATGGAAAACACACCCTTTGAAATAAAAAAGAAATATCCATCATCAATGGTACCTCTTGCATTTACCATGTTTTTACTGAACGAAAACCAAAAGCTACTGAGTTTCAAGGAGGAAATCCATAAGGTAATAGAAAAGAGCAATTTGTCAGATGTCCAAAAAGACGCCTTATCCGGTGAAATGGAGCTGCTTCTGTCATTTTTGGAATACAATCGCATTGATGCCATGAGCAAAAGGCACCGTAAAGCTCTGGACCTTTTAGGCGGTCCCGCGACCCTCATCAGTGTGAAAAGCACGTGGACCTTTGGTTCTCCTTCGGTGCTGTATATGTTTTGGAGAGAAAGCGGCAAACTGGACGAAGAGCTTGCACAGATGGACGAATGTATGCCCATATACTATAAGTTGACCTCGGGACATGGCAGCGGATCTGAAATCATCATGCGCGGAGAGGTACATCTAATGCGTGGCGAAATTGACCAAGCGGAAATACTATGCCACAAGGCGATGTTTACTTCCGACAGCAAGCATCAGAACAGCATTTATCAGTGCGGACTCTTTCTTTTGGCACGCATCGCCGCTATGAGAGGAGACGAGAGCATGCTGCAAAATGCTCTGAATTCCCTGGAAGAACGCTCACGTCAGAATACCGAGGATCTGTGCCGCTATACCCTGGACTTGGCTAAAGGCTTCATATTTCTGCTGTTTGACAGAAGCGATGAGGTTTCGACATGGCTTGCTGAGGGTGAAATAAATGATAAGCGTCTTGTTATCATGACGCAGCCCTTTGCACTGATACTCTACGGCAGAATTTTACTAAGTCGCGGCGAATATAAGAAGCTGCTTGGAGTAAGCGAATTCGGGCTGGGTATATCAGACATCTTTCCTAATCTGCTGCCGCAGGTATACATGAAGCTGTACAGGGCACAAGCCTTTGAGGCGTTGGGAAGACACATGCAGTCAGTCGAAGCATTGAACGGTGCACTTGATATAGCTGTGCCTGACGGCGTATTGCTGCCATTTGCCGAAAATTACGGAGGAATTAAAAAGCTTCTGCTCGACTCCGATTGTGACGACAACACCCTTAAAAAAATCAGAAACCTTTACGAGACACTTGCATGGGGGATAGACATCTTTGGACACAGGGAGCTTACACCACGTGAAAAGGAAATTTTACTGCTTCTCAAAAAAGATATGACCAACAAGGAAATTGCGGAGCGCATGTATCTGTCACCCAATACCATCCGCAACCTTATAAGCTCTATGCTGGAGAAGTACGGCTTCAGCTCAAGAGAACAGCTTAAAGCATTACACGGATAAAAACAGAAAAATTTTAACAAAAATAAAAGTACATTGTACTATATGAAAAATTAATTCCTCACCCTACAATTAATGTAGGGTGTATTTTTTTATGAATTGACCGGCAAGGAGGAAAATTTATGACGATTCCCATGATTGTAAGTGTGGTACCTGTTGATGACCATAGGCTGAGTATCGAGTTCGGCAGTGGAAGCCTTTTAAATTTGAATATGCTGCACCGCATGCAAACTACACGCCACTACAGTTTGAGCGAGCCGTCGGTATTTTGCGGCGCAGTCACTGACGGCTCAAAAATTATATTTGACCAGAATTCGGAATTCATACCTGATATTTTTCCGCAGGAGGCAGTGAATATGGCTCTGCGTGCACTGCCTTTCGATGTCATATCCTTCATGAAGGTGCAGCCGGAGAGAAACAGCCGTATCCGGCTTGAGGCGGCAACCGGCAGCGTGTTGGTCCTCAATATGAAGAACCATCTAAAGACTAACCGCTACAGCTCCTTAAACGGCCGTGAGCTGTTTATGTCTGTACGGGCTGATGGAGAAAGCTTGGTTTTCGGTAAAGCCTCACAGGGCGACGCGCTGCGAATCGACGAGGATGAATTGACGTACCTCATGCTGTCAGTTCCCGCTAAATTGTAAAAATATGTTTGGGGTACATTCATTTTTCATTCAGAGATTAACTATAGCAGAAATATGTCCCCTATAACACTACCCCAAATTTATAAGGAGGTAATTTATGAAAAAAACATGGAAACAAACATGCAGCTTGCTTCTGTCCATATGCATGCTTATGAGCATGCTGCCTGTTACGGCATTTGCCGGAACAGGAGAATCAGATGAAACTGTTATAAATTCAGCTGTAATAACGCATGCGCCGATGGCTGCTGCAACCAGTCAAACTGCCATAACCATCAACAGCCAAGAGGATTGGGATGATTTGAGTGCCAACCCCAGCAACATCGCTACAAGTGCGGCAATCACGCTGAACGTAGGTGTCAGAGGAAATTTGGAATTTGAAGATTCAATAGAGAGAACTTTGACAATCATTGGGAATGGCAACACTCTTGCCGGAAGCATAATGGTATATGTTCCGCTAAATCTGACCCTGCAAGATATGACTGTTATTGCAGATACAACCTGTAATAGCCTTACCTTTTGGAAGGGCGGTAAACTCACTACCTTAGGAACAGTAAATATAACCGGTAAGGACGACTATATATTCCCGGGATGTGGCTTATTATCCGATGACAGCTTGACTATCACAGCCAGCGACGAAACAACCTTCAAGGGAGGAAGCAGCGGTTCAGGAGGCGGGGGTATCGGGATACGCCTGCAACATGGCAGTCTTACCTTGGACGGAGGAAATCCTGCTTTCATAGGAGGTTCTTCTTTGGATGGTTTTGGTGCACTGATAGACAATGGAGATTTAATCATAACAGCCGGCAGCCCCACCTTTACAGGGGGTGCAGCACCTTCTTACTATAGTTACCCCGGAGCCGCCGTCAGAGGGAAATTATCAATATCCACCAATGGCAGCCCTATTTTTACAGCCGGTGACGGCATAGGTCAAAACATGGGAAGAGCAGATGGCGCAAATGTCGGATCCTTTGATATATCTTCAGGCAGCCCTGTGTTTAAAGGCGGTTCGGCAAGCGATACAGAATCTATCAGCTTTGCAGGTCCTGGAATTTCCAGCAGAGGGGCTTCTTCCATATCAGGCACCGCCTCTCCCACCTTTATAGGAGGAGATGCTGCTCATGATCTTTGTGGAGGAGAAGGCGCTTATTTAAGTGCAGACTTGACAATATCCACTTCCGAAACCGTTGAATTTAAATCCGGAAATAAAGGTCTGCACGGCATTGTGATTGATTATATTGATACTGTTACAAGACTTGACTTAAGCAATCTCACCGGGAAATTGATTGCAACAGGTGATCAGAGCAGAGCAATCGAAACGAACGGAACGACTGTAGTATATCCTGACGGTTTAAATGATTCAAGTAAATATAACGGGACATTTACAAGCTATACGCTGAATATGATGACAGACGATATCGACGTATATGGTATAATTGTAGGCGGAGTTGAGGTTACAAGCGCCAACAAGGACAATATAACGGGTAAGGGGATCAGAGGTATCGTTACCTATGAGCCGGATACTGAGACACTCATCCTTAACAATGCAGTGATTGCAGAAAATACCAAAATGGATAACACAACAGCTATTAATGCAAGCGGAGATTTAACTGTAGAGCTGATTGGCAGCAGCAGTTTAGGCAGTGATCCTGATAATCCGAATAACGGGAAGTACCCTAATATTGATAAAGGTATTAAAGCCGTCGGAAAGATAAACATAACCGGCGGAGGGAACCTCACAATTTACAATAATTCACAAGGAATAATCGCTAAGGATATTACTGTTGATATAGGAGGAACCCTCACGGTGGAGGAATATGGTGCTCAGGCTGAAGGATGTTGTCTTAAAGCTGAGGGCGGAACACTGACCATAGAAAAAGGTACTCTTAAGCTGACTTCGCAGGTCTCGAATGCTCTGTACGGGGACAGAATTATTATTAACGGAGGAACTGTTACAGCCATAGGCCTTGACACGGATGGTGTATCAAATTTTGCTTTTAACACAGCTCCTGAGTTTGCTTCAATTTATAAACACAAGGTTTTTGCCGGAGGTGATGAATCATCTGCAGAAGAAATAAAAATGCCTGTTGCAGATACTTTCATTAAAAGTAAATATGTTCATATTGAGCTCGATGTTTCCGATATTCCTGATATTCCCGATATCCCAAAGCCCGGCAAAGACGATGACAATAACGGCGATGACAATGGTAATGATAACGACAACGACAATAATAAAAATAGCAGCTCAACAGCAGCTAATCCAGCGGAGCCGACAAAAATCGGAAATACGCCTGTTGAAGATATTTTCGGAGATGTAGTAAATCATTGGGCTATTGACAGCATTCAATTTGTATATGACAGAGGTATAATGACGGGAAGTTCAGGGAAAAATTTCTCTCCTGATGCTCAGATGAGCAGAGGTATGCTGATTACTGCACTGGGACGGCTTGGAGGGATAAATATACTTGATTTTACATCGGTCAGCTTCAATGATGTGAGTGCGTCATCATATTATGCACCATATGCCGAGTGGAGCTTAATAAGCAATATAACAAGGGGAACGGGCAGCAAAAATTTTTCACCGGACAACAATGTGACACGAGAAGAATTGGCGGTAATTCTGGTGAATTTCGCAAAAGCAATGGGATACGAGCTTCCTTCGGGAGAAGGTGCAGAATCATTCGTTGATGATGGTGCCATAAGCCCGTGGGCAAAAGAAGAAATAGAAATAATGAGAAATGCAAACATAATGAACGGCGATACCAACAACAATTTCAATCCTAAGGCTCCCGCAACAAGAGCAGAAATAGCAGCTGTACTTCGGTGCTTTATAGAGCTTATGGGAATATAAACCGGAGGGAGCTCTGCCAAGCTTGAAGTTGAAAAGGTACAATCACTTATATCATAGTAATTTGATATATTAATAAAATGAGGGAAGAGTAAATGTCTTCCCTCATTGAGCTTATTAAGCAATATATATCTATCTTAATTTTTTGAACATACTCTAAAATAATTTTACCTAATGTCTGGTATTCCTATGCCTTGAGGAAATGTAAATACATCCAAAGGATCATACTTATCCTTTATTTTTATTAATATATCTGCATGCTTTCCGTAATATTCCTCTTTATAACAGTCCAGCCATTTATACGGAAAATTCACATAAGAGCCATCGGTCATGCATTCAAGCTTAGGGAATTGATTTTTTATCCAATCTCTGTTGATTTCGGCATATTGCTGCTCTTCCCAGGTTGTTTCCAGCCAAATGATATATTTGGCATTACGATAAAAGAATGCCGTAGCATCTGTTTCAACCTCTGATACCCTGCCTCCCATTGCATACATTGATATTCCTGCAAAAACTGAACCCGGCGGGCGCTTTGTGATTAACCCCGCAAGCTTTGTCAAGTCTTCCCATGTTAAGTCCCTTAAAACAAATCGGCTTGCAGATTGAAATTTTTCATATGGAGGATATGAACTGCCGATGATAGTAACAGCCTCAAGAAACGTAACATATTCCATATTGCATTTTGCTCCATTCAGGCGAAGAAAATCGTCGATGATTTCCAATGCCTCTTCCGGTACGCCGTAATATATCCCTCTGACAAGCATTGACAGATTATCACTGGCAGAATTATATACCCTGGAAATCAATGTGATTCGCTTATCTGCGGTTTTAAGCCATCTCTGCCATGTGTACATAAATTTTGCCTGTTCTTCAGAATCCACATTCAGATATTCAATATTAATAACTGTTACTTTGTCCACCTTTTGCGGTAGCTTAAAAATCATAGATAAAATTACTCCGAAATTACCTCCGCCTGCACCGCGGCATGCCCAAAAAAGGTCTGAATTGATTTCGCAGTTGGCGGTTATTATTTTCCCTTCGTAATTTACAAGCTCAATTCCCTTCAGACTGTCGCAGCCCAGTCCAAAATTGCGGCAGGAAAGACCCCATCCGCCGCCCAGTGCATATCCGCTTACTCCGACGGTAGGGCAGGTGCCTCCCGGAAATGGGTAACCCTTTGATGATACGAAATTATATACCTGTGCGTTGGTTACACCGCTCTCAACATGCAAGCAGTTTGAATATTCATCAATATACATGCTGTTCATTCTGCTTACATCTATTACAAGTGTAAAGTTTCCGTTTGAATATCCCTCATAGTTATGACCTCCGCTGCGTATACGTATTTGAACACAGTTTTTTCTTGCCCATATTACTGCATTTGATACATCCTGCTTGCTATAACAATAAACTATAATCAAAGGAAATCTTTGTACAGCTCTGTTATAGCCTTGTCTCTCTTCATTATATAGCTGATTAAACGGCGTCACAATATCTCCTGTAAGGCCGCATAAAAATTCATTCATAAAAACACCTCCATATAATATATGCAGGTGTAAATATAATGTTTTAAAGTAAAGCACTATGTGATATTGGTTCCCTTGTCTTTTATATTGAAGCGTTTTTTTGCTGTTTCTAAATCCATATAATTGTCAGCAAATCCGTCTTGCCTGGATGTTAAGCTTTCTAGGTTTTCCGCACCGGAGCTTACGATGGAAAGCTCCTTGGCAATCTCTGCCTTCATTTGGTTTAAGGATTTTTTTGCTTCAGGGGATGCTGTTGTTTTGCTTTTTAATTTATCAGACATTTTATTTTCCTTTCTTAATTTAAATATTTATTTTATTATTGTCTGATTAAGTAAAATTAATCGAAAAATATGAATATTAGAAGATTACTTTTAGATGGCAGCAGCCATATCCTTGTATCACTAAAACCCTGTGTCACCATTGAGCCTGGATTATTATTTCCTTTGCTCTGCAGCATGCTTTAATATCATTTATGGTTTGTTTAAACAATTCCATAAATTTCTCATCTGTATTAATTACAATTTCTTTTATTTCTGATTTCATTGACAGAGCATTTTCAGACTTATACTTTCTTGTCTTTGCAATAATCTCCTTAAGCTTTTCTCCGAAAAGGATAATATCATTATCAAGAGATTCATCTGTTTCCCAATACAAATTGTGTATAGAAATAATGTTCTCATTTTGTCTGAAAAATTCCTGATAAATATATTCGGTTATGTGAGGAACATAAACGGCATATAGCTTTAATGTATTGAACATGCAATAATACAAAGCATATTGTGCTGACTGCCGTTCTTTATATCCATGTAATTCAGGCTGGTATAAACGTTCTTTAACAATTTCAAGATAATAGTCACATAAATCCTTCCAGAAAAAATCATCAATTTCATGTCTTGCCGGTCCGATTTCATACTGGTCAAGAAGTTTTTTTGTATTAATGATAGTTTGCTTGCATCGTTCAATTATCCATTTGTCTACAGGCATTAAATATACATCATCATTTATGTTGAAGTCATATAAATGAGATATTGAAAACTTAGATGCATTCCACAGCTTTGTAATAAATCTTTTGGATATACCTAATTCATCAATTGAAAAGAACGTATCTGTTCCAAGCTTGGAATTAGCAGCCCAATATCTTATGGTGTCAGCTGAGTGATTTTCAATAAGCGACTTGGGTGATAATTCAGAGTTGCTTTTTGATTTGCTTATTTTCTCTCCTTTTTTAGCGAGGACAAAACCACAAACCATTATATCTTTCCAAGGGATTTTTCCTGTATGGTAAAGGCTTTTAACTATTGTATAAAATGCCCATGTTCGTATAATTTCATGAGCCTGGGTTCTCAAGCTCATAGGCAGGATTTTATATGAAATGTCATTTGCTTCACCCCATTTTGCATTTATCTGAGGAGTAACAGATGAAGTAGCCCATGTATCAAAAACAGAGCTCTCCGGAATAAACTCTTCGCACCCGCAGGAGCATGGGGTGCCCGGCTTTGCTTCAAAAGGATTTACCGGAAGCATCTCTTCATCGGCAAACACAATCTTACCGCAGTCCTTGCAATACCATATGGGAAAGGGAACACCAAAATAACGCTGACGGGATATACACCAATCCCATTTAAGGTTTTCAACCCAGGATATATATCTGTTTTTCATATGCTCGGGATACCAATTAATTTTATCGGCAGCCTTTAAATAAATCTCCTTATTTGTCAGAATATCAATATACCACTGCTTCGACGGTAAAATCTCGATTTCTTTCCCGCAGCGTTCATGTACCGCAACAGTATGTCTGATGCATTTTGACTCTAAAAGTAATCCGCTTTCTGAAAGCAAGCCTATAATATGAGTTCGGGCCGGAAGAACCTTCAATCCTCCGATTAGCGGGACATCTTTATCTATACTTCCGTCCGGGAGTATAACCCTCCGATATGGCAGCTTGTGAATTTCATACCACTCTGCATCTGTGCTGTCACCAAAGGTTGCACACATAACAACACCTGTTCCTTTGTCTATATCAGCCTTATCATCTGTCAATACGGGAATTTCATAACCATATAGAGGAACTATGGCATTTTTCCCGATATATCTTTTATATCTGTCATCCTTCGGATTTACAAACAGGCAAACACAGCCATACAGCAGCTCAGGTCTTGTAGTGGCAACTATTAATTCTTCTTCGCCTATTTTAAATTTAATGTAATTAAAATCAACATCCTTCTCAACAGTTTCCAATTCTGCCTGGGCTATTGAAGTCTGGCATTCGGTACACCATAAAACCGGTGATTCCTTCATATATGCCTTTTTGTCTTTTAAAAGTCTGATAAAGGATTTTTGTGATATCCTCTGAACTATGGGGCTGATGGTTTCATATTGAAGTGACCAGTCAACCGAGAATCCCAAAGACTGCCATAAATCTTTAAACTCTTTTTCATATTTCGCAGAGGTTGTAACACACCTTTTAATAAATTCATTTCTCGGTAAATTCTTTGCAATAATTCCCTCATCCCTTTCAACAAGCCTTTCTGTGGGCAAGCCGTTGTCATCAAAACCGAAAGGGTAAAAAACATTATATCCCTGCATGCGTTTAAAGCGTGCTATCATTTCCGCCTGTGTATAAGAAAATATGTGTCCTATGTGCAAGCTGCCGCTAACGGTAGGCGGCGGTGTATCAATAGAATATACTTCTTTTTGATTCTCAAAATCAAAGCTGTAGATAGAATTTTCTTTCCAAAATTTTTGCATTTCTTTTTCGATCTGTTTAAAATCATAGTTCTTCTGCATGGTAATACTACCTCCTAAAAATTTTACGAACACAAAATCACAGTCTCGTTCCAAATTATTTGCTCGCTGCCGCTCAAATAAAAAATCCGCCCTAAGCTTTACATTGCTTAGGGCGGATTGTATGCGTCCGTGGTACCACCTAAATTCAGATATGAATCTGCACTCTGCCAGTACGGGATAAAATGCGCTATACGATACTGTTTTCCTTTTAACGGTGGAAATTTCCGTTGAAGCCTACTAAGATAATCTTTTCGGTTCACAACTCAAAGGCTACTTCCATACTTCCCTCACGAAGATTTTCACCGGACATCTTCTCTCTGTGCTTCGGGTGAATATGTACTACTCCTCATCAACGCTATTTTGTTCGTGTTCTTTTACATTATAATATTTTATTGTATTCGAGAAGTCAATACTAATTACATATTTTTTTATAAAAATCTATCCTATCAGGCTACACACCAATGTTCCACGGTGCCGGATAATTGTTAAATTATCTATTTTATAATCTGACATAATGAAAGGTATCAGGACGATGAATCATTGTCGAAACTGCTTACAGTCAAACGTATTTTATTCAATTAACGGCATTTTCTGTACTATTTTATCAATCATTATGTCAATCTCTGCTTCTCCCGTGTAATATACATAAATAAATCCGTTTCCCTTTGATGCAATTATCTCATAGTAATTATAGGCATCAGGATTTTTTACAAATAATAAGTCCAAATCAGGATGCTCTATTTGAGAATAACCTTCTGCTTCTTTCCAGTCGTAGATTTTTATCAGGGCTGAAGCCAGACTGTCAGCCATAAGAGGAGAAGCAAGCTTGTAAATCTTTGCATCAAGGGTTACATAGTATACTCTGCTGCCGTTTGAGTACAGACGGTTGTCATTTACAGCGCCTTCTGTAGTTTCAAATTGTACAGGAGCCAATAAGCTTTGCTGATATTTTATCATATTATCCTGATCGATGCCATTGATTATGCGACCGTATTTACTTCTTCTCAAGCCGGAATCCTGCTCCACGTCCTTAAGCAGGATAATAGGCAGTCCGGCCGTGTCCTCTGTTGGCAGCATACTTGAATACCTGCTGTTTTCTTGTGCAGTATGCTCGATTAAGCTGATCAATAATACAAGAGCTAACAAATTACGGACATTAAATATATATTTCTTCCAGCTATTTTTTCTGTGGATATTATGTTCTAAGGAATTGTCAGCCAGGGAATTCCGCAGTTTTATTTTATAAATATACTGATTGGCAGAATCAATAAATAGTGAAAGAAAGACAATAACATAAATTATCCTGCTAAGAAAATTCCCCTCTACCATATCTAAAATTAAATTAGATTCTTTTAAATCACGATATATAAAAAACAGTGCTATAACTGCGGCTGCTAATAAAAAAAATGTTTCAAACCTGATTTCCTTGTTTAATTTAGTAACAGAAAAGAATTCCTTGTCTATTTCCGGCGCATTCAATTTTTCGGGTGATGAAAACACATTGCTTTTCCCGTAACCGTCAATATACTTCCAGCCTTTATCAAGGTATTCCTGCTTTTGTTTATCTGATAAGTTGTAATCGCATGGAACAATCCTGTATCTCACGGCCTCAGGTTCGCCTTTGACAAATTCATCAAACGAAATACCTACGGTTTTAAGATGCAATCCTTTAGCGGACATTTCAGAGTACCAGCTTTCCTGCTCTGCTACTTTCCAATGCTCAACGCGTCTTAACTTTCGGACGGATTTTTTATCAATACTTTCTGTTTTCACCGTTGCCTCCAATAAAGCAATTTCATTTGCGGCTGCAATTTCAATTTTATTTTACTTATGCTGCAACATGATACCTATTCATTATAACATATTTTGGTAAATGTATCAACTTAAACCGGACCAAAATTCAATTTTAACAAATATTCTCTTGCATTCAGTTATAATTATATAAAAAATAGCTTAAACTTGTAAAACAAGACTGAAACCAAGAATCTCTAGATTTCAACAGAAAACCTTGATGGCTTATCTGAAAATATTTACTCATGGTTCCACACGTGCGAAAAGTTACCTTTCGTGTAACTTTGATTGCTAAGACATCGTATAAATATGCATATCTGATATGTAAACCGTGAATATTGTATTATTATATGCTTGTCTTTACAAAATGATACAACATAAATCCGGTGAATTGGTACATATATAGTTTTATATACATTTGTTCTGATGCAGGTATTAATAATGGATAAGAGAAAGAATTCAAAGCAAAATAAAATTAAATAATTGTGAAGCGGGAAAACGCGGAAATTGTAAATTGCACATTTTACCATGTAAAATGTGCAATAATATCAGCCCATAGAATTTATACTTACGCTTATTCCTGAATACAAGAAATGTAAGAAACTTTGCCCGTTTTTTCGTTAAAGAAAACCTCTACATATGTTTTATATCCTTTCAAATAAACAACTGAAGACGGAGCAGGCTCTTTATTATCGTAATAAGGTGTTCCTAATTTATTTATAACAGATTCATAATTATCATTTTCATCTATACCTAAATATACAATAACATCATCATAATAGAAAGCATGATTAGCTGCACTGCTGTCAGGCTGATAATTTGGCTCGCTCATTTTTTCTGCTGAAACTTTATCATAGATATTTGCTGCACCATTATCCTTTTGTTTGCTTTCTTTCTGATTACATCCCATTAACATAAGTGACAATAAACATAAAATAATGAATGCTTTACCTTTTTTCATTTTACTTATATGATGTATTTAATAATAAATGCATCAATACACTCCTTTCTCCTTTACATATTTGCGAGTATTTTTATTTATCGAAATATAATTTATTATATTGCTTAAAATCTATTTTAGAATTCTATTTAAATTAAGAATATTAAAATACAGCCTAAATTGTAATATACTTATATTATAAACAATTATTTCATAAATATTTAGACTTGCGTCAATAAAACGAATGAAATCGGCTGAAGAAGAAGGCTTCATCAGCTCAGAAAAGGTATACGAGGAGCTTAATATAAATGAAGATAAGCAAGATGACAGTCAAAAGCGCATAAATTGTCACGCTTTAATGTTCCGCAATAATACTACATTCAAATGATAAATCAGGATATGTTATTTCTAAATATCCGTTAAACTCACTTCTTATACTTAAAAGCAGAAAAACAGTACCGCCAATACTTACACTTATGGTTTTCACAATACATGCATTGCTCATTTTCCAACAATAAATTTAATAAAATATCAGTCATTCAATTTATGTCTGACAAATATTCAAATGCTGTTATGCCATAGATACTTTTAAAGTGCCTGTTTAAATGTGTTAAATCAACAAAACCACATTCAGTTACTGCCAAGTAGATATCCTTGTTTTTTTCTATCACTTGCTTGGCATGTTCAACTTTGCATAATTGAATCATCTGATATGTTCATTTTTAACACATGGTAGGCAAGGTAGAGTATATATAAGCTGCCTATTATTTGCATAATAATAATGATTTTCGGTATGACGGTTATAATTACACTGTTTAATACGACAGATGCCGTAAGCAATGTTCCCATTGCAGCTGTTACTCCAAATACAAATCGAAATGTTTTTTTGATTTTAAAATTATGTGAGATTGACAATATGGCAATATTTGTAGGTCCAGGTGTGATAGTTACAATAACACAGTAAATTAGAAAGGATATAACGTTCATATAAAAACCTCCTTAGATTTTTTTTATGAATTATATATCTTAAACAGAATCATTGTATAGTATAATATTGCAGGAGAAGCACTACAGGGACGGCAGAAGTAAAAAATAAAATTACAATAAGACATTATATCTATTTCTACCATTATAAGTAAATCTGGTTTATAATATTGGTATACTTAAGTCGTAATAGCAAGATTTCACGAACTAAAAGGGGTGTGGCATGATTAAAAATTATTTAGAGTTAAATAAGCGTGAAATTTAAAAAAGTACAAAAAATTTGGCTTAGGTAAATTATGGAGGTTTATGAATGAATAAGATGATTAAGATTCGGAATGAAGAAGAGGCAGATTATGAGAAAGTAGAAGAAATCACAAGGAAAGCTTTTTGGAATTTATATATTCCGGGGTGCATTGAACACTATTTAGTTCATGTTATGCGACCTCACAAGGATTTTCTGCCGGAGTTGGATTTTGTGATTGAAGTTGATAATCAAATCATCGGAAATATCATGTATACTAAAACAAAATTAATTGATGAGTCTGGAGAAGAAAAGGACATCCTTACTTTCGGTCCGGTTTGCATTTCGTCAGAATATCAGAGAAAGGGATATGGGAAAAAACTAATGGAGTATTCCTTTGAACAGGCGGTCGCACTTGGTTATGATGTGATTGTAATATTTGGAAACCCGAACAATTATGTAAGTCGTGGTTTTAAAAGTTGCAAGAAGTACAATGTCTGTCTTGAAAATGGGACGTATCCGGCGGCAATGATGGTAAAAGAACTCAAATCGGATGTCTTGGACGGAAGAAAATGGGTTTATTGTCAAAGCTCTGTATTTGAGATAGACGAACAAGAAGCACAACGATTTGACGAGGGCTTGGAAAGCCTGGAGAAAAAATACCAGCCAAGCCAGGAAGAATTTTATATTCACAGCCATTCTATAATACAGTGAGTTTAGTGTATAAGGATAAACTGCAGCTTACAATTTATCAGGCATTTTGTCAGCCGTGGACTTGCAAAAGAATCAACTGGAATTCCAAGAATATTTATAAAGGGGTATATCTGCCGGAAAGAGATATGACGCAGAATACTGTTCATTTTCCCGGCATAAGTATAAAGTGAGGTGAGTTGGCCAAGTTTATTTGGTAATTTGCTGATGATTAAAGTATATAAGGAGGATTCCAATGTATTATGTAAAATTTAGTTTGTTATTTATTTTGTTTCATAGTATATCCTATACAATTGCAGGAATTATCGCTTTAAAGTTCAGCAAGGATATTTACGAAACGAAAGGCAGGCTCTGCACCTTCTTGAGAGATACATCAAACAAAGAAGAAAGCAAACATGTTGAAAAATACTTTCTTCTGGCTCAAATTCCAAGAGGGTTTTTAATGTCGGTTGTTCTTTTTCCGCTGTTGAATGCTATAGGTGGACTGAGTTTTGGATTGAAATTTGTCTTTTTTAGCAGTTTGACTTTCATCTACACTCATATAGCCTCTTCGTCACCATTTATGGATAATATTGAAGGTCTGGTATATTTTAAGAAAGAATATTTAAGGGAGAAATTCTTTTTTAAATTTCAAACCGAAATGCTGATATACAGCACGATATTTGGCTTTCTTATGAGTCTGGCCGTTGGATAGTAATTTCAGCAAAACAAGACTTAAACGGACTGAAGTGAAGGATGGAGATTTTGTGGACAGTTATTAATTATACTTGAATATCGTTGATAAAAAATGTTGAAATTTGTATTGTTTAAAAGGTGTTTATAAAGCGTTTATTATCAATATAACGTTTCCATAAAAAATATTTTATTATAACACCATTATACAAAACAAAAACAACACCTTGCTTTTATAATCAGAATAATAAAAGGAGGATGAATAAATGGAAAAAAATTTTAAAAAGCCATCATTTGGTATTTCAATTTTAATTGTAGCATTTTTATTTGTAATTATTATTGCACAGCTTGTTGTTGCAGGCAGTCCTGATATTCATATGACATTGGTTTTCTCCATTGCCTTTGCAGTAGCATTGCTGATGCTTACGGGAACACCGTGGTCAACTATTGAAGACGGAGTTATGCATGGCTGCAAAATTGCAACTGTTCCCATGATGATACTCATGTTCATAGGGATGCTGATTCCGGCACTGATTGCAGCCGGAACAATACCTTCTATGATATATTACGGATTGAAGATAATTAATCCGTCCATGTTCTTGTTGACGGCTGCACTAGTCTGTAGTATTTCGTCTCTTTGCACAGGCAGCAGTTATACGACAGGCGGGACATTTGGTGTAGCATTCATGGGAATCAGCCTGGGGCTGGGAATACCTCCTGCATTAACTGCCGGCGCTGTAATATCCGGAGCTGTTATAGGAGATAAGCTTTCACCTATGTCCGATTCAACTAACCTGGCAGCCGGAGTAACCGAAACAAATCTGTTTGCTCATATTAAAAGCATGATGTATACCACAACGCCCGCGTTTATATTATCATTAATAATTTATGCTGTGCTTGGCATGAGATATAATGCTTCCTCTATTGATACAACAACAGTTGATGCAATTCTAAGCGGAATTTCAGGTGCTGTCAATGTTACTCCCGGCTATGCATTAATAAGCTTGATTCCTTTAATCGCAATCATTGTTATGGCAATTAAAAAGGTAAATGCTCTTGCAGCTATGGTGGTTGCGTCAATTATTGCTATGTTTATTGCAATGATTGCCCAGGGACACGGTATTCTGAAAATGATGTCATTTATGAATTATGGATTCTCAATTGATACAGGAGTGGAAGAAGTTAACAGACTTCTTAACAGAGGCGGAATCCAGGCAATGATGTGGACTGTTTCCTTAGGCTACCTGGGTTTGTCTTATGGAGGTATTCTGGAAAAATCATATGCGCTTGAAGCAATTCTTAATAAAATAGCAACACTTACAAAAAATGCGAGAAATCTTATTATCACCCATGTTTTTTCATCAATATTTGTCAACCTGATTTCAGCCAGCCAATACGTATCTATAATTATTCCGGGAAGAATGTTCCTGCCTGCATACAGAAAGCTGGGAATCAGAACAGATGTTGCATCCAGAACATGTGAGGATTCGGGTACGGTAACATCACCGCTGGTGCCGTGGGGATTGTGCGGCGTATTCTTCACAGGAACTCTGGGAGTAAATACAATTGAGTATTTACCTTACGCTTTTCTATGTACATTAACTCCGATTGTTGCAATCATATATGCAATTACCGGAAAATTCATCTGGAAGGAAGACTCAACCAAGATTGCTGAAGAAACAAAGTAATTAAGTAGCTAAAGGTAAGGTATAATATGTATAAAATTGACAAAAATCAAATCACCGATTTACTAATGGAATTAGTTTCTATTCAAAGCCCTTATTTCGAAGAAGATAAAATTATGGATTACGTTCATGATTGGTTCTTTAAAAACAATATTGAAGCGTTTATACATGAATATCATGAATCAAATGTTACAGGTCATAAAGGGAAAAATATTGTTATAGAATTAAAAGGAAAGAAACCCGGACCTGTAATATGTCTGAACGGCCATTTAGACACTGTGAAGCTTTGCAACGGATGGACTGCCAATCCTTACGGCGAGATAAAAGAAGACAGATTATATGGAGTCGGAGCATTGGATATGAAATCCGGATGTGCGGCGACAATGATTGCTCTTAGGGAATTTGTGAAAAATCACAAGGATTTTAACGGTAAAATTATTTCGACATATGTTTCCGTCGAAGAAGGTCCTTACGGATTAGGTACGAACTCACTTATAGAAGAGGGATATTTAAAGGATGTTGATTTTTCCATCATTACCGAACCAAGTGCCGGTTTCTCAGGCAATAAATTTCCGGATGTTTGTTTAGGAGCGCGAGGAGGATATGGTCTGGAGATTGAGTTTTTTGGCAAATCATCACATGCGGCGACACCTGAGCTCGGCGTAAGCGCAGCAGAAGCTGCAGCTAAGGTAATCTGCGAATTAGAAAGTATTGATTATATTGAAGATCCCAAACTTGGCAGAGGAGCAGCATGTGTTGTTGCTGTAGAATCTGACGGCGGAGCCTGCAGTGTACCGGATTATGCCAAGCTGCGCCTGTTTTGGCACATTGTTGTGGGAGAAAACGAGGAAACTATAACCAAGGAAATAGAAAAGGCTGTAAAAAGGACAAATATCAAATGTAATTATAAAATAAATTTCAGAATTGCACCATCAGAAGGCTCCAGAGGTTTTTTACCGTATACCATAGACAGTGAGGAACCACTTGCAAAGGAATTTATTGATACAGTGGAAGATATATGCGGAATAAAGCCCGGTATTTCTTATTTTCAAAGCATAGGGGATTTCAATTATCTGGGAACGAGATTAGGAGCACCTGCAATAATATTCGGTGCTTCAGGAAAAAACTTCCACGGATGTGACGAGTACGTTGACATAGAGTCTGTTGCCAAGACAGCAGAAGTAGTATATTCATTTCTGGAAAGAGTTTTATGCAATTAAGAGTGAATAATAGTTTCAGGGGAAGACAGAGTTGGGTCTTCCTCATTTTTAAATTTAAAATTTATATTTATTATAATTTATGAAATTATTTATGATATAATATTAATAAAAGCAGATGCGAAAATTTACTAAATATTTCGGAGGGTAGGATGTTCGCTGATATCCTTATTAAAAATGCCAAATGCCTGACTATGGAAAACAGGCAAATTGCAGATTGGATTGCAATCCGTGAAAACAGAATTATGGCGGTCGGTCATGGCGCAGAATACGAGAAAATAACAGGAAAAGATACTGCTGTTCTGGATGCAGACGGCAATACAGTCTTGCCGGGGTTTATAGACAGTCATTTCCATGTTGTCCAGACAGCTTTAAATTCTATCAGTCTGGATTTGAGTGATGCAAAGTCACATGAGGAGCTGGGTGAAAGAATAAAAGAAGCATCACAGTCATTTTCGGGAAGCTATATCAGAGGAATACATATTAATGAAAATCAATTTAAAGAAAAGAAGTTTCCGGGCAGAGTACTTTTAGACAAATATTGCAATGATATACCGGTGCTTATTAATTCCTATGAATATCAGGTAAGCATACTTAATACCTGCGCAATGCTGTATTTCAAAATTCCGTTTACGGCAGAAGGTATTGAAACAGATGAAAAACAGATGCCTACCGGAGTATTCAGAAAGCAGGCTAATGCAATACTAAGAAGCAATATATTGAAAAACATCTCAGTAAATGCAAGAAAAGAAGCTGTATCAGGGATTATGGCAACCTTGATCATGAACGGAATCACTACTGTAAATGCCATGGAGGGCGGTTACATGTACAGCGACAAGGATGCTGATTTTTTATATGAATACGGCGGAGATTTTCCTATAGATATGGTGCTGTTTTATCAGTCCATGGATATTGAAAAAATAAAAGCAATGGGACTTAAGCGTGTCGGAGGGTGCCTTTACATAGACGGAACCTTTGGTGCCAGAACTGCTGCATTATCCTTTGAGTATGCGGATTGTCCGGGCACCATGGGAAGTCTCAGACTGACTCAACAGGAAGTAAATGATTTTGTTTTGCAATGCTATAAAAACAAACTGCAATTGGCTTTGTATACCATAGGTGATAGGGCGATAGAGATAGTATTAAATGCTCATGAAAATGCATTTTATCAAACAGGTATAAAGGGCTTGCGCCACAGATTGGAGCATGCGGAGCTGGTGAATGAAAAGCAGATAATCCGTGCCAGGGATTTAGGTATAATTCTTTCAATGCAGCCGACATATGAAACCTATTGGGGGGGACACGGAAAAATGTACGAACAGAGATTAGGAGATAACTATGTGCGTACAAATCCTTTTAAAACTATAATTGAAAATGATGTAGTAATCTGCGGAGGCTCTGACAGTGACATTACAGAGCCAAAACCGCTCCTGGGAATTTACTCTGCTGTCAATCATCCTGTAAAGGAGCACAGAATAGATATTTATGATGCAATTAAAATGTTTACATCTAACGGAGCTTACGGAATATTCGAAGAAAAGGAAAAGGGCACTCTCAGTGTCGGAAAATTAGCTGATATTGTAATTTTAGACAGTGATATTTTATCGGTACCATTGGATCAATTAGATAAAATAAAAGTCAGTGCAACAATAAAATCCGGCGAAATATTATTTAATAACCTAGGTCAGGGATAGGATAAGTCTATGTTGAATATGTATTTTTTAGGTAAATCCAAAATTGAATATAATGATAAGCAGCTGGAAGATAACTTGGGGAACAAAGCAATTGCACTTCTTTGCCTTCTTGCTTTAAAAAACAAGGGTTATCTGAGCAGAGAAAAGCTCGTCAGTTATCTATGGCCGGACAGTAATATTGAGGCGGCAAGATATAATTTAAGATACAATCTATGGCTTATCAAAAAGAATATAGGAACTGATGAAAAAGGTAATTACTTTCTCCAGATAGATAATGAATTTTGCAGCATAAACAAGGAATATGAATTCAATTGCGATATACTCTATATATTGAAATTTAAGCCCAGCCGCAATGATACAATTGAAGGCTTGCTAAAAATAAAAAAAATGTTCAGAGGAGACCTGTTAGAAGGCTGTTTTTTTAAAAAATGCGAAGAGCTTAATGATCTTATTATTTATGAAAGGATAAACTTTGAGAAGCGCAAGGTAAAAATTTTGAAACGTCTGGCAGAGCTTTATGAATATGAAGAAAACTATGAATATAGTATAGAAGTAATTAATGAAGTTCTTGAATTAGAGCCATATGATGAAGAAATGATAATGAGGCTGATGGACATCTATGCGTCGTGCGGCAGAAGGGCTGCAGCAATTAATTATTTTCATAATTACAGCAACGGCTTAGCAGGCAGTCTTGGTATATCTCCGTCAGATGAGCTGAAAAATAAATACAATGAAATCAAATCAAGGAATTTTGATGATTGCGATAAAAATTCCGCTGAACACACAGCAGCTAATGACTGCAAGCGAAATAACAAAACAATTGTAAAGATAACCTCTGACTGCATGAAAAATATAGAGTATTTTTGGTTGTCAGATGTTATAGGGAAGCTGACAAAAAATATCGATGAAGAAATTATTCATCGTCTAAGTAAAAAAGAGCTGCTTGATTTAGGATATATACAGTCTGATGTTTTACAGTACTGTGAACAATGGAATTTACTTCAGGAATATAACAGGGAAGTCAAGGATGTATGTATTATTAATGCTTTTATAAAATTACTCAATAATATATGCCTGAAACAAAATTTAACCATACTGATTACAAATGCAAAGGATATGGATGAAACCTCGGCTAATGTGCTGGAATATATTAAAAGATTACAAATAGCAGGTTTAAAGGTTATTGAATATTAATAATAACTAAAAAAATTGTACACAAAAAAAGTTTATGATATAATAACTATAGATTCGAAACAAGGAAAAAAATTTGGGGATGTTCCCAATAACAGCAAGGAGTGATAATATGCATTGTGTTCAAAAAATCAGTGAAAATATATATTGGGTAGGCGGCAATGACAGAAGACTTGAGCGTTTTGAAAATATGTTCCCCATTCCAAACGGGGTGTGCTACAATTCCTATTTGATATTAGATGAAAAAACTGCATTGATGGATACTGTCGATACAGCCATAAGCAGATTGTTTGTTGAAAACATAACTCATGTATTAAACGGGAGAAATTTGGATTATCTGGTTATAAACCACATGGAACCGGACCATTGCGCCAATATTGAAGAGCTTGTAAGAAGATACCCAAGCATAAAAATTGTCGGGAACAAAAAAACATTCCAGTTTATAGGGCAGTTTTATGATTTCGATTACAGCTTGAATATGGTGGAAGTAAAGGACTGCGATACTCTATGCCTGGGTAAGCATAATTTGAAATTTATGACAATGCCGATGGTTCATTGGCCTGAAGTTATGTTTACATATGAAGAAACAGAAAAAATCCTGTTTACGGCAGATGCTTTCGGAACATTCGGTTCATTGGCGGGGAATATATTCAGTGATGAAACAGATTATGATCATTATTACATGGATGAAGCAAGACGTTACTATGCAAATATTGTAGGAAAATATGGCTCTCAGGTTCAAAATGCGTTAAAGAAGGTAAAACCATATGAGATTAATATGATATGTCCGCTGCACGGACCGGTATGGAGAGAAAATTTACCCTATATAATTAACAAATACGACAAATGGAGCAGGTACGAGCCTGAGAAAAAGGGTGTGGTGCTTGTATATGCTTCTATGTACGGAAATATGGAAAATACCGTTAATGTTATTGCCAACAAGCTTGCGCTAAAAGGTGTCAAGGATATGAGGGTATACGACATTTCAAAGACTCATCCTTCATACATTGTTTCAGATATCTGGAAGTACAGCCATGTGATATTCGGCTCAGTTACATACAATCTAGGTCTGTATTATGGTATGGAATCATTGCTGAATGAAATAAAAGCACTCAATATGCAAAACCGAAAGGTTGGACTGGTTGGAAGCGGAACATGGTCATCCCAGTCTGTGAAGATAATGCAGGAAATAGTAGGTTCCATGAAAAGTATGGAGGTAGTGGGAACACCTTTTGAAATAACATCTTCCATGAAACAGGAGCAAGAGGAAGTGCTAGATAAATTTGTGGAGGAGTTCTTTAATTCTATAGTCTAGGTGAATGTAAGGTATACAGATAAATGGGGCGCGGAGCCCCATTTATCTGTAAATGTATTCATTCTATAGGTCAAGGTATATGAAATGTATTTAATCTGAATACACATGTTTTCAATTTGTATATAAAAGTGTTGAATTTAAAAAAACTACATGTTATAATTTCTAAATATATTTTAGAAGCTAAAAATATCAGGAGGGAACCATGAAATTCGAAACCCAATGCCTTCATGAAGGCTATCACCCAAAAAACGGAGAGCCGAGAGCACTTCCTATATATCAAAGCACAACATATACATATGATTCTTCTGATCATATAGGAAGATTATTTGATTTGTCAGAATCAGGTCACATGTATTCACGTATATCGAATCCAACCGTTGCGGCTGTTGAAGAAAAAATTGCAGCAATGGAAGGCGGAGTAGGTGCGATGTGTACCACATCCGGTCAGGCTGCATCATTGTTGAGCCTTCTGAATATATTGAAGGCAGGAGACCACTTTATAAGCATATCATCAATTTACGGAGGAACAATAAACCTGTTTGCAGTAACATTGAAAAGATTTGGAATTGAATGCACATTTGTCAATCAGGATTCAACTGACGAAGAAATACAAAGACAGTTCAAGGAAAACACGAGGGCTGTTTTTGGAGAAACTATCGCAAATCCTTCACTTGTTGTATTTGACATCGAAAGATTTGCAAATCTTGCCCATAAAAACAATGTACCGTTAATAGTTGACAATACATTTGCAACTCCGTATCTTTGCAGACCTTTTGAGTTTGGAGCAGATATTGTTACTCATTCAACAACAAAATATATGGACGGCCATGCAATACAGGTAGGCGGAGTAATAGTGGACAGCGGAAATTTCAACTGGGCAAACGGAAAATTTCCTGAATTTACTGAGCCGGATGAATCATATCACGGAGTTGTATATACGAAGTCTTTCGAAAATGCTGCTTACATTGCAAAGGCAAGAGTTCAGATGATGAGAGATATCGGTGCGTATCCGTCGGCAAATGCGGCATTTTTACTGAACCTTGGATTGGAAACACTGGCAGTTAGAATGGACAGACATTGCAGCAATGCATTGAAGGCAGCTGAATTTTTAAACAGTTCAGATAAGATTGAATTTGTCAGTTATCCGGGACTTGAAAATGACAAATATCATGAACTTGCTAAAAAATATGTTCCAAAGGGATGTGCTGGTGTAATTTCACTGTCAATAAGGGGAAGCAGAGAAAATGCAGTCAAATTCATAGATTCATTGAAGCTTGCGTCCAACGAGGTACATGTCGCAGACATACGTACCTGTGTACTTCACCCTGCAAGCTCAACTCACAGGCAGCTTACGGACAGCCAGCTGAAAGACGCAGGCATAACTCCTGGGCTGGTAAGGCTTTCAGTAGGTATTGAAAATATTGATGATATAATTGAGGATTTAGAACAGGCATTGGCACAAATTGATTAAAATAAATAAATAATTTACACAGCTTTTACGAACGACATATTCTGTCAATATATGTGCACTTTATATTAATACCATTAAAACTGATTTTTTTATTAAATCCTCTTAAATAAATTGAGCTGAATGAAAATCAAGAGCTGATGAAGGCTCTTGATTTATTTTATTCAAATATCGGTACGATTTTTTGCTCTAAAACATCTACTATCCCCAAATCTGACAACTTGGCCTTTGGTATCACAGGCAATGCCAGGGTTGCAATACGAAGCAGCGGATTTTCGCTTTCTGTTAAGCCGAGACTTCTTATTGCGTTTTTCATTTTATCCGCTTCATGAGATAATTCTTCACATGATTTCTTAGACATTAATCCGCCTATTGGCAGTGCGAGACTTTCAATTACGCTGCTATCTGCAGCACAGCTTAATCCGCCTCCGTCTTTCATTATTTGCTTTGCAGCCGCATAGGCGTTTTCCGGGGTGTCATAAACTATGGTCAGGTTGTGGCAGTCATGAGATACAGTGCTTCCTATCGCTCCGTGCACGGTTCCGAAATTACGGACAATTCCGCGGCCAAAGGTATTATGCCCCAGGTGTCTGTTTATAACTGCAGCGTACTTCAAATCATGGTCAAAGGAGATATCCACCCTTCCATTAATTACAGGCAGCTCTTCAAGTGTAAATTCAGTGTCAGCAGAATTGAAATCCATGTATTTGATAACCCTGACTGTTATTTTGCCTTCCTGAACCGGTGCCTTGATTATAAAATCATCAATTTTTAATTCGCCAATATATACTGTGTTTTTTTCTTCCAGATTAAAGTTCATATTTTCAATTTCATTAATCAACTTACCATTCCTCGCAGCCAGTTTTCCTTCAAAAAATACTGCATATGGAATCAATTCCTCTAAATTATCCGCAAGCACCATGTCAGCAACAAATCCCGGTGCAATCGCTCCCAAATTTTTTACGCCTATTTCTCTTGCCACATTTATTGTTGCACTTCTTATGGCGTCAATTGGGTGCAGACCACATTTTATAGCTTTTCGAACCACATCATTCATATGTCCTTTGTTTATAATATCTTCAGGCTCTCTGTCGTCGGTGCAAAGTGTTAAATTATCATGATATCTGAATTTACCGACTCCATTGATTATAGCTTCAACATTTTTTGTTATGGAGCTTTCTCTTGCATCCACAAACATTCCGGCCCTCATTTTTTCTCTTGCCTCATATGGAGACATGATTTCATGGTCGCTGTTCGGACCTGCACACAAATAAGCTGATAATTCTCTCCCTGACAGTCCAGGCGCATGACCTTCCAGAAACATATTTCTCTCATCTACGGCTTCAATAATTCCAGTCATTCTATCATCATTATTTATCACTCCCATGAAGTCCATTACCTCTGCAAGACCGATTACTCGGTCAAGGTTCAATAATGACTTAACTTCCCTTTCAGTAAAAACCGCTCCTGAATTTTCAAGACCAGGCACTGCCGGAACACATGATGGAACCAAGATGAGCTGTCTCATCGGTATATTTTTGCTGCATTCATGCATGTAAATCACACCTTCCATGCCGCAGACATTTGCTATTTCATGAGGATCTGTAACCATGGTAGTGGTGCCGTGAGGAATAACAGCTTCAGCTAAATTTCTCGGTGTCATCATTGTGCTTTCCACATGAGCATGTGCATCAATAAAGCCCGGTATTAAGTATTTTCCCTTGGCATCGCAGTAATAATTTCCTGCCAGCCGCTTTTCATCTGTTTTCCTTCCGTCAGGGTTACATTGTATGTGTGCAATAAATCCGTCGTAAATCCCAACATCACCCTTGTATATTTCTCCTGTAAAAACATTTATAATCTGAGTATTGCCTATAACTAAATCGCAGGGTCTCTTTCCTAATGCGGCTTCAACCAATGCTTTTCTGTCCGAAGTATTAATCCTCATACAACTCTCCTTTTTTAGATTTGGTAAAAAAATTATACATTTGCTTAATAATAAAGCTTTTAAATTACTTTGTAAAGAAAGTATTTAATAGAACTTATGATAATTAGCAATTTTTATGATTAATTAATAAAATTGTTATAAAAAAGAGCCATTTGGCTCATCAAACTAGATTTCTTCAGCTAAGTCATTTAAATCAGGCATATTGGACGATTTATATTTCGCTCTTAATGCAGAAAATATTTTTTTGCTGTTTACATCGGTTATTCCATTTCTTGTTAAATTTAAATTGACAATGTCGCTGATTTTGCTGGTCTTATTTTGAAGGACCGTACTTATATTCCACGGTGTTTCAAGTATGACTTTTTTATCATATTCAAATTTTTCTTTACTTTTATACTTGGTATCATCAAGCTGCAATTCCTCAATATCCTTTATAAGCAAAGGTACTTTTTTTTCTTCTAAAACTATGCGAACTAATTTTTGTTGTTTTTCTGTACCGCCGATTTCTTTCATTTATTTAAAAATCTCCTTTGAAATTATTATTATCTGTTGTCATTATACTATTATTGTTTAATGAAATGCAAATAATTATTAACTAGAAAATTGCTTCATTATGTTATTTGTTTAAGTTTGGGAAAAAGGGGTATAATTTATATAATTGAAAACTTAATTAATATTCAGGAGGAATTATGAGACTAAAAGGAAAGACAGCGGTTGTTACGGGAGCCAGCTCCGGAATGGGAAGAGATATAGCTTATTATTTTGCCAAAGAGGGAGCAAATGTACTGGCTGTTGCAAGACGTGCAGAAAGATTAGCGCAGCTGGTTGATGACACTAAAGATTTTGACGGGAAGGTAGTTGCATATTCAGCTGATGTTACGGACAAAGATAAGGCTGAAGGTATGATAGATGAAGCAATAAAACTATTCGGGAAATTGGACATCTTGGTAAACAACGCAGGTATCATGGATGACATGAGCGGTGTTGGAGATGTTAGTGATGAAATGTACGACAAGGTTTTTGATATAAATGTCAGATCTGTAATACTTGGTATGAGAAAAGCGGTAAAGTATTTTGAAGAAGTCGGCGGTGGAAATATAATTAACGTTGCATCTATAGGCGGATTACATGGCGGAATTGCAGGAGCTGTATATACTGCAAGCAAACATGCTGTCATTGGATTGACTAAAAATACAGGATTCATGTATGCAAAGAAAAATATCAGATGTAATGCAATTTGCCCTGGAGGAATAGCAACTGAAATTGCCAACAGTGAATTTATGAAAAATATTAATAAAGAAGGTGCTGAACGCACCGGAATAGGATTGGCTCTGAACCCTCGTTATGGAATGCCCAATGAAATCGCAGCAGTTGCAGTATTTCTGGCCAGTGACGAATCCGGATTTGTTAACGGACAAAGCCTTCAGGTGGACGGTGGCTGGACAGCCTATATGTAGATTCGTATTTCGATTAAACCTGCTGTGCTACCGTTCAGGCAGTCAATCCTCACGTATGTTTGAATACGCTCCGGTTACCTGCCTTCCGGTGCCTTGCAGGATGAACTTTTTCAACAACCTGCCATCCTGATGACTTTGTCATCAATCTGAAAAACAGTCCTTTGGGCTGTTTTTTTTTGAACAAATTAAAAAATTAAGGTTATATTAAGGATAGAAGTGTTATTATATTATGTTAAATTTTTTTATATAATATATAAATAGGAAATTATATAAAAAACAAGGACTACAAAGAACGTAAAGTTTTCTGGAGAAAGTTGCTTAGCAACTTTTAAATTTTTTCAATTAACATAAAATTTACATAGACAGGAGTGAAATTTTGAGAAAATTATTGCCTTTTATGAAAAAATATATGCGTTATGCGATGCTTTGTCCTTTATTAATGATATTAGAGGTTGCGGCGGACATTGTAATTCCATATCTTATGTCTCTTATAGTCGATGTGGGTATCGCAAACAGGGATATAGATTATGTGGTTAAAATCGGTTTCATAATGATTTTAGCAGCACTGTTCGGAATGACAGTAGGAATTATAAGCTCTCATTTTGGGGCAAAAGCCGGCTTTGGTTTTTCGGCCGAAGTAAGAAAGACAGTATTTAAAAAAGTTCAAGGGTTTTCATTTGCCAATTTAGATAAATTTTCAGTATCATCCCTGATAACAAGACTTACAAATGACTGTAACATGCTTGGTCAGGTTGCCATGATGAGTCTCCGTCTGGCAATCAGATCACCCTTCATGATGATTTTTGCACTTATAATGGCGTTTAATATCAATGCTTCTCTTGCCAGTGTGTTTATGGTTGCAATTCCGGTTATGGTTATATTATTAGGAATAATAATGACTAAGGCGAGACCGCTGTTTATTAAGATGCAGTCGCGTGTTGACAGAGTAAATGCCATTATACAGGAAAATTTAATCGGCATAAGAGTTGTCAAGTCCTTTAACCGGCAAAAACATGAAGAAAAAAGGTTCAAGGAAAGAAATGATGCATTAAGAAATACTGCTTTAGAAGCTATATCAATAATAATATTTTTGTTCCCGGTAATGACAATAGTTACCTATTCAACCATTACAGCAGTACTGTGGTTTGGGGGAAAACAAGTGGTTGCAGGCAGTATGGGCAGCGGGGAGCTTGTGTCGTTCATTACATACATCACACAAATATTAATGTCGCTTATGATGCTGTCATTTTTCTTTATGCAGCTGCTGAGAGGTTCAGCATCCGCAGCCAGAATAGTCGAAGTCTTAGAAACAGAACCGGAAATACTTGAGGATGAAAATCCTGCAATGGAATTAAAGAATGGTTCGGTAAGCTTTAAAAATGTAAGCTTCGAGTATCCGTTCAGTGCCGAAAAAGCATTAAAGGATGTTAATTTAGAAATTAATTCCGGTGAAATAATTGGAATCATAGGCTCAACCGGCTCGTCGAAATCAACCCTGGTACAGTTGATACCCAGGCTTTATGATGTTTCAAACGGTTCGGTTTCTGTAGGCGGAACAGATGTAAGAAAATATAACATAAAGCTATTGAGAGACAAGGTTGCGTTTGTGCTTCAGAAAAATGTTTTGTTTTCAGGAACTATCAGAGAAAATATGCAGTGGGGAAATGAAAATGCTACAGACCAGCAGATTATAAATGCATTGAAGCAATCTCAGGCGTGGGAGTTTGTATCTAAGTACGAAGAAGTCCTAGATCACAGAGTAGAACAGGGAGGAGACAATTTCTCAGGAGGACAGAAGCAGAGACTGACTATTGCAAGAGCTTTGCTGAAAACTCCAAGAATAATTATTCTGGATGATTCAACAAGTGCGGTGGATATGACAACAGATGCAAAAATCCAGCTTGCATTTAAAGAAGAACTAAAGGATGTTACGACAATCATAATTGCTCAGAGGATTTCATCTATTCAGCATGCAGACAGAATACTTGTCCTGAATGAGGGGAAAATAGAATCAATCGGAACACATGGGGAGTTACTTATTTGTTCTCCTATTTACAAGGAAATCTATGAATCTCAGCAGAAAGGGGTGGTAGGAGAATGAAGGATATGAAAAACCCTGAAAAGAAACAACAAGAAATAAAGGGAGCAGCAATAAAAGGACCTAAGCAATTAAGACCTCAAGATCCGAAGAAAACACTCATAAGATTGTTCATCTACTTCAAATTCAATAAGATTCTGTTCTTTAGCGGAATATTCTTTATCGTACTGAGCTCAATTGCAGAAATTGGTATAAATGCAATGCTCAGCCCGGTAATAGATACACTGGTGGGAGATTTCAACAAAAGCAAATTTATAACCTATCTTGTCATAATGGGAGTAATGGTTTTGACAATAGCTGTTTCTCAATATATTGGAAACATGTTTATGGCAAGGCTGGCGCAGAAAACAGTCCATAAAATACGTGAAGAAATGTTTTCGCATATGGAAAAGCTTCCAATATCATATTTTGATAAACATTCCCACGGCGATTTGATGTCAACATTTACAAATGATGTGGATATGCTGAACCAGTCGCTGGAGCAAAGCGCATCACAGGTTTTGATGTCAGTTGTAACTGTTGTGGGAGCCTTTATAATGATGTTTATTTTAAGTCCTATAATGACATTGGTCGTTGCAGTAATGCTTTCATTAATGCTTGTGGTTGTGAAGAATATAGGGCAGAAATCATCTAAAAACTTTCGGAACCAGCAAGCAGCACTGGCAGGCATGAACGGATATATCGAAGAAATGATGTCCGGACAAAAGGTTGTAAAGGTATTTAATTACGAGGAAAGAGCAATCGAAAGCTTTAATGAAAGAAACGAGGAACTGAGAAAAGCAAGCACACGGGCATCAACCTACGGTGTAATGCTGATGCCAATCATGGGTAATCTTTCATTTGTTAAATATGCGGTGATATCCATGTTTGGTGCGTACCTTGTAATGCATAACAGATTCAGCATAGGCAATCTTGCATCCTTCTTACAATATACAAGAACAATATCAAGACCGATAACCCAGGTATCAAATCAGCTTAACACATTGTTTGCTGCATTAGCCGGAGCTGAAAGAATTTTCAAGGTGCTGGATGAAAAAATAGAAGTAGATAACGGTGATGTTACCTTGGTTGAAAAAAACGAGGGAAATAATAATCTTTGCTGGAAGGTTTCTACAGATAGCGGAAAATTTGAATTTGTTCCGTTAAAAGGCGATATAACATTTAAAAATGTGGATTTCGGGTATGTGCCGGATAAGCAGGTTCTAAAGAATATAAACCTTTATGCCAAGCCGGGTCAGAAAATAGCATTTGTTGGTTCAACAGGTGCAGGAAAAACAACAATTACAAATCTCGTTAACCGTTTCTATGAAATTAATGACGGAACCATACTTTATGATGGAATAGATATAAAAAGAATCAATAAATTTGACCTGCGCAGAACAATGAGTATTGTTTTGCAGGATGTTCATTTGTTTGAAGGAACCGTTGCAGACAATATCAGATACGGAAGGCTCGATGCCACAGATGAGGAAGTTAAATCAGCTGCTAAGCTTGCCAATGCCCATTACTTTATAAAGCATCTGCCGGAGGGCTATAACACAATGCTGACTGCAGACGGACAAAACCTGTCACAGGGCGAAAGACAGCTGCTGTCAATTGCAAGAGCGGCAGTTGCCGACCCTGCTATACTAATATTGGATGAGGCAACCTCCTCGGTAGATACCAGGACAGAAAAGCTTATATCAGAAGGCATGGATAAGCTGATGAAAGGCAGAACCACATTTGTTATTGCCCACAGGTTGTCAACTGTTCGGGATTCCAACGCTATAATGGTTCTTGAGCAGGGTGAAATTATCGAAAGAGGAGACCATGACGATTTGATGAAGCAAAAAGGACGTTATTATGCGCTGAATACAGGAGTCCTGGAATTAGAATAAAAAGTATGACGTAAAATAGTCCCTGTTATGGGGATTTTTTTACTTATATATAAAATTATTAATTTTAGTCATATATACATCTGAATAAATATATATTATTTATAAGGAATATATTTATTTTTCAATAAGTGATAATTAGGAGGTAATATGAGAAGGTTTAAAAGCAAGTTTGGTTCCAGGCTGTCCAACACACTGTCAACAAAATTTTCAAAACCTATAAACGTAAACAGAGAAGAATTAAAAAACAATGTTTTAACTATAGGATTATTTGTTTTCATAATAATAACAACATTCTGGCTGATAGACATAGTCTTTGGTCTGCTAAGCGATTCAATGAATTTTGCGGAAATTAAAAATGTACTTCTTTTGATAAGAGACTATGTGCTGTGGTTTGTATTGGCATTGCTTTACATACTTGTTGCAAAGAAAAAACATTTCAACAATGAATCAATAATAGCACTTACTGCACTTGGCTCAATTTTTACAGCTATAAAATTGTACATGGCCGATTTAGGAGCAACATGGATTTTTGCAGTTGAATGGATAATAATAACAATGGCAATTTACAATATTGTAAGGATCGTATTCTCACATTTACAAAGACCGCAGACAGAATAATGTAATTATATTCACTAATCAGCACCTTCAAATTCGGAGGTGTTTTTTTTATAATTTGCATTTAGTTTTTTAATTAGTTACAATATAGCTAGATATGGTTTAATTAATATTTAATATTGGAATCAAAATTATTTATAATAAAAATAACTATGAAAATTACAAGGAGAACAGTATGAACAAGTACGATGAACGAGATATTATGTTTGCAAGAATGAACTACAGTGAAGGCAGTGAAAATTACAAGGATTATTACGACAGAAATCCTGATCTGAAGGAAACAGATGATGTATTAAGAAGTCTTCCGGAAATGGGTGCTGAAGGCTCTGCCATGTATAATAATATCAATTCTCCAATTGTAGATTCTACATTTAAATATTTGAGCGACATAAGAAAATTCAGTGAAGGGCATGTTGCTGCTAATAAAATTGAAGTTGAACCTGCCGCTATGTCTGAAAAAATCAAGGGACTGGCAAGACTGTACAATGCTAAGCTGGTGGGAATAACAGAGATGCATGATTATCACTATTATTCCCACAGAGGCAGGCATGAGGAAAATTACGGTGAGGAAGTAAGTAACAAACATAAATATGGAATTGTGTTTGCCGTTCCAATGGATAAAGAAATGATTATGAGAGCACCTAAGCTTTCGGAAGCAATCGGAGTTGTAAAGGGATATGTGGAAGCAGCTACCATCGGCATGATTTTATCTTATTACATCAGGGAGCTGGGCTATGATGCCAGAAATCACATGGACGGCAACTACCTGGTGGTTGCGCCGTTGGCAGCCATGGATGCCGGTTTAGGTGAATTTGGCAGAAATGGACTTGTTATAACCAAGGAATACGGGACCTGCATAAGAATTGGAGTTGTTACTACAGACATGCCGCTTATAGCAGATGAAAGACAGGATTTCGGAGTCAAAGAATTCTGCACTGACTGCGGCAGATGCGCAAGGACATGTCCCGGCAAAGCCATACCAAAGACTGATATGGAAGAAAAAGACGGTGTTTCAAGATGGAAAATAAATGCTGAAGAATGCTACAGAAGATGGAGATGCTTGGGAACAGACTGTGCCATATGCATTGCAAACTGTCCGTTTACCTATGGCATACCAGAGAACTTAATATCAAGCATTAAATCATCCAAGGAAACAAGGGAGAGCATATTGAAGGAATTTGAAGAAAAGTACGGTATCAGACCTATTATCAGAGAGGATGCCGACTGGCTCAAATCGTAGTACTGGAATTATATTCCGTTGACAAAGAGGATATAATATTCTATACTACATTTAGATATTTATCTAAATGTCTAAATGAGCAGGGCGGTGATAAACAAATGGGATTTCAGGATAGCTTTAAGGCCTTGTCTGACCCTACAAGGCGTCAGATAATAGAATTGCTAAGGAACAAGAATATGACGGCCGGTGATATAGTTGACCAATTTCAAATGACCGGAGCATCTATTTCACATCATCTATCCATATTGAAAAATGCAGGATTAGTTACAGACGACAAGCAAGGTAAATATATTTATTATGAACTGAATTTATCGGTGGTTGAGGAAATTTTAGCTTGGCTTGCTTCACTGAAGGAGGGAAATTAAATGAAAATATTTAAGCAGGAAAATATTAAATTATGGATTTTGTTTGCGGTGACAATTATAATAGGGTTGGTTTCGTACAGATATCTTCCTGAGCAAATACCAATGCATTTTGATATTGCAGGAAATGTAGACAGGTATGGGGGAAGGATTCAGATTTTCCTTTCACCTTTAATAATATTATTTATGATTATTGTGGCAGAGGTTGCAAGGAATATTGACCCAAAGAAAAGCTCTTATAATAAATTCAATAAACAGTATTATTTGATTTTCTTTATAGTATCACTTTTAATGCTGGGCATACAATTATACACCTTGGCATTTAGCTTCAATATGAATGTTGTAAATATAAGTTTATTAATGCCTTTTGCTGTCGGGCTGCTATTTACAATAATAGGAAATGCAATGCCAAAATTCAAGCAAAATTTTTATGCGGGAATACGTACCAGCTGGACCTTGTCAGATGAAGAGGTGTGGGTTAAAACTCACAGATTTGGCGGCAAAATATGGTTTGTAGGCGGTATACTGATGATGGTATCATCAATTCTGCCTGATACTATTAAGATGATTGTTTTTTTCGGAATAGTCATTCTTTTATCTCTTGTTCCGATACTTTACTCTTATGTTATATATAAAAAGAAAAATAATCAATTATAAAGACTTCATATGAAGCCCCCATGTCCATCTAAAGGTGAACATGGGAGCTTTATCTAGCATTGAATATACGTACGGAAAATGTTATCTTGTTCGAGCAGTAAATGCATAAAAAATAATTTTTGAAAATTTTTATTGACAAATCTTTTTTGGGATGTTATACTCCTAAAAATACACAAATTAATGAGCAACATAAACGCTGTGATAAGGAGTATTAAGCATTTTCAGCGATTTCAGAGAGTTGTTGGCAGGTGAGAAACAACATACGATGAAATGCCGAACTAGCCTTGGAGCGGACCTTCCGAAAAATTACAGTAGGGTGGTACGAAGGAGCCAATCGTTAAAAATGGCAGGATATCGATTAGAAATAATCCGTATCTGTAGAGGGCATTTCGTATGAAATGAATAAGAGTGGTACCGCGAAAGATTTATATCTTCCGTCTCTTAGGGATTAGTTTACCCTGAGAGAGGAAGATTTTTTTTATAGGTGGAAGCCTGAAAACAGCCTTTCTCATGGACAGCTAGAAGTAAGTGTGTTAAAAAATTCAAATCATGAGAGGTATGAAAAATGGAGAATCAAAAAAGACAGGCAACAAAGACTATCAGCTTTGCCGGCACATTTGCTGTTGCAAGTGTGCTGTTCAGTTCACATGCAGGCGGCGGCTTCGCAACAGGTAATCAGGCAACACAGTATTATGTTCAGTATGGACGGATTGCACCATTTATGGCAATTTTAGCAATGGCACTATTAACCTTGACCATTCGTGAATGCATAATTATGTATAACTCAAGAGGATTATCAAGCTACAAGGAACTGTTTCAAACACTGTATCATCCATTTGACAAAATGTCGGTATTGTTTGATATTTATTTTTACATCATGGTTTTGTGCGCAGTGGGGGCTGTTGTTGCAGGAGCGGCATCCTTGTTAAATAAAACATATGGTATACCATACGTATATTCAGTTTTATCAGTTGGAGCGATATTGCTTACGCTGACAATTTTTGGCGCCGCTATGGTTGCTCGTGCATCAACAGTTATGTCCATCGGAATTTTATCTACATGTGCAATAATATTTATCTTGGGAATAAATGCAAAAATGCCGGAAATAGCAAGCATATATGCAGTAAAGGCAGGCAATGCAAACATCGGCAATGGAATTTTAAAAGCCTTTACCTACGCAGGCTTTCAGTCGGTAGTAATTCCTACAATGATATCTTGCGGCAAATCATTAAAGAGTACAAAAGAAATTTCTCGTTCAATGATGATTGCATTTGTTATAAATTCAATAGCTTTGGTTTTATCGGTTGTAATGCTGCTGGGATGGTATGCGGAGTTTACACAGGCAGGTGAAGCTACATTGCCATCATTATTCATTTCAAAACAGCTGGGAAAATCATATGTATTCTGGGCATACAACATTTGCTTGTTCCTGTGTTTTATTTCAACTGGTGTTACAACTATATTCGGCTTTGTTGAGAAGTTTGAAAAAACTAAAATTTTGTCCGGAATCAATAAGGTTATTTATAGAAGAGTTATTGTATCATTCTTCATCATGTTTTTATCAATGGGAATATCAATGGTTGGATTGGACAGGATTATAAAATATGGCTATGGATACATGGGATATCTGGGAATAGCCATTATCATAGTACCGTTCCTGACCATCGGGGCTTACAAAAATCGAAAATTTATTAAAGACAAAGGCAATTCAGAAAATGAAATCAAAAAGAATGCTAATATAACAGTAGTTGAAGGTGCTGACTGCTAAAGCAGATTTAAGTGATATTGGAGGACAATTAAATTATGAAGACACAATTATTTCCGGGTTACTCAATAGGACCTGATGCATACAAGGAATTAGTAAATATATGTATGCCATATGGAACAAAGGCGGTGGTAATAGGCGGTGAAAAAGCTATAAAAGCAGCCAAAAATAAAATAAAAGAAGCGGTTAAGGGAAGCGGCCTTGAGATAACAGGGTTTTTCCATTTCGGCGGAGAGGCATCCGTTGAAAATATTGAAAAATTGAAAGAAATTCCCGAGATACGGGAAGCTCATATGATTTTTGCCGTAGGCGGCGGAAAAGCGATAGATACTGGAAAGGTTCTGGCACAAAGAACTGACAGGGTATTTTTCACATTTCCCACAATAGCCTCCACATGTGCTGCCTGCACCGGTCTCGGCATCCTGTATCATCCGGACGGGTCATTAAGAGAATACTCGTTTTCAGATATACCTGCTGTCCATATATTCATTGACAGTGAAATTATTGCCGAGGCACCGGATAAATATCTCTGGGCAGGGATAGGAGACTCCATGGCAAAGTATTTTGAAAGCTCTGTATCAAGCCGGGGAGACGAGCTGAGTCATTCAGAATCCATGGGAGTATATATCGGAAATATGTGCAGCGGACCGTTTATAAAATACGGGATGAAGGCTCTGGAGGATTGCAAAAATAACACCGTATCGTATGAATTGGAAGAAATATTATTGGGTGTGATTATTTCAACAGGATTAGTGTCCAATCTGGTAAGCATTGATATAACAACAGGTCTTGCTCATGCAATATATAACGGCTTCACAGTGATACCGCAAATAGAAAAGAATCATCATCTGCATGGCGAAATAGTGTCCTTCGGTATTTTAATACTGCTTATTGTTGACGGGCAAAAAGATGAGTTTGAAAGAATTTTCAAATTCAATAAAAGCCTTGGGCTGCCGACCAAGCTTTCGGATCTGCACTGCTCAATGGATGATGTTGACACAGTTATTGAAAAAGCACTTAAAGGGATAGACGTGAGACATTATCCCTATGAAGTAACGCCGTCCATGATAAAGGATGCATTTGCATTTTTGGAATCATACAACAAGAATACAATGAAACAGTCTTGTTGATAACAAGGGGCTGCTGCATTAGTAATTATCGATTTGTCATTCTGAGGGCGCTAGCCCGAAGAATCTCATATTTTGAACAAGAGGAGATCCTTCGCTATTGCTCAGGATGACAGAAATAGGGTTTATCAATAGCCTGACAAGTCCTTGAATACGATTCAAGGACTTATTCAGAATTTATCATAATATATTTTTTCCAAAGGAATATCCTTTGAAACGAGAGCATCAACTATGGAATCTATCATGGCAGGGCTTCCGCAGAGATATGCGGAATAATTTCCGCCCTTTTCCACATATTTTTCAATAGAAGCAGGAACACGGCCCTTTTCACCTGTCCAGTCAGCAGACTCTTCGCGGGACAATGTGGGAACAAATTTAAAATCATATAATACTTCTTCAAAATTCTTTAGCTTTTCAACCAGGAACAAATCATCCATTGTCTTTGCTCCAAAGAAGAATATTGCTTTTCGTTTTATATTGTTATCAGCCATATACTGAAGAATCGATATGATAGGAGCCATTCCTGTACCAGCCCCTGCAAAAATTATCGGACCGCCGTCATCCTCATGATAATAAAATTCTCCGTAAGGACCGTTTATGTGAACCTTGTCACCTTCCTTTAAGTGCTGGTGGACGTATGTTGTGGCTATACCGCCGGTGTAGCCTATAAGCAGCTCAATGGCATGCTTGTCATTTACTGATGATGCAACGGAATATGCACGGTAAACCTCATCCGGGCTTCCTTCGTAGGCGGGAGCTTTTAACTGCACATATTGTCCCGGTCTGAAATTAATTTCCTCTTCTCCCAAATCAAAGCGAAGATGCTTGATTGTCTTGGTAAGCTGCTCCATTTTAACAACATGGGTTGAATATTCCCTGACATTAAACAGCTCTTCGGGAATTTCAATTTTTATATTTTGCTTAACCTTGCATTGGCAGGACAGTCTGACATTGTCCGCGATTTCCTCTTTTGTGAGCCATGGCATCTCTGTGGCAAGAACAGGACCTCCTCCTTCCTTGACAATTACCTTGCAGTAACCGCAGGAGCCCTTGCCTCCGCAAGCAGAAGGAATAAATATTTTTTGAGATATCAATGTGGACAAAAGGCTGTTACCGCCATCAACAGTGTATTCCTTGTCGTTGTTTATTGTAAGTGTTACCTGGCCGTAATTGCCTATGGTTCGGTCAGCCAGCGTTAAAATTGCTGCAAGTACAGCTGCAAGTATTGAAAATATAAGTGTAGTAGATAGTATTGTACTCATGCAGCCTCCTATTGTATTTGAACCATGCCGCTGAACCCTATAAATGCAAGCGCCATAATTCCGGTTATAATTAAAGTTATGGGTGTTCCGCGCAGACCCTCGGGAATTGATTTTTCACTCAGCCTTGATCTTATACCTGCCATTGCCGTAATCGCCAAGGCCCAGCCGATTCCCGAGCCTACTGCAAAGCCAACAGTTTGCATAAAATTGTACTGTCTTGAAACCATGAACAAGGAAACACCGAGTATTGCACAATTAACTGTTATTAACGGCAAGAATATACCAAGTGCATAATAAAAATTCGGCAGAAATCTTTCCAGAACCATTTCTAAAAGCTGGACAAAAGCTGCAATTACAAGAATAAATATAATATACATCAAATATTCAATACCAAAGGGAACCACAATATACCAGTATACAAAATAATTTAATATGGTAGTAAATGTCAAAACAGAAGTAACGGCAATTCCAAGGCCGATTGCAGTTGGAATTTCTTTAGAAACCGCAATAAAGGAACACATTCCAAGGAAGTTGGAAAAAATCATATTGCTTGTAAATATTGAAGCTATAAATATTACCATAGGATGCACATCAATCATTTTTTCTCAGATCCCTTCAATTGTTTTTTAGTTCGGTGATTATTAGCTGCCCACATAATGCAGGCCAATATAAAAAATGCAGAGGGAGGCATTACCATCAGCGTCCACTTAGTAAAAGCCTCGGGCAGTACAACAAATCCGAAAACAGTTCCGAATCCAAGTATTTCCCTGACTGCCGCAATACTTAATAAAACCAGAGTATAACCCAGACCTGCGGATAAACCATCTAAAAACGAAGGCAGCGGAGGGTTGGAGATTGCAAAGCCTTCTGCTCTCCCCATGATTATGCAGTTTGTAATAATCAGACCCACATATGGACCAAGTGCCTTGCTCATATCAATCATATACGCCTTCAAAAATATATCGACTACAATTACATACGAAGAAATAATCAATACCTGAATCATCATACGGATGTGCTTGGGAGTTCTGTCCTTTAAAACTGATACGGTGAAGGACGAAAAAGCAGTAACAAAGGAAAGAGCGATGCCCATTATCAATGAATTCATCATGCGGTTTGTAACGGCAAGAGCGGAGCATATGCCTATAACCTGCACCAGTATAGGGTTTTCGGCAAACATTCCCTTGTTAAATATTTTTTTGATTTCTGATATCTTCATTACTTGCTCACCTCCGCTGCATTAAAGAATTCATTAAGGTCTTCATTGATTAATTTTACAACAGCTGCCGAGGTCTGTGTAGCACCTGAAATCGCATCAACATTTCCGCCGGGCTGAGGTCTGGAAATAATATAGCTGCCGTTTACAGAATTTGCTATGTCAATATTTCTGAATTGCTCCTTGTATTCATTTTCAGATATACGTCCTCCTAAGCCGGGCGTTTCAGACTGTGTAACAAAATCAATCCCTATAATTTTTGTGAAATCCTTGTTTAGTCCCAGGTAGCCTGTTATGGAGCCCCAGAGTCCGGGGCCGTTAATGGGAATCGCATATGCCTCTGCTGTATTGTCATCAACTAATGCATATCCTGAAATACCGTTAAAGTCCTTTTCAATTATACGCTCACTAAAAATTTCTTCGATTTCATCAGGGCCGGCTCCTTCCGGCAATATATCAAACACGTACAAAATCTTATTTTTCAACTCATTTTCTTTATTAAACCTTATAGTTTCGGTTGTCATGTGATTAAAAACTGCCAATGCTGAAATGAATACGGCCGTAACAACCACCATATATAGTATCGGGTAGATTAACGGTTTCTTCATGGAGTCACCTCCGTACTTGCTTTTTTCTTAGCCTTACTCTCCCGGACAAAGTAATCAATTATCGGAGCGAAGGTATTTCCTATGAGAATTGCAAACATCATACCGCCGTTAAACAGTGACAGGGCTCTTATAAGGACAGTCACCAATCCGATTATTATTCCGTAAATCCATTTGCCGGGATCAGTCTTGGCAGCGCTTATGGGGTCTGTAGCCATAAAAACCGTTCCAAATAAAAATCCTCCCAGCATCATTCCGTACAGCGGATTTGATACGTTTAAATCAGTGAAATAATAAAGTATAGAGCTTGCAGCTGTGAATCCCAATAAAGAACCGGTCATTATCCGCCAGGATGCGGCCTTTTTGTATATTAGATATATGGCCGCAAGCAGTATTAATATTTTACTGGTTTCGCCTATTGAACCGGGGACCAATCCGAAAAATAGGTCCTGGAAATTTACTGTCTCATGATAGTTCTTAAATAAAATCATCGGAGTTGCTTCCGATATTACATCAATTTTATTTGTAATATAGCTTCCGAATCCTCCGAGTAAGCCGGATGAAATTTCATTCCAGGTGATTGTCAAGGGTTCGGGAAAATTTACATAAATGAAAGCACGACCTACAAGTGCAGGATTGAATATGTTTTTGCCGAATCCCCCAAATACCATCTTTCCAAAAAAAACTCCGAATACTATGCCCAAGACAGCAATCCATAATGGAATAGAGGCAGGCAGTGTCAATGTATAAAGAGTACAGGTCACAAAAATAGCCTCTGATGCTTTGTTTCCATGTTTTTTTTCCCAGTAATACTCTGCAGTACCTCCTGCCAGACTTACCACTGCAAGCAAAAGCAACACTCTTAATCCATAAAGATATGTTGCCATTAGTACAATAGGGATACAACATAAAAGAACAGTTCGCATCACCTTTTGATACTTGAAATATTTTTTAAAAATGTCATTAGTGCGCATATAACCTCCGAAATGCAAATGGTCTTCTAATAATTCTCTAATACAATATATATCCATAATTTCAATAATTGAAACTTATTAATTAAAATATAATTTTTTTCAAATAACACATTGACAATTAATTACCAATATGATATCCTGTTATTTAACGGTGTTCAAAATAAGAACGGCGTTCAACAAAGGAGACAATATGGTTACAAGAAGAGAAAGAGAAAAAGAAGCAATGAGAGAACTGATAATTTCAACTGCCAAGGAAATCATTGCGGATGAAGGCTTTGACAACGTATCAATACGAAAGATTGCAAATAAAATAGAATATTCACCCTCAATAATATACCACTATTTTAAGGATAAGGATGAAATAATGAATACTGTTATGAACAGCGGTTATATGAAAATAGTCCGTGCAGTTTCCATATCTGATACAGAAAATTTAACACCAAAACAAAGGTTAAGCCAAATGACAAGAAACTACATAAAGGAAGCATTAAAAATGCCCGACGAATTTTTAGCAGTGCAGATAAATCAATCTCCGCAGGCGCTTAAACATACATCGTATTTATACATGGGAGCTTCAAAGGAAAAGCCTGCATTGACGGCTCTGTACAAATGCTTAAATGAAATTTATCCTGAAACAAATGAGGAGCAAATAGAATTGAAGGCTCAAATAATTGCAGCTTCAACCATGGGGATGATTATAAAACTGATAATTGAAAGAGATATAGACGAAGTACAGAAAGAAAAATTAATAAATTATTTTATCGAGGAAGTAATATTAAAATTTTAAAAAGGGAGAGGCAAATGAAAGGAGCATTAAAAGTTTTAGGAATCATAATTTTGATATTTGCAGTTATCGCAGCATCAGGGATGTTCTACATAAGCAGAGGGCTGGAGGAAGGTTTAAATGTGAGCATTGATTCTGTCAATTTATCAAATATTGACGACGGTGTTTACAAGGGGAGCTACGAGCATGGAAGATGGTCTAATGTGCTGAATGTTACTGTTAAAAATCACAAAATAACAAGTATTGAAATAGAAGATGATATGATGATTGTAAATCCTGATGTGAGAGGTGAGCTTTTGCAAAGAGTTATGGAGGAGCAAAATACCACGGTGGACGCAGTATCAGGCGGAACCGTCAGCAGCAAGGCATATCTTAAATCTATTGAAAATGCATTAAAAAAATAATTTGGAGGAAATATGAGAACATTAATTGCTTATGGAACAAAGTATGGCTGTGCAGAGAAATGTGCAATAGAATTGTCAAAGGAATTGAATGGCAATGTTGAGCTGTCTAATTTAAAAAATAAAAGTAAAATAGATTTTACAAAGTATGACCAAGTAATAATAGGCGGTTCAGCCTACATAGGTAAAATTCAAAAAGAAGTAACCGATTTTATAAACAACAATATGAATGAACTTAAGAATAAGAAAATCGGATTATTTATTTGCGGTATGCAGGAAGGGGAAATGATTGGAAAAGAAATAAACGATAATTTTCCTGCAGAGCTTGTCAGCAAGGCGAAATCAGTTAAGCACTTTGGCGGAGAATTTACCTTCAATAAAATGAACTTCATGGAAAAAGCAATAGTTAAAAAGATTGTCAAGGTTACATCTGATAAGTCAGACATACATCATGATAACATTAAAAGCATGGCAATTGAATTTAATAGTTAAATTACTCAATATATGTGTTTCTTCATTTTTACGTGGATTTTTTGCAGAATATAATTAAACATTAAATAAATGATATAAAATTCAGACATAATAACCTTATAAATTTAAAATACAATTCACTTAAGGTAAATATTATGAAAATCAGATTAGGTTACGCAGCAATTGCGTTGGGTCTGCCTAAAGTAACTTCGTCAAGCAATGTGACATATACATTTTACAATAAAATTCCATCAGAAGATAAAAGGTTAATTAAGCTAAAACAAGTTACATATTCAAATGTATCGGATTTAAAAAAGATATTACAGTACAATATTGATAACACTATTCATTTTTACAGAATGACTTCGGCATTAGTTCCTCTGGCTACACATCCGGATGTAAACTGGGATTACAGAAGCATTTTCAGCATTGAATTCAAAACAATAGGTGAAATTATAAAAAAAAGTAAGATGAGAATTGATACACATCCGGATCAGTTTAATGTAATTAATAGTGTTAATCAAAAGGTAGTGGAGAATACTAAGAACAATTTATTTTTTCATGTGGGACTGTTTAAGGATATGGAATACGATGACGGTAAAATGGTGCTTCATATTGGCAGCGGTGCCGGCGGAAAAGAGGATGCTTTAAATAGGTTTGAGAATAATTTTTATAATTACCCTGAGGAAATTACTTCTAAAATTATTTTAGAAAATGATGACAAAACATTTACAGCAAAAGATACTTTGCGTTTGTGCAATAAATTAGGTGTACCCATGGTATTGGATGCTCACCATCATATGTGCAATAATAATGGAGAGAATCTTGATGAAATGCTTGCTGATATATGTAATACATGGAATGACGAAAAACTTCCGCCTAAGATGCATTTTTCAAGTCCGAAGAATGGAGCTGCAGACAGAAAACATGCAGATTATATTAATACAAAAGAATTTATTAATTTTATTGAAAATTGCAGGCGCATTAACAGAGATATCGATATAATGATAGAAGCAAAAAAAAAGGACCTAGCATTACTGGAATTGATACGCTCGATTAAGGAGCTTAGAAATGATATAAAGTGGTCAGATTCAACAACAATGGAATTATAGTATATTGAAAACAGCTCCAAAAATACTATATGAAAAGGAGAAATAAAGGCACTCATCAAACAGATTTTCAATGAGTGCCATTATTTATCTTAAACATCAGTATTGATTATTCATTATGACACCCATGCTCATGCTCATGACAGGAATCGCCGGAATCTTTAATATTTCCTTTTAAATAGTCAAGAGCAACTGCTTTGACATTTCCATTACATCCGCGTACAACCTCTATGCCTGAGTTGTGCAGCACGTTTACTGCTCCGTCACCCATATTTCCGGCTAACATCATATTAACTCCCATTTTTGATAATACCTCAGCTATATTAGACTTGCATCCGCATCCTGCCGGAGATTCTACAGTTTCAGAACATACAATCTCATTATTTTCATCAACCGTAAAAACAGTATAATATTCACAGTGTCCAAAATGTTCGTCAATAAAGCCCTTCCTTGTAGGTAATGCAATTTTCATAAATTTATCCTCCAATTATTTTTTATTTAATTTTATAATATTATAATACAATAATTAATGACATATGTCAATAACAAAAATTTATAATATTATAAATCCATGTTTTGCTCTGTAATTGCATTGCTGTAATTTGTTTATAATTTTGATAAGCTAATATCAGCGACAAGACACATGTCAGAGCATCAGCAAGATTAATGAAAAACGAAAATGTTAAAACTGCTAATGAAAACCCTGCAAAAATTGCACTATGCAAAAAATGCAGGGTGTTTTTTGTATAAAATTAGGGTAAGGTAACTTTCTAAATATTTACACATATTACAAAACGGGAATTTTTAAGGACACAAAAAAGTTGGCTTATATTTTGCATAAATAAATTGAGAGAATTTAAGGCTGAAGGGAGTGAATGATGAAAGCGTTAGCCGGAGTTTATGGAATTATATGTATAATAAATTATAACAAAGGGAGGATATTATGAAATTTGAATTAATTGAAGGACTGACATCAATTAGTGTTGATTCAACAGTTACATTGGCATTTGCGGCTGCATTATTACTTTTAGGTTATTTTGTTAAAAATAAAGTTAAATTATTAGAAAAATACTGTATTCCGGCACCTGTAATCGGCGGATTCGTATTTATGTTTATTACATGGTTTGGTCATTTAAGCGGGACTTTTGCATTTAGTTTTGACAATATATTTCAAAATGCATTTATGTTGGCTTTCTTTACAACAGTAGGACTTGGTGCAAGCTATAAGCTGCTGGTTAAAGGCGGGAAATTACTTATCGTTTACTGGCTTGTTGCCGGTGTGGTATCAATATTGCAAAATATGTTGGGTATTACTATATCAAAGATAATTGGGCTTGAAGCTCCTTATGCATTATTGGCCAGTGCTATTTCCATGATCGGAGGACACGGAGCAGCTCTTTCTTACGGAACTACATTCGGCGAAATGGGATATGAAGCCGCACCGCTGGTTGGGGCAGCAGCAGCTACTTTTGGTCTGATATCGGCAGTTCTTATAGGCGGTCCGCTGGGCAGAAGGCTCATTGAAAAGAACAACCTTAAACCTGAGGATGACTCAAGTTTTGATACATCTGTTACAGAGATAAATGCAGGAACCGGTCATAAATTAAGTTCGCTTGATATAGTTAAAAATGTTGCGGCTATTTTAATATGTATGGCATTTGGTACTGTTATTTCCGGCTGGATCAGCAAATTGATAAATATGGGATTCCCGACGTATGTAGGTGCAATGTTTGTAGCTGTAATTCTCAGAAATGTAAATGAAAAAGCAAATTTCTACAGATTTGATTTTAAATTGGTTGATGAAATCGGAAATGTCATGCTTAACCTATACCTGTCATTAGCATTAATGACTTTAAAGCTCTGGGAATTATCAGGACTGATAGGCGGAGTATTTGTAGTTGTATTCTTACAAGTACTGCTTATATCGCTGCTTGGCTACTTCGTGGTATTCAGAATTCTTGGAAAGAACTATGATGCTGCAGTTATGGTATCAGGTCTTGCCGGACACGGATTAGGAGCAACTCCATCAGCAATAGTAAATATGACAGCTGTTAATGAGAAATACGGTATGAGCAGAAAGGCAATGATGATTGTTCCGATAGTAGGAGCTTTCTTAGTAGATATTATTTATCAGCCGCAGACAATATGGTTTATCAAAACCTTTGTTGAAAATTTAATGTAGATAAAGAGAGGTTATTATGAGAAGGTTAATAGAATGTGTGCCAAATTTCAGCGAAGGAAGAGACACAGCTTTAGTTGAGAAAATTATTGATGAGGCAAGAAAAATTGACGGGATTACAATTTTGGATTACTCATCAGACAAGGACCACAACAGAACTGTTTTAACAATGATAGGATCACCGGAGAAAATCAAGGAAGCCGCAATTAATACAGCCAGAAAGGCAGCAGAGCTGATAGATATGTCAAAGCACGAAGGAGCTCACCCAAGAATGGGAGCCACAGACGTTGTTCCATTTACTCCGGTTTCAAATGTGACGATTGCTGAGTGTATTGAAGCAGCAAAAGAAGTAGGAGCCGAGTTAGGAAGCTGGGGAATACCTGTGTACCTTTATGAGGATGCATGCACAAAGGAAGACAGAAGAAATCTTGCATCAGTAAGAAAAGGACAATATGAAGGTTTTTTTGGAAAGATTAAAGATGAGAACTGGAAACCGGACTTTGGACCGCAGGAAATGAATGTAAAAAGCGGAGCTACGGCAGTAGGAGCCAGGGTTCCATTAGTGGCATTCAATATAAATCTGGATACACCTGATGTGGCAATCGCAGATAAGATTGCAAAGAAAATAAGACATTTAGGCGGCGGACTCAGATATGTGAAAGCCATAGGGCTTAAACTGGAAGAAAGAAATCAAACTCAGGTTTCAATGAACCTGGTAAACTATGAAAAATCAGCCGTGTACCAAGCTTTTGAAATGGTAAAAATGGAAGCAAGAAGATATGGTGTAAACGTAGTCGGCAGTGAAGTAATCGGAACTATACCCATGAAATCTCTTATTGATGTTGCCGAATATTATTTACAAATAGAAAACTTTGATATGGACCAAATACTTGAAAAGAGGTTGCTGGACGAACAATAATTTTCTTTTTCATCAATTAAGGGCTTGCAATCTGCAAGTCCTTATAGTTTAATTTAATAGAAGAATACCAGGAGGAAAATCATGGATTATAAAAGTATATTAGAGCTTATTTTAGATACAGATGATGTTACAGTAGGAGGCGGCTGCGCCTCGGCTTTATCAGGGGCTATGGCATGCGGACTTATAGGAATGGTTTGCAGGCTTTCCACAAAGAAAGATTATGGATTATCTCCCGAAAACCAGATAGAATATGCAAAAGAGCTTGAAAACTTAAGAGAAAAGCTGTTATCCGGGATAGTGGATGATGCCGATGCTTATGGAGTTATTATCGATGCATACAAGCTTCCAAAGGAAAGTGAAGAAGAAAAAGAAATAAGAAAAAAAGCAATAGCTGATGCAGGAATAGTCGGTGCAACAGCTCCCATGGAAAATGCAAAGCTTTGCCGCAGGGTTTACGATATTGGAGTGGAGCTGGAGGGAAAGACTAATCAAAGCTGTCATTCTGATCTGGCAATAGGACGCGAGTTAGCAAGGATCGGAACCAACGGATGCTTAATGAATATCGAAGCAAACCTTCCGTTGGTTAAGGACGAAGAAAAATCAGAAGAGTTTAACAGGGTGATAAAGGAACTTAAATTAGCTTAAAGGGAGTGTGAACAGATGAAAGAAAAAAATGTAAACAGGGAAGATTTTGTGACCACAAAGTGGGCTGGCGGAGAGACTACACAGCTGGCAATTTACCCAGATGATGCCGTATTTTCCGACAAGGATTTTTTATGGAGAATTTCATCTGCAACCTTTACATCTACAGAATCCACATTTTCAGATTTCACCGGATACCAAAGATATATTCTGCCGTTAGATGGGGAGCTTTCCTTGCGGCATAAGGGTCTTTATAGCAGAAGCCTTAAAAAATATGATATTGAGTATTTCGACGGATCCTGGACTACCTTTTCAAAGAACACTTCAGACTGCAGAGATTACAATTTTATTGTAAAAAGCGGATGCCTTTCTAAGATGCAAATACTTAATAAGGGTGAAGAGCATCTTCTCAAGGAATCAGAAATAGTTACCTTTTTCTCCGTAAATGAATTTACCTTAGAGTGGGAAAATCATGATAAAAAAAGGGAAGTGGAAGGTTTTTCTTTATATATCACGGAAACAGATAGCGAGGAGAAGATTAAAATATTAAACGCCTGTCTGCCTGTAATTATTACTGAATTTGCACTTGATAAATAGAAAGAATTATAAAACGCCTCTGTAAGATTTATAGAGGTGTTATTCCTATATGCGATAAACATTTTTCTAGAATTGATTAACTACGTATGGTAATATAAAGTGAACCTATAATGGATCTGAAAGAGTATATTATGATAAAAAAAACTGCTGTTTTACTTATATTGATATTTTTGATGAATACCCCCATTGCCTATGGTGTTGAGGATGCAGAGACTTACAGAGTAGCCGGCGATATCCAATTCCCTCCCTATGAGTTTTTAGATGTTGACGGTATTTACAAGGGATTTAATGTAGACCTTCTTAAAGCAATAAGTCTTGTTACCGGTATGGAGTTTGAATTCATACCGATGAAATGGGAGGATGCCTTTTATTCAATAGAAAGAGGACAGGCAGATATCATTCAGGGCATGAAAGAATCTGACGACAGGAAAACCAGGTTTAACTTTACTGACTCTCTGTTGCTGAATTCCCAATCTATCTTTGTAAGGAATAACTACTACTCAATTAATAACAATTCCGACCTTGCGGGGAAAATTGTGTCAGTATTAAAGGAAGATATTGTATATTTTGAATTAAGTATGATTAAGGATATTACAATAATTCAATACGATACCATGGAAGAAGCAGTTGCGGCACTTCTTGACGGCGCAGTAGAAGTGATGGTTGGAAACACACTTACTGTCAACTATATCTGCAAGGAAAACAACTGGATTGACCAAATTAAAATAGTCGGAAAAACTCTTAATGAGCAAAAGTATTCTATGGTAGTTTCAAAGAATAATCCGCACTTATTAAGGAAGCTTAATGAAGGTTTGGATGAAATACAAAATAATGGGATGTACGATGCGTTACATAGAAAGTGGTTTGGTACACCAATAAAAAATACAAGTAAAGAAGCTGAATTAAAGATTATAATTCTTTTATTTTCTTTATTTGTATTTTCATTAATAATTCTCAGTGTTCAACTGATAAACAGGAAATTAAACAGAATAATAGAAGAAAAAACCAGGGAAGAAAAGATTCTTATAAATGAGTTGAGGAATTATGACAAGCTTCAATTTATGGACAAAATAATATCCTCTCTCGCACATGAAATCAGAAACCCTTTAACATCTATAAAGATTTATACAACTCAAATGAAGAAAAAGCTGGAAAACAAAGAATTTATGCTTGCAGCTGCAGAAGACATTCCTGAAGAGATAGACAGAATAGATGCGCTGATTAAAGAGTTTATGGAGTATACTTCTCCGAGGAAGCCGCAAATTAAGGTTTTGAATCTTAAAAACGAGGTGGAAAGTACTGTTAAATTCATTAAATTGCAAATCAGAGATATTTATGTAGATATAAAAATTCCTGATGATATTTATATCGAGTTTGATTCAAGCCACTTTAAACAAATCGTTATAAATATTATGTTAAACAGCAAGGATGCACTTATTGATATTGAGGATCCAAGTATAAAAATAAAGGGATACAGTGACGGAAAAGATGTAAATATTGAGTTTACAGACAATGGATGCGGAATGAACGAGGAGTCCCTGAACTATATATTTGAACCCTTTTATACTACAAAAGACAATGGAAATGGTGTAGGCATGTTTATTGTTAAAAAATTAGCGGAAGAAAATGGCGGGAAGATAACGGCTGAAAGTAATGGAAATACCGGTGGGTTATCTGTACTTCTGACAGTCAGGAAAGGAGCGAGAAATGAAAACTAAAATATTGATAGTCGATGATGAAATTAAGATATTACGAGCTCTTAAATTTCTGCTTGAAGACAACTACAAGGTATATACAAGTGACAATATTAATGATGCAAAGAAGATATTTATAGAAGAGAAAATAAATTTGGTATTACTTGATCTAAGATTGTCAGAAGGCAGCGGACTTATTCTCATGGACGAGTTGCTTGATATAAATCCCAATGCTGTAATAATAATTATGACTGCCTACTCAACAATTGAGAATTCAATTAAAGCTATTAAATCCGGTGCCTATTATTTTATAACGAAGCCGATAGATAATGACCAGCTTCTGATTCTGCTGAATACAGCATCTGAAAAGCTGAACCTTAAGAAGGAATTAGACTTGTTACAAGGGCATTTGCGAAAAACACCTATCGGAGACTCAAAATCTATCAGAGATATTAAAAGCATAATAGATAAAATAAAGGATACCGATGCAACAGTCCTGATAACCGGCGAAAGCGGAACCGGAAAAGAATTAATAGCTCAGACAATACACAGCAGCAGCAACAGGTCAGGTAAACCTTTTATAGCAATAAATTGTGCTGCAATGCCAAACGAGCTTTTAGAAAGCGAATTGTTCGGATATAAAAAGGGTTCCTTTACAGGGGCCGCTAAAGATGATATCGGTTTAATAAGAAAAGCTGAAAAAGGCACCCTATTTTTGGATGAAATAGGAGAAATGAATATAAAGCTGCAGTCTAAGCTCCTTAGATTTATTCAGGAAAAGGAAATAAGGCAAATAGGTGATGAGAAGAATTACCCTGTAGATGTCAGAATTATCTGTTCAACTAACCGCAATCTGAAGGAAGAGATAAAGCTGGGGAACTTCAGAGAAGATTTGTACTACAGAATTAATGTAATAAATATTGTTGCTCCTCCCCTCAGGGAAAGAATTGAAGACTTTGATTTGCTGGTTCCTCACTTTATTGATAAATACAGAATATCATATAACAAAGGGGTTAAGGGTATAACAGATGATGCCATGAATCAGCTTAAGGGCTATGATTATTCAGGCAACGTAAGAGAGCTTGAAAATATTATTCAAAGAGCAGTCTTATTGTGCGGAGAGGAATACATAGGCGCTGATTCTTTGAATCTCAATAATCATAAGATCATAAGAAGAAACGATGATATGAGTGACAAGCATATAAAAATATATGAAGGAGAGACGTTGGAGAACATAGAACAAAAGGCGATAGAATTTGCCCTGAAAAATAACGGACAGAACAGAAGATGGACTGCTGAAAGTCTTGGAATAAGTGAAAGGTCACTAAGATATAAGATTAAAGAATATAAACTATAATTAAGAATGTTATGAAAGAGCCTTTTAAACATAATTTTAAAATAAAATCATTTGAATTTCACTGATTTACCTTAAAATATGTTAAAGATTATGAGCACAATTGGTAGTGGAGATAAAATACAGTCAGTAGACAGCAAATAAAATTGCTGGTTTTTTTATACCCTGACATCATTTTCAGAGTTTTGTAAACTTGCATTCTTATATAGAAATCTTTTGTTGAAATTTATTTTTTATATTGACAAAAAAGATATATTGTATATAATGGATATATACAATATTGATGGAGCTGGTTTATGAATATTATAATAAGCAATTCAAGCGGTCAACCAATTTATGAACAAATAGTCTCTCAGATAAAATCCCTTATCATATCAGGTGAATTGAATGAGGGTGATGCTTTACCATCTATGAGAATATTGGCGAAGGAACTCAGAATCAGTGTAATAACAACAAAACGCGCATATGAAGAGCTTGAAAGAGAGGGTTTCATAGTATCCCTTACAGGAAAAGGAAGCTTTGTGGCGAGTAAAAATATTGATCTGATAAGAGAGCAGCAGCTTAAAGAAATTGAAAATTATATGCAGGAAATTATTAGCTTAGCAAATAATTGCGGAATAGGGCTGGATGAGTTGATAGAAATGATGACCTTGATTTATGAAGGAGAATAATTATGGAATATGCACTGAAGTTAGAAAATGTAACAAAGGAATATAAGGATTTCAAGTTAGACAATATTAATATTAACCTTCCGCAGGGCTGTATAATGGGTTTCGTAGGAGAAAACGGAGCCGGAAAAAGTACAACGATTAAGCTCATAATGGATTTAATAAATCGTGATAATGGAAAAATAACTGTGTTAGGTCATGACAATAAAAGTGACTTTAATTCAATTAAAGAAAATATTGGTATCGTAATGGATGAATCAAGCTTTCCTGACAACTTAAATGCAAAAGAAATCAATAAATTCATGAAAAGAATTTATAAAACATGGGATGAGGATAAATTCTTTAATTTACTTCAGCAATTTTTAATTGCTGAAGATAAAAATATAAAGGATTATTCAAGAGGAATGAAAATGAAATTTTCTATAGCTGTTTCATTGGCGCATGATTCTAAATTATTGATAATGGATGAAGCTACCAGTGGATTAGATCCAATAGTAAGAGAAGAAATTCTGGATATTTTTTTAGAATTTATACAGGATGAATCAAATTCCATATTTATTTCATCTCATATTATCAGTGACTTAGAAAAAATCTGCGATTATATAACATTTATTCATAAAGGTAAAATCGTATTTTCAGAGCCTAAAGATGAATTGTTAGAAAAATACGGCATATTAAAATGTTCGGAAGAAGAACTGAAAAAAATAGATACATCTGCTGTCAAAGGGATAAGAAAAAACAAATTTGGAGTTGAGGCATTAGTATTCAAAAACAAAATTAAGGGAAGCTATGTTATAGATAAAGCTAACATCGAAGATATAATGTTATTTCATGTAAAGGAGCAGGTTATATGATAGGTCTTATTATTAAGGATTTAATTAATTTAAAGAAGCTTTCAAAAATCTATTTATTACTAATGGCATTTTATTTTATAGTAGGTATGGCAGGAGGAAATCAGGATATGTTTAGCGGAATGGTAGTTATGCTTGCTGTAATGATTCCTATAACTGCATTGTCTTACGACGAAAAAAATAAATGGGATAGATATGCTTTGACGATGCCCCTGATGAGAGGCACAATAGTTCTGAGTAAATACGTCTTAGGCTTGATATTTTTGATTACAGCTTTTATTTTAGCATTTCTGTCTAACATTATATTTACAGAAACTATTTTATATGAAAATCTTATGATTAATTTAACCATTCTCTCAGTTGGTATCATGATGATGTCTTTTGTACTTCCGATAATTTTAAAATTTGGTGTTGAAAAAGGACGTATCCTCATGATGATAGTATTTTTTACACCGGTAGCCATTATAGCAATGCTGCCTAAATTAGGAATTCCGACACCAGAACAAGGAACCATAGAAATATTTTTAAAATATCTGCCTGTAGCAGCTATAATAACATATGCATTATCAATTTTAATTTCAATGTCAATCTATAAGAAAAAAGAATTTTAGCAATCAGCTTAATTCATTGGTTAATATAATTTTAGGCATAAACAAAAAACCCCTATTGCATATAATATTATCAAATGCTTTTAAGTTAGATTATTTAAAGAAAGGGTATTCCGATATGATGAGAAATATATCTCAGCGTCAATTAATCGATTATTATATGAGTCAATGCAATAATTCATATTATTCAAAAAACTTAAATTCAAGCCAATTTAAGATGTTAGAAAACACAAGCGATACTGGCTTCATAAGATTAAATATTATAAATCAGAGGGAAGAAGCTCCGGTTGCTAATGCTACCATAACAATATATGTAACTGATGGTGCTCAGCGAGATATTCCGGTTATGCATTTAATTACAACTATAAATCCAGTTAGAATAGAATTACCTATGGCATATGAATTAGGAACTCAAATTGCAGGACCTGAATATAATTTTTCTACTTATAATATAAGAGTGGATGCTTTTGGATATTTTGCCAATGTTGTGTACAATATACGTTTATTCCCAAATATTACAACGGATTTTGATATAACAATGGTTCCCATTACGCCAATTGAGAGGACTCCTGTTTTAGAAGAAAGAATAAATATTCCTCCTCATCCAAGAGATGAAGTAATATAAACAGAAAAATCATTATCCATTTTGCCGTTTTGAGCTGCTTTTATTAATTTCATCTGTTATTAATGATTTTGAGACATGCATAGCATTTATTCCATATTCCATAGGGACGGTTCGAGACCAATGATTGCAGTAATTGAAACTATTCTAAAAATAACCCAATATACGAATAATGCTTGCATATTCATATATTGGGTTATATATTTGTATTAATGAAAAATTTCTGTCAATCCAGCTTATTTCATAGTATAATTATATCAATTAATCCATTTTAAGGCATAAGATTTGTATACTTCATAAAAATTGTAAAAAATAAAGATATGATAAATTTTATATTTTAATTTTAAAGTGAAATACAATGCGAAATTATTACTTCAAGATCCAATGCTTATGTTGATTCTGCAATTGAAGTAGCAAAAGAATTAGAATTATTTGAGGATGATGCAGATTTAAAGGAAACTGTTGATTTCTGGAAACATCATATGAGGATTCAATAAATTCAAATTTTACATATGAATATATAAACAGGAATTTGTCAGGCATTTAACCAATGCTATTTAAAATTATGAGAGATGAGGGAGTTTAATATGAAGTGTATGATAGATATGCCGATTTGAACCCAACAAACTGCATTACGAAGCGTGGTAAAGATTATGAGCGTAAAATGACGAATTCCAATTTAATATACAGATATGTTAAAAAAGTAAAAGATGATTATATGTCCTTTCCCGGGCTGACAGTTAAATACATTGTGGATTATTTATATTATTTGAGGAAATACATAAAGAAAACAGAAAGTCATTAATTAAGAAAAAAGGGAGGAAAACGAGAATGGTACATTTAGCATATTGTGATAATACAGGGAAAAAAGGCGAACGAGTATTAGATAAAATTTTATTCGGAACTAAGACAATGGTAGTAAGAGGGGCGGCCGGCCGCAAAATACCTCACAGCAGGGTATTTGAAGGTGAAAAGGTCTACTTTATGGAAAAAGGAACTTCTAATATTTCTGCATTTGCTACGGTGAAGACTGTTCAAAATTATGTGAAGCTGAATGAAGATGAGAGTATAAAGATATTGAATGACAATCAGGACAAGTTAAACCTGACTGAGAAACAAAATGAGCGTTGGCACAAGAAATGCTTATGTCTGGTTGAATTCGGAGATGTTAAGCAAATCGAACCGCCGCTTGCATTTGATCATCAAGGCAATATGGATGACTGGCTGATTATTGACAAAATTGAAGATGTAGTAGTAGGGACGAGCATACCTTACAACTATGAAAAATCTAAGTTTTAATTTTACCGGAAAAGAGGAAGCTAAATTTATGAATATAAAACCATATTCCAGAAAAGCACATTACTATGAAACCGATCAGATGGGCATTATCCATCACGCCAATTATATCCACTGGCTGGAGGAGGCGCGGGTAGACTTTATGGAACAAATCGGCTTCGGCTATGACCGTGCTGTGAACTCCGGAATCGATTTTGCATTGCTTGGTGTATCCTGCGAATACAAGTCCATGGTTCGTTTTAACGACAAAGTTAACATTACGGTATCTATAGCATCCATTACACCTGCGAAAATGACCGTTCAGTATCAAATTACTGATGCAGAAAGCGGCAAACTGCGAGCTGTGGGAGAAAGCAGACACTGTTATTATGATTCCAATAAAAAGCGTCTGATTTCTCTAAAAAAGGTTCTGCCGGAATTATATGATTTATTTGATGCAATTTGCGCGGCAAAATAGCAAAAATTTAATCAATAAACCGGACGTATTTAACAGATTTGCAGATTTAAATTTGTATTGAAAATTTGAACTAAGAATTCGATGGTTTCCTTTTGACGAGTATTTTGATTCGAAATTTCCTGGTCAACGAACATACTATGAAATGCAATAAATGACAGCAAGGTTATTACTTCAAGAGCCAATGCATATGTTGATTTTGCAATTGAGGTTGCAAAAGAATTAGAATTATTTAAGAATGATGCAGATTTAAAAGAAACTGTTGATTTCTGGAAATATCATAAAAGAGTGAATAAACATACGGAGAAATAAAATGAGAACAGAAAGAGAAATGTTTGATTTAATACTTAATGCCGCAAATGCTGATAAGCGTATAAAGGCCGTAGTAATGGTTGGTTCCCGTGCAAACCCTGATTGCCCTAAAGATATATATCAGGATTATGACATAGCATATTTTGTGGATAGTGTCGAACCGTTTTATAACAATTTAGATTGGGTAGAAGAAAATTTCGGTAAACCATCTGTAATGCAATTACCTGAGCTTAGTACGCACCCCCTTTTACCGCCTGTAAATGACGGACATTTTACTTATCTTATGATATTTCCCGATGGAAACCGAATTGATTTGACTATAGAAAAATATCCATATATTCACAATGGTGAGCCTGCTGTAATTTTGCTTGATAAAAAAGGATTTATACCTGATATTGAAATAAATTCATCATTTTTCTATGTAGAAAGACCCATTTCTGAAGTATATCATGACATCTGTAATGAATTCTGGTGGTGCCTTAACAATGTTGCAAAAGGAATTGCACGAGATGAGCTTCCGTATGCTATGGAAATGTTTTCGTGTTATGTACGTGATATGTTGAATCAAATGGTGGATTGGTATATAGGGATAAAAAATGATTTTAAAGTTTCGACAGGCAAAATGGGCAAGTACTATAAAAAATATTTACCTGCGAATCTTTATGAAATGTACACACATACATATTCTGACAGTGATTATCAAAATATCTGGAAATCTATTTTTACTGCTTGTGAGCTTTTCAGATTATTAGCTTCAGAAGTGGCAAGCTTTTTCGATTATATCTACAACAACGAGGAAGATGAAAACATGATGAATTACATTTATTTTGTTAAAGATAAACTTGATTATAAGGATGAGTAATAACCATAATACTCTAACGGAGGATGTCAGATGACTGCAAAATTGTTAATTGTAGAAGGGTTACCGGGAGCGGGAAAATCAACAACAGCACAACAGGCATTTGATGTTCTTAAAGCTAAAGGAATCAATGCTGAACTTTACCTAGAAGGTAATTTTAATCATCCGGCAGATTTTGACGGAGTGGCATATTTTGATAGCGAGGAATTTAAAATTTTTGAGGAAACTCATTCGGAAAACAAAAATATATTGAAGATAATTAAAATTAAATATTTTGATGGATATTTAGTTCCATATAGAAAGGCAGTTGAGGAGCAGCATGTAACATTTGAAAACAAACTATTTAATGATATTATCAAAAATGATGTTTATGAATTACCAATAGAGCTTCATATAAAATTAATATTGAAAAGATGGAATGATTTTGCAACAAGCTATTTAAAGAATAATAAAGTTATTATTTTCGAAAGCTGTTTTATTCAAAACCCGATAACAGTTAGTATGATAAAAAATAATTGTTCTAAAGATATAACAATAAGCTACATAAACAATTTAGCTAATATAATTTTACCATTAGAGCCAATACTGATATATGTTGAACAAAACTCTATCAGAGAATCTTTTATGAAAGCTGTATCTGAAAGAACGAAAGAATGGATGGACGGATTTACAGATTATTACACAAATCAAGGATATGGATTACATAATAATTTAAAGGGAACAGAAGGAATAATAGAAATTCTTGAAGCAAGAAGTATTTTTGAGAAAGATATTTATGATTCTATTAATTTAAAGAAGTATAAAATTGATAATTCTAAATTTAACCTTGAATTGCTCAAGGAAAGAATAAACTCAATTGTAGATAGAAACTTTTAATATATGTGGTAAAAAGGAGAATGAAGCATATGATACGAGAAATATTGAAACTTGGTAATCCGCAGCTATACGAAATAAGTGAAGAAATTACAGAAGAAGATCTTATTTTCCTGCCTGAATGGGTAAAAGATTTGCATGATACACTTATGGATTACCGTAAAGTGTATGGTGCAGGACGTGCAGTTGCGGCACCGCAGATAGGAATTAAGAAAAGACTTTTGTATATGTTTACTGATAAGCCGTATATTTTTGTAAATCCTGTGATGAGCTTTCCCGATAATGAAAAGTATATATTAAAAGATGATTGTATGTCATTTCCCGGTCTGACAGTTAAGGTAGAAAGGTACAAGCGTGCGGATATTTTGTACTTGGATGAGAATTTTAATCCGCAGAAAATGCATCTGGAGGGAGACTTTTCAGAGCTGTTGCAGCATGAGTATGATCATTTGGATGGTATCTTAGCCACAATGCGAGCAGTTGACAATAAGTCGTTTTATATAGAGCATATGAAGAGGGATTTATGATAATTTAATTAAGAATGAGAGGGAAATAAAACGGTACATTTAATATACTGTGATGTTATCCATCATGCTACGAAAAAGAACAATATAAAGTTAATAAATAATTATAGAAATTTAACGAGGAACTCATGAAACAGATTGCAATCTTATCCGATACTCATGGTCTGCTGCGAGAGCATGTTATGGCTGAACTTGTTGAAGCTGATTGCTTCATTCATGCGGGTGATATAAATACCCCGTACATTATTGAATCTATACAAAGACTCGGAGAAGCCTATGCTGTGCGTGGTAATAATGATAAGGAATGGGCTGAACATCTGCCTAAAAGCATTACCGTCACAATTGAAGGTGTGAGATTTTTAATTGTTCATAACAAAAAAGATGTACCAAAATGCTTAAAAGATGTTGACGTGGTGGTCTATGGTCACTCCCACAAATACTCTGCAGAAATTATCGGGGGAGTACTGTTTCTCAATCCCGGCAGCTGTGGTAAACGACGTTTTGATTTAGAACTGACAATGTGCCGTATGACTGTGGATGCAGGAAATTATCAGTACGAAAAGGTGTTGATTCTATATTAAGGATATCAGAGATGAGTCCGATTCAGTGTAAATGACTCATGTATAAGCTGTGGGATGTGTGTAAAAAATTGCCCTGTTAATGCAATCAATTATGGAGATTCTACGCAGAATCGACTTAGATATACATATGAATCATGCTTTCCGGAAAATCTATAATATAAGCATGATAAACAAGAATTTTACACATTTATGAGGAAAAGTATGAAGATAAAAGAACTAAAGGAAGAAATGATAAATCGTGAATTATTTACCCATTTTCAGCGACATCAAACAGTATCAAAGTGCTGGCGTAAGGTTGACGGTGAGTAGTGTATTAAGGATATTGCATTTACAGATGACTGGAATGAAGATGAATATAGTGAGTTGATGTATTGCTTAAAGAATACGCTAGTAAAAGGCGGTGTCGTATTTGGAGCATTCGTAAAAGATGTATTGAAGGGATTTTCGTCTGTGGAGCCTGTTTTGTTTGGGAAAAATAAAGAATACCTTGATTTATCCAGCATACATGTTTCTGAGGATATGAGAGGTAAGGGCATTGGAAATGAATTATTTAGGCTGTCAAAGGAATGGGCACAAAAACATGGTGCGAAAAAGCTGTATATTTCAGCACACTCTTCGGTTGAAAGTCAATCTTTTTATCGCACAATGGGCTGTGTCGAAGCACTTGAATATAGTGTGCTTCATGTGGAAAAGGAACCATGTGACTGCCAATTGGAATATTTATTATGATATAGTATAAAGTAACCTATTTTATTGCTGAAAGACAACAGCATAACAGGATAATAAAGTTGAAGGGAGTGAAATGTCATGAGTAAATATAATGCTTTATGGGAATACGTTCAAAAGAACGGTAATATGTCAACGAAGCTGTCTTTCGATGAAATACATGACATCATAGGAATTGACATTGACCATTCATTTTTGAATTACAAAAAGGAATTAACTCAATATGGATATCAGGTTGGGAAGATTTCTCTTAAAGAAAAGACAGTGATTTTCAATAAGATTATTTAATGGTATGATTTTTAATTTGAGTGCAGTTTATCTAATATTACGGTCGTTTTTTTACGAGGTAAACGCTAATTAGGAAGGTGCTTAAAGTGAAAGATTTTAACAGAACAAATTTATTTTTTTCGCTTTGTGGACTTAACTGCAAGCTATGTTCTATGCACATAGGTGGATATTGCCCCGGCTGTGGAGGCGGAGGCGGTAACCAATCCTGTGCAATAGCAAAATGCAGCTTGCAGCATGGTAAAGTTGAATTCTGCTTTCTTTGTCCCGAATATCCCTGTCAGAGATATGAAAGCATAGAAGAATATGATTCATTTATTACCCATCAGCGACAGCTAAAAGATACTATAAAGGCGCAGGAAATGGGAATAGAATTCTATTGTGAAGAACAACGCCAAAAGGCGGAAATTCTAAAAATGCTGCTGTCAGATTACAATGATGGACGCAGAAAAACATTTTATTGCATTGCTGTAAACCTTTTACCATTGCAGGATATAGAAAGCGTAATGAAACAGGTTGAAAACACTTCATTTGATAAACTTACAACAAAAGAAAAGACTCAAATTATAGTTTCGCTTTTTCATGACATTGCGCTTGAGCAGGGGCTTATACTTAGGCTACGCAAAAAGACGGCTAAAAATAAGCATAAAACGCAAGAAGAGAAAGCATAAATATGCATATGAATTTAATATACTTTTAGCCTGGAGAAATGAATAAATGAAAACACGATTAACACATGTTAGAGCAAACGTAAAAAATTTACAGAAATCAATTGAATGGTACGAAGATGTAATTGGTTTTATGGTAGAAGATTCATATCCGGAAGAAAACCCTGTTTATGTTAGCTTTGAATTTGAAGAAGGTGCATGCTTCTCGATAATGATTGATGAAAAGCCATCACTTGGGCGTTATAATTTTGTTACTGAAAATGTAGACGCATTATGGGAGCGGTTAAAGGATAAGGCTGAGGTTGTTGAACCGCTTTTTGATACTCCATATGGAATGAGAAAATTTACAATAAAAAAGATTTAGATGGAAATGAATTAGGCTTCTGTCGACAATGAGTATATAGATAGAAAGTGAATCATATTCCGGGTAGCTCAGATATAATGAAAACTATAAATATATTGCTAAAGGTATTGCAGAAGCAGCAAGGTGTATTCCAAATTGACAATAACAAGGTGGGTTTTCGTATTTGAAAACCATGGAGCAAATTCATAGTTTACTTGAATTACTTAATATTGATAGATAGATATAAATTATTTTAATTGTACAAATAGTATTTTGTAGATAGTATAGGAGGATATATATGAGTACAGACATTAAAAGAGCAATTGTTTCGGTGGCAATTCTTTTTATCGTTTATTTTGCAGCCGATTTTATCATCGGATCACCTACCTATGATGCTAGTGTGAAATCCATTAATTTTTTATCTGCAGTACTTGCTGCTGGTTGTTACTGGATTGGTAGCAATAAAGAATAAATTCTAATTCACATATAAGATTTTAGAATAGCATTATTAAAAGAAGATTTATATCTTTCAAAGCTGCAAGGCGGTGAGTGGGGTATCGCACATATTCCCCAAAGTATCATTCTTTTATTTTACGAGCATTGGATTATTATAAAACAAATCGTATAATACATGCAGATATGAAACTTGCAGATCAATTTGTGGATGAAATGCTAACAAGTATTATAAATATACGAGAAACATATTATCATAATGACAGGTATATATAAAATGAATTTTTAAACCGAAACATACAGGGGGGGAATATGGTAAAAGCAATATTTTTTGATTTGTTTTTTACACTTATTTATCCAGAATATTCAATTATAAATGAATATGGTGTTGTTGGCATATCTGCAATAGAATGGGAAAAATATGCTGAAGATAATATACTGTATAGTGAAAGGGCATTAGGAAAAGTCAGTAAAAAATGAACGATAATGATAAAAGTGAACTGATTCTAAACATGGATAAGTTGCATACAACTAATTTAGGAATAGAACGAATTAAAAGAAATCTTTGTTTAGGTGTAGATGATGTTGTCAGTTGGTGCAGGAAAAAAATTGAAGAACCTGACAGCAATATAATCAGGAAAGGGAAAAATTGGTATATAGAAGCGAATGGCTGTAAAATAACAATTAATGCTTATAGTTATACCATAATTACGGCTCATAAGTTAAAGAAAAAATAAATTGCAATGCGGAAGTATGAATATGTATAAAGATAGAAAAATATAATCGGTTTTTATGTAACAAAAATTAATTTGTATAGGTGAAGACATGGAGATAAGGAAACTAATCAGTAACGATTATGAAGAAATATATGAGCTATGGATGTCAACGCCCGGAATGGGTCTGAACGACATAGATGATTCAAAACAGGGTATAGATAAATATCTGAAAAGAAACCCTAATACTTGTTTTGTTGCAGTTATATCAGGCAAAATCGTAGGAGTAATATTATCCGGTCACGACGGACGGCGCGGTTATATTTATCATTTAGCAGTTTCGATTATAAACAGAAACAAAGGCATTGGTTCTGCCCTGATTGATTCTGCGTTACAAGCATTAAAGGACGAAGGCATTCACAAGGTTGCACTTGTAGTTTTTAAAAATAATGATATAGGGAACACATTTTGGGAACACCATGGGTTTAGTGCAAGAGAAGATCTGAATTACAGAAATAAGGCACTTACAGATTTAAAAAGAATAGATACATAAAATTAAATTAAGCTGTAGAACTTGTCAATTTTAAATTTTGGTTAAGATTTTACTTCGGAGTAATTTATGATTGTAGAGGTTAATATGGACGAAAAGATAAATAAGGTAATTTTAAATTTGCAACGTAACAACATGACTGGGTATTTTGTTGAAAATAAAGAAGAATTAATCCAGCTTATAGCTTCGCTGATTAAAAAAGGAGAAAAAGTTGGATGCGGCGATTCTGTTACATTGGAAGAGACAGGAGTATTCGAATTTATCAGAAGAGAAGACTTCGTGTTTTACGATAAGCATAAGTGTGGATTGACACATGAGGAAAAGCGTGAAATATACCTTAATAATTTTAATGCTGATACATTCCTGACAGGCACTAATGCTATTACACTTGATGGCAAGCTATTTAACATTGATGGGAATGGAAGTCGCGTTGCTCCTATGCTGTATGGACCAAAACAAGTAATCGTTGTAGCCGGTATCAATAAATTGACAGATACTGTGGAAGATGCCATCCTTCGTACGAGGCAGATTGCTGCCCCTTTAGATGCAAAGAGGCTTAATAAGGATACACCGTGCACAAAGCTGGACAGATGCATTGATTGCAGACATGAACAAAGAATTTGCAATGATTTTGTTCTAATTACAGGACAATTTGTTAAGAATAGAATTAAAGTAATTCTTATAAATCAAGAGTATGGATTTTAAATGCTTAGGTCAAATTTTAGATTTATAGAGGGGGACAACATAATGAAATTAATATTAGTAAGACCGTCATTAGAGCTGAAAGATGAAGCATTAAACTATCGTCAGGAACATTTTGAACATGGAGAAATGACTATTAATGGCAGTGAACTGTTTGATAAAGCAGAGTCATACGAAGAATGGCTGGCTTCTGTTACATGTAATGCAAATCCATTGACTGTAAGCCATGAGGGGGTTTTAACAGATACTTTTTTTGCTATGGACAGTGAAAATCACAAAATAGTTGGCATTATTGACCTGCGTCATACATTAAATGAATTTCTCATTAATTTTGGTAATTGCGGATATAGTGTAAGACCATCTGAACGGAAAAAGGGCTATGCGAACGAAATGCTAAAACAATTACTTTTTGTAGCAAAAGAATCAGGTCTTAAGCATCTTTACTTGTCTGTCGAACAGAACAATTTACCTTCAATAAAAATAATTACTAAAAACGGCGGAATTTATGAAAGAAGCTTTGATTATGAGGGTGAACAAGCGTATATTTATAAAATCACCTTATGAATGTTAATTTATTGCCAATATAAATAAATCAATTTGTTTTCATAAGGATGAATTAGATAAATATGGAGGAAATCATATGAAGTATGTCGCACTATTTAGAGGAATCAATGTTGGTGGAAGAAACGTTGTAAAAATGGATGATCTGAAGAAACTATTTCTTGAATTGGAAATGCATAAGATTAGAACTTATATTCAAAGCGGTAATGTGGTTTTTGAAACAGATTTAGACAAAGAATCATTACAGAATGTGATTTATACCGGTTTTTCAGAGCGCTTTGGATTTGAAGGCAATGTAATAATACGGAACATAAACGAAATTGAAGCTTTAATTAAGCGGCTTCCATTCTCAGCAGAGGAAATAGCCGCTGCCGAAGCTGCCGATCCGGAGGTTGAACATCTTTATGTCTACTTTTTGGAGCATATACCTAATCCAACACTGATAGATGATATCTGCAAGAAGTATGTCGGTCCAGACACTCTGCAAGCGGGAAAAAGTGAAATATACTTTCTTTGTCATCAAAGCATAAGTAAGTCCAAGCTTGCAATTCGCACCGCAAAGATATTCTGTTCATCCACTGTGCGAAACTGGAAAATCGTTAATAAGCTATATGATATCTTAAATTCACAATAAATCGAAACTAAATTCATCGAATCAGCATATACACTTATTATTTATTGGAAGGATATTTATGGAGGAATTCTGCTAAAAGCATTATGAATAATGGTGGCATCTTGGTAAACGAAGTTATAGTGGATTGAGTAGCTAAACAAAGGTTTTGGATAGATGTTGAGTAAGTTTTTTGTTGAGGATATTAATATGAAAATTGAAATTGAAAGTAATATAATGCGTTATTATTTGCGTAATGTATATTTTATTAATGGAACTGTATATGCAGGTAAATCAACTATGTCTGCTATGCTTGCCGAAAAGTACGGCATGGTTCACTGTGGTGAAAATTATCATTTAAAAAACTGTGATAAGTTTGTTACACCTGAATATCAACCATGTATCGGATATTTTCAAACAATGAAGGATTGGCAGGAATTCATAAATCGAACACCTGACGAATATGAGAAATGGATAGATGGCACCTCGTTGGAAGCAGCTCAAATTGAAATTGCTGAACTGCTGCGTATACCTGATGGTGAAAAGGTAATTGTAGATACCAACATACCATTGGAAATTTTATGAGAGATATCAGATTATCATCATGTAGCTGTTATGCTTTCCCCGCAATCCATGTCGATAGAAAGATTTTTTGACAGAAGTGATGAAGAAAAGCAGTTCCTTTTGGAGCAAATTCGCCTATCGGAGAACCCTGAAAAGACTATGGATAATTTTAAAGAATGCTTAGCAAGAATTAACAGTACTGAACGTTATAATGAATTCTTAAACAGCGGTTTTTTCACGATAATACGGGAAGATACTGAAACAGACACCCGGATTGACACTATGAACAGGCTGGCAGAGCATTTTCAACTCAAGTTGTAGTAAACCTATTATCGAGAGGAAGAAATTAATATGAGCTATTTTATTTTTGATAATAAACAAATATACTATGAGGAAATTGGAACAGGGACGCCATTACTATTTTTACATGGGAATACAGCTTCCTCAAAGATGTTTTCTGAAATTGCTGAAAAATATAAAAGAAATTTCAAAGTTATTCTAATAGATTTTTTAGGTCATGGAAAATCGGATAGATTGGAAAACTTTCCTATTGATTTATGGTTTTATGAAGCTGAACAAATTATAGCATTTATACAAGATAGGAATTATTCAAAGGTAGATATCATCGGATGCAGTGGCGGAGCATTGGTTGTTATCAATGTTGCATTAGAAGCTCCTGATCTTGTCAGTAAAGTTATTGCAGATAGTTTTATGGGAGAAAAACCTCTTAAATCATTTATAGAAAATGTTAAAAGCGACAGAGAACTTTCTAAAAGTGATGAAGGAGTAAGGAGTTTCTATACATACATGCACGGTTCCGATTGGGAACAGATTGTTGATAATGACACAAATGCAATTATTCAGCACAGTAAAGATACAGGTGCATATTTCCATAAGCATTTACAATTCTTGAAATCTGATATACTTTTGACGGGCAGTAAAAAAGATGAATTTGTTGAATCTACGGATTATTATGAAAAAATTTATGATGCAATGATTAAAAAAATAGGGCATGGGAAAGTTTATTTATTTAATGATGGCGGACACCCTGCCATGCTTACTAATATTATGGAATTTTATGAATTAAGTATAGAGTTTTTAAAATCATAACCTTCAATTTAATAGATGTATATATTAAATGAGAATTTGAAGTGCTGATTACTTATTTTGAGGTATATTAGAAATGAATATAATAATAAGAAAAGAGCAGGAAAAGGATTATAATGAAGTTGAAATAATCACAAGGGAAGCATTTTGGAACCATCATAGTCCCGGATGTGACGAGCATTATCTTGTACATATCATGAGAAAATCACCTGATTTTGTGAAAGAATTAGATTATGTTGCGGTTGATGGTAACAGAATAGTTGGGAATATTATGTATACAAAAGCCTATGTTCTTGGTGACGATAATAAAAAATATTCTGTATTATGTTTTGGTCCTGTTTCGGTTTTGCCGGAATATCAGGGCAAGGGAATAGGAACAAAGTTGATTGAACATACAAAAATTGAAGCTAAAGACCTGGGGTATAAGGCTATTTTGATTTTTGGCGATCCTGAGTTTTATAAGAGAACAGGCTTCATAAGTGCAGAAGCGTATTCAATAGGAACATCATGGAACACTTATGCGGTGCCTTTACTTGCTTGTGAGTTAGTTAGCGGTGCTCTCGAAGAGTGTAAAGGGCGATTCTTTGAGGGTGAAGTATATGAAATTGACAAGGAAAAGGCAGAAGCGTTTGACAAAACCTTCGCACCGAAAGAGAAAGTGTCAGGACTGCCCTCCCAGAAAAGATTTTCGGAGCTTGTTTCTATGAATAAGCCAAGAATATGAGAAATGCTATAAATTTTTATAAGAGGGAAGTATATAGCTTGCATGCTCCTCAAGGAATTGATGATTGAGGAGTATAAATATGGTTATTCATGGATAAATTATTTTACGGATTTGAATTTACCATAAATAAAAGCAAATTGCGAAAAGAACTTAATCTTGAAGGTGATTATTCAAATTTGAATTATTACGCCTATTTAAATTAAGAACAACCAGTTATTACATCTATAAAAGTATTGATTAGGTAGTATTGACGCGGTTCAAAGAAAGGTTAAAAATGGATGACGAATTTTATAATAAATTATTAAGTGATTTATTAGAACTAAAAAATGGAATTGACGAAACGAAGAATAAGAAATTAGACCTGGAATTATTGGAACGCATAATTAAAAGATTACATTCATTTGAATGTGAGGAATGTAAGAAATATTTAAAAGTAATAAATGGCCAAATCTCAATCCTTAAACAAAAACATAATGCAATAGATGAGAAAGATATAAAAGAATATAATGAAGTGAAAAATAAAATTATCTCACATTTACAGAAGGAACATAAGTTAGTAACTAAAGATTATTATATTGGAATATATATGTCGTTAGGAATTACTTTTGGTCTTATCTTTGGACTATCCGTATTTGACAATATTGCACTTGGATTACCTATAGGGCTTTCGATAGGGTTGGCAATCGGAACAGCAAAAGATGAAGAAGCCAAGAAAAAAGGTTTAGTGATATGAAATAAAATCTTTCATGAAGCTTTTGATGCAGGGTTTTGTACAGATGTTTTTTACGAAGCGCATTTATCGTGTGCCCATGCCGCATGAAATAGAAAAAATAAGTGAACAGTTGTGGGTTAGCTATACATCAACTTACAAGGGTCAGATGCACCAAAAGTATTTATGTTCCTTGCCTGCAAATCATTGGGTACCAATTTTGCATGAAAGTATACAAAATGGAGACACCTGCCTAATTGCAGAACGGGATGGGATAATTGTGGGAAGCACCATATTTGGTAAAGTAAATGAGGGAGAGGAGATATATGCAGAATGGCATGCATTTTATCTGTTACCGCAGTATGTCGGTCATGGCATCGGACACTCTTTATATCAAAGAATCGAAGAAGAGCATATGTTAAAATAAGCATTATGCGAACACTATAAGTTTTTAATTTGCCGAACACTTTGGATTACTTATATTATTTATATAATACGGAGAAAGATAAGAAAATGAAGATTATAAATGGGATGCGAAAATGAGTTATAATGACAAAAGTGAACTGATTTTAAATTTAAATAAACTGCATACAACTAATTTAGGAATAAAACGAATTAAAAGAAATCTTTGTTTAGATGTAGATGATGTTGTCAGTTGGTGTAGAAATAAAATCGAAGAACCAAATAGCAGCATAATCAGAAAAGGGAAAAATTGGTATGTAGAAGCGAATGTTTGTAAAATAACAGTTAATGCTTATAGTTATACCATAATTACGGCTCATAAGTTAAAGCAAAAATAAAATGCATTTCAAAGATGTGAATGTGTATAAAGATAGGGAAATATAATTAGTTTTTATGTGCCAAAAATTAATTTGTATAGGTAAAGCCATGGGGATAAGAAAACTCACTATTGATGATATTTTCAATGGGTATATTGGGCAGACACTCTGCTAGCAGGAAAAAGTGAAATAGACTTTCTTTGTCATCAAAGCATACGTAAGTCCAAACTTGCAATTTGCATCGCAAAAATATTTGATTCATCCATTGTGCGGAATTGGAAAACCGTTAATAAGCTATATGATATGTTAAATTACAATAAATTTCGTATTATGGCAGGTTTTTATGAGATAAAAAGCAATTCGAACGAAGTTATCATATTCAGCGAAAGGAGGTTCGAATGATTATAAAAAAATATTCTATATCGGATGAAATACCCTTATTTGACATGCTCAGGGAAGAGGGAGATGAATGGAGCGATTATCACGGTGAAAAAGGACATGCCAAATATTTAGGAGCATTGGAATCAAGTGCTACTTATTTAGCTTATGATGGCAGTATGCTATGTGGATATGCTCGCTGCCGTGAAGATTACGGTTTTGGTGTCTATGTGTACGATTTGCTTGTAAGAAAAACTTATCGAGGAAGGCAAATTGGAAAAATGTTAATGGAGCAAGCCTGTAAGGACTTCCCTGATCAACCTGTATATGTGATGAGTGATGTAGACATATATTATGAAAAGCTTGGATACCACAGAGAAGGGTCAATATTTGAGGTTAAGCAATAGGGTATTCCTTGAAAAAACTTTGACATCTATAAGCCAGCATAAACGTCATCTGAAGAAAAGACAAAATTGAACAGGAAAACAAAACAGACATGTGGATTGAAAAGATAAAACCGTATATGGCATATAATCAATTTATCAAACCGAAAAGTGGTGTTGATGCTGCAGTTATAAATGAGGCTGAACAAAAGCTGGGATTTCAGTTTACACCTGAGCTAACCTCATTGCTGTCGGAGATTAACGGATACGATGTTCTTTTATTTTCTGTTGAGCAAATTGTTACTTATAATATTGATTCCAGAAGAGATTTCAGGGAAGTATATGATGGAATTGATAATTTATTGTTTATTGCCGGAAACGGCTGTGGGGATTATTTTGCCTATAGGATTGCAGATGGAGCCATCATTTCCACCGATATAGTTCGATGGGAGCATGAAGACAACTCAATTGTTCCGATTGCCTGCAATCTGGCGAAATTGATTGAGAAATATCATACAGACCAGGCATAATGATGATATTTTATAAAATATATTTTAAGATTATGAAAGGAAAATAAGTATGGCATTTGATTATAAAAAAGAATATAAGGAATTTTATATGCCTAAAAACAAACCGAGCATAGTTAATATTCCTAAAATGAATTATATTGCAGTCAGTGGGAAAGGAAATCCAAATGATGAAAATGGAGAGTATAATAAATCAATAGAATTATTGTATGGTATCGCTTATACAATAAAAATGAGCTATAAGGGCGATTATAAGATTGACGGATATTTTGAATATGTTGTCCCTCCATTGGAAGGATTTTGGTGGCAGGATGGAATTAAAGGCATGGATTATAATAAAAAAGAAGAGCTGAATTTTATATCCATAATAAGACTTCCGGATTTTGTTACTGAGCAAGATTTTGAATGGGCGATTAAAGAAGCGACAAGAAAGAAAAAAATTGATTATTCAAAAGTTAAATTTTTTATTTATGATGAGGGTCTGTGTGTTCAATGCATGCACTTAGGTTCTTACGATGACGAGCCTGCAACCACAAAGCTCATGGAAGACTTTGCAAGAGAAAACGGATACAAAATAGATATTACAGATACCAGGCTTCATCACGAAATATATTTAAGTGACCCAAGAAGATGTGAAACTGCCAAATTAAAAACAGTTATAAGACATCCGGTTAAAAAAATATAAATATGAACTTTAAGTGGTAGATTAGTAAGTTTGTATTATTGATTGCGGCATACATCAAATGAATTTATCATTAATTTCTATAATAGGAGGATGAGGTTATGAATCACATGGGTACGGTTAAAATTGAAACAAAGAGGCTGCTGTTGAGACAATTTAAAGAAAGAGACATAGATGCAGCATTTAATAATTGGACAAGTGATGAAAAGGTTGCGGAGTTCTTAAGATGGCCTACACACAAATCAATTGAAACAACTGAAGGCATCTTGAAGGAGTGGATAGATTTATATAAAAATAAAGATTTTTATCAATGGGCCATTGTATTTAAAGAATACGGAGATGTGCCTATCGGTACAATTAGTGTTGTTGACAAAAACGAAAAGTTAAATATAGTGCATATCGGCTATTGCATCGGAAGCAAGTGGTGGAATCAAGGCATCACAAGTGAAGCATTTTCCGGAATTATTCCTTTCCTTTTTGACGAAGTAAAAGTAAATCGAATTGAATCACAGCATGACCCCAACAATCCCAACTCGGGAAAGGTCATGACTAAGTGTGGTCTGAAATATGAGGGAACCCTAAGACAAGCCGATTTTAGCAATAAAGGAGTTGTTGATGCGGCAATGTACAGTATTTTAGCGAGTGAATATTATACTTATAAAAAAACTCATAAATCAGAATATATAAAAATGAAGTATAGATAAATTTGGTGTCTTTTTGTATAACTGATTGTTATATAAACAAATGATAAATAGGAATTTGTAGCATGGATTATTTATATAACTTTTATCAATAATGTCGGAGGTTAATTCAATGAAATGTTATGGTTATGAAACTGAAACCCAGTTAATCTTATGCGTAGAAGATGTTGCTCCGGAATTTGAAAAAAATCTTGTGGCTGCTTGGTTTCAAAAAACCGATACAGGCTTTACAAAAATTTATCCTATGACAGATAAAGACAACGGAGTTAGTGCAAAAGATAGAGAAATTGTAAAAAGCAATTTTGCCAGACTGGGGAAATCAATGTTTGTAGGAAATTTGGATTGGAAAGATATCTTGCTATTCCTTGCCAAAAAATTTTCGGAAAACAATATAGAATGGTATATATTTGGCAGTGTTAGTGATGCTGTTATCGGTGTAGACATTGTACCCCACGATATAGATATAATTGTTCATACAAAGGATTTTTATAAGGTAAAAGATATGTTTTTAGACTATATTGTTGAACCATTTGTGGACAATAAAGGAGCTTGGCTGGTTAGGTATTTTGGCCGTTTGTGTACCGGAAGTGCATATATTGATGTAGTTGCAGATGAAAAAATGAATTTAGAAAATCATCCATATGATAGTGTTTCTTGGAACGGATTTAATGTATTTGTTGAACCTTTTAAGAATAGATACCAGCTTGAATTAAAGCGTAATAGACCTGAAAGAATTAAATCAATGGAAGAATATATGAAAAAATTGGAGCATACCAAATGAGCATTATATGAAGCAAATAAATTCCAATAAAAATTATTGAAAACAAGTATATTATGCAATATAATAAGGGTGCAGAAAGCGTATCTTCAGGGAATGCCGCTAAGGAAGAATGTATAAAAAAGGACATATTGAAAGAATTCTTATTAAAGCATGGATCGGAGGTGCGTAATATGCTATTTGCAGAGTTTAACAGGGAAGAGGAACTAAAGGTCGCCCGGGAAGAAGCAAAAGAAGAAGGCATTGAAATAGGTATTGAAAAAGGTATCGAAAAAGGCAGGGAAGAGACAATAAACAATGTAGCCAGAGAGATGCTGAAAAAAGGAGCCGAAATAGATTTTGTCAGCGGAGTGACAAAACTTCCGAAAGAAAAGATTGTAGAATTTCAAAAATAAATAAACAGTGAAAAAACCGTATGATTTAAATGCAGCATTCGGAAGTTATATTGGATGCTGCATATTTTATTATTTAAAATTTATGAAAGTAGAGTATATATGACCTTTGATTATAAAAAGGAATATATCTTAATCGGTTTGGTTATCGGTGCAAACATAAGACATAAATAACTATCATGAGCTTGACAGTGATATATAAAATAAGAAAAAAATACTAATGAGGTGTGGACGTTGAAAAAGAATTCAGAAGTTTTAATAGCAGCTTTAATACTGCTTAACATATTTACATTGTTTAAATTAAACAGTATTCAAAATTCATTGGATAATAATTACAGAGAAATCAGATATACAGTTGAAGATACAAGAAACAAGGTTTCAAGCTTTACATCAGATATTAATTCATTAATTGAAAAACAAGCCAGCATAATTGACAGCTACGAAGTAACATTTGGTGATAAGCTCAATTCTGATTTGACTGTAACTGTGAAATTGTCTGTAGTGCCAAAGGAATATACAGATGAAACAAATTTAAGCCTTTTATTTAACGATAAAAATATTACAATGGAGAAAAATGGTGCTGCATTTTCTGGAGCTGTTGACGTAAATATTTTTGAAGAATTCAAGCCAATGATAGTAATAGAACAAGATGGGGTTAAGAAAACGGAAAGTATTGATGAATACTATGACCAGCATAAATATATTTTAGATATAGATGGCAGATATAACGGCAAAGAATCATATCGCTCCGGAAAATATATATTTTTTGATGGAAATATAGACATTCAGGTTGTTTCACCGCAAGGAAACTTACCTGAAGATGTAAAAATTATATATGATGTAAACGGAAAGACAGTCAAGGAGCAAGATGCGGAAGCATTTGAAAATAATTATGACAATATCTCGAACATTTTTAATATAGATATAAAAAATGAACAGTTTGATTTAAATGCAAATGATAAATTGACCATGTATGCTGTCGTTAAAGATAATTTTGGGTTAAATTACAAATATGTGTTTAAATACATTGAAATAGACAGCGAGGGCAACCCTCTGCGTCTTATAGCTGAATGGACGACCGGAACAATTGTTGAAATCAGTGATAATGAAGGAAACATTCTATATATTCCTGATTATTTGAAGAATAAATATTAGAATTGTTTTCTGAGAAAAATTCTTTTGTTGAAAGTAGTTATATATTGAAAAAGATGAAAAAGCGTACTACAAATATCCCATAAATCTTAATTTGGTATATTTGTAGTACGCTTTTATATTAATAATTATATATTACAGCCTTTTATAAGCTATATGAGAGGCAGGTGAATAAATAGAATCATATTCTAAAAACATACAAAAACTAATTATAATATTAAATATAAAATGTTGAAAATTCAACGATATTAGAAACTGCGATGCAATTGCTAATACAATTAATTAAATTAAATAGAAAAACATTTCTAAATGTAGAAAAAAATATTGACTTTTTTAACCAATAAGAATATAATATTTTCATGAAAACGTTGGATGTCAAATGTGAAAGGAGGTCATATTTATGGAAAAGAAATTCCTGCATCCTGAATGCTCGCCTGTTCCTGCAGGCCCTTATACTCCGGCTGTTATTGCAAACGGTTTTGTGTTTTTAAGCGGACAAACTCCCGAAAAACCTGGTACTGACGAAATAATAGAAGGTGATATGATAGTACAGGCAAGACAGGTGTTTGAAAATATTCAGAGTATCCTTGCAGCTTCGGGCTGCACAATGCAAGATGTTATAAAAGTAAACGCTTACTTGGTTGATATGAATGATTTTAGTAAATTTAATGAAGTTTATAGGCAGTTTTTTTCTAAACCATATCCTGCACGCACTACTGTAAAATGTGATGTTGCAGGGGATTGCTTATTGGAGGTAGATGTAACAGCATTGCTTCCTGATGATAAATAAAACAAATATAATGGGGTGATATGTTGTCAGAATATACGCAAAAAAGTAAAGAATATGGTGTTATGCCCAATATTATTGATGTGTGGGATGCAAGACACAGGATTTCCAAGATGGTTAATAAAACACCGCTGGTTTATTCTCATGAAATTTCAGAACAGTTTAACAGCAATATTTATTTGAAATTTGAAAATCTTCACGAAACCGGAGCATTTAAAATAAGAGGTGCTGCAAGTAAGATACTGAGCATGTCACCAGAACAGAAAAAATACGGAGTATCCACGTATTCTACGGGAAACCATGGTATTGCTGTATCTTATGTAGCAAAAAAACTGAACATACCTGCATATGTATTTGTTTCTGAAAGGGTTCCGGATGCAAAGGTTGATTATCTTCGCCGCCTTGGTGCAAATGTTGTCATCAAGGGCAATTCACAGGATGAAGCCGGTTTAAACTGCCATGAAGCAGCCGAAAGGGAAGGATATACGGTTGTGGAGCCGTTTGACGATCCTTTTGTGATTTCGGGGCAGGGAACAATCGGATTGGAGATATTCGACGATTTACCTACGGTAGACACGGTGATAATTCCATTGTCAGGAGGAGGGTTGCTCTCCGGGGTTGCAATGGCATTAAAATCAATTAATCCTGATATACGTGTGCTTGGTGTTTCTATGGAACAGGGAGCAGTGATGTACCATAGTCTAAGAGCCGGCGAGCCGCTGGAGCTGGATGAAGCTGATACCTTGGCAGACAGCTTGCTTGGAGGTATCGGACTGGATAATAAATATACATTTTCAATGGTTAAAAAATATATGGACGAGGCTTATCTGATACCTGAAAACCATATCGCACAAGGAATGGCATATATCCTTAAAAATCATAAAATGGCGGTTGAAGGAGCTTCAGCCATAGGTGTGGGAGCTATTTTGGGAAGACAGATAGAATCTCTCGGAAAAAATACGGCAATTGTAGTCAGCGGAAATAATGTTAACATAACATCGTTTTTACATGCTGTAAATAAGTACTTGAACTGAATCTGTTTATAGAATTCATATGATAATGTTTTAGTGATTTTCTTAAAATAAATGATAAAAGGAGGATTACAGGTGGACAAGGTATTATATTTTAGCTTGGAGGAATACAAGCAAAGGCTTGAAAACACAAAAAGAAGTATGGAGGAAAAAGGTATTGAGGTCCTGATAGTGACAGATCCTGCAAATATGAACTATCTTTCCGGATTTGACGGATGGTCGTTCTATGTGCATCAATGCCTGATTGTCATAATTGATCAGGATGAGCCTATATGGGTTGGAAGAGGACAGGACGGCAATGCTGCAAGATTAACTTCGTGGTTGTCAGAAGAAAACATCAGACCATACACAGATGATTATGTTCATTCTCTGATTAAACATCCTATGGACTTTGTGTCTGACATTTTAAAAGAAAAGGGATATGACAAAAAGGTTATAGCTACAGAAATGGATGCTTATTATTTTTCTGCCAAATGCCAGGAAACTTTATTGAAAGATTTGCCTGATGCAAGATTTGTGGACGGAAACAACATTGTCAACTGGGTGAAGATAGTAAAATCTGACAGAGAAATCGAGTATATTAAAAAGGCATCTGTTATAGCGGAAAAAACAATGCAAGTTGCTTTTGAATCAATCAATGTGGGTGTAAGACAAAACGAAGCAGCCGCAAATGTTTATCATGCACAGATTTATGGCACTGAAGAATACGGCGGTGATTATGCATCAATAGTTCCGCTGATGCCTGCAGGTGTGAGAACCTCAACTCCTCATTTAAGCTGGACGGACGAGCCGTATAAAGAGGGCGACACCGTATTGGTGGAAATCGCCGGAAATTACAGAAGATATCACTGCCCGCTGTCAAGAACAATAATATTGGGAAATGCACCGCAAAGAGTTAAAGATCTGGCGGAAGTTGTTGTTGAAGGTATAAAAGCAACACTGGATATTGTTAAGCCGGGTATTACATGTGAGGACATTGAGCGAACATGGGCTAAAAGTATAGCAAAGAGCGGTTTTATAAAGGATTCACGTGTCGGATATTCATTTGGGCTTAACTACCCTCCGGATTGGGGTGAGCATACAGTAAGCTTAAGACCTGGTGATAAAACCATTCTTAAGCCAAATATGACTCTTCATTTTATGCCTGGTATATGGCTTGATGATTGCGGAGTAGATATAAGCGAACCAATAAGGATAACAGAAACAGGAGTCGAATTATTGACGAATTATCCTAGAAAGCTATTGGTCAAATAGCGCTATATGCATCGTATCAAAGGGTCTCCTTTGATACGTGCTAACTTTTATAGAAAGAGGAAAATTTATGAATAAGTTTTTTACAAAGACATTATCACGATTTGAAGAATTTGTTCTGAGCTACTCTGTTATTGCCATGGCTATACTATTGATAGTAGGTGTCTTTATGAGAAACGTTATGAACAGCAGCTTGACATTTACTGAAGAAATCGCATCAGCTTTATTGATTTTGGTATCGTTTTTCGGTCTTGGCTATTGTGCAAGAAAAGGAAGACATATTACCATGTCCATAGTGTTTGATATGGTAAGCAATAAATATAAGAAATTGTTTATGATTGTTATCTCCGTTGTTTCAGCTATAGCCACTGCTTATATAACATATCTGGCTGTAAAATATGTACTTAATGTTAAAGGTCTAGGCAGAGTAACCCCTGCTTTGCAGATCCCGATATACTTAATTTATTCGGTTGTTCCTATAGGCTTTTTGCTGGCAACTATAGAGTATATAAGGTCATTTATTTTAAATATAAGAGATAAAGATAATTTTTATCTGACAAGTGATATAAAAATTCCATTGAATGTAGAAGTGAAAACAGATCTGACAAATTTGATTGATAAACTGGAACAAGAAAAGGAGGAAATATAATATGTTATGGATGCTTATGCTGATTATGGCTGTATTGTTTATATTAAATTTCCCTATGTATATAGCAATGATAGTAGCGCCTTTAGCTGTTATTTTGACATATTTCCCAAACATTAACCCGCTTTTGGCTACTCAGCAGCTGATTGCCGGAGTTCAGCCCATAGTTTTACTATCTGTTCCGATGTTTATATTTGCTGCGGATATTATGTGTGCGGGGCAGACATCAAACAGGCTGTTGGATTTTGTTGATATATTTGTAGGACATATACATGGAGGCATGGCTATTACAACGGCAGCTACATGTACTCTTTTTGGAGCTATATCAGGCTCAACGCAGGCGACTGTGGTGGCAATCGGAAAGCCCATGAGGGCCAGATTGATGAGCGGCGGATATGAGGATGAAGATACAACCGCACTCGTAATCAGTTCTGCTATTATCGCCCTGCTGATTCCTCCGAGCATATCCATGATTATGTACTGTGTGGTTACGGGGGCATCTGTCGGGGATCTCTTCAAAGCAGGAGTAATTCCCGGAATAATAATACTTATTTTTTTCTCCATATACAATTACTTGAGAGCTAAAAAGAAAAATATTCCGATGAGAGAGAAAATTAGCTCGCATGAAAAGCTGATTGCATTTAAGAAGTCTATAGGACCTTTGGGATTCCCTGTAATAATCTTTGCAGGTATATATTCAGGTATATTCAGTCCTACAGAAGCAGCTGCAATGGGAGTTTTATATGCGACTATATTAGAGGTGTTCCTGTTTAAATCAATAAAGTTTAAAGATTTTAAAAACATTGCTTTGTCAACAGCTGTTGTTACAACGGCAGTATTTATACTGGTTGCGGCAGGAAGCTTGTTTTCCTGGGCCATATCCTATGCAAGAATACCTCAGATGATAACTCAGGCAGTTCTCGGAGTGAATCCGTCTGCTGTAAAGATTTTAATAACAGTCACAATATTTTTCTATATTGCAGGTATGTTTGTGGACTCGATTGTAGCTATAGTAATACTGACCCCGATATTTTTCCCGTTGGCGGTACAGGCGGGAATACACCCTATACATCTTGGAGTTATTGTTACGCTGCAGGCTGCAATTGCATCTATAAGTCCGCCGTTCGGATGTAATATTTTCACAGCGTGTGCGATTTTTGACAGACCGTTCCTGATGGTAGTAAAAAGATTACCTGCTTACTTGATTATGCTGCTTATTATTTCAATGATTATTGTTTTTGTTCCTCAGGTATCTTTGATTTTAATATAGAAAGAAGAATAATAAACTATGAATGATTTAAAAAAAGAAATTCATGAACTGGAAGAAGAACTGATAACCTTAAGAAGAGATTTTCACATGCATCCTGAATTGGGATATGAAGAATACAGAACCTCACAAATTGTATATGACTATCTGAATTCTCTTGGCTTAGAGGTGAAAAAGGTTGCAAATACGGGAGTGGTAGGTTTATTAAAAGGAACACAGACAGGTAAGACCGTAATGCTTAGAGCTGATATTGATGCATTGCCTCAAGATGAAGAAACAGGAATAGCATTTAAGTCTGTCAATAAGGGGGTCATGCACGCCTGCGGTCATGATGGGCATACGGCAATGCTTTTAATAGCAGCTAAAATTTTGTGCAAGTATAAGGAACGCATAAGGGGGAATGTAAAATTTGTGTTTCAACCAAATGAAGAGGAAGCCGGAGCATTGGATATGATTAATGAAGGTGTTTTGGAAAATCCAAAGGTTGACGCAGCATTTGGCATACATCTATGGACTCCTCTTAAGAGCGGAGTGATTGGATTGTCAGAGGGACCTGTTATGGCAGCATTAGAAGAATTTGAGCTTAAGGTATATGGAAGTTCAGGACATACCGGATCGCCGCACACGGCTATAGATCCGATAATTGCTTCGGCCAACATTGTTCAAACGATACAATCCATACAAACAAGAGAAATTGATCCGTTATGCCCCATTGCAATAATGATAGGTAAAATAAATGGGGGCACCGGAAGAAACATAATTGCAAACAAGGTAGAAATCGGAGGTACAATAAGGTTTTTATTTAAAAATGAAGATGTTGAAAAGAAAGCATTACTAGAAAAATTTGAAAGGGTGATAAATGGCATATGTGAAGCAATGAATGTGAAGTATGATTTAAAGTTTATTCCAAGCAACCCATCGTTACAAAACAACGCAAAAATGGTTTCATATGTAAGAAATGCAGTGTTACAGACATATGGAACTGATGACAACATCGCAGAATACAGATGTATGGCAGGAGAAGATTTTGCCGAATTTTCACAAAGAGTTCCAAGTGTGTTTTACTTTATCGGAAATGGTAATGAAGAGAAAGAAACCATGTATCCTCACCACCATCCAAGGTTTTCGCTGGATGAAGATACCTTGAAATATGGTGCGGAGATGCATGTAAGAACAACACTAAATTATTTAAATAATTAATTATATGAGGAGGATTTGTAAGATGAAAAAGACTATATTATTAGCAGTATCTGTATTATTAGTAATGGCATTATTTGTAGGTTGCGGCGGACAAACAACTGCACCGGCTCCAAGTGAAGAGGAAACTTATAATTGGAGATTTGCTCACGAGGAAAACAACGGAAGTATACAGGACCTATATGTAAAAGAGTTTGCAAGAATACTCAACGAAAAATCAGGCGGGAGAATTAATATTGACATATACCCGGTAGGTCAAATCGGGGATGCGACTCAGCAATGTGAACTGCTGCAAAATGGAGGATTGGAATTTGCCATGGTATCTCCCGGAAATACAGGAACAATCGTGCCTGAAAATCAATTATTCTCCTTACATTTCTTATTCTCAGAGAATATGGAAAAAAACAAGGAAATTTTTAAAACAAGCAAAGCTTTAAATGAAGATTTGTCATCTATTTATTTAGACAAGAACATTAAAGTTTTGGCATATTGGACAGAAGGAACAATGGAATGGACAACAACTAAATCTGTAAATACCCCGGAACAGTGGAAAGGCCTTAAGATGAGAACAATGCCTTCTCCTATGATAGTGGCATCATATGAAGCTTATGGTGCAAATCCTACCCCAATGCCATATATGGAAGTGTACAGCGGACTTCAGCTCAATATGATAGAAGGACAAGAAAATCCAATATCTGCTATTGAAGAGATGAAATTCTATGAAGTTCAAAATTATTTAACGCTTGCATCTTCAAGTCTTTATGTAACAACTACTGCTGTAAATCCTGAATTCTTTGAAAGCCTGCCGGCTGATATTCAACAAATGATTTTAGAAACGGTAGAAGAAACAAGAGATTATTCATTCAAAGTTCAGGAAGACTTAAACAGTGCTGCACTGGATAAAATCAAATCAGCGAGTGATATAGAAATTGTCACTTTAACTGAAAGTGAAAGAGAAATGTTTAAGGAAGCAAGCAAGGCAGCTTATGATGTATATGTTAATACTGTGGGAAAAGATGGAGAGGCTATACTTAACAAGCTTATGGAAGAAGTAGCAGCTGTGGAAAACAAATAATTTATTAATTTAAAGGGGCTTTTGCATTAAGCATATTAGTGTCCTCCTGAGCGCCAGCGCAGGATAATGCAACAGCCTCTTATGCCAAATGCAGGTGTTTAAAACTAAGATATACAGACCTATGTCAGGATTTGACGGCAGTGCTGAAGTACACATAAGGTGGTTTCAATAAATATTGGATTATTAAACAAAATTTTTTATTTGTGGAATTTTATTGAAAAACTTAATAAATTCATTGTCTAAAACAAAATATAATGATATATTATATGATATAATATTCTATTATATAGAAAAATGGAGGAGTTAAATTGTTAGAGAATAAAACTAAGGTTTATGAACCTAAACATCCGGTACAAACCCTTGAAAAGGCTTTAGAAATAATTGAATTTATGAATAAGTACGGAGGCACGGGGATGGGTATAAGTGAGATTGATTCCCATCTTGAGCTTGGAAAAAGCACAGTTCACAGAATACTTGACACTTTGATGGCATATAATTATGTCGAAAAATGCGAAGACAGTTCAAAATATATATTAGGGTGGAAATTTTTTGAGATAGGTAATAACATTCCTATTCAAAGAAATCTGACAAACTTAAATTTGGAAACATTAAGAAAGCTGTGCCAGAAATATGAAGAAACAGTTAATTTCGGTGTAAGAGTGGACGGATATGTTACGATTATCTTCAGAGCTGATCCGAGATCTACCTTAGTGGCTAATGTACCTATAGGAACAAGAGAGCCGTTGTATGCAACCGCATTGGGGAAATCAATTTTAGCAGGACTGGATACAGAAGAAATATCAAAAATTTTTGCTAATATACAATTTGAGAAGTTTACCCCTAAAACAGTATCTTCAATAAATGATTTAATAGAGCAAACGGATAAAATCAGGGAATTGGGATATAGCATCGACGACGAAGAATACTATCCGGGATTATCTTGTATAGCTATGCCTGTTAAAAACTATAAAAATGAGATTGTTGCAGCTGTAAGTGTAAGTGGTCCAAGCACAAGGCTGAACTTTACAAAGATAATGGATATTAAAAAAGATTTAGAACTTGCTACTAATGAGCTGTCATATTATTTAGGATATAGCAAAGATAGCGGCGCAGAATAAATCGCAATAAGAATTAAAGAAATACGGTAATTATTTTATTATAGCTGTAGCAATAAATGAAAAGAATATCTAATATATAGAAAATATTAATGGCGTTTTAAACGATTCAATTCTGCCTAAACAATATAATTGCGTATATTTGAACCAATATATGCGTACAGATCTCCTGTATCCTATAATACAATGCGTAGTAAATAATAGAAACTAATTCTAAATAATGAAAAAATGTATTGCATTTTAGAATTTATTGTTATATACTTGAATAAGAAGATCATAAAACATTATAGAAGGGAGAAATAATAAAAATGACAATGAGAGATATTGAAAAATTCATTACTGAAAAAACTAATTTTCCGCTGAAGGACAGATATGACTTACCATCATCTAAGGTAACCTTTGAGGGTGGTGCTCATTACAGAATGGAAGTTGCAGGTATTGAATGTGTCGAGAATTTTGAAACCTTAATCAAAGAGTCTGAAAGAAAAAACATGACAATTCACAGAATTATAGGTACAGTGGGAGGTTCGGCACTGCTTGAAACAGAAGAATTAAAACACTATGCTAAAATAGGTGCGGAAAATAAGATAGAAGTTATAATAAACCCTGTTCCTTCCAGAGGCTGGGATTTAGGAAGGCAATATACAACTGCGGAAGGCTATGTATCCGGCATGAGAATAAGAGGACAAGACAATCTGTATATGTGGCTGAAGGAGTTCGACAGATGCCTTGAAGCCGGAATAAGAGGATTTATGATTTGTGATGAAGGGTTGTTGTCACTTGTGAGTAAAATGAGAGAAGACGGTACTATACCTAAGGATGTTAAGTTTAAGGTATCTGTATTTGCGGGACATGCTAATGCATTGGGAGCAAAATTGCTCTCTGACTTAGGTGCTGACAGCTTTAATCCTGTGGCTGATTTGCCGTTACCGATGCTTGCCTCAATCAGAAGCAGTGTAAATATGCCATTAGATGTTTATATGAGTATAGTTGATTCAATGGGAGGACATCAAAGAAATATTCAGGCAGATGAAATTGCCAGAATATGCGGACCTGTATACTTTAAATTTGAACCTGGCAAGAATGAATGTGACTTATATAATTCATGGAAGGATATTAAAAAGCTTAATGAATTAATTAAGTATAAAGTAAGCTATGCTTGTATAGCAAAAGAATGGTGCGACAGAAGTCCTTACAACCTTGTATTTAATGACTATAAAGACGACTTATCCATTCCGAGACCTTAAGCTGTAATTTAACACAACTTTCAAGAATTCACCCGCGTCTAAATTACATTGTTCACTATAATGAAAATGTAGGTAGCGGGATGAATAGGAAAATATTGCATTGACCTATGCAATATGAAATTATATAATAAATTCAGTCGACATAGATGATTGTATAGTTAATATTAAAGGAGTGATAAAATGGCAAAGAAAAAATCTATATTGGATCTGCACAAAATGAAAAAAAGCGGAGAAAAGGTGGCTTGGATTACCGCGTATGATTTTCCTATGGCTTCATTTGCCGAACAGGCAGGCATGGACATGATATTGGTGGGGGATTCCTTGGGAATGGTAGTATTGGGATACGACGGTACTGTGCCGGTAACTATGGAGGATTGTATCGCTCATTGCAAAGCAGTAAGAAGAGGAGCTCCAAATACATACATAGTAGGAGATATGCCTTTTGGTTCTTATCACACAACAGAGGGGGAAGCTGTTGCCAATGCGGTAAGATTTTTAAAAGAAGCAAGCTGCGATGCAATAAAATTGGAAGGCGGAGTCAGAGTTACAGACAAAATCAAGGCTATATCAGACGCAGGAATAGTTGTAATAGGACATATAGGTTTGACACCTCAAAGTGCAGGGCAACTTGGGGGATTTAAAGCTCAGGGACTTTATGTGGATAGTGCCAGAGAGCTTATAAAGGATGCGCTTGCAATTCAGGAAGCCGGCGCTTTAGCATTGCTGTTGGAAGCTGTTCCGCCGGAATTAACGGAATTCATAGCTAAAAAATTAACCATACCGGTATATTCTATAGGTGCAGGATTACCGTGTGACGGACAATTGATTATATGCGGCGATATGTTGGGAATGTTCCAGGCATTTACTCCTAAATTTGTAAAGAAATATGCAAATGTGGCAGAAGTGATGACTAATGCATTCAAAGAGTATGTAGAGGACGTCAAAGCAGAAAAATTCCCTGAAGATAAACATGTATACCACATAAAGGACACAAAAGAGGATTTTGAAAAATTGTTTAATGAATTTAATTAACAACTTAAAGAATGATAAATCATTTTCTTCATATTGATTTATCATTCTTTTATACTGTAAACAAATTGCATTTAACCTAACCTTTGCTACTCAAATCTTAATGCATCAATTGGCTTTAGTCTTGATGCTCTGCTGGCAGGATATAATCCGAAGAATATTCCTATTAATAAAGAAAATCCAAATGAAACAGTTAATACATATATATTTATAATCAACCTTGTTCCCAATAATTTGCTTATATAAGAGGAAGCATATATACCCGATAAAACACCTATAATTCCACCGGTACCACTGAGTATTGACGATTCAATCAAAAACTGCAGCATTATGTTTCCGCGTCCTGCACCTAATGCTTTTCTTATTCCTATTTCCCTTGTTCTTTCTGAAACGGTAACAAGCATAATATTCATAATTCCAATGCCGCCGACCAACAGAGATATACCTGAAATTCCTGCGAGCATGGCTGTCAGCATTCCTGCAATATCGTCCATAATGTCAAGGATTTGACCTTGACTGAATACGGTGTAGGATTCATCATTGCCAAAATAATCATATAAATAATTTTCTATATTTTGGGCAGCTTGTCTGGCTGCATCAGCTGATTCTGCCTGAGCTGTAATTTCATGGATTACCACGGTTCGTTTTTGCCTCATAATATTTGATATGGGTATTATAACTATATCGTCATAGTCGCCTAATATTGAACTGCCTTTGGCGTTTAACACTCCTATAACAGTGTATTTTTTACCATCTATTAAAACTTCCTTTTCTATTGGATCATCATAACCAAACAAATTATTGACTGTTGTCAATCCCATAACCGCGACCTTGTTCCTGTAATCTACATCTATTGGATTGATTAATCTGCCGTAACCTAATTCGTAGTTGTTAATATTAAAATAATTTTCATTAGCTCCAATTACATTTACATTTTTAGATTTAATATCATAGTCCACAGTGCCATTTATGCTGTATATGGGAGTCACACATTTTATTCCATCCAGTTTTTCAAGCTCAATTAAATCCTTATAATCAAAAGAAACCTTTCTGTCATATATATTAATGCTTATTATATTTGAACCCATGCCTGATATTATGTCCACTACACTGGCTGTTGCCCCTTGGCCAATTGAAATCAGCACTATTATAGAAAAAACACCTATGATGATTCCAAGCATAGTAAGAAAGGTTCTTGTTTTATTTGACATAATAGAATGGAATGACATTTTAAGAATGCTTTTTAAAATCATATTAGTTCCTTTCTAAAGAATGTGGACTTGTATAATAATGTTTCTTTATTAATATCACAATGTATAATTTTACTTAGTACTAAATGATAACATAAATTTTGCGGGATAAAATTACAAAATAAATAAAAATGAGGATTTCTCCTATTTTAATTATGGGATAATTACCAAATAGTGTATTTAATTAGAAAAAATTAGCTTTGTACATTTTCTTGTTTAGGTGGATTTCATAAAAGGGGTATTTGCATTTATTTATAAATTTGATAGGATTACAGCACAAGATATGAAAAAATAATTTATTGAGACTTGAAAAATTTTTTATATTTTTCTTGACAACCAATTTATTAAATGTTATACTCCTGAAAATATACAAATTAATAAGCGACATAAACGCTGTGAAGAGGAGTAGTAAGCATATTCAACGATTTCAGAGAGTTGTTGGCAGGTGGAAAACAACATCAGATGAAATGCCGAAGTAGCCTTGGAGCGGATCTTCCGAAAATTGCAGTAGGATGGTACGAAGAGCCAATCGTTAAAAATGGCAGGATATCGATTAGAAATATTCCGTATCCGGAGAGAGCATTTCGTATGAAATGAATAAGAGTGGTACCGCGAAAGATTTATATCTTCCGTCTCTTAGGGATTAGTTTACCCCGAGAG